>NZ_LN877939.1:943748-966899 GCF_001403595.1 Gabonia massiliensis | reverse complement strand
TATGTCGATGTCCCTAAAGTTAACAATTGTTGTGTATATTCAACCGATTTTTCTAAAGAATTTATTTGTTTTTCGCGTTGAATACTCTTTTCTTTTGCAGATTCATAGGAAGTTAAAGCATTGCTAACTTCACTTCCTGCATTTAGAATTGCCTGTTCAAAGCTTAGTTTTGCACTTTCTTGTTGAGCTTTAGCTATTTTTAGTTGAGCAATATTGGCTCCACGGTAAAAAAGTGGTTGTGTGAGAGAACCTAAAGCTGACAAAATCATTTTTCCTGGGTTGACTATCATATTTCCAGCTTGATTTGTCCATCCTAATGTCCCGGAAATGGAAATTTGCGGATAAAAATTTGCACGGGCTTCATTTGTTCCGTAGTAAGCCATGGCAAGTGCCATTTCTGCGGCTTTTACATCCGGCCGGTTAGCCAATAATTGTGCTGGAATTCCCGCATTTAAAACTTCTGGGAAATTTTGTTCATCTATAGAACCCCTTTCTATTTTTTGAGGAGCCTGTTTTAGAAGCAAAGATAATGCGTTTTCTGCTTCTTTTATTTGTTGTTTTATGTCTGGGATTGAAGCTTTGACCATATAACTGTTTGCTTCACTTTGTACAATTGCAGCTTCATTAACCATTCCGGCTTCTTTCATTGCTCGCATGGTTTCTAAGCTTTTGTCCCAAATTACCGATGTTTCTTCTGTGATAGATAGCTGTTTGTCTAACATCAGTAAGGTATAGTAATAATTTGCGATAGCAGATATTACTTGCGTTTGTACTGCTTGTTTATAAGCTTCACTTTGTAGTAAAGCAACTTTTGCTTTACGCTTTGAGTTAAGCAATTTCCCGAATAAGTCAATTTCCCAACTGGCTGCGACCGGAGCAGACCATGTCCATGTTGGATTTGATTTATTAAAGCTACTAACTCCTCCCTGTGGTGATAAAACCAGAGAGGGAGCATAAGCCATACGTGCACTCATAAAACTTGCTTCAGCTTGTTTTACATTTAACATGGCACTCTGTAAATCCGTATTTTGATCTAAGCCTAATTGTATAATTTCTTGTAACTTAGGATCGGTGAATACTTCTTTCCACGGTAGATTGCCCATATTAGTCGTATCTGAAGTAAGCGTATCATTTACAGAGAGAGGATCTCGGTAAAGACCTTTTGTATCAATTTCGGGCCGATCATAGGATTTGTATATGTGGCAGCTACTCATCAAAGCTGCCAGACATACGGTATATAAAATTTGTTTCTTCATTCTTTTTATCTTTAAAAACCGTTTCTGTACAAATTCTTACTTATTTAATATATTGTTCGATATCGGCTTCCAGTTCTGTATTGTCCAGATCTTTCCATTCCATCGGTTTGAATTTCTCTTGTAGCGTTTGGAATGCAACAAATAGTGTAGGAACTATGAATATCTGGCAAATCATACCGATTAGCATACCTCCGATAGCTCCGGTACCTAAAGTACTGTTACCATTTGCCCCGACACCATGAGCGAACATCATGGGTAGTAATCCAATAACCATAGCTAATGAGGTCATCAATATAGGACGTAAACGGGCAGAAGCACCAAGAACTGCAGCAGAAACAATACTCATTCCTGTTTGTCTCCGTTCGAGTGCGAATTCGACAATAAGGATAGCATTTTTAGCCAAAAGACCAATCAACATAATCAATGCAATTTGCATATAGATATTGTTTTCTACTCCCATAAATTGGGCAAAAATGAAACTTCCCATTAATCCAAATGGAACAGAAAGTATAACAGCTAATGGCAAGATGTAACTTTCGTATTGTGCACTTAATAAAAGATAAACGAATACGAAACATAGTACGAATATCAAATATGTAGTACTACCACTTGTACTTTGTTCTTCTCGTGTCATACCGGAGTATTCGTATCCATATCCCGAAGGCAGAGTTTCTTTGGCAACTTCTTCAATTGCTTGGATGGCTTGCCCTGAACTATATCCCGGTGCAGGAGAACCATTAACAGTCATAGATGTGAACATGTTAAATCGCTTGATATTATCCGGTCCATATACTTTGCGCAATGTCATGAATTGGGTAATCGGGGCCATTTCGTTCCCATTACGTATCATAATCTGATTCAGTGTTTCAGGACTTACACGGAAATTGGCATCAGCTTGTATCATGACACGGTATAGCTTACCAAAACGATTGAAGTTTGATGCATATAATCCACCATAGTAACCTTGTAATGCAGATAATAATGTACTAGGACTGATACCAGCTTGTTTACATTTTGCTGCATCGATGTCTACCATATATTGTGGATAGTTTGGATTAAATGATGTTTGCGCTGCTGCAATTTCCGGACGTTCATTTAGTTTTGCCAAGAAACTTTGAGCAACAGAATAGAAACGGTCCAAATCACCTCCAGTTTTATCTTGTAAGTTAAATTCGAAACCATTAGTTACACTATATCCTGGTATCATTGGAGGAGCAAATACCAGAACACGAGCATCTTTTATCAAGTTCATGGCTTGCATATAGAGCATACCAGTAACTGATGTTACATCCTGTCCTTTGCTTCGTTCATCCCATGGTTTAAGCTTACAAATAAATGTTCCATATGAACTTCCTTGACCTGAAATAAAGCTATAGCCTGCAATTTCTGTACGACTTTTAACAGCGGGATTAGCAGCAATTAGACTGTCTATTTTTGCCAATGCTGCTTGAGTCCTTTCGAGTGAAGTTGCCGGAGGCATATCGACTACAACAAAGAATGTTCCTGTATCTTCATTGGGTACAAGTCCAGTAGGTGTTGTTTTCATCAATGCAACTAATATTACAATACTGGCAATTACAGCTCCAAATCCTAACCATTTTTTGTTGATGAAAATCATGATACCCTTTTTATATTTTTCAAGGGTTATATCATAAGCTGTATTAAATGCAGTATGGAACCTTTTCATTAGACTCATTTTGACTTTTTTCCCTTCTTCATCTTTTTGATGAGGTTTCAGGAATAAGGCACAAAGAGCAGGACTCAAAGTCAATGCATTAATAGCAGAAAGTCCAATAGATATAGCCATCGTTAATCCAAATTGGCGGAAGAATGTTCCGGATGTTCCTGGCATAAAACTTACAGGAATGAATACGGACATCATCACTAATGTAATGGATACGATAGCACCGGATATTTCATTCATGGCATCGATAGATGCTTTGACAGGAGACTTGTAACCTTGGTCGAGTTTTGCATGTACCGCTTCGACGACGACTATCGCATCGTCGACGACTATCGCGATTGCTAGCACAAGTGCACAGAGGGTCAACAAGTTCAGACTGAATCCGATGAGAGACAGAATACAGAAAGTACCTATCAATGCTACCGGTATAGCAATGGCTGGTATTAATGTGGAACGGAAATCTTGTAAGAAAATGAATACTACAAGGAATACTAAAATAAATGCCTCGATCAACGTTTTTAATACTTCATGAATAGATGCATATAAGAAATCATTGGCATTCAGTAACACATCATATTTTACTCCGGGAGGAAAATCTTTAGATGAATCTTCAAGGATTTTACTGATATTATTGATAATCTCTGTAGCGTTCGATCCTGCAGTCTGGAATATCATGGCCGTGACCCCTGGATGTCCATTAGTCCGAGTTCCGAAGCCGTATGTCAAACCTCCTAATTCTATACGTGCGACATCTTTTAAACGTAGAACTTCTCCGCTTTCCGTAGCTCGTATTACAATGTCTTCAAATTCTTCGGGCGTTTCTAATCGACCTTTATATCTCATGATATATTGGAAAGATTGATTTCCACTTTCTCCAAATTGACCGGGAGCCGCTTCGATATTCTGCTCGGCAAGAGCTGCAGAAATATCGCTTGGCATTAATTTATATTGAGCCATCACATCTGGTTTCAGCCAAATACGCATGGAATAATCAGCACCCATTACCATTGCATCACCTACTCCGGCAACACGTTGAATTTGAGGGATAAGATTGATTTTTACATAATTTTGCAGAAAAGTTTCGTCGTATCGGTTATCAGAACTGAAGACGGAGATACCCATCAACATACTGGTTTGCCGTTTACTGGTAATCACACCGACTTGGGTTACTTCTGCTGGAAGAAATCCTTGGGCTTTAGCTACACGATTCTGCACATTGACTGCTGCCATGTCAGGATCGGTTCCTTGCTTGAAATATACTTGGATGGTTGCTTCTCCATTATTTGAAGCCGTAGAAGTCATGTACATCATGTTTTCTACACCATTTATTTGTTCTTCCAAAGGAGCGATAACACTGTTTAATACAGTTTGTGCATTAGCACCAGTATAAGTTGTACTTACTTGAACTGTAGGAGGAGCGATATCCGGATATTGGGTTATAGGTAATGATACTAAGCCCAGAATACCTAAAATAACGATTAGAATAGAAATAACCGTTGACAATACCGGCCGCTTTATAAATCTGTCTAATTTCATAATTTTCTGTATTTAATACGGATTAATTTTTCCGTTTGATAAAATGATAGACGATGAATCTTTATTTTTTAGCTGCGCCCATGGCTGATGCTTGTTGCGCTGCATGCTGAATTTTGGCAGCGGATTCTTCAGGGGTAATAGGCTTGATGGTCATACCGTCTTTTACAGTAGTACCTACACCTTCAACCACTACTCGGTCTCCGGCTTTCAACCCAGAGGTCACAACATATTGTTGTCCATTATTAATAGGAAGGATTTCAATTCCTACAATTTTTACAACAGAGCTATCATTTACTACAAAAGCATATTTTTTATCTTGTATTTCGTATGTTGCCTTTTGAGGAATTACAATTGCAGAATCGTTTTTAACAGGAACCAATATATTTCCCGAACCACCACTCCGCAATACTCTTTCTGGATTTGAAAATGTGGCACGAATGCTTGCTGCTCCAGTTGTTTGGTCGATAACACCACTTAATGTTTCGATTTTTCCTTTTTCTGAATAGATGCTACCGTCTGCTAATTGTAACTCTACTTCAGGCATTTGAGATAAAGCACCTTTTCCTTGGCGAGTAAGCTCTAAAATTTGTTTTTCATTCATTGAGAAGTAGACAAACATTTTAGAAAAATCAGATACGACTGTTAAAGGGGTTGCAGATGATGGACTTACCAAACTTCCGACACGGAAAGGTATATTTCCTACGATTCCGTCTGATGGGCTTGTGACTTGAGTATAAGAAAGATTGTTTCTTGCGTTGGTCAGTTGTGCCTGAGCTTGAGCTAATGTCGCTTTTTGAGTTGCTAGCTGAT
This sequence comes from Gabonia massiliensis, assembly GCF_001403595.1. Classification (NCBI taxonomy): domain Bacteria; kingdom Pseudomonadati; phylum Bacteroidota; class Bacteroidia; order Bacteroidales; family Porphyromonadaceae; genus Gabonia; species Gabonia massiliensis. Next base: position 961,613 of record NZ_LN877939.1, on the reverse strand, counting down.
TTTCAGCCATTTGTAAATCGTAATCACTAATGATATTTTTCTTTTCAAGTTCTCTTTTATTTTTGACGGTAAGTTCATTTGTAGCTACATTTGCTTCAGCTACTTTTACATTTGCTTCAGCTACTTTTACAGCTTCTTGATATTGAACGGGGTCAATGACGAATAAAAGTTGTCCTTTCCGTACCAATGCACCTTCATCTACACATAATTTAGTGATGAATCCACTTACATTTGGACGAATTTCGATATCCTGGCAACCTTTTATTGTTGCTGGATAACTGTTGTTTAGCTCTATGGCTGTTGGTTTGAGCGTAACAACAGCATACTCTTGAGCTGCGTTAGGTAAAGTTTGTCCTTTTTTGCCACAGGCAAAAAGAGAGAGAGACAAAGCGATTAAAATTACTCTTTGAGATTGAATAATCATAGATTTGCTAATTTTCATTGTCTGCTTGTTTTGATGTTATCTTCTATTGATATAATTATTATTTTGAAAACCTATTAGTTTTATCCATCACGGATAAAATTGTATGCAAAATTACCCTGATTCTTATTACTATTTTTTGATATTTGTCAAAAAAATAAAGGCTATAATAATAAAGGTGGTTAAAAGATATTTTTGTTAAATTGTTTATTAAATAAAAAAAAAGTTTTTGTTTATTTCTAAATGTTATAACTCTTGTCTGCACGAATTCGGCTGAGAGTCTCCGGAGTAATGCCTAAAAACGAGGCTATATGTCCTAAAGTTGCTTTTTGTAAAAGTTTTGGATATTTGGAAAGTAACCATTCGTAACGTTCTTTTGCAGTTTTACATTGTAAATTTATAATTCTTTCTTCTAAAAAAGTGTTATAACGATATAAAATGGTTAATGAGAACCGAGCAAATTGAGGATAGTCTTTACAAAGTTCATCAAAAGGAAGCAATTTTAAAGAGAAAGCTTCTGTATCTTCGAGAAATTCTATAATTTCAGGATAGTCTTTTTTTGTTAATTTAGAACGTACGGATATGAGTAGGTTCGATTCAAAAGCAAATGAGAAAGTAATGTCTTTCCCATCTTTTAAATAAAAACTACGGCATCCGCCTTTTTTAATATAATATATTTGTTCATCAAATTCAGAAGGATTCACCCGTATTTCTCCCTTTTTAAAATGCTGAGGAACTATTTGTGTCTTCAAAAATTCTGTTTGAAGTGAGGATAGTTGAAGATTATCTTGTAAATAATTAATAAATTCCTGCATTTTATTCGTTTTTGAGAGCAAACAAATGTAGTGAAATATGCTAAATAGTAATAAACTCAATGCATAATTTTTGTGCTTTTTCAGAAATAATTTTTATCTGTAAACTTTTTTTGTCAATTAGAGATAGCTATCATATCAGGAATGAACTGTTTTTTTAGAGGGTCGTAACCAAACCAATATTTATTTTCGAGAGAGGGTAACATGTAAAGTTTCATATCTTTATGATATTTGCCTTGTATTATTTTCCAATTATTAGGAGGAGTTTGTCCTTTGGTTTTTATGTTTTCGGCAGGTTCTTTTTTTAGGGACATTCCGGCTTTTATCCAAGCAAACGCTACGTCGGATGTATAAGATGAATATTCTTTTTTACAGAAATCATAAAGTAATAACCCTCTTTTTTCGATACTTAAAGGTTTGTCTATAACATCTGACTTTATAAGGTATTTGAGAAAGTGTAGAATAAAATCTTTCTCAGATATTATTAATTTTCTTGTAATATCTTTCCATATAGGAGTATTATAATATCCATCGAGTAGACGAGAAATGAGCCTGGCTTGTTGTAACTCTTCAATGGATATTGATGCCGTTTCTAAAACTTCGTATGGTGGAAGAGGTGAATAATGGATACCTAATTCTTCAGCTCTGCGACGCATTTCTGTTCCTGGTAATAATTTTAGCGATTCGAGTTGAATTTCTCCTGCTCCGAATTGTGCTAAAGTATAAATGTCACTTATGATTTGGTCAAAATGATATAGTGGCAGTCCCGCTATCAGGTCTGCATGGGTTTCCATATTAGGTAGATTACAAAGAAATTGTAGTCCGTCAAGGGAATTTTTTAAATTTCCTTTCCTACGGCAACAGTCTAATACCTCCTCGTGTAAACTTTGAATTCCCGCTTCCAAGTGTAAAATTCCTTTAGGCATGTTTTTTAATGTGTTTTTAGTTTCTGCATTTAATAGTCCAGGATGTATTTCTAAGTGAAAACGAATAGAACCTTCAAATTCAGAGAAGAGGGCTAAAAGTTCTTTCGCTCTAGCTGTGTTATAATTGAATGTGCGGTCAAGGATTCTGACATTTTGTATTCCGTGAGATTTAATGTTTTGTAATCTCATACGTATTGTTTCTACGGGCAATGTTCTTACAGGTTTTTCTCCTCCGCTGACACAAAAAGCACATGTATTGAAACATCCTCTTGTCGTTTCTAATTGAACAAAAGGCTTATTCCAATTGAAAAAACAGCTGGATTCAGGATATTTTAATTTATCAAATTTCAAAACTCGGGCTGTGCCATTGTCATGATATTTTTGAGAGTTATCGAAATAGCACAATCCTGTTATAGTATTCCATTGGGCCTGATTGTCCCAAATATCAATCCATTTAGGGAAATATTCTTCTCCTTCTCCTCTGAATACACAATTGATATATGGGTGTATAGAAAGAAAGTCGTAATTGTCTCCTAAAAATTCGGGACCGCCGAGTATAACGGTAGTTTCGGGATAAATTGCTTTTAGGCGAGATATAACATGGAGCAAAAACTCTCGGTTAAAGAGCCATGCTGTGGCAGCGATAATATCTGGTTTGTATTTTGCTGCATTTTTTACTACCATTCCAATATTTTCGTTGATAGTTGCAGATATAACTGACCATTCAATGGATTTTTCGTTTTGCATTTGGGCGTGTAGCGCAGGCAATGCTAGAGATGCATGGGCGTAAGAGCTATTTAAGTCTATCCAAAGTAATTTCATAAATATCTGGTATTTTTTGTACAAAGATATAAAGATAATATGAACGAGAGTGAAAGCAAATCGATTGGCCTGCGTTGAATGTACACTCATGATAGTAAGAATGTAAAATTTCGTAGGTGCGATATGGACTAAACTATTTAATGGAAAATACTGTTATAAAATGAAAAACTTATTTTGTTATATATGAAAACTATTATTTATTGGATACTTTTGTCTTTGATATTTATTGGAAGTTGCCATCGAAAAAGAATGCCGTATACAGATTATAGCGATTATCCATCATATTGGGGAGATGATTTGGGGGTGAAAGTTTCTGATAATGAAACAAATTTTGCTTTGTGGTCTCCGGCCGCGGAGGAGGTGGAATTGCGAATATATGATAATGGTGAAACTGGGGAGCCTGAACAAATAATAAAAATGATTCGAAAGTCGGGCAAAGACCCATGGAGAGCTACCTTAAAGGGACAACTTTATGGAAAGTTTTATACTTTTAAGATAAAGGAAAATGGTAAATGGCTGGCTGAAACTCCTGGTATATGGAATAAAGCAGTAGGTGTGAATGGTAAAAGGGCGGCTATTATAGATATGGCAGCTACAAATCCAGATGGTTGGGAAAATGACCAAAGACCGGCATTAAATAGTTTTAGTGATATTATTCTTTATGAAATGCATCATAGGGATTTTTCTATCGATTCTACGTCCGGTATCCAAAATCGTGGAAAATTTTTAGCATTGACCGAAGAAGGGACAAAAAGCCCTTCGGGAGAAATGACAGGAATAGATCATCTGAAGGATTTGGGGGTAACTCATGTTCATATATTACCTTCATACGATTTTGGTTCTATAGATGAACGCAAATTAAATGAAAATGTGTATAATTGGGGATATGATCCTCAAAATTATAATGTACCAGAAGGCTCATATTCAACAGACCCTTACACTCCGGAGACTCGTATACGAGAAATGAAAAAAATGATACAGTCTTTACATAAAAATGGAATACGGGTAGTTATGGACGTAGTGTATAATCATACATATAAAAATGATGAATCGAATTTTAGTTTGACAGTTCCAGGCTATTTTTATAGACATAATCCGGACGGAAGTTATTCCGATGCTGCTCATTGTGGAAACGAGACAGCTTCAGAACGGGAAATGGTGAGACGATATATTGTAGAATCGGTTAAATATTGGGCAAAGGAGTTTCATGTAGATGGTTTTCGTTTTGATTTAATGGGGATACATGATTTGGAAACAATGAATCAGGTACGGAAAGCGTTAGATGAAATTGATCCTACGATTTTTATATATGGTGAAGGGTGGACGGCTGGACCATCTCCTTATCCAGAGGAAAAAAGAGCTTTGAAAAAAAATGCTGCTCAGATGCCTGGGATTGCTGTTTTTAATGATGACATACGAGATGGCATAAAGGGAAGCTTCAAGGATGATGTAATGAGAGGATTTGCAACAGGAGATACTACGTTGGATGAAAGTGTTAAGTTTGGAATTGTTGCTGCAACATCTCATCCTCAAATAAATTATGGAAAAGTAAATTATTCTTCAGCACCTTATTCCGTTCATCCATATCAGTCTATAAATTATGTATCGAGTCATGATGACTTGAATTTGGTTGATAAATTGCAAATTTCTAATCCGGATGCTTCACAAGAAGATTTATTGAAATATGATAAATTGGCACAAACGATTGTGTTTACTTCTCAAGGCGTACCTTTTATGTTTAATGGAGAAGAAGTTTTCCGTTCTAAAAAGGGAGTACATAATTCTTTTCAATCTCCGGATTCTATCAATAAAATAAATTGGACCAATAAGAGTATATATAAGGATCTATATACCTATTATAAAGCTCTTATTTCTTTGAGAAAAAATCATCCAGCATTTCGGATGCAACGTACCGAAGATATACAAGAAAAGCTGCATTTTTTAGATACGGGGCAAAATGGAGTGATTGCTTATACTCTGGGCGAGTACGCAAATGACGATTTGTGGAAAGAAATTTTAGTGGTGTTTAATGGAAATAAAATGGATAAACAAATAGAAATACCAAAAGAGGAGTGGATTATAGTTGGGAAGGATGGAAAGATTGATGAAGATGGTATAGGAAAAACGTTTGGTGGAAAAATTTTAGTTCCTGGCTCTTCGGCCTTAATTCTTTATCATAATTAAATGTATAGAAATAAATGTTTGTATGTTCTGATTTTTAAATAAAGAGTTAAAATATTCGGCTATATATTTTAATTTTCGATGATAATCTCTATATTTGTGTAGAATTTGATATAAAATGTCCGATAATCCAAAATTGTTATTGGTTACTTTAGGCGCAAAAATCAGGGAATTGATGAGGCGTCATGAGGAGCTGAAGGAAAGAGCGGAAGCGATGGAAATGCATATAGCAGAACAGTCTGAAGAAATATCGGCTTTACGAAAGGAATTAGAGGAGATGAATATCAAATACCGGAACCTGAAAACGGCAAAAGGACTTGCATTTGGAGATAGTGATGTCCGTGAAGCTCGAAACAGGTTCAACAAATTAGTGCGGGAAATCGATAAGTGCATCTCTTTATTAAATGAATAGATGCTATGAACGATAAGTTAAAAATTAATTTGATAATAGCCGGAAGTTCGCATACTCTTTTTATTAGACCAGAGGAAGAAGAGCTTATCAGGAAAGCGGCAAAATTGATAGAGATAAAACTTGCTAATTATACAGGGCGTTTAGGCGCAGATAAAACGAAAACCCAACAGGATTTTCTGAGTATGACGGCATTGGAATTATCATATGCATATCTAAAAATGAAAGAATCACGGGATGTGGATATGTTAGCCCAATCAATTAAGGAGCTGGATGAGAATTTAGGAGGCTATTTGAAAAACGATTAATAAAATATAAACAATGAATTTTCCTGCACTGCATCAAGGTGTTATAGCCTTGTTTGTAGTGCTTTTTTATAATAATTAAATACGAACAGATGGAATACATACTATTAATTGGAATCGGTATTGGTTGTTTGTTGTTAGGTGGCGGTTTGGTTTACGTTATCTACAAAACCTTACTGAAGTCCAGAGTAAAATCAATTATTGAGGAGGCCGGTAAAGAGGCTGAAGTTATAAAGAAAAATAAGATGCTTGAAGTGAAAGAGAAATTTCTTCACTTGAAGGCTGATATGGAAAAACAAGCTAATGCTCGTAATGCTAAATTGCAGTCGGCTGAAGCTAAAGCGAAACAACGAGAATTACAGTTAAATCAACAGCAGCAGGAATTGCAGCGTAAAAAAGCTGAGGCTGATGCTATACGGTCAAATTTGGATGCCCAACTTGAAGTAATTGAAAAGAAGAAACAGGAGTTGGAACGGTTACATAAAACAGAGGTTGAGAAATTAGAGCATTTATCGGGCCTTTCTGCTGACGAAGCGAAAGAAAAATTAATAGAATCATTGAAAGAAGAAGCAAAGACTGAGGCTGCATCTTATATTAATGATATAATGGATGAAGCCAAGTTGACAGCTAATAAAGAAGCTAAACGGATTGTTATTCAGAGTATACAACGAGTTGCTACAGAAACGGCAATAGAAAATTCAGTAACGGTGTTCCATATTGAATCGGATGAAATAAAAGGGCGTATTATAGGTCGTGAAGGGCGTAATATCCGGGCTCTAGAAGCTGCTACTGGTGTTGAGATAATTGTAGATGATACTCCGGAGGCAATTGTCCTGTCTGCTTTTGATCCTGTTCGGCGCGAGATTGCCCGTTTGGCGTTGCATCAGTTAGTTACCGATGGGCGTATCCATCCTGCACGTATCGAAGAAGTTGTTACAAAAGTTAGGAAACAAATAGAGGAAGAAATTATAGAGACGGGAAAACGTACAGCAATAGATTTAGGAATTCATGGTCTGCATCCTGAATTGATTCGTTTAGTAGGTAAGATGAAATACCGTTCTTCTTATGGACAGAATTTATTGCAACATTCTCGGGAGACAGCCAATTTATGTGCAGTGATGGCGAGCGAACTTGGTTTGAATCCTAAAAAAGCGAAGCGTGCTGGATTACTACATGATATAGGAAAGGTTCCTGATGAGGAGCCGGAGTTGCCACATGCTTTATTAGGAATGAAATTAGCTGAAAAATACAAAGAGAAACCTGACATCTGTAATGCCATTGGATCTCATCATGATGAAGTGGAAATGAGTAGTCTTATTGCTCCTTTAGTACAAGTGTGTGATGCTATCTCGGGCGCAAGACCTGGTGCCCGTCGTGAGATTGTTGAGGCCTATATAAAGAGATTAAATGACCTTGAACAATTGGCGCTTTCATATCCGGGAGTATTGAAAACATATGCAATACAGGCTGGCCGAGAATTGAGGGTAATTGTGGGGGCTGATAAAATTGATGATGCAGAGACTGAAAACCTGTCAACGGAAATAGCTAAACGGATTCAAGACGAAATGACTTATCCAGGTCAGGTTAAGATTACCGTTATACGGGAAACTCGTGCGGTAAGCTTTGCAAAATAAATGATATAAAGTTATTGCTTTAAGGCATAATATAACGGCACAAACCACAGATGTCACTCAAAACTTTTTGTGTGGTCTGTGGTTTGTGTAATTAAAATATAATACAATGGACAATTCGTCAGATAATAATATAAGTAACCAGACTCCGAAAAAAAAATGTTGTTGTCGAGATCAGGCTAACAAGTTATATTGTTATGATTGGTTAGCTGATTTGCCGGAATCGCATAATGATACGGAGATGGTGGAAGTGCAGTTTAAGAATACAAGAAAAGGATATTATAAAAATTCCACTCATATAAAGCTTGAAAAAGGAGATATTGTAGCTGTTGAAGCGAACCCTGGACATGATATTGGAGTTGTTACATTGACAGGCCGATTGGTTTTACTGCAGATGAAAAAGAATGGAGTGAAACTTGATAATCCAGATTTGAAGAGGATTTATCGGAAAGCGAAACCAAACGATTTGGAAAAATGCGAAGAAGCAAAGGCCAAAGAACATGATACAATGCTCCGAGCTCGTAAGATAGCAGAGGATTTGAATCTGAATATGAAGATTGGAGATGTAGAATATCAGGGGGATGGTAATAAAGCAATTTTTTATTATATTGCAGATGACCGGGTTGATTTTAGACAGTTGATAAAAGTATTGGCGGAAGTTTTTAAGGTTCGTATTGAGATGAAGCAAATCGGAGCTCGGCAGGAAGCTGGAAGGATAGGTGGAATAGGACCTTGTGGACGTCAATTGTGTTGTTCCAGCTGGATGACGAGTTTTGTTTCTGTAGCTACAAGTGCAGCTCGTTATCAGGATATTTCATTAAATCCTCAAAAGTTGGCAGGTCAATGTGCTAAGTTGAAGTGTTGTTTGAACTACGAGGTGGATGCTTATGTAGAAAGTCAGAAAAAATTACCCTCGAAGGAGATTCCTTTAGAGACAAAAGATGCAGTATATTATCATTTTAAAACAGATATTTTCAAACGTCAGATGACTTATTCCTCAAGTAAGGATATGGCTGCTAATTTGGTAACTTTGGATGCATCTCGGGTTTTTGAGATTATAGCTTTGAATAAGCGAGGTGTACGGCCAGATAGTTTGGAAATAGAGACTAATAAAGAACCTGTTCGTAAGGATTTTGAAGATGTTGTTGGTCAGGATAGCCTTACGCGTTTTGACAAGGCAAAAAAGAAATCGAATGGGAATAATAAACGAAAGAAAAAAAACTTTGTAAAGAGAACGAATGTGAATGGTGAAGGAGGAAATGGCAATCAACCGAAACCTGTGCGGAAACCTGTGAATGATCAATCGAAGCAGAATCGTGAAAATAGCGGGGAATAGAATATTAATAAGTATTGTTTGGGTGGCTCTGTTATGTGCTTGTAGTGATAGTGGAGTCATATATCATTCATTCAATCATCTTCCAGAGAGGGGATGGGATAAGAGGGAGATACAGAGGTTTTCTCCTGAAATTGAAGATACTTTAAGTTTATACGATATAGATGTGTCTCTGAGATATACCAATGATTATGCGTATAGTAATTTGTGGTTGTTTATTGTATATACTGATGGAGAGGGGAAGCAACGTACTGATACGTTAGAATGCCGTTTGGCTGATGTTTATGGAAAATGGTATGGTTCAGGTTGGGGACCCTCTTATCAGCAGGAAATCCCTTTTAAAAAGAGAGTTCGCTTTTCTGTTCCTGGTAAATATCCGATACTTATACAGCAAGGCATGAGAGAAGATGTTATTCAGAATATTAAGGATGTCGGTGTAAAAATAACACGAATACAGGATATAAAGTAAAATATTGAAATATAACAAGATAATATCATGGAAATAAGTAAACGGGAAAATATTGGATGGGTCGATTTGTTGCGGGTTGTGGCATGTTTTTTAGTTGTCTTTTCGCATTGTTGTGACCCTTTTGTAGCACAATTTGATAATGATAGAAGCACATTTTTGACAGGTGTATTTTCTGGGAGTTTTGTTCGAGCTTGTGTACCTTTGTTTGTTATGATGTCTGGGGTATTATTATTTCCAGTGCGAATAAGTATGGGAGATTTTTATAAGAAACGAATTGGTCGAATCCTTATTCCTCTTATTTTTTGGTCTGTTGTATTACCTTTATTGTATTATATTTATTTGAATTTTATTACAACTTCGCATAGTCCATTGATTGATCCTGAGAATTATGTTTTCGGTGCAACATTAACGAAAATATATACATTTATATTTAATTTTAATTATGATACTACTCCGTTATGGTATCTTTATATGCTGATAGGGCTTTATTTTATTATACCTGTATTGGATGTATGGTTAAAGCAAGCATCACGTCGAGATATAAAGCTTTTTTTATATGTTTGGGGTATTTCATTGTTATTACCTTATATCAAAATGGCTGCTCCGTTATTGGGATATACTGGTAATTTTGGAAATATGGGAATATTGGGAATTTGTGATTGGAACGATTATGGTACGTTTTATTATGTATCAGGGTTTATCGGTTATTTAGTATTGGCATATTATTTGGTGAAATATCCGTTAGATTGGAGTTGGAAGAAAATGTTATGCATTACTCTGCCGATGTTTTTTGTCGGATATTTAATTACTTCTTTGGGTTATGTTTTGACTCAGAAGTATTTTCCGGGGAATTATGCTTATCTTGAAATAGTTTGGTATTTTGCAGGTATCAATGTATTTATGATGACTTTTCCGGTTTTCGTTATAATACAAAAAATGAACATTCCATCGGTTGTTTGGTTATCGCGTTTAGCATCATATACTTTTGGCATATATTTATGTCACTTTGTTTTTGTACAAGTTGCATATGATTTTTTGACGTCAGTGGTTTCTTTGCCGACATTTCTCTATATCATTATTATGGCGATATTGGCTTTTGTAGTCAGCAGCTTTATTGTGTGGATAATGAGGCAGTTTAGAGTTACTCGTCGTATGGTAATGTAGAAGTCAAAGTATAAGTGCAATAGTTATGTATAATTTAAGACAAATTGTTGAAAGTGTAAATTGTAAATTCATTAGGAATGTCTAAATAAGTTTTATAGTAATGGATAGTTTATTGCCTTTTGCATTATTGTGTTTTACTTCTTTCTTTACATTGGTAAATCCGTTGGGTACTATGCCTGTATTTCTGTCAATGACTGAGGGATGCAGCAACCGGGAAAGGAAGGCAATCGTAATGAAAGCTACGCTTGTTTCGTTTGTTATATTATTGGCTTTTACAGTATGTGGCCGTTTCCTTTTTCAATTTTTTGGTATTTCTACCAATGGTTTCAGGATAGCAGGAGGCGTTATTATTTTTAAAATTGGCTATGATATGCTTCAGGCCCAGTATACACATATAAAGCTGAATGAGAAAGAAATGAAATCATTTGTTGATGATATATCCATTACTCCATTAGCCATACCGATGCTTTGTGGCCCGGGGGCTATAGCCAATGGTATTGTTCTTATGGAAGATGCTCAGAATTATATATATAAAATCGTTTTGATCGGGGTACTTGCATTGGTCTTTCTGATAACTTATTGGATACTTAGGACATCACCTCGGCTTTTCCGGTTTTTAGGAGAGACGGGTAATAATGTAATGATGAGACTGATGGGACTTATTTTGATGGTGATTGCTGTAGAATGTTTTGTTAGTGGTGTACGACCTATATTAATAGATATTTTTCGGGAAGGAATTATGAAATAAATCTTCAAGACGTTATCATGAATCGTACTCTTGTAAAAATAGGAAAGAGATTATTATAGATAGGAAAGTTATATTTTTGCAGAGTGTGGATGATGCAGTGTCGATGTTTGAATAATTTTAAGGGATGTATTTTAATATATAATCCAGAAAATATTTTGTTTGTAAATTATCATTTTTAATCAATAGGTTTTATCCCTATTGATTCAGCATATTCCAACATATATTTGTAAGCGGCATCACGTTCGTTAGGAATAATACCGTCAAGTATGGCTTCTTTAATAGAAGCCTTTATATCTCCTACCATACGACAGGGAGTTAAGTTGAAAATTCTCATAATTTCTTCCCCACTTATAGGTGGTTGCATATTTCGAATTCGGTCTTTTTCTTCTATTTCTTTAAGCTTTTGGCGTACAAGGGCGAAATTATCCAGAAAACGTTTGACTTTTTCTTTATTTTTTGAAGTTATGTCAGCTTCACATAAAGTCATAAGGTCGTCTATATCATCTCCTGCATCGAATAGTAACCGGCGGACTGCAGAGTCAGTAACTATATCTTCCGCTAAAATGATAGGACGCATATGAAGTTCAACTAATTTTTGGACGTATTTCATTTTTTCATTAAGAGGAAGTTTCATTTTTCGAAAAATCCCTGGAATCATTTTTGCTCCGATGAAGTTATGGTTATGAAATGTCCATCCTAATTTTTCATCATAACGTTTAGTTACAGGTTTGGCTATGTCATGGAATATTGCAGCCCATCTCAACCATAGATTATTGCTGTGAGCCGATAAATTATCAAGTACAGCTAATGTATGATAAAAGTTATCTTTATGCCCCCGTCCTCCACGGGTATCTATTCCTTTAAGAGCGTCTAAATCAGGAAATATCAATGGTAGAAGTCCACATTTATCAAGAAGAAGAAAACCTGTAGACGGGTGCTCTGACGATATAATTTTATTCAGCTCATCGATTATGCGTTCTTTTGATATAATGTGTATACGTTCTTTGTTCCGAGATATAGCTTGAAAAGTGTTATTCTCTATCGCAAACCCCAATTGAGTCGCGAAACGTATGGCCCGCATCATACGTAGAGGGTCGTCACTAAATGTAATATCTGGATCAAGAGGAGTACGTATGATTTTGTCTTTTAAATCATTGATTCCGCCAAAAGGGTCAGTTAATTCACCGAAATGGCTTTGGTTTAAACATATTGCCAAAGCGTTTATTGTGAAATCTCGTCGATTTTGGTCATCGGTCAGTGTTCCATTTTCGACAATAGGTTTACGTGAATCTCTGTTGTATGATTCTTTGCGTGCACCGACAAACTCTACTTCTAAATTTTTATATTTAACCTGAGCTGTGCCGAAATTTTTGAAAACAGAAAGATAGGCTTTTTTGCCTAACTTTTCAGTGAGTGCTGTAGCCAGTTCAATTCCACTACCTAAAGTGACGATATCGATATCCTTAGATTCTCTTTTTAAAAAAATGTCTCTTACATATCCTCCTATAATGTAACAAGGCATATTCATTACATCCGCGGTTTCAGATATGAGGTGAAATATAGGATTTTTAAGATGTTTTTTTAAAAAAGCATTATCTGGCTGCATGTATATTACTGGCTTTTGTTTTCAGGGTGCAAAAGTACAGATTTTAATTGACGTACAAAATCTGTTTGATTATTTTTAATAAGTATAATAAAAAGGCATATTTATCAATGATTCGAATAAATATGCCTTAAGAAACTATATAATGAGAATTTTATCGATTCAGTCTAATGGGATGATTTCTTCAGGACAATGTGTTATTTTTTCTATTCCCGTTTTAGTGACTAAAAGTGTATTCTCGATACCGACAGCTCCAACATGGGGTATGACGAATTTAGGTTCTAAGGCAAAGACCATATTTTCTTCTAGAATTTCTTTTGAACGAGGTGCCAACACCGGTTTTTCATTTAATTCAATTCCCACACCGTGGCCAATGAAACCAGCATGTTGCCTATGTCCCATAAAATATTCTTCGAGGCCTGCTTGTTTAGCGGTGTTCAAAGCTAATTCATATAGTTCTGCTACAGGGACACCAGGCCTACCTTTTTCAATAATTGCATCTTGTATTTGTAAAGCCACTTGATGTGCATTTTGTGCTAATTCTGGTATTTCTCCAAGAGAAAATACTCGGCTTAAATCAGACATGTATCCTGTGAAATTTCCTCCTATATCGACCATGACGGTTGTTCCTGGTCGTATCATTGCTCCATTACATCCGATAGGAAGAGAACTGTTTAGTCCTGCACCTCCTAATGCGAAATCGTATGGAGATGGAGTGTCGGCATTGTCTCCGGAAAGTAAACTGCCCATATATATTTCCATACTTGAGCCAAAAATACGAACTATACCTAAAGAGCCGTGTAAACGAGCAAGCCGTTCTAATTCTATGGAAAATTCTGTATCGGACATTCCATCTTTATATTCTGCTGGTATACGGTGATACATGCTTGCATGTTTGGCTGCTGATTCACGGATTAACTCTATTTCGTATGGAGTCTTTATTGCTCTTACATTCCGTATAATTTGGGAACTGTTGTCAAAAGTGGCATTTGTAAAAATTGTCGCTAAGCGTATTCTCTCATTATAAGTAAGAACGTCATCTTCTAATAAGAGTTTCTGAGGCATATTTATTCCTCGTTCATGCATTATAGCAGGTATATCTTCTGGTTTACGTATATATATGACGTTATCACCTTTGAGATCGACAGGCCGACGTACAAAGAATAGTATCTCCCCCTCTACAGGAATGTAAGTGTATCCACAGAAAATACGTCCCGATGTATAAAATAAATTAGTGTTGCTGCTAATCAGCATTGCATCAGCTTCGGCATTTTTCATTGCATTTTGCAATTTAGTTTTTCGAAGCTCTATTTCTGGTAAGAACTTAGCCGTATACATTGTCTTTGTCTTATTTTATTTATAAGTAATAAAATAAATTTTTAAAGAGTTTCCCTATTTTTATAGTTTAGGAATAACATCTTTGTTCGCAAAAGTAATAATAAAACTTTAAATATTAGAAAGTCTGGTTAGGATATATTTGTGTTAAGTTATCTCTATTGAATGTGAATTTTGAATAAAATTTTTGTCTTCTTATGTTGACTATTAGCTATAAAAAAATAACAAATTGTAATTTCAAAAGAGATTATAGCCATTCGATGCACCGTTCTAATTGAGTACTTCTTGAGCCTTTTATTAAAATTGTATATCCTTTTAATGGATTCTTTTTAAGTTCTTCAATTAGGTTATTAGTGCTGGAAAAACATTCAAAATTATTATCTATTTTGCAGAATTCGTTTCCGGATAATAAAACTTTGTCAAAGTTTGCTTCTTGAAGTCTGCCTATTATTTTTCGATGCTCATTTTCACTTTCAATACCGAGTTCACCCATATTCCCGAGTATAACGGCCTTGTGGTTAGCTTTTATTTGAACAAAATTGTCAAGAGCAGCTCCCATGCTGGTAGGATTGGCGTTATAAGCATCTATAATCAGTGTATTATATTTTGTTTTTTGTAATTGAGAACGTTTGTTTTGTGGAATGTATGTTTCGATAGCATCTTTTATTTTGTTTGGCTTTACTCCGAAATATACGGCTATTGCAGCAGCAGCTAATGCATTTGTGAGATTATAACTACCAATCAGCTGTGTTTGAATTTTTATAGATATATTATTATGTTTCATTTCGAAGAAGAGAAATGGCGAACAGTCTATAATACTTCCACTGATAAAGAGATTTTCAGATATCCCATATTCTGTTTTTTCGATGCCATTGCTTTGAGGCTGTAAATAAAGGTTTTCATGTTGTATAAAAATATGGCCTTTATGTGTTCGTATAAAGTCATACATTTCACATTTGGTCTGTAATACACCTTCGAATGAGCCGAAACCTTGTAAATGAGCTTTCCCTACATTCGTAATTATTCCGTAATTGGGTTCGGTAATCTCTACCAGCTCTTTTATATCGCCAGGATGACTGGCACCCATTTCGATGATTGCAATTTCGTGAGAAGAGGTTAGCTTCAATAAAGTTAAAGGAACCCCAATATGGTTATTTAGGTTACCTTCAGTTGCCAATACATTAAATTTTTGAGCAAGGCAAGCTGCTGTCAATTCTTTAGTTGTTGTTTTTCCGTTAGTTCCTGTAATACCGATGATAGGTAATCCCAAAATCTTCCGATGATAGTGAGCGAGAGCTTGGAGGGTTGACAAACAATTATCTACTAATATGATGCGTTTATCATCTGTAACATAATCGGCCTCATCTACAATAGCATAAGAACAACCTTCTTTTAGTGCTTGAGTAGCAAATTGGTTTCCATTAAAATTTTCACCCTTTAAAGCGAAAAAAATAGAACCGGGTACACATTTCCGGCTATCTGTGGTTATTGTAGGATATTGTTTATAGAGAGTGTATAAATCATTTATTTCCATTTTTGAGATATTTTTATAGCGAAATTATATATTTTTTCAGTTCAAAGTATCCTTAGTGAGAAAAAGTATTTTATTTCTTTCCGAATTTGGGATCAACTTTTAAAAATGCTACTGATAAGTAAGCCGGTAGTGTACATATCATAACCCAAATAAAGAATTGTTTATATCCGATCATATCTTGTAGCCATCCGGCTATCATTCCGGGTAGCATCATTCCCAAAGCCATAAATGCAGTACAGATGGCATAATGGGCTGTTTTATGTTTTCCGTTGGCAAAACTTATCATATAAAGCATATAAGCGGTGAATCCAAATCCATATCCAAATTGTTCTATTGCGACTGCAGAGTTGATTAGTATCAGATTATTGGGTTGTAAATATGATAGATATACATATACTAAATTAGGGAGTGTTATAGCCAGTGTCATTGGCCAAAGCCAAAACTTGAGGCCTTGGCGAGAAGCAACTATACCACCAATAATTCCTCCGATAGTAAGAGCCAATACACCGACGGTTCCATATACGAGTCCGACTTCTCCGGTAGTTAGTTCTAATCCTCCGGCTTCTTTGGGGTCGAGCATGAAAGGTGACGCTAATTTTAATAGTTGAGATTCTGATAAGCGAAATGTTAACATGAAAAATAGTCCGGAGACAATTTCTTTCTTTTTAAAAAAGGAGATAAACGTTTGTAAAAATTCTTTCCATATCGTTTTTGCAGTATAGATATTTCCGGAAACTTTATCTTCTGGCGGATAAGGTAGAATGTACTTGTGATATAGACAAATCATGATAAAAATTCCGGAAAGAATGAAAAATGTGATACTCCAAGCTAAAGAGATATTCTCGGTATGTATTTCAAGAATTCCTGCCAACATAATAAGTAAACCTTGTCCGGAAATCATGGCTATTCGATAAAATGTATTTCGGATACCTACATATAAGGATTGTTCATGGCTGTTGAGTGCTAACATATAGAAACCGTCGGCCGCTATGTCGTGAGTTGCAGAAGCAAAAGCTAATAACCAGAAGAAGGCTAATGTCGCTTGAAAGAAGAGGGAAGCAGGGATACAAAATGCTACACCGGCAAGTCCAGCTCCAATTAGTATTTGCATGGATATAATCCACCACCGTTTAGTTTTGAGGATATCTATAAATGGGCTCCATAAAGGTTTTAGCACCCATGGTAAATAAAGCCAACTGGTATATAAAGCAATGTCTGTATTGGAAATTTCCATTCGTTTATAAAAAATAACGGCTATTGTCATTACTGTGACATAGGGTATTCCTTGAGCAAAATATAAGGAAGGAATCCATTTCCATGGAGATATTTTATGGGGAAAAAGCATACTTATATTTTTATTAGCTGATCGCATATAAAATGGGTAGTTTCAGGAGTGATGGATACTTGCTTTAGTATATCTTCAGCTTCTTGATTGGTTAATTCGATAAAATCCGATTCTCTTGGAGTAATAATGACTCCGCTGACATCGACAGCTCCAGGGCTGATTAGTTTTTGAGAATTGTAATATTGGGTCGGGCGATGTGCTTTTCTGGGCATAATGTATAATCTCCATATTCCGTTGTCAAAAAGGCAGAGAAGGTTGACCATAATCTCTTTACTACTTTGGTCAATCGGTAGTAAAGTGGTAAAGTAGTCGAAGAGATTTATAATTTCTTCTTTTTTATTTGATTCCGCAATGAATACTGCTTGAGGATATTGTGGCAGGTGAAATACGGTAAGAGATTTCGTTTGAACAAGGATTTTCCCCTGATTTTTTATGATTTCCCAATCTTTTTCTAGTGGAAGAAATCCTTTGTTCCCAGCCTGGAAATGCATGTGGTCAGGTGCAGATGCCCCGCATTGTGGACCGTTATAGAACAAAATGTAGTCAGACAATTCCGATGCAATATTTAGCATGTCGGGCAAGTGGTGTTCTATCTGTTGTGGCGAATGTATTGTATAGGGAATTGTAAAATGTTTTGGAAAAATAGGATAAGGATTTACTAAAATTAGATATTTGTTGTTGTAAGGGATATATCCTTGTTCTTTAGGACGGTTTCCAGGGCAAAGAAAGCACGGGCGTTTATTGACGGCTGTAGCCGAAACCGCTGCATTTGTCGATTGTATTCTGGCTGGGTTGAATTGTATGGAAATTTTTATGCCTCCGACAGT
>NZ_LN877939.1:904878-943647 GCF_001403595.1 Gabonia massiliensis | reverse complement strand
TTTATGCCTCCGACAGTTAACTCCCGAGATAAAACTGTTTCTAATACTTTGTAATTTTGACTGGCCAGTTTCCAGTCTTTTATTTGTTGGACAAACAGATTTGAAACTTCTTGTTGTAAATCCATAGCTATTTTTGTTTCCGATTCATTTGTATCCGAGCCATCAATTCATAGGTTCTTAGGCTATCTTTATATAAATTGTTGGCATTTATTTGTTCTATATTCAATGCTGCATCCGAATTTCCTTCCCAGCGGCGGCATAGGTAGATTACATCATAAATGCGTCCGATACGATATTCCCTTGAAAAGCGCAATCCGAGTGCATAATCTTCTCCATAATTAGTATTAGGAACTTTTATCTGACGTAATAATGGAGTATAAAATGCTCGAGGTGCTCCTAATCCATTGATACGTAGTGCATTGTTGCATCCATTCTCGTCACTCCATTCACGATGATCTATTATTCCGGGAGGTATTACTTGCATATTGAAGTCTGTCATGACATAACTGCCTATTACCATACCACATTTTTCTTGATAAAAAGTGTCGACTATTTTTTGTAATGTGTGTCGGTCTTTATAGATGTCGTCACTGTCGAGTTGAACGGCAAATTTGCCACACATTGGATGATGAATTCCCAGGTTCCAACATCCTCCTATACCTAAGTTATTTTGTTCAGGAATGAGATGTATTACACGAGTATCTTTGATAAATTGTGCTATTTCTTTTCCAGTACTATCAGTCGAGTGATTATCGATAATGATGACATTAAATGGGAAGTTGCATTCTTGTTTCAGTACAGAACGTATTGCGTCGGCAATGGTTCTTTCACGATTATATACAGGGATTATTACCGAAGCTTCTAAAGGGAAAGTTGCGGTAGTCACATCTATTTTTTTGTGAGTAGCCGGCAACCATCCATTGATATCTTTCAAATGTTGAGTGCAGGCTTGTTCCATTTCTATTTGTACTTCTCTGTTTTTAGAGTCTACGTAGTCGAACTGCTTTTCACCTGAGTTTCGAGTATCTGTTGCTATATCGGTATATAAATATTCATGTATATGTATGATATTATAATGTTGTGATATTTTTAGTCTCAAGTTATACCAACCGGCAAACTGAAAAGTCGAATTATCTGATTTAGTAAATTTTTTAAGAGCAGATGTTTGGTATAGTTGAAGATTCCCGAAGTCGAAATCATCGCGTAAACTTCCTAATTGGTAATCGATTACAGGATGAGGAATTCTGATATTTTTGTTTATTTGGTATGAATCAGAATATAATATTCCTGCTTGAGTATCTTCTGCAATTTGTAACATCCGTTCAATACCATATTCGTTAAGATAGAGAGACGTATTTCCCAGTCCCACTAATATGTAAGGAGTTTGTGCATATTCGGAGATAAGTCGTACAGTATTTGAGGAATGAAGCATATCAATGTGAATGGGAATACATCCGGATATTTGTGGAGCGAAGTTGCCTGTATATAATAAAAAAATTTTATGGATGTCTACGTGGTTAGTAAGGGCAGCCACAGTAGGCTTTATTTGTGTATCTGAAATATAATTGAAGAAGCAGGTGATATTTTTCATAATTATTATTTTTTTGAATATGAATCGATAGCCTTTTTCACAGAACCATATAATAGCAATAGATTTTTAGCGTCATCGTATTCCAAATGAGTTTCTTCCATAATCATGCGTGTACCACGGTCTACCAATTTTTTATTTGTCAGTTGCATATTTACCATTCTGTTGCCTTTTACCCTCCCTAATTTTATCATGACACTGGTAGTAATCATATTAAGGACAAGCTTTTGGGCTGTTCCCGATTTCATTCGAGTACTTCCGGTTACAAATTCTGGCCCGACAATTACTTCAATGGGAATATCCGCCTGTTCTGCTACTGGCGAGTTCGGATTACAGGTAATACAAGCTGTAAGAATACCGTTTTCTCGGCAATGTTTTAGTGCACCTATAACATATGGGGTAGTTCCCGATGCAGCAATACCGATAACAGTGTCTTTTCTATTTATTTTGTGTTCTTGTAATTCTTGCCAGCCTTTGTCTGTACTGTCTTCGGCTGCCTCTACTGGGTTGCGTAAAGCTTTGTCCCCTCCGGCAATTAGTCCTATGACAAAGGTATTGGGCATACCGTAAGTGGGTGGTATTTCAGAAGCATCTAAAACTCCAAGTCTTCCACTTGTTCCAGCTCCCATATAGAATATACGGCCACCGCATTGCATTCGTTTTATTATGGCCTCTGCCAGTTTCTCAATCTGAGGTATAGCTTTTTCGACAGCTCCAGGTACTTTTTTATCTTCATTGTTGATGTCGACTAATAATTCGTGTATCGACTTTTTTTCTAAATTTTCGTATAAAGACGATTTTTCTGTGATTTTTTCGAAACTCATAATTAGTATATTGTTTCATAATAACGTATAAGACCCTCTATTGGCCTACGTGTGATATTTTTGACAATAAAACCGTATTGTTTGGATAGTCTTTGTAATATTTCTTTGAAATGCCAGGCTATTGAACCTGTAAAATGAATTTCAGCATTAGGAATATTATATAATTGTAGGTTACGTTCGAAGAAAGCGCGGAAGCATTCTTCTACAAGTTGCCTTATTTCTGGAACATGTATGTTTTCACTCAAAAAGGGTGTAAATGAGGCCAAATAACGATTTGGGAATGATTCTTGATATACCGATTGTAAAATATCAGCTTGTGTAAGGTGATATTTATTCAGGAATTGTTGAATGATTCCTGTAGGAAGTATGCCTTTCAGACAATCGGAAATCAGTCTTTTCCCCAGTGCGTTACCGCTACCTTCATCTCCGAGAATGAATCCCAAAGGTGGAATATTTCTTGTGATATTTTTGCCGTCATATAAGCATGAATTAGAACCTGTTCCCAAAATGCAGGCAATACCACTACGGTTTCCGCATAATGATCGGGCGGCCCCTAAGAGGTCACTTGCAATTTCTATATCAGAAGTACAGAAGAGTTCATGTAGAGGACGATATAATAGGTTACAAGCAGATCTCCCTATGCATCCAGCTCCAAAAAAGTGAATATGATTTATTGTCGAAGCTTGGATTTTAGGTAAAAGTTCTTCACATAAAAGTTGTTTTATTTCTTGTTCGTTTTGAAAAAAAGGATTTATACCCGGAGTAGAGATTTGGATTGACTGGTTTTCGGTTATTAAACACCAGTCGGTTTTGGTCGAACCGCTATCAGCAATTAGTGTTGTCATTTAGGTACTATTTGAGGTTGCAATTTATTAAAAAATATTCAGAACACATTGCGTTTATTGATAAACTACTGAAAACTTTGTGTTACTTTGTGGTTAGAAAAAAGTGAAAAATGACTATGCTGCAATCAGAACCATTTATAGAGGTAGGTATTTTGCATCATCAGCAAATTGAATTTGCCTTGAACGGAGAGTTTTTGTTGAATGGTACAGATGAGATTGTGCCGGGATACTATAAAGCTATATGGACAGCGAAAGGAATTTTGTTCCGGGGCGAAGTTTTTGATGCTTTGAGCTTTACTCCGATGCAATATAGTAATTCTTTTGATTTATATAATGTAACTATTGGGATCCAATTTCATTGGGAAAGAGAAGAAAAGTTATGTTTTCCGGGAGAGTTGAAAGTTATTTCCGATGGGAAGGAGATTTGGGCTATTAATCGGGTATTATTGGAGACATATTTGGCCAGTGTCATATCATCGGAGATGAAAGCGACTGCATCAACAGCACTTCTACAAGCTCATGCCGTTATCTCTCGTAGTTGGTTGTTGGCACAATTAGCCGGTTCTCAGAAAAAGAAGAGCCCTCATTTACAAGAGCAGGCTTCTGATGAAATCATTCGTTGGTTCGACAGAGAAGATCACCTTTTGTTTGACGTATGCGCCGATGACCATTGTCAGCGTTATCAGGGGGTAACGCGAGTTTCGGCACCACAGGTGACAGACGCTGTACAATATACTCGGGGAGAAGTGTTAATGTATAATGGAGAAATATGTGATGCCCGTTTTTCAAAATGTTGTGGAGGTATAAGTGAACGTTTTGAGAACTGTTGGGAAGACATGCCTCATCCTTATTTAGTACCGGTTTATGATAGAGAAGCTGGAAGTCAGATGCCTCATTTAGTTAATGAGCAAGAAGCTGAGAATTTTATTCGTAGTTTGCCGGAAGCTTTTTGTAATACTGTGGACGAAAGTATATTAAATCAGGTTTTAAATAATTATGATCGGGAGACCCCGGATTTTTATCGTTGGCAAATCAAATATACTCAGAAAGAAATTGCTTCTATAATTAAGAATCGACTAAATATTGACTTGGGTGATATTCTTGATTTGAAACCGCTGGTTCGTGGTGATTCAGGACGTATTATTCGCCTTCAGATAGTAGGCTCATGCAGAAGTATAATTATTGGCAAAGAGTTGATGATTCGCCGTACTTTGTCTCCAACACATCTTTATAGTTCCGCTTTTGTTGTTGACAAAGAAGTCGGTTTTGATGGAGTACCGGTACTATTTACTTTAACTGGAGCCGGATGGGGGCATGGAGTAGGCCTTTGTCAGATTGGAGCAGCAGTAATGGGTAGTCAGGGATATACATATAACCAGATTTTATTTCATTATTTCAAGCATGCAGAGTTGAAGAAAATATATTGATATTATTCTATACTTTAGATTTTTTTGATATCAATATCTTAGGCCATTTTTAGGATGTAGTATAAAATATTTATTTCGTTCCATCCCATAATGAATTTACTTTATGGCGTATAGCAATAATGTTAAAGATAGATATAGCGAGGAAAAGTAAGATTCCTGTGGCAGTAGAAATAAATATATTTTCCCCTTCGAAGCTGGGCCACATTTTATTTAATAAGGCAATATAGTATTCTCTTGCAAAAAATATGATAGCCAGAGATATAATTAGGACACAAGAGTTCAGTCCTATAGTCAGTAGTTGATAAGGTCGTGATACTTGTGCAGGACTATATCCTATTAGTAATAAATTTTCAAGCTTTTGTGTATTTTTTTGTAATAAAAGGTAGATACTTAGCATTAATACAAAGAATGATAAAATGCTGATAATAAGACCTATCCCAATGACTAGTCCTGTAATAATTTTTAGGAAATAATTAGTTTTCCCCGCATTCAGTTTATCACCCTCCGTTTCATATCCTTTTTTTTGTAGAAATTGTACAATGTTGTCGTCGGCAGGATTATCTACCTCAATGATGATACGTGAGGCTGTTGATGTACGTCCGTCTCCGTATATTTTATTACTCCATTTCATAAAAGATTCGGGAACCAGTATTGTATTTAACCGATTTGAAAATCCTACTATATTGCCTTTAAAATCATGATTTTGTCCATTGCCTGATATATGTATGTCTATACCAATTAGCCCAAGAATACCCTCAGATAGTTGAGGTAAGCTCCTTGACTGGGCAAAACCATAGTTATAAAGGTTCAAATAATTCTTGGGCAAAATAATAGGAATAAGGTCGTCTCTTTCGTCAAAATGCCAATCAGATGTAGATTTTATGTCAACAAATGCATCAGGGACCGACTCGAAAAACATCTGTGTAGATAAACGCATTTGTTGTCCAGCCATATTGATACCTGCTGATACGTGATATTGACTGGATGTAAATTCTCCGATGTTTTTTACAAAAGATTGCTCTTTTATTTCTTCCAAGTCAGCCTCTGAAAACTGGGTACTTTGTCCGGTGATGGAACCTAATGTGCTGATTTTTTTTGATAATATGAGATATTCACTTTTTAGTAGATTATCATTTCCTGAAAAGAATGGAGCAACATCCTTGTAAAATTGGAGGCTGAAAAGAACAATTATCATGCCGACTAGGTTAGCAAGAAAAAAACCTGCAAATTGGCCTATACTTAAATGTTGACGGAGAAGTTTCCAAACTATTTTCATATCGTTCAATTGTCTATTTATTAAAGAAAGAGTTTATAGACTCAATATCTTATCATAATTTATTTCTAAATGTTTTCCTATGGAAGTGACGATGATTCCTGCATTTTGGACTTTACATTCTTGTAATAAGATCCGGGCCATAATGTGGCCGTTTGCATCATCAAGATGGCTAATAGGCTCATCAAGAAGAATAAAGTCAAATGGTTGGCAAAGAGCCCGGATAAAAGCTATACGTTGCTGTTGCCCGAAAGACATTTTAGAAACTTTTGTGTCCCATTTGTCATTGATACCCATCATTTCAAAAAATTGTCGTATTTCAAGCTCTGATTTGTGATGGGTAATATTATTTTTCAATTCAATATTTTCTCTGGCTGTCAACTCGGGAAATAACCGTAGATCTTGGAATAAGAAACTAAGAGAACTACGACGTAGAGAGGTCCATTGGCGAGTAGACAATAATTGAGAGGATTTGTTGTCAAATAAGATTTCTCCCGAATAATCATGTCGATATCCGTATAAATAACTACAAAACGAAGATTTTCCCGTTCCGGAAGCAGCTTCGATTAGGTAAAATTTACCTTTTTCGATGGTAAGGTTCTTTAACCATACATCTGAGTCGAAGCCTTCATGAGTTTCGGAAAAAACAGCAGGGAGCACCTGCTGTAATGTTATCGTATTCATTGTAAAAGAGCTTATTTCCTATTTCAATTCCTTGTCCAAACTTTTGATAATAGTAGATAATGCATTATCGGATGAGTCGGCCATGTTTATTATTGTTTTGTTGGCCTGTCCCTCTGAATGCATTTCAATAGAGGAAAATAGAGCGAGTAACTGTTTATAAGTTGTGGCATCAGATGATTTCCATAATTCCTCTGGCAAGTTTTGTAAAATCTGTTGCGTATTTATAAGCATAGCTCCTCCAGACTTAAATATTTCTGCGAATGGAGTTTTTGATAATGGAGATTCTATTCCTTTAGAAAAATTATCAATGATATTTTTGTCGGTCGACACATAAAGGTATTTATTATCCTTCATTCCGAAGTAGATACTTGTTCCACTCCATGATATAAGATGTTGATTTTCAGATAGTGTAGTAATTCCTGCCAGTTGTAAATTATCTTTTAAAAAATTTAGTATAGAATCATCTTTTACTTTGGCAAAAAATACTAAATTAGGAGAGTATCCATATGAGCTTGAAGATGTTATGTCTATCAACCCCATTGTTAAATCGCCATCAATGGAACCAATGAGTTGTTGCAAGTTGATTTCTTTTGAAACATTTCCTATTTCTGCAGCAAACTTGGAATTTTCCATCAATATATTATATAATTTTTCCCCATTGAGGTTGACACTCCATACTAACCATGAATTTTCCGGGATTTGTTTTAAAAATGAGTTTGAGGTTTTTCCCACTACGGAAATAAGATTGTCTAAAGCTTTTTTGGTTTTGGTATCGTCCGAATAACTACCTGATTCAATGATGATTTTCCCCCTTTGGAAATCGATATGAGTGGTACTATAGATACTGCTGATTTTTAAATCTGTTGGTAAAAACGAAGAGTATAGTTTCAATGTTGTGGATGGTATTGCTGCCATAGACATCCAAATGTTTACATCCTTGTTTGATTGGGAAAATTTGGAAAAACCATTGTTAGATAACAAGCTTTTCTCTTTATTTTGATTCATAAGAGCTGTGGCATCTTTTTTCAGTTCTGTGATTTCAGTGTTGTATTGTAAAGCAAAAAGAAACAAAGCCTTGTTATCATCAAATGTGCAGATTGCGTTTGCATTTATTTCGGAGATGAAGATATCGTTTTCTCTTTTGATATTTGTATCTTTTCCTTTTTCTGATGATAAGATAGAAAGAAAAGTTTCGAATTTTTGTTGGTCATCTATTTTTAGTAATAAACCTATTTCATTTTCAATGGCGTCGGAAAAAAATATAATGTCATTTTTTAGTGAAATACCTAACTCTGTGGGATTTTGTAAGACTTTTTCAAATAATTCTTTACTTTCCGGGCCTAAGCGGTTCAACCAGATTCTTTGCCTTTCATTTATTTTTTGATTTTTCAATAATTCGATGACATTCCCTTTTTCAGCTATGCTTTTGGGGTTTAGTGTNTGAATATATTTAATTTAGTGTGCAATCTGTTTTACTTAAATGTATATAAAAAATAAAAATAAATTATAGTATATATTTGACTTTTTATATATATTTGTGGCAAGTTTAGAAAGAGTTAGATACAATTCTGTCATTTTTCATCACTAGCCATAAGTGCGGTAATTGGGAGTGACCATACCGGAGGTATATAATTGATTATTTATTTTTTTTTGTTAAAGTCAATATTTTTTATTACAATAAATTGAAAGATAGAGTATTATCTATTTAAGAATTCTTATTCTTTCACCAAAAATCATCTCGTTTCATACAATATTTATTATTTTATTTATATATACTTTAAGTAAATTAACTTAAATTCATTATGACTATTAGAAAGACTCTCCAGACCTTAGTCAATTCAAAGTATGTCAATCGTTGGGTCATATTATTAGCAGATGTTCTCATTTCGGTATTTTGTTCGTTACTTTCATGTTTGTTTGTATCTTACATTGCCCGTCTGTCTGTTGTCCCTGGGGAGTTTATACAAGTACTTTTATTATCAACATTTTCTACGTTATTGTCATATTTGATATGGAGAACATATCGGAGTATAATACGTCATACGACTTTAAAAGAACTTTGGCGACTTGGAGTAGCCGTTTTTTGTAAAGTAGTTGTTTTATTTTTGTTGATATTGACCTTAAATGATGATGTATTGACTATACGTCAGCTTATTTTGACTGTTACAGTCGATTTCTCATTAAGTATTATAGCACTCATTGCATTTCGGGTTATATTGCTCTTTTTATATGATGCTGTCATTATTAATTTTTATCCTAAACAGACTCCTATATTGATATATGGCATTGGGCAGGATGCGGTTGCCGTAGCCACTATGTTGCCTGATAAAAAATATAGGGTAATGGGTTTTCTCACCATTGGTAAGCAGTATGAATCATATCGTATCTTAGGACATCCGGTATTACAAATAGAAGATTATATCGGATTTGAGAACTTGCGAAAGCGATATGGCATGCAAGCAATTCTTTTTCCAGACCAGAAGTCTGTTCGGGAAGAGCAAGACCGTATTATTCGTTATTGTGGGAAAGATAAAGTAAAAATTTTAATAGCCCAACCCATTGAGGAAGCAGCTGGAAATACGATAAAACCGCAGAAAATACAGGAAGTTCGTATTGAAGATTTGCTTATGCGTGATGAGATAGAAATAAGTATGTCGGAAGTTATAGCCAATTTTCAAGGAAAAGTAATTATGGTGACTGGTGCAGCTGGATCTATTGGTAGTGAACTTTGTCGCCAGTTAGCTACTTTTCATGTAAAACAACTTGTGCTTTTTGATTCGGCAGAGACTCCTATGCATAATCTTCGATTAGAGCTTGAAGAGCGTTTTCCCGATCTTTATTTTGTACCGGTTATTGGAGATGTGAGACAAGAAGCACGTGTCGATTTTGCCATGCGGAAGTTTCATCCGCAGATAATATTTCATGCTGCAGCTTATAAACATGTACCTTTAATGGAAGAAAATCCGTGTGAGGCTGTTTTGGTGAATGTAAAAGGTACAGCATGTGTCGCTAATTATGCAGTAAGTTATGGTGTAGAGAAGT
The DNA here is from genome assembly GCF_001403595.1 of Gabonia massiliensis. Lineage (NCBI taxonomy): Bacteria > Pseudomonadati > Bacteroidota > Bacteroidia > Bacteroidales > Porphyromonadaceae > Gabonia > Gabonia massiliensis. Next base: position 933,964 of record NZ_LN877939.1, on the reverse strand, counting down.
TTATCATGGTGTCTACTGATAAAGCCGTCAATCCGACAAATGTGATGGGTGCATCCAAACGTTTAGCTGAAATTTATGTACAAAGTTTGAGCATAGCTATTGGACGGGGACAGAAAGAAGGGAAGACTCGGTTTATCACAACTCGGTTTGGAAATGTATTGGGTAGTAACGGTTCCGTTATACCTCGTTTTCGGGCGCAGATAGAAAAAGGCGGTCCGGTGACTGTGACCCATCCCGATATTATTCGTTATTTTATGACTATACCTGAAGCCTGTCGTTTAGTAATGGAGGCGGCTACTATGGGGAGAGGTGATGAAATTTTTATTTTTGAGATGGGAGAACCGGTAAAAATTGCAAATTTAGCACGTCGAATGATAGAACTGGCTGGATTTGAACCAGATAAGGATATTAAGATAGAATATACAGGGTTGCGCCCTGGGGAGAAGCTATATGAAGAGCTATTAAGCAATGAAGAAAATACAAAACCAACGACGCATAAAAAAATACGTATTGCCGATGTCCGTCAATATGATTATGAAGAAGTAGCTCGGGCTATTGAAAAATTGTCACAGTTGTCTTTGGAAGTACGCATTCCAGATACTGTACGTCTGATGAAAAAAATTGTTCCGGAATTTAAGTCGAACAACTCTATTTATGAGCAATATGATAGAGAGTTGAGAGAAGAGGTTCAAGTCGAGGAGGGAAAGGCCGTAGGACCAATTAATGCATAGAAATAATAGAAGAAGTTTTAACTTCATTTATGGAAATAAGTACAAAACAGTGGTATGCCGTGAAAACCATGTCTCGGGCTGAAAAGAAAATTAAAGAGCGGCTTGATGACTTGGGGGTAGAAAATTATTTGCCATTATGCACGCAAATAAAAAAGTGGAGCGACCGTAAAAAGAAAGTACAAAGTCCCCTTGTCCCGGGATATCTTTTTGTATATATTTTTGAAGAAGAATATTTTACTGTCTTGAAAGTTCCGGGGGTAGTATCCTTTCTCAAGGAAGATCGTAAGATGGTTCCTATTCCGGCGGTACAAATAGATAATTTACGTTATGTAGTAGAAAAATCAACCCGAGAAATCGAGTTTTCATTCGAGAATATTCGAGTGGGCGATAAAGTCCGTATTATTTTAGGAGATCTCGAAGGTTTCGAAGGAGAATTAGTTGATTTTCGGGGTAAGACTCGGGTTGCTATACGTCTTCATCATTTCGGCTGTGCTCTTACTACTGTAGAAATGGATGAGGTGATGAGGTGCTGATTCGTATTGATTTTTATAGGTTGATTTATGAAAGGAATAGTATTGGCTGGAGGTTCCGGCACTAGGCTTTATCCTATAACTAAAGGGGTTAGTAAACAATTACTTCCGATTTACGACAAGCCGATGATTTATTATCCTATATCAGTTTTGATGTTGGCCGGTATACGGGATATTTTGATCATATCTACTCCACAGGATTTGTCGGGCTTTGAGCGGTTACTCGGTGACGGTTCTAATTTCGGTGTTCGGTTCGAATATGCAGAACAGCCTACTCCTGATGGGTTAGCCCAAGCTTTTATTATAGGGGAAAATTTTATAGGGAAAGATTCTGTATGTTTGGTATTAGGAGATAATATATTCTATGGGCAGGGGTTTAGCCGGATGCTTATAGATGCGGTACGTACCGTTGAGGAGGAGCATAAAGCTACGGTATTCGGTTATTGGGTCAATGATCCCGAACGTTATGGCGTAGCCGATTTTGATAAGGAGGGGAATGTCTTGAGTATCGAGGAGAAGCCTCGATTCCCGAAATCGAATTATGCTGTAGTAGGACTCTATTTTTATCCGAACGAAGTGGTAAAGGTTGCAAAGAATATAAAGCCGTCAGCTCGAGGAGAATTGGAGATCACGACGGTGAATCAGCACTTTTTAAATAATGGATCTCTTAAGGTAAAACTTTTAGGCCGGGGATTTGCTTGGCTCGATACCGGAACTCACGACTCATTGAGCGAGGCTTCTATATTCGTAGAAGTAATTGAGAAGCGTCAGGGACTGAAGGTCGCTTGTCTTGAGGGTATTGCTTATAGGAAAGGGTGGATTACAGAAGAACGCATGAGAGAAATGGCAGAACCTATGTCGAAAAATCAGTATGGACAGTATCTGTTGAAAGTAATCGATGAATTGAAGAGGGGATAAGATTTCGCTGTCGGAAATTCCGAATATCATTTTAATGAAATAAAAAAGAGTTCATCTTTATAGCATTTATAAAAAAGTGAATTTTCGCTTGATAATTCTTCTTTTGAAAAGGAAGTGATGTCTTTATAAGTCTTAATAACGTTCGTATTTAGATAAAAAATCATTCTGAAATCTATTTGTTTTTACACTTAGGTTTAAGGATCTGTACATGCAAAAAGATCTTTAAAAACGGGTGTGTAGATAAGATATCGGAAAAGTATCAATTTATAAAATTATAAGTTTCACTATGAAAATATTGGTAACGGGCGGAGCCGGTTTTATAGGTTCTAATTTGTGTGAAAAGTTGTTGCAAGATGGTCATGAAGTTGTCTGTTTGGATAATTTTTCCACGGGAAAACCGGAAAATATTCAACTCTTTTTTTCTAATTCAAAATTTAAATTAATAGTAGGCGATATTCGTAATATATCAGATTGTAACAATGCAGTGGATGGTGTCGATTATGTGTTTCATGAAGCGGCTTTAGGCTCTGTTCCCCGATCTATAAAAGACCCTATAACGACGAATAGTGTAAATATCGATGGTTTTTTAAATATGCTGGTTGCTTCTCGGGATGTGGGAGTTAAACGGTTTATATATGCCGCTAGCTCATCGACTTATGGGGATTCAGCATCATTGCCTAAAGTAGAAGATATCATAGGAAAGCCATTGTCTCCGTATGCAATTACTAAATATGTGAATGAACTTTATGCGGATATATTTTCTCGGACGTATGGTATGGAGTGTATCGGTTTGCGTTATTTCAATGTGTTCGGAAGGAAGCAAAATCCTGATGGAGCTTATGCCGCAGTAATACCCCTTTTTGTGAAAAAACTGATAAATCATGAGTCTCCGGTGATTAATGGGGACGGAGAATATTCTCGCGATTTTACATATATAGATAATGTTATACAGATGAATCTGTTGGCTATGTCTGTAGAGAATGAGGAGGCTGTGAATACGGTTTATAATACGGCATATGGAGAGAGAACTACACTGAACCAGTTGGTATCGTATTTGAAGGAATATTTGACTTTATATGACAGTGAGATAGCTAAGGTAGATATTGTTCATGGACCCAATCGTTTGGGAGATATACCTCATTCGTTAGCCAGTATAGAGAAAGCTAAGAGCTTGTTAGGGTATCGGCCGCTTTATAGTATGAAAGACGGATTGAAAGAGGCTGTAAAATGGTATTGGGAAAATTTGTAATGAATACTAAGTATAGCGATATGGAAAATATAAAAATTGCCGTAATCGGGTTGGGATATGTAGGATTACCCTTAGCTCGTTTATTTTCGACTAAATATGAGACTGTCGGTTTCGATATGAATAAAGCTCGGGTCGCATCTTTGATGGAGGGCCGGGATTCGACTCTTGAGGTATCAGATGAGTTATTGCAATCTGCTATACGATCGGGATTCGTTTGTACTGCAGATATTGAGAAAATTCGGGATTGTAATTTTTATGTAGTGGCAGTACCTACACCTGTAGATGAAAATAATAATCCGGATTTATCGCCTCTTTACAGTGCGAGCGAGACTGTCGGAAAAGTCATTTCGAAAGGCGATATTGTAGTATATGAGTCTACGGTGTATCCTGGGGTTACAGAAGATGAATGTATCCCTGTTGTTGAAAAAGTTTCTGGATTAAAATATAATGTCGATTTTTACGCCGGATATTCTCCGGAACGCATTAATCCGGGAGATAAACTTCATACTGTCGATAAGATCAAAAAAGTGACGTCAGGTTCGACAAATGCTGTCGGAAAGATTGTAAATGATGTATATGCCTCTGTAATCCTTGCCGGGACGCATTTAGCACCTTCTATAAAAGTTGCAGAAGCGGCAAAGGTAATCGAGAATTCGCAGAGGGATATCAATATTGCTTTTGTTAATGAATTATCGAAGATATTTAATAAAATGGGTATCGATACTCAAGATGTTTTGGAGGCTGCATCGACAAAATGGAATTTCCTTCCTTTTAAACCAGGATTGGTTGGAGGACATTGTATCGGAGTAGATCCCTATTATTTGGCTCAATGTGCCCAGCGTTATGGGTATAATCCGGAAATAATTTTGGCTGGACGAAGAATGAATGATGGTATGGGCGATTATGTCGCAACTCAAGTCATCAAGTCGATGTTGAAAAAAGGCATTCAGGTTTTGAATTCTAAGATTTTGATTCTTGGCTTTACTTTTAAGGAAAATTGTCCAGATGTACGAAATACGAAAGTTATAGATATTTATCACTCATTAGAAGAGTATAATGTAAATATTACGGTATTCGATCCTTGGGCAGAACCTTCGATTGTGGAACGGGAATATGGAATTAGTGTGACAAATGAGTTGCCTAATGAAAATTTCGATAGTATTGTTTTGGCTGTGGCTCACGACAAGTTTAAAGATATCGATATCTGTTCTTGGGCTAAAGACAAGAGTGTAATATTTGATGTGAAATCCATTTTGCCGAAAGAGCTTGTCGATGGGAGACTATAATATCTCGAAACCGATAAAAAGGTTAGATCAGTTCGACTATTTGAAAGGGTTAGGTATCATATTGGTTTTATGGGGGCATACTTTATGTCCTCCGGCTATAAAAACCTTTATATACAGTTTTCATATGCCTTTGTTCTTTTTTGTATCGGGATGTTTTTTTAAGCCTGTACCTATTAGAGAATTTGTAGAAAAGAAGACTAAACAATTGATGATTCCGTGGGCATTTTTTTCATTTATACTATTTGCTTTATTGATTGTTCTTTACTTTTATACTACACGAGATTTCCGCGGTTCCTTAAGAATTGCATTAGGTAGTCTTTGGTCTGGAATTAAAGGAGACGAATCGTCATATGTTTGTTTTCGTACGATATGGTTTTTGGTAGCCTTGTTCGAAGTGTATATCGTTTATTATTTGCTTTTTACGAGAATTAAAAATCTGATAATATTAAGTGGGGTTTCCATTTTGTTTTATATAATCGGTTGGACATTGTATGATAAAAATATCGATCTTCCATATTTTCTCGATACGGTACTTTCGGTACTTATTTATTTCCATTTGGGGTATTTGTTTAAAAATTCGAAATTTTTAAATAGAGATATATCTCTATTAGCAATATTATCGATAATATTGCTATTCGTTATTTCTATACAATTATCTCCGGAAGTTGATTTGAAGTCGAATAGATTTCCGGTTTATTTGTTGCCTTTGTCTTTATCCATCGTTATCTCCTTTTATTATGTGTTTATATTCTTGATGGATAAATGCAATCTGAAATTTTTAAAGGTTCTCGGTACTGAAAGTTTGGTTTTGATGGGATTGCATCCTGCTATTTTTGAAATATCTACGATTGTACAAAGCAAATATTTCAACAACTCTTATTGGGTAGGGATATCCATTGTTATTGTTTCTATTTTATTGATTCATAATTTTTCTAAGATTCTATATAGATATACTCCTTGCTTGGTAGGTAAAGGGTAAATGTAAATTATGGAAGATCAGTCGTTAAAGGCTCGGACTATTAAGGGGGTATTATGGAGTGCTTCTGAGCGGTTTGGAAGTCAAGGTATACATTTTATCTTAGGGATAATTATAGCGAGGTTACTTCTTCCATCCGATTATGGTTTGATAGGGATGCTGTCTGTTTTTATGGCTGTTTCTCAGACTTTTATAGATAGCGGATTTTATAAAGCTCTTGTACGTAAAAAAGAGCTTTCTGATGTCGATTTTTCTACGGCTTTTTATTTTAATATCGTTATAGGAGTATTGTGCTATGGATTGTTATTTGTTTCGGCACCTTATATTTCTTCATTTTATCATGAGCCGAGATTGACTATTTTGACGCGTGTTATCGGTCTGAATTTGATATTCAATTCTTTTTGTGTCGTACAACGAGCATATTTTACCATTCGTATCGATTTTAAAACACAAACTAAAATTACGTTTATTGCATCTTTTTGTTCTGGTATAGCAGCTTTGTTCTTGGCATATAAAGGATGGGGATTTTGGGCTTTGGCCATTCAGAGTGTGCTATTGAATCTGTTGACGGCTTCTTTGTTTTGGTTGTATTCTCGATGGCGTCCTCTTTGGTGCTTTTCGAAGAAGTCATTTGTAGATATGTTTTCGTTTGGCTCTAAATTATTGGCTTCAGGATTATTGGAGACGATATATCAGAACTTATATACTATAGTGATAGGAAAGAAGTTTTCTGCTACAGATTTAGGATATTATACCAGAGCGTATGGTTTTGCGATTTTACCTTCGGAAAATATATCTACGGTATTGAGCCGGGTATTTTATCCTGTATTAAGTAAAATGCAAGATGATGATGAGCGGTTGTATTATAATTATCGTCGACTTTTGAGGTTATCGGTCTATATAGTGTTTCCTATCATGATTGCTATGGCTGCGTTGAGTACTCCGATGATTTCTTTTTTGTTAACGGATAAATGGCTTGAAGTGGCACCGTTATTAAAACTGCTCTCTTTTGCTATGATGCTGTATCCGGTTTCGTTGATTAACTTAAATATTATTATGGTTAAGGGTCGTTCAGACCTTACGCTGCGTTTAGAAGTCGTGAAGAAGATATTGGGTATCGGGGTTCTATGCATCACTGTTCAATATAGTGTTTTTGTAATGTGTTGCGGTCTGGTATTTACGTGGTATATAGGGTTATTTGTCAATACGTATTATACAAAAAAGTTGATAGGTTTAAGTATCTGGTCTCAACTGAAAGATATTTATCCGATTTTTTTATTGTCGATTTTTTCCGGAGTAGTCGTTTATCTTCTCCTCCCTTGTTTCTCTGTAGTTTGGGCTCAGCTTTTACTGGGGTGTATCATATACTTTTTTATATATGCAACGGGGTCATATATGTTGGGGCTTCCTGAATTGAAAGAGATTTTAAATATAATAAAAAAGTGATTTCCTAAATTTATATTTTTATGTCAGATAAGCAAATAACAGTAACATCACCGTTGTTACCTCCGTTGGATGAATTTTTCTCTTATTTAGAAGATATTTGGGATAAAAAATGGTTGACGAATAATGGCTACTACCATCAGGAGTTGGAAAGAGCACTTTGTGTGTATCTTAAGGTTCCATATATAAGTTTATTTACAAATGGGACATTGCCTTTGATTTGTGCTTTGCAGGCACTGAGAATATCAGGGGAAGTTATTACGACACCCTACAGTTTTGTCGCTACTACTCATTCTTTATGGTGGAATGGGATAAAGCCTGTTTTTGTCGATATCGACCCACAGACCTGTAATATCGATCCTGATAAAATAGAGGCGGCTATTACTCCTAAGACGACGGCTATTATGCCGGTTCATGTGTATGGAAAGCCATGTAATACCGAGAAGATACAAGAAATTGCCGATAAATATGGCTTGAAAGTTATTTATGATGCGGCTCATGCATTTGGGGTGGAAGTAGGTGATAAATCTATTATTGACGCAGGAGATATGTCGACGCTTAGTTTCCATGCTACTAAAGTTTATAATACGATAGAAGGGGGAGCTTTGGTTTGTCATGATGAAAAGACTAAGCAGCGTATAGATTATTTAAAGAATTTCGGTTTTGCGGATGAAACTACGGTTGTTGCTCCCGGCATAAATGGAAAGATGGATGAAATTCGAGCTGCTTATGGAATTTTAAATTTGGAGTATGTAGATAGAGCTATAGAAGCTCGTCATCAAATTGCTATAAGATATAGGCGAGAATTGCGTAATGTCTCGGGAATTTCATTCATGGAAGATATGCCTGGTGTGAAACATAATTATTCATACTTTCCGATTTTCGTCAATGCTGAACAGTACGGAATGACTCGTGATGAACTTTATTTTAAAATGCGTGAAGCTAATGTGTTTGGACGTCGCTATTTCTATCCTCTTATCAGCGAATTTTCTACTTATCGCGGTCTCTCATCTGCCAATCCTGAGAATCTACCCAATGCCTACCGCATGGCCAATAGTGTCATCTGTTTGCCTATGCATCATGCACTGAACAAAGATGAGGTTGGACGCGTAATTGAACAAGTGAGGAAATGAAATCTATATTATTACTTGGGGGTTCTCGTCAACAGGTGCCAGCCATTGAGACAGCAAAACGACTCGGTTATCGGACAGTTTTGATTGACTATCTTTCCGAAAATCCCGGACAGTTTGTTGCCGATAAATGGTATCAAGAGAGCACTACCGATGTTGAGTCTGTTTATCGTATTGCCAAAGATGAACAAGTGTCTGGTATTTTGGCGTATGCTTCTGACCCTGCGGCGTTTCCGGCTGCATTGGTTTGTGAGCGTCTCGGCTTGCCGACCAATCCTGTAAAGGCTGTTGAGATATTAGGTGTTAAGCATAAATTTCGAGAGTTTCTTAAGGAAAATAGTTTTGCATGCCCTGCCACATTTACTTTTTCTCCTGCTACATCCTTGGTGGAGGTGCAACAAGGAATTGAAAATATGCGCTTTCCCATAGTTGTAAAACCTACTGATTCATCTGGCTCAAAGGGCGTATCATTTTTAAACGACTCAGGATCTTTGGCTACTGCAATCACATATGCTGACTGTTATTCACGCAATAAGATTCTTATAGCCGAAGAATTTATAGAGCGTATCTATCCCTATGTGATAGGTGGCGATATTTTTGTGGAAAGTGGTAAAATAGTTTTATTCGGTGATATGGAATGCCTGCGTGGTGACCATGGAAAAAGTCTCATTCCTATTGGGGAAAAGAGACCTAATGGGCTTTCTGATAGGCAGAAGAAACGATTATACTCAGAACTCCAACGGCTTGTGGATGCGTTGAATGTTCGTTTTGGAGAATTCAACATAGAGGTTCTAGTTGGTAGAGACGACAGTATCCATTTCCTTGAAGTTGGTCCACGTGCAGGTGGAAATATGATCCCTATTCAACTCTCAGATGCCTTTGGTGTTGATCTTATCGAAGCAAATATAAAAATATGTATGGGTGAGTCGGTTGAGTTAAATCCCGTGTCAGCTAAGGGAGCTTTCATGACCTACGTGTTGCATAGTAACGTGGATGGCATTTTCAGTGGGATAAGTATTGCTCCGGAACTAAAGTCTGCAGTTTATCGACAGGTAATATATAAGCGGCAAGGTGATCGAGTCGAAGCATTCGATGGTGCCGGTAAAGCTGTCGGTATCGTCTTTCTGCATTTTTCTGATAAATCGGCGATGGATCTGGCCGAAATCGATATTGAATCGAAAATCCTTGTCGACGTATTGTAACTGATTAATATTATGGAAGAAATTGGCGGTTATTTCCATTTGGAGCTAAACAGGATTTGTAATTTTTCTCATTATGGTGGGATATTGCTCAATTCGGGAAGATGTAGTTTCGAATATATTCTGATGCAATTATCGGTAAAGAAAATCTTTCTTCCGTTTTATACCTGTGAGGTGGTGTTAGAGCCTATATTGAGAAGGGGAATAAAATATGAGTTCTATGGTATAGACTCTAACTTGGAGATTCAAGATTGTTTGAAATTGGGAGATGGAGATTATGTATTATATACCAATTATTTCGGGATAAAAGATTATTATGTAAAACAATTGGCAAATGTGTATAAGTCTTGTTTGATAATCGATAATTCTCAGGCTTTATTTGCGGAACGATGGATGGATATTCCGACTTTTTATAGTCCGAGAAAATTTGTCGGGTTACCGGACGGCGGAGTTGCCTATTGTGAAAAGAGAGAGGAAGTGGAACTTGATTTCGACAAGTCGTACGATAGGTGCGAGCATTTACTTTCTCGGTATGACCGTCTTGCTTCTGATGGTTATTCGATATTTAGAATGAATAGTACGAAGCTGAAAGATCAGAAGATGGCCTATATGTCAAATTTGACAAAAGCTCTTATCGGGAACATCGATTTTACTACGGTTAAGAACATCAGAAATTCTAATTTTTTATATCTGCATGATCGGTTATCGGCTTCGAATAAGTTTGATATTGGCGATATAAATAGTTTTTCTTGTCCTATGGTGTATCCGTATTGGTCTGATGATCGTACGTTGAGGGATAGGCTTATTAAAAATAAGATATATGTTCCTACCTATTGGCCGAATGTTATGCAGTGGTGTACGGAAGATCAATTAGAATATTATTTGGCTAAAGATATTATTCCTTTGCCTATTGATCAAAGGTATAATAATAAAGATTTAGACAATATTATTTCAATAATACGTTTGAGATGAGTTATGCTCCGATAATGATACCGACATTGTGCCGGTATGAACATTTGGTGAAATGCGTAGAGTCTTTAGCTGCTAATTCTTTGGCGAGTGAGACTGAGCTTTATATTGGATTGGATTATCCGACGAAAGAGTCTCATTGGGAGGGATATAGAAAAATAGAGCAGTATCTTGTCTCAATTGAAGGTTTTAAGAAAGTACATATCGTAAAACGAGAATATAATTATGGTGCCGAAAGAAACTCTCATGAGTTAAAAAAACTTATATTTGAGAAGTACGATAGGGTTATTTTTACGGAGGATGATAATATCTTTTCTCCGAATTTTTTAGAATATATCAATCAAGCTTTAGATAAATATAACGATGATACAGGTATTTTAGCGGTATGTGGTTATCTGCATCTTGCCGATTATCCGGAGATGCGTAATTGTACGTGTATTAGATTACCGGCGTATGATGCTTGGGGATATGCTATTTGGAGAGACCGTTATGAAGATTATGAGACGGATTTTTCGTATGAAACGGTGATACATACGTTAACGAGTTTCAAACAGACGATTAAAATTGCCCGGAAGCGTATTTTTACCATTTTCGCTTTATTATTGATTGTGAATGAGAAAGATGTATTCGGCGATACGATGTATGCTCGTAAGTTATTGTTGGAGAATAAAAAATGTATCTTTCCTACGATATCTAAAGTCCGTAATTATGGTCGCGACGGAAGTGGAACTCATGCTTCGGTAGAAGATCAGAATGCGTATGAGAATCAGCGTATCGATGTATGTACAGATTTTGCTTTAGTTGAAAATAAGGATATCAAAATACAAAGGAAGGCGGAGCGGGCATTAAAATCATATTATAGGCAGCCTTTGAAAAGAATATATTGGATTGTGACGAGATATTTATTGTTTCGAATTCGGTATGTATTGAATAAACGGAGATATGAAATAAAATAAAAAATTGATGGCATTACCTTTAGTAAGTATAGTCATTACGACTTATAGACGTCCTGAATTGCTGGCGCGATCGATTAATAGTATATTGAATCAGACATATTCGAATGTAGAAGTTATAGTGGTAGATGATAATGATCCGGTTTCTGATTATCGGAAGAAAACGGAAATGGTAATGGAAGATTTTGCTTCGAACGGGAGGGTAACGTATGTACGACAACCTCGCAATTTGAGGCAGTCTGCGGCACTGAATAAAGGCATAAAAACTTCGAAAGGAGAATTTGTCGGTTTTTTAGATGACGATGATGAGTTTTTGCCTGATAAAATAGAGCGACAAATAGAATTGTTATCCGAATATAAAGAAGACCGTAATGTCGGTGGTGTTTATTGTAATGTATTGAAAAGAGGTAAAGGACAAGAGATTGCTACGTCTTTCAGGAAAAAGAATGATGAAGGGAATCTTCTGTATCCGATGTTGATGGGACAGGTTTCGTATTTTGGTTCTTCGGTGTTATTGAAAAGAGAAGTTTTCGATGTTGTTTCGGGTTTTAATGAGACGATGAGACGTCATGTCGATTTGGAATTTTTTAGTCGCTTCTTTAATTATTATACTTTGCTTTTAGTAGAGAAACCCTTGGTGAGAATACATATTGAAGGAGCGAGAAATAATCCTAAAGCAGAGACGTATTTACAGGTAAAAAATGATTTTTTTTCTGCGATAGATCCGTATTTGGGTATTCTTACCAAGCAAGAATATAATAGGATATATAGATATAATTATTTCGATGTATCGATTAGCTTTTTTGCGAATAAAGAATTTTTTAAAGGCTGTAAAATTTTGAGAAAGGCGCTGCATTACGGGTGGTTATCGGGAAAAGAATTCTGGTTGTTGAGTAAGATAATTATAAAAAATAGTTTATTGCGCAGATGATGTTATGGATGGAATAAGTGTCGTAATACCGACTTTGAATAGGGAAAGTTTTTTGACGAATACTATCGAATATTTGGCAAGACAAGTATTCGATAAGCCCTATGAAATAATTATTGTAGATCAATCTCCGAAACCGAATCAGAAGTTTGAAGATTTGGGAAATGAGGTACATTATCACCATGTGACAATGTTCAAAGGTTTACCTGAAGCCAGAAATTACGGCGCACAATGTGCCCGGTACGATTATATTTTATATTTGGATGATGATATAGAATGTAATGAGAATCTTTTAGCCGAACACTATAAGTATATATCTCAGCAACATATCGGAATCGTTGCTGGCGGAATTACAGAAAAATATAAGGAAAATCCGAAATCTCGTAATACGGGGGTGTTCCATTTTTTTTCGGCTACCCCAGAACGTGGATTTCATTTGATGAAGAATGGGTATGTCGATCATGCTGGAGGTGGAAATTATTCGATAAAGAAGGATGTTTTTTATAAGGTTGGGGGTGTTGACGAATATTTGAATGTCGGAGCTGCATTATATGAAGAGACAGATATTTGTCTGAGAGTGAAAAAATCAGGGTATAAGGTGTTTTTTAATTATAATGCCCATATTTGGCATTTAGCGGCTCCGACAGGGGGATGCCGGGTCTTGGATATTGAAAAGTATATTTATGCCTTGGTTCATAATCGGTCTATTATCATCCATAGATATTTGAATCGATATCAAAGACTGACTGCTTATTTTGTTCTTGTCAAATTGGTTTTGTCCTATATGCTGGCATATAAAAATAGTTCTCTGTTTAAAGTGTTTAGAAAAGCATATACCGAGGGCCGACAAAAAGCCTCAATGTCTCCCAAAGTTACAAATTATTGACAATGGAAGTCTCCGAGTATAAATGGATAAGGGTGAGAAAACGGGGCGGAAATTTATATATAAATGAAGCGAGTGATTATATTGACATATGATTATCCTCCAAACAATGGAGGAATAGCACGGCTTTGCTTCGAGATAAAGAAGCAGTGCAAGTTAAACGGTTTGTCTGTAAGGGTCGTTACTTTGGCTTCTTCCGGCACAGATATGGAAAATGATGAGGATGTTATTCGTATTGTCGGGAAAAGAGGACTGTTAGAGTGGCGTATATTGAATTACTTGAAAAAAAATACAGAGAGAGATGATATAATATTGACCGGTACTTTTCATCCGGATGGTTTGCTCGGATGGCTATCAGGTCGTAAAGTTTATATGTTAGCTCACGGTGCCGAACTGTTACCTGGTAAATCTTTTTTTCAGAAATATGTTTGGAAATATTATCGGAAATATTTGTTGAAATCAGCTTCTGGTGTTATTGCGAATAGTCATTATACGGAAAGACTGGTTCGCTTATGCTCTCCTCTGTCGAAGGTTTATACAATACCGTTGGCTGTTGATTACGATTATTTTAGGCCTACTTCTTCGAAGATGAGAGATGGCGTTTTACATTTATGCTCGTTGTCTCGATTGGAAAAGTTTAAAGGTCATGATTTTTTGATTCGTGTGATATCTTCTTTGCCTTCGAAATATAAAGAGAAAATATCTTTAACTATCGGAGGAAATGGACCTTATAAAGAATCATTGGTGGCTTTGACCCGGGAATTGCGTCTTGGGGATACCATTGGATTTGAAGGGTTTATCGATGACGGTAAATTGTGTGATTTCTATTCTTCGGCAGATATTTTTGTTTTGTGCACGAGGGAGGAACTGGGATTAAAGAATGTCGAGGGTTTCGGGTTGGTTTTTGTCGAGGCTCAGGCTTGTGGAACGGCTGTTATTGGAACTCGTGCCGGGGGAATACCGGATGCTGTGAAAGATGGATATGGGGGCTGGTTGATAACTCAGGATTCTCAAAAAGAGTTATCTGAATTGTTGATGTTCCTGATTGACCATCCGGAGATTGTTGCTGAAGAAGGACTGAAAGCCAGACAAAGAGCCATTCAGGAATATTCGTGGCAAAATTATTATAAAGCGTTGTCGGGAATAATTTGTAGATAGAATAAATGGTATGGTACTTGATGCGAGGGTACAATATATATTTCTATACAATTTTCTGTTACTGCTGACTTTAGGAGTATTCTTGTCTTATATCGGGCGTACCGGAAGATATGTGCCCCGTTCTTATGAAAGTAAAAGGTATACGGTTTTTCTTTTGCTTTTCATGATCGTTATTATCGGTTGGAGAGATTGGATCGATCCATTGTTTGTTGATTCGGCGGGGTACGGTTTACGATTCAGCAGGATTCATTCTTTAAGTGATGATGTTTGGGGGGGAAAGAGTAAATTGTTCAATGGGCTGTATGTATATTGGGCGTATTTTAATTTGTCTCCGGAACTGTTTTTTATCTTTTCTGCGATGGTATATTGTTTACCGATGTATTATTTGTCCTGTAAAATAGGTAAAAATTATTCATTTATTGTATTACTGTTTTTTGCAACTAATTTTATCTGGTATAGTTTTGGTGTCAATGGTATTCGCAATGGTTGGGCATTTGCCATGATATTGTGGGCTATATATTATTGGAACAAAAATATCCTTTTCTTTTTGTTTTTGTTCTTGGCCTATTGTATACATGGATCATCTATTCTTACGATTGGGGCAATTTTAGTATCTAAGTTTTTTCCGAAACCGAAATTTATTTTATTATTTTGGTTTTTATCTTTTATATTTTCTCTTCTTGTCGGACGTTATGTCGAAGATATATTTTTGAGATATGATTTTATTTCATCGGAAGGCCAAGGTTATTTGGCGGAAGAACTTACGACAATAGACCCCTCTGTATTTTCATATACCGGTTTTAGATGGGATTTTTTAATATACAGTTCGATACCGGTTTTTTGGGGATATTATGCAATTGTAAAAAATAAGGCGACAGATTTATATTATAATTTTATTTACGGAACTTATGTATTGGCTAATGCGATTTGGGTATTGGTTATAAGAAGTAATTATTCGAATAGAATTGCATCTTTATCTTGGTTTTTGATTCCTTTGGTTTTTGCGTATCCATTAGTACGAATGAATACTTTTAAGAATCGTAATCGTGTACTTGCCATAGTTATTTTATTGTATTATCTGTTTGCATATTTTATGTGGATTAGAAGTTAAAATATTGTTATTCTATGGTTTCTGTTATTATGCCGGTTTATAATGGCATGCCTTACATCCGATATTCGATACAATCATTATTGATACAGACTTATTCCGATTGGGAATGTATAATCATTAATGACGGATCGACAGATAATACTCAGGATTTCCTCGACAGACTGACGGATACACGTTTCGTTATTTATCATTTCGATAAGAATAGAGGCCGTTCGAGTGCCCGACAAAAAGGGTTGGAATTGGCCCGGGGAAAGTATATTGCCATGCTTGATGCCGACGATATTTATCATTTCGAGAAGTTGTCGAGACAGGTTGAAATGATGGAGAACAATCCTGAAATTTCATTATTGAGTGGTGGGTTGTTTTCGTTCAGCTATGAAAAAAATTGTACGATGGTAAGAGGAAAAGGTGATTCGGTGATAAAGAAAATGCCATTGTCAGGAAGATGTCCGGTAACTCATGCAAATTCGATTTTTAGGGCTGAGGATGTCGAACCTGGGACACACTATGATTGTTCGCTGGAAAGAGGGGAAGATTTAGATTTTCTTTCGAAGGCTTTTGCTGGGAAAAATTATATGATAACAGATGATATTTTGTATTATTATTCAGAGTTCGATTCTTTTTCCTTATCTCGATTGCCTCGGATTTATAGACGTGAGGTTTTGATTGCTTGCAAAAATAAAAAGTACAAATCGTTTTTTAAGGGTGGAGTCCGTTATCTGGCCAGTATTTTTATTTTTCCTTTGTTGGGTGCAGAAAGGGTATTGAAGCTGAGAGGAAAAGCCCCGTCATCGGAGGAGTCGGCCGCTTTTGTAGATACATTAAATAAAATAAAACAGGAATTATAATGTCGAATGTTTTAGAAGTTATAAATCTGTTTTTATCAGCAGAAAATTTTATCGGTCCTCAATTTCGTTATTTAAATGAAAAAGGTGCGAATATGCATTTGATATGCAGTCCGGCAGAGCGATTAGATGCGTTTGCTAAGGAGCAAGGGATTGCATATAAGAGCGTTGTTTTAGAAAGACAACTGTCTCCTTTCAAGGATTTAAAGGCTTTGATTGCTATATGTAAATATATCCGTAAGAATAAGATCGATGTTATAGTCGGGCATCAAGTAAAAGGCCGGTTGTTGTCTGTATTAGCTGGTAAGATAATGGGGGTTCCTAAAATAGTAATATTTGCACATGGAGCATTGTTTGAAACATCGAGGGGGCTCAAGAGGAAACTTTTACTTTGGGAAAGCAAGTTCGAATCTTTTTGTGCCGATTATGTTGTTTGTGTTAGTCGGTCCGTATCACAAGTACGATTGAGAGAAAAAATAGATGTTATAGACAAACAGGTGATTTTAGGGAAAGGTACCTGCGGTGGGATAGATACTCAGAACAAATTTAATCCGGAGAGGATTTCCGATGACGATAAAAAGAGGCTTAAACGGCAATTGCAGATTTCGGATTCGGATATTGTCATTGGATTTTGCGGTCGATTGGTGAAAGATAAGGGCGTTATAGAACTCGTGGAAGGATTTAAACTATTGAAAGAGAAATATCCGCATCTTTCTTTTAAATTGTTGGTAGTGGGTCCATTGGAAAAGAGAGATTCGATACCTTTAGAGTTGGTCGAATATATGAGAGCTTCTCAAGATATCGTTTTTACCGGCTTTGTAGATGGAAATATGGAGTTATACTATTCTATAATGTCTTTGCTGATACTTCCATCTTATAGAGAAGGATTTCCTACTGCAGTATTGGAAGCGTCGGCAATGGAAAAGCCGATATTGACCTCGCGAAAGACCGGTTGTATCGATTCGATTATAGATGGGAAGACTGGTTTTTATATCGACATTTCTCCGTCAGGTATATGTTGTGGCGTTGAGAGACTGTTGGATGCAGACTTAAGGAGAGAGATGGGGATGAATGCCCGAGAATGGGTTGTCGAGAATTTCGATCATAAAAAAGTCTGGCCATATATCGAGAAATTATTAATAGGAGAGAAAAATGGGAAAACAATTGAGTAGAACATATTTATTTCTTCGGAAATTGGGGCTGAATTATTCGGAGGAGGAATACGGACAGATCTCTTTGACGGATGTTTTTAGTAGAGGTTTTAAGAATATGAAAAACGCTTTTCTGTTGAAGTATCTGATGAATTCGGCATTATTGGAACCTATAAGTCCGAGAAAACTTCGGCCTAAAGTGTTGAGATGGGTAGGATGCCGAGTCGGGAAAGACGTTTTTATCGGAGCGCATGTGATAATAGATGCCGGCCATGCCGATTTAATAGTTCTGGAAGATCATGTGCATATTGCCGGACAGTGTACATTACTTTGTCACCAGAGAGATTTGTCTCATTACTATGTCGGTGACGATTATGCGAAGCTCGGATATCGATTGGGAGAGATCCATTTGAAAAAAGGTTGTCTGATCGGTATGGGATCGATGGTCATGCCGGGAGTTACGGTTGGAGAAGGTGCCATCGTCGGAGCCGGGTCATTGGTAACGAAAGATATCCCGGCATGGACGATTGCGACGGGAAGACCAGCAAAAGTGGTTAAGCAAATTCAACGGAGAGGAGAAAACTGATGGAACAGTCTTATATTTTAACTTTCGATATCGAAGAGTGGTATATTTTGCAGTTTCATGGGCAAGGTTCTGTAGATGAATATGCCGGACGATACGACGTGCTTTTGGACCGTGTATTGGGTGATTTGGGAAAAAGAGGTATTAAAGCGACTTTCTTTTGTTTGGGAAAGTTGGCCAAGCAATTCCCTTCTGTAGTACGGAGAATTGCAGAAGCGGGGCATGAGATTGCTTGTCATTCGAATGAACACCGATGGTTGACAGACCTTTCTGAAAAGGAATTCTATGAGGATACGTATGAGGCTTTAGCTTCGATTGAGGATATTACGGGTGAAAAGGTAAAAGGATATAGAGCTCCGGCTTTTTCGATCGGAAGTAGGAATAAATGGGCATTGAATATTTTATCTGAAATGGGAATAGAATATGACTGTTCTATTTTTCCTGCGAGCAGAGATTTTGGGGGATTTCCTGAATTCTCGGAAGATAAGCCAGTTATTGTAAGTTATCGAGGAACGGAAATGAAGGAGCTTCCTATTAATGTGACGCGTGTGTTGGGAAGAGACGTAGCATTCTCGGGTGGAGGATATTTCCGATTGTTCCCTTTTCCATTATTAAAGAAATTTATCGGCAAAAATAACTACTTGATGACCTATTTCCATATGAGAGATTTCGATAAAGGGCAAAAGAGAGTTTGGAATATGAGATACTTTAAAAATTATTATGGAATAGAGGGGGCGTATGATAAGTTCATTCGATTACTTGATGAGTATGATTTTGTTAGTGTAGCGCAGGCTATAAAAGGCATTGATTGGGAAAGTGTAAGAAAAATTGAGATATAATATTCGATTGTTTATCGATTGAAATTTTGGTCTATGTATAAGTGCTATTTTAAACGTATATTGGATTTTCTTATCGTCCTGAGTGTGTTGTCGATTATTTGGCCGGTGTTATTGGTTGTCGCTGTTTGGCTTCATTTTGCGAATAAAGGAGTGGGTGCATTTTTTTGTCAACAACGTCCGGGTAAAAATGGGAGGATATTTAAGTTGATTAAGTATAAAACTATGACAGACGAGCGTGACGAGAAGGGGAATCTGTTGCCTGATGCAGATCGTTTGACGAAAGTCGGTCGTTTTGTACGGTCTACATCTTTAGATGAGTTGCCTCAACTGATCAATGTTTTGAAAGGAGATATGGCACTGATAGGCCCTCGTCCTTTGCTTGTACAATATCTGCCCTTATATAATAAGGAGCAGGCGCGCAGACATGAAGTGCGCCCGGGAATAACGGGTTGGGCTCAAGTGAATGGACGTAATGCTATATCTTGGCAACGGAAATTCGAGTTGGATGTATGGTATGTGGACCATTGCTCTTTTCTTCTGGATTTGAAAATTGTTTTTATGACTATAAAAAAGGTATTTAAGAGAGAGGGAATTTCTTCGGATACGAGTGCGACAATGGAATTTTTTGAAGGGAATAATTGAGTATGGATATGGTGTTTAATGTTTTGATATCTTCTGTAGGAAAGAGGGTTAAATTGGTACGATTTTTTCAAGAAGAGCTAAAAAAAATTACAGCGGTTTCAAAAGTCTACACAACGGAGATGAATCCTCGGTTGTCTCCTGCGGCAGTGATTTCTGATGGATGTTTTAAGGTTCCGCGTGTAACATCAAATGAATATATAGATAATCTTTTAGAAATATGTATCTCTAATAATATTGGGATAATTATCCCGACGATAGATACGGAACTTTTGATTTTAGCGGAAAATAAAGGTCGGTTTGAAAAACAGGGAATTTATGTAATGGTTTCGGATTTCTCTTTTGTGCAGGCTTGTCGCGATAAACGGAATACCGGCATATTTTTGAGTGAGCACGGTATTCGTGTTCCAGCTTTAAGAGATAAGTATGGAGATCGGTTTCCGATGTTTGCGAAACCGTATGATGGCTCTTTGAGTAAAGACTTGTATATTATAAGAGATAAAGAAGAGTTGACTCCGGAGATCTTGAATCATCCTAAATTGATTTTTATGGAGTATATTGATAAGAATGTATATAAAGAGTTTACGGTAGATATGTACTATGGTAAAGACAATAAGGTAAAATCTATCGTGCCTCGTGAAAGGATTGAGATTCGTGCCGGTGAAATAAATAAAGGATATACTCGAAAAAATTATTTAGTTCAGTTCCTGAAAGAACGATTAGCCTATTTACCTGGGGTGATTGGTTGTATTTGTATTCAATTGTTTTATAGAGATTCAGATGATGATGTTGTCGGTATCGAGATAAATCCTCGCTTTGGAGGGGGATATCCTCTTTCGTATTATGCGGGAGCCAATTTCCCGGAATATATGATTAGAGAATATGTATTGGGAGAGACTTTGGATTATACTGATACTTGGAAAAATAATACACTAATGTTGAGGTATGATAGTGAAATAATAGTTCATGAGGAATAAAGTATTTGTATTCGATCTTGACGATACATTATATAAAGAGATCGACTTTTTACGCTCTGCTTATCGGGAGATTGCAGATTGGGTAGAAGTAGAATTTTCCCAAACGGATATTTATCCGTTTATGATAAAGGCTTATGAGTCGAAAATGGATGTATTTTCTTTAATGATTGAGAAATACGATTTACCGCTAATGACGACGGATCTGTTAAGGATGTACAGAACGCATAAACCTAATATCCGGTTGGAGTGGGGTACTTGTGAAATGTTGGACGTCCTTCGGCAAGAGTGTAATTTAGGTATCATAACAGACGGATATTCCATCCCTCAACGTAATAAATTCTGTGCTTTGCAGTTAGACCGCTTCATTAAGGAAGATGACTTGATTATATCTGAGGAATTTGGTACAGAAAAACCATCGAAAAAGAATTATTTGTTTTTTCAGCATAAATATGTAAATGCCGATTTTGTTTATGTAGGGGATAATATTAAAAAAGATTTTGTATCTCCTAATCGGCTGGGATGGAAGACGGTGTGTCTTTTAGATGATGGAAGAAATATTCATCGGCAGGATTTTGACTTGCCTGAAGAGTATTTACCTGATTTTAAAATACCGGAATTGAAAGATTTATTGACTTTAAATATTTAGCTATAATATAATGGATAAAAGAATTTACCTGTGTCTCGCACACATGAGTGGAGAGGAGCAGAAGTATATCCAAGAGGCTTTCGATACCAATTGGGTAGTGCCTTTGGGGCCGAATGTGAATGCTTTTGAGCAGGATTTGGAAAATTTTGTCGGTGAGGACAAGAAGGTCGTGGCATTATCTGCTGGGACGGCTGCCGTGCATTTGGCATTGGTCGCTTGCGGAGTTCAGGCCGGTGATGAAGTAATTTGCCAGTCTTTTACATTTTGTGCTTCTTGTCATCCGATTATGTACCTTGGTGCTGTCCCAATACTGGTAGATAGCGAATCGGATACTTGGAATATGGATCCTGAGCTTCTGGAGAACGCAATTCAGGACAGGATGGCTCGAACGGGAAAGAAGCCGAAAGCTATTGTTGTCGTTTATCTGTATGGAATGCCTGCGAAAATCGATGAAATAATGGCTGTTGCCAATAAATACGATATACCTGTTGTCGAAGATGCTGCGGAGGGATTGGGAAGTCGTTATAATGGTCGAATATGCGGGACGTTCGGAAAGTATGGTGTACTTTCTTTCAATGGCAATAAGATGATTACGACCTCCGGAGGTGGAGCGTTGATTTGCGGAGATCAAGAGGATAAACAGAATATCATGTTTTATGCGACTCAAGCTCGAGAAGGATATCCTTATTATCAACATGAGAAAGTCGGTTATAACTATCGGATGTCGAATATTTGTGCCGGAATAGGACGTGGGCAGATGACGGTTTTGGAGGAACATATTCGTCATCATCAACGTTTGGCGGCATTATATGAAGAGTTGTTCGATGATGTGCCGGGTATTGTATTCCATAGAAATCCTTCAGCGTGCTACGATTCAAATTATTGGCTTAATACGATTACCATTTCGCCTGATTTACATGTAGCAGGAGAGGAGAAGGCTTATATGACAGTCGTAAAAGGAGCTGTCGGGGGTGCGGCAGGGGTCACGCATACGGTTGAAAATGTGCATACCGATTGCGAACCGAATAGGAATGTTGAGGCTATGCGTGTGGTATTGGATGCAATGGGCATCGAAAGTCGTCCATTATGGAAACCTATGCATAAACAGCCCGTTTATCGGAATGTACCGGCTTATGTAAATGGTGTGAGTGAATCTTTATTTAAGGTGGGGCTTTGTCTTCCAAGTGGTCCTTGGGTTACGGAAAAGGATGTACATATGATAGTAAAAGAGATTTTGAAAAATATAAAATAAATGGATTTTATACCGGATTTGTCATGGAAGGGAAAAGTTTATATAAGTGTTTTTTGATGGCAATTGTGTTATTGTCTTCTTGTACAGCTCAGAAGAAGGTTTTGTATTTGCAGGATGTAAAACAGGATACTATTTTGCAGATACAAAAAGAGCAGGAGATAAAAATACAACCGAATGACCTGTTGAGTATTATCGTGAATAGTCGGGATCCGGAATTAGTGAGTATTTTTAACTTGCCTGAAGTTAGGTTATCTGCCGGACAGGGGACTTCAGCTGCTTCGAGTCAAATACAGGGACATTTAGTCGATGCAGATGGAGATATCAATTTCCCGATATTAGGAAGGATACATGTAGGAGGTCTTACGCGAGATGAGGTAGCCGATGAGATAGAAAAGCTATTGAAATCCGGAGGATATGTAAATGATGCAGTGGTATTGGTGAAATTTTTGAATTTTAAAATTTCTGTTATCGGGGAGGTGAATCATCCGGGGACGTATAATGTATCATCTGATAGGATTACGTTGTTCGAGGCATTGAGCTTGGCTGGTGATCTTACGATTTACGGGAAGCGTGACCGGGTGATGGTGATACGGGAGGTAAATGGCAATCGGCAAATTGTATATAATGATTTGCGTTCGAAATCGGTATTCGATTCTCCTGCATATTATTTGCAACAGAATGATATGGTATATGTAGAGCCGAATAAATATAGAGCTGGACAGACGAATATCAATCAGAATAATTCTGTCGGGTTATGGATTTCGGTTGCTTCTTTCTTGACGACAATTGCAGTACTTATTTTTAAATAATCTTTATATGGCAAAGGAACAACAAGAAATATATGGTCAGCAAGTAGAGGAAAGTACAGATAATGGTTTAAGTCTGCGCGATATACTGGAGATCGGTCTTGCCAACTGGAAATGGTTTGCTCTTTCGGTAATCGTATGTTTGAGTATCGCTTATGTATATGTACAGACTTTACCATATATTTATACTCGGTCGGCATCGGTGATAATAAAAGATAATAAATCTGGGGGATTTTCCGAGTCGGCTATGTTCAAAGACTTGGGCTCTATGGATATGATAAATGTGCGTAGTAGTGCAGAGACGGAAATGTTGATATTTCAGTCCTATCATTTGATGCAAGATGTAGTTTCTCAATTAGATTTAGATGTGGGTTATGTGATGCAAGGAGGATTACGAGATAGGAGTTTGTATAAAGATAGTCCGTTAGCCGTGAGTTTTATAACAAAAGACAACAATTCACAGTTCTCTTTTGATATTGTTCCTATTTCAGATCAAGAAGTTCTGTTGTCAGATTTTACTTCGAATGAAGATTGGTCAAAAAAGGTACAATTAGGAGATACGGTTTCTACTCCGGTTGGAGTGCTAGTTGTAAATAATACGGGAATTCCTTTGACAAAGTTTAAAAAAAAGGTCATCACAGTAAATAAAAGACGGTTGAAAGATGCTACTACTCGATATAGAAGGGCTGTTTCAGTTTCTTTAGAAAGTAAGAATGGAGGGGCGTTGAATATTACAATGAATGACACTGATATAAAACGGGCCGAAGATGTGATAAATACATTGATAGCTAAATATAATGAGGATGCTATCGCCGATAAAAATCGATTGGCTGTAAATACTGCGAGATTTATTGATGACCGATTAGAAATTATCAGTCAAGAATTAGGGGATGTAGATAGCCAAATAGAAACTTTTAAAAAGGAAAATGAGTTAACAGATATTACTTCGGAAGCAGGGATGTCTCTAACAATGAAAAGTGGATATATGAGTGAAGGGGTGAGCTTAGAGAATCAGATAAGCTTGGTAAATTTTATAAAAGACTATTTGTCTGATCCAGTAAAAATAAATGATTTGATACCTGCTAATACAGGTATAGAAAGTGCTGAAATTTCAGGAGCTATATCAGAATATAACCAACTTTTATTAAAACGGGACCGGTTAATGTCAAATTCGAGTGACCGAAATCCCATGGTTATAGATTTGAATCAGACATTATCGACTATGCGAAATTCTATCATTCAATCAATAGATAATTTATTAGTTACTTTGAATATTAGGATGAAGAGCATACAAGAGCAAGAGCAGATAGCTCGGCATAAAATTGCTTCAGTCCCCTCTCAAGAAAAACAAGTTTTATCTATTGCTCGTCAGCAAAAAATAAAAGAGGAATTATATTTGTATCTATTAAATAAGAGGGAAGAAAATGCGTTGAATATGGCGATTACTGAGAGTAATGCTCGGGTAATAGATGCTGCTAATGGCAGTGATACGCCAGTGTCTCCGAAAACGATGATGATATTATTGGCAGCTCTGGCTATTGGGTGTGTGATTCCTGCCGCAGTGATAGCTTTGATTATGTTATTAAATACCACGGTACGAGGACGCAAAGATATTGAAGATAATACTACCGTACCTTTTTTGGCTGAGATACCGTTTAAGAGAAATAAAGCTGAAGGAGATATTGTCATAGTTCGAGAGGGCGGGCGAGATAGTGTGTCGGAGGCTTTTAGAATATTGCGTACTAATTTGGATTTTATGGTCGGTGGTGAAAATAATGCGAAAGTAATTATGTTGACATCAGCAAATCCAGGATCAGGTAAGACTTTTGTGTCGTTTAATTTGGCTATGACATTGGCTTTGGCTGGGAAGAAAGTATTGTTATTAGATGTGGACTTACGGAAGCGGTCTTTAAGCAAGCGTATGCACGCAGAGGGTATTGGATTAACAAATTACTTGTCTGGGCGAGTTAATAATATAGACGAATTAATAATGAAAGATGAATTTCATGAATGTTTAGATGTGATACATGCAGGCCCTACTCCTCCAAATCCAGCTGAATTATTATTAAGTAAACGATTAGATATTTTGGTTGACGAGATACGAAACCGTTATGATTATATCATTATAGATAGTGTCCCATCCATGATGGTTGCCGATGCTTCCATTACAGCTCGGGTAACCGATATTACTATTTATGTAATTCGGGAGGGATTGATGGATCGTCGTCAATTGGCTGATGTGGAACGTATTTATAGAGGGAATGCATTCAAAAAATTGTGTATTCTATTGAACGGCGTTGGTATGAAACAGAAGAGATATGGCTATGGTTACGGTTACGGCTATGGTTATGGCTACGGGGAAGAAGAACAGAATATGGAATCGCAGCTCCATGAAAAAAGATGGTGGCAGATTTTTTAATGATATAGTATTCCAATAAATGCTGTCTTCATAAAGTAATAAAATGGCATTTATTGGATTTTAGAGAAATGACTTTCAGTCGTAGCATAGTAAATGTTTCATTTGTTCTATTATATATTGTTTCCATTCTTGCAACATCGGAGTAAAGTTTTCTTCTTTTCCATTTAGAAAAACTGTTACAAGTAGATTTTTTGAAATCATAGGATATGCGAGTAGCCCATAAAAAGTGAGGAACACAAAATGTAAAGGAACCTTTTTAAGTTTACCTTGTTGCATTTCTGTATATAAATACAGTTTGAGTGCTTCGAAGTATTTATCGGAATTCAATTCTTTAATGGTATGTAATAGATGATTTACATCGCGTTGTATTTCTCCGAAAATGAATTTGGGTAGAAAAGGATTTTCGGTAAATTTCATAATATATTCGTCCAGTATTTTGTCGATACGCTCAATGAATGGTATATCTTGAGTCAGGATATCATGTACCCGTGGAATAATGGAGGTTATAATCTTATTGAATACGGCTTGGAACATTTTGTCTTTCGTTCTGAAATAGTAGTGAAGTGTGGTACGATTGATGCCGACGGTATGAGCGATATCGCTCATACTGGTTTCTGTAAATCCTTTTTCTATAAATAGTTGTTGGGCCGTTTCGATGATACGTTGTTCTAAATGATTGTTTTCTGTTGCTCCCATATCTGATTTTCTATATTGTCGATAAATAATAATAAACGGTTTATGATATTTACGTCACTAACACTGCTATCAAAGTCTAATGATAGGATATTCATTTGAGGATATAAAGCTTTTATCCTTTTTTCTACCCCTTTGACTATGATATGATTGGCAATACAACCGAAAGGTTGTAGACTGACGACATGATTTATTCCTTGGCGAGCAAAGGAAAGTATTTCACCGGAAATTAGCCAACCTTCTCCGAATTGAGCGTTCAGGGATATTACTTTTTCTGCATCTTTTGCTTTTGTAAAGATATTTTCGAAAGGTGTGAAATAATGAAATTCTTTTCCTATTTCGTTTATTGCAGATATAGTCTTTTGGATTTTGTTGTATAGCCAATTTATAATAAAATCGGGTATATTTTTTTTCTGAAGATGATTATTTTGATTATTTTTTAAATTTACAAAACTTTGCAGGAAAAAGTCAATCAATAGAGGAGGTACGACTTCGATATGTCGGTCGATTAGCCAGTGTGTAATATCTTTTTGTGCAAAAGGGTTGAATTTTAAAAATATTTCACCTACGATACCTACTTTAGGATAAGATCCGTTTTTACAAATTTGATTGAATTCTTTTGCTGCGGAAGATAGGTATTGATACAGTATCTTTGGCTCGTTTTGTAAAATAGCATCTTTAGCTTTCTCGATGTATTTGTCTTTCAGGACAGTTGCTTCTCCTTGTCGTTTTTCTCTGATTATTGATGCATAATAAAATTTAGAGATACAATCACTATATAAGATTGAGGATAAAGCGATTGGTATTATTTTTAACCAGTTGATTTTAAATCCGGGTTGTTTATTATTTATACCGCTGCCGAAAGATAATGATATTACGGGTACATTAGCATAGCCATTATCTACAAGAGCTTTTTTAATAAGAGAGATGTAATTACTTGCTCGGCATTGGCCTCCCGTCTGGGTGATAGTGACTGCTGTATTTTCAGGGTCATAACGCCCGCTTTTAAATGCTTTGACAATATCTCCTACAATAAGAGTTGCTGGGTAGCAGACTTCATTATTAGCTGATTTTAGGCCCCAATCACATGAGGCTGTATCACTTGCAGGTAGATTTTCTACATCATATCCGGCAACTTTCATAATTGATGGGATAAGAGGAGAAATGAATGGTGTGAAGAATGGTGCTATAATTTTTTTCTTTTTGTCTTTTGTCCCGAATATGGGTGTGGTATCAAAAGATGCTACACCTTTGTTATTATGTAGTTGTAGACTTATTTTTAAGCTTTCTATCAAAGAACGTACACGTAATTTAATAGAGCCCACGTTACTTACATCATCTATTTTTAAGAGTGTCGATGTTTTTCCGTGTCGTTTAAGTACAGAGCGTACTTCGTCGGTAAAAAAAGCATCTGGGCCACATCCGAAGGATGTTAATTGCATATATTGAATATCGTTATTTTGTAATGCAACCCATTTGGCTGCTTTGAGAATACGATTTGTATATGCCCATTGTGAGACAAAATGAATGTCATTGAGAGTGATGTCTTGATGCCGGACGATATCGTCAGTTATTACATTTACTCCCAGAGCAGCAACCATATCTGATACTTTGTGTTGTATAAGTGGGTCTGAATGATATGGTCGTCCGGCCAAAAGTATGGTTAACTTTTGTGTTTTATTACTATCATCCAGTATTGATTTATTGTAGAGGATAAGTTGTTCTTCAAAAAGATATTGTTCCTTTTGGGCATGGTCAAATGCTGTTTTGATCGTGTTTTCTGAAATTCCTAATTGTGTTAGGTACTTTTTACATTGCTTATATAAGAGTTTCGTATCTTTGAAAGAAATGGCGGGGGAGTCTATGGGGATATTTCCTGATTGTACGCTTTTTATGACTTCAGAGTAACCCGATACGATAGGACAATTATAACTGTTTTGTTGCTGTTTGTCTGTTTTTTCGTATACGACAAATGGCATAAATATCCGGTCAACATTGTGCTTTATAAGGTTTTGGATATGACTGTGAACTAATTTGGCAGGAAAACAGATATTGTCAGACATTACCATTCTGGCGGCAACTTCGTATTTATTGAAAGTCGATGTTTCTGAGAGGTATACTTGTATACCGCAATGGGTAAATAATGTGTGCCAAAAAGGGTATTCTTCATACATATTTAGACAACGTGGAATACCTATTGTGAGTGAAGGATTCACTATTTCGGTTTTTCTGTCAAACAATAATTTTGTTTTATGAGAGTATGCATTTATTCCTTGATTAGATTGATTCCCTTTGTTAGAGAATATTTTTTCGCAACGATTTCCTGAATAATAATAATTCCCGTTGTTGAATTTGTATTGTGTTACAGTGCATTGATTTTCACATCCTCGGCATTGGTTTTGTTTCGATGTGTATTCAGCCCGTTGTAACATATTTCCCAAATCTATATTTGATGTGTTTTTTATTTGACGGGCATATAAAGCGCAGCCCAGGGCACCCATGAGCTCAGGACAGTCACTACGGGAAATTTGTTTACCCGTCAGCTTTTCCAAAGCTCTTACTATGGAGTCGTTGCGCATGGTACCTCCTTGTACAACAATATATTCGCCGAGTTCATCTGTATTTTTTAGCTGTAACACTTTGTATAAGCAATTTTTAACAACCGAATAAGATAGACCGGCCGCTATATCTGCCACAGATGCCCCTTCTCTAAGAACTTGTTTCACTTTAGAGTTCATAAATACGGTGCATCGGGTACCTAAATCGCAAGGC
>NZ_LN877939.1:894163-904836 GCF_001403595.1 Gabonia massiliensis | reverse complement strand
CGGTGCATCGGGTACCTAAATCGCAAGGCATTTTAGAAAAACATGCTATTCTGGAAAAATCATTTATATTGTAATTGAGTGATTGGGCGAATGTACTAATGAAAGAGCCACATCCTGACGAGCAAGCCTCATTTATTTCAATACGACTGATGACTCCGTTATGGATGAAGATTGCTTTCATATCTTGCCCTCCGATATCCAGTATAAAAGAGACATTTTCATTGATATGTTTGGCTGCCATATAATGAGCTATCGTTTCGATGATGCCTCCATCTAATTGAAATGCAGCTTTGATAAGATCCTCTCCATATCCGGTAGAGCAACATCCTTTTATTTGTAAAGAAGCTCCTTGCTTTTGACACTCGTCACATAGCTGACGTAATCCGGTTTCAACAGCTTTTATTGGATTTCCATTATTATCGTGATAATAAGAGAAAAGTATATCATTGTTTTTACCAAGTACGACTATTTTAGTTGTAGTAGATCCAGAATCTATGCCTATGGTTACTTCTTGTATTCCAGAGTTTAGTCCTGTTCGTAGTACTTTATGTCGGCTTATTTCCTTTTTCCACTGTGCGTATTCTGGTTCCTCATTAAAAATAGAGGGAAGTCCGTGTTGCGGATTTGGAGATATATTTTGTTTTTTTCCTAATATTTGTATTAAATCTTTTGGAGTGATGTTTTGTCCGTTATCGGATAAAGCAGTGCCCCATGCCGGTATTAAATTACTATTTTCAGGAAGAATGAAATCTTTGCTTTCTGACAAATGTAGATAATCGGCAAATGCTTTTCTAAGTGCTGGGATAAAAGCCAAAGGACCTCCACATAGTAATATCGGTGCTTCTATATCGCAACCATGAGCTAAAGTGACGATTGTTTGTACTGCTACAGCATGGAAGATAGATGCAGCAATATTTTCTTTGGATATGTTTTTAGCAATTAAGTTTTGTATATCAGTTTTACAGAATACACCACATCTTGATGCTATGGGATATACTTCGGTCGCTTTTTGGGCGAAGTCGTTCAACTCGTTTATTGATGCTCCCAGTAAAATGGCCATTTGGTCAATAAATGCACCGGTTCCTCCTGCGCAGTTTCCGTTCATGCGTAAATCTATAGCTTGGTGATTACGGAAGAAAACCACTTTTGCATCTTCTCCTCCGATATCTATCATAGTAGATATGGGCGATTGTCTTTTGTGAATGTAATGGGTGGCGGCTACTACTTCTTGTACGAAGGGTAGTGAATATTTTTCTGCAATTCCCATACCGACAGAACCAGTTATGGATATAGATAAAGGTGTATTTCCAATTTTTTGGATAAGCTCTTGGAAAAATAAGAGTAAAATTTCTTGTATTTTCGTTTGATGTCTTTCATATTTTGAAAATAGAACAGAGTTCTCATTTTCTTTCAGGACTACTATCTTTGCTGTAGTTGAACCTATATCTAAACCAACCCTATACATAATCGAGCACATTTAAAATAAATAGTTGACATATATATCTGACATATGTGTCAGATATTGCAAAAATACGTAAAAATGTGATATATGAAATATATTTTTACTTTGTTAACTTTGTATGGATTATTTTTAGATTATGCTAATATTTGTGTACCAAATCTTTGTTTTATCTACTTAATTTAATAATATAGTAGATAAGGTTTGTAATAATTTTCTTCACCGAAGAAAAACTATTTTTTCCCTGAATTCGTTGGTTGTGAAAGAACAGGAGTCAGACTATTTTCGAGATTTTTATTTTCTCGCTTTTTTCGTCTCTTTATTACATTGTTATGTATCCGGTTGAAAAGTTCGGTAAAACGTCCGAAATCTCTTTTGAACATTATGCCGACACCCTGTGTAGTTAATGCTGATTTTATATAATAATTTCGGTCGTTATAATGATTGTAAGCTTTTAGTCGCAGACTTCCGCTTTTATTAAGTAAGTATTCGAGGTCAAAATCTCCGACAAAGGCATTACTATTTACTTGGTTATCTCGATAGCCAAAGTTTCCGTTGAAAATGAGCCGGTTATTTAGTAATTGACTTGATAAGGCCAATTCTACTTCAACATCCGAAAAGTCGCCTTTGTCGCTTCTGATATTAGTTCCGATGTTCCATTTATCACTAATCTGTCCTAGCATGTTACTTAATTGTGAAGATAAGGTTGATGATGCTACAGATGCCAGTTCATTGTTACGAGCTTGGCCAACATTCATATAATCTGGGGTATAGAATTTCCCTAATGCCAGCAAATATATGATTTGACGGTTCATCATTTCTTCAGTACTGATGATACTTCTTACTTGTCGATCGATATCTTGTGTAAGGGTGGGGAAGGCTATATCGAATTTTAAATCGGGATGTTGTAGATTTCCAGATACACTAAGTACTGTATTTACAGGTACAGTTGTACGGCTCAATTCTTTTTCTTCAGCAAAGCTTTCTGATAAGTCGGTGAGATTGGCGGTAAGTGAATATATAGCGTCGATGTTTAAGTCTGCTTCAAGAGGATTTCCCCGAAATGAAATTTGACTACCGGATTTGATATTAAAAACTTTGGTAATAAGATCTTGTAAACTAAAACTATAACTTCCTTTTTCAAGTGTATAAGTACCGTATATTTTCATATCAGAGAATGTATTGTATTCGATACGGATACCTCCGGCTCCATTTGCTTTGATAATATCTCCTGTTGCTGGGTCCATAACTATTTGCATTGTAGCATCAGGAGTAGCATCTATCTGAAGATTTACATTGGTCGTATGTGCTCCGGTAGTTTCTTCTATTCTTTTGATATTATCTATTAGAGACAGATTTGTACTGTCTCGCAGTTCTTCTTTGCGTAGTTCTTCTGTCTTGTTGACAAAGGTAATAAATTGGTAATCATTGGCTGTTTCGTTTCCAGTGAGAACAAATGTAAATTTTGATTTGGCATCAGTCCTCATATTTACATCTATATCTGTTTTATCCATATCCCCTATGATAGATGCAGTTCCTGTTCCGAAAATAGTACCATAATAGACAGGATTAAGTTGTTCTGTTACATCAAAAACAAGCAAGTTTCGTATTTCTGAGATACCTATGTCATAAGTAAGATTTTTAAAATGGTTATGCTTAAGCATACCTTTAGCTCGGGCTGTATGTCCGAATTTGTCGGTTACAGTTACATTGTCGAACCATATAGAGTTAGGCGTGAGATGTACACTGTCGGTCAGAGAATAAGTGGTATTTAAGTAATCAACTCCGAATTTTACATTCTGAGCGAAAGCGTTACCTGAGACATTGAGAGCGTTGAACTTGCCGTAAAAGTCAATTTTCCCGGTAGCCCTTCCTGTAAATCCGGTAAGGATATTACCTATAAAGGGTTGTATAAAGTCAAGATTTAAATAGTGAGCATCGAATGAGAGATGCAAAGAATCTCGTGTAGGAAATATATGTCCATATATCCCTGTATCGGGGTGTCCCTGTTGGGATATTTTCCCTTTTAATAATATGCCTTGGTTTTCATTTATCCATTGGCTATATAAGTTGAGGTCCCCCAGATATGCATCATTATATGTAAAATCTTTTACGTCGAATTTTTTGGTACTTAGTCTGGGAGCTCCGGACATGAGATTCGAGACAAGTATATTTCCTGTGGCTTGTCCTCCGAATGTAACATGCCGTATGTTTAGTGATTCGAAGATATAATCAAGGTTGAGATCGTTAAGTTGTAAATTTATTTCATCGTCAGGCAATTTGGATGCGATACCGTCTATATGGAGATATTGTTTTCCATGTCGTATTTCAAAACTACTTATATTTATTCTTCCAGAATCAACCAATACTGTTGCAGGTTGTATTTTCCATATAGAGTCGTTTAAAATCAGATTTGACGGATTTATTTTAATGTCCATTATAGGCAATTTCTCAGTTTCTGATTTTGAGAAATGAGTTGTTGTCGACAATTCTCCACAAAAAGTAGATTCACCCGAATTACTCCAATTTATACGGGCATTCAAATTGTCATGTTTTGCATCGGCATTAAGTGACCAGATAAGTGTTTTATTTTTTTTATTGGTATTACTTGCTCGCGCGGAAAAAGTGATAGTTCCGTTGCTTTTTTCAGATAATATCAGAGTATTATCAAGTTTCGATTTTCTTATTTGTAATATAGGAAATGAACTTTCGAAACGGAAGCGGCTTTCTTTGTCGTTATAAAATCCTTCTATTTCTCCGCCTGAAGATAGTGTGATTGGAAGTTCAAATATTTTTGATACAGATTCAGTGGGTTCTATTTTGAATGTGTAGCTGAAAATATTTTCAGCTTTTAGTTTCTTTTTAGGTGGGGTAACTATAGATGGTAATACTGAACTAATGATTTCTGTTATGGAATTTTTTAGAGTGCGGAAAGAGTATTGCCCGCTAATCTCTCCGTTTAATATATCTGAGTGTATTTTGAGAGATTGAGGAACTTGTTCATTATGGGCTGTGACCAAAAAACGTTTTAAGAAAAAACGTTCATTTCCTTTTATGAAGGTGATGCTATCTATTGATAATTCACCCTCAGCGTTATCTGGAGTGTTCCCTATGAAGTTAGCATGTATGTTGAATGATAGGTCTGCATCTTTATATTTTTTTGTAAGTTTTAGAGCTTCTGGACGAATATTGGTTCCGATAGCGGTAAATTTAAACTCCGGTTTTTCTTTAATTAAGTCTATTAATCCTTGCATCATTAAATGCCCGTTTTCATCATCTATTTTAGCTGTACCTTCGAATCTGGGACCTTTATAATTTCCGTTAAGCTCGATATTTTTGTAAGAATATCCATTGTAGTCGATATGGGTTATCTCTCCAAAAAGCTTTCCCGTAGGATAGCCATTTATATAGTGGGTGCCATCAACATTGAACTTTAAGCTTGCAGTCCCAAATAAGTTGTTTTCACTGAAAAGTTGATGCAAGTCGAAATCTATAGCTTCAATATTACCTTGATATGTTAGGGATTTTTTTTCTATATTTCGAGAAAACATAAGATCTGCATGTACTTTTCCGGGATTTC
Organism: Gabonia massiliensis; assembly: GCF_001403595.1. NCBI lineage: Bacteria > Pseudomonadati > Bacteroidota > Bacteroidia > Bacteroidales > Porphyromonadaceae > Gabonia > Gabonia massiliensis. The sequence goes on along the minus strand of NZ_LN877939.1, from coordinate 899,797 downwards.
CTGATAGATTCCCAAACATGACCAAATTGCTGAGAAATCCCGATATTTCACCTTGGAAATTAACGGTTCCCAAACGAGTAAAGATAGGAGAGATAGGCTTTTCTATTGAAGATAGGTTCTGGATTAGAGAAACAATTCCATCAGGAGTCGCTCGTAATTTATTCACTTTACCGAATAAAAATGCATCTTGTAACTGAGTAATACCGTCAAGAGTCCCTTCTCCTTCGACAATAATGTTCCCTTTTCCGTAATTTAATTGTAAACTACTTAGTTGTAAATGATTGATAACACCTTGTACATGGCATGTGAAATCGGTAGGAGTATCAAACTTTTGTAGTATGGGAAGAAATGGAGCCAAATCACTAAGTACAAGTCGGGAATGATTGATAACCAATCTTATATTTGAACTATCGCAAAATTGTGTATAGTTTTGTACTGTACTTAAATCTACGTGGGCGGTGTTCAATGCAATCAATGATTGCTGCAGTTGTAATTTGAACTGAGAGAAATAAGCTTCTTTTTGGTTTGCAGCAAGTTTGAATGATAATTTAGGTAATGAAAATCCTGATTTTTCTTCAAAACTTAATCTTCTGACGTTTATATTAATGGAATCTCTCCGTAATGATTTTAATGATATTGTGGAGAGTACGTTTTTAAGGATTATATGGTTTTTATCAAATCCGGATTGTTTATATGGCTCTGATAAGAGATTATATGAGACATTACCTCGTCGAATTACGACTGTATTTATTTGCACGTCAAAAGGATGTTTTTCCTTTTTTTCTTGAGGTTTGAATGCGTCAATAATGAACTGAAAATTTGTTTTAGATTCCGGTGTATCTTTAGAAATATGTATATCGAAGTCAAGGAGGTGTGCTGTTGTGAAGACTAGTTTGCGGTCAAGTAAAGATGATAGTTCAATACCCACCATCAATTTGTCGGCAAATAATAATGTATCACCTTTTTGGTCAGGCAAGAAAACATCATGTAACGCTATTTTATCAAAGGGGTAAATATTTACTTCCCCGATAGAGACCGGAACATGTAGCCTTGCCGAAAGTTCAGCTGTACCTATTTCTCTGACTTTCTGCTGTACGGAAGGAATGCTTAAGGCAAGATAAAGACCCGAATACAGAATGCAGATAGAAACTACTAGGCCGATTGTTATATATTTGAATATCTTATATAGAGTCTTCATATCATTAAGACGCAAATTTATGATTTTTCGGGGAATAATTTTAGAGCAAGCTATTAAATAATTGTTTTTTATTGTGTAATTTCGCCCATTACAAAGATGTGTAGATTATGAATACGATTATTTTAGGAATAGAGTCATCTTGCGACGATACATCGGCAGCAGTTGTCCGGGACGGAGTAATGTTGTCAAATGTTATTTCAAGCCAAGCTGTGCATGAGGCATTTGGAGGAGTAGTTCCGGAATTGGCGTCGCGAGCTCATCAACAAAATATAATTCCGGTAGTCTCGGAAGCATTGAAACGTGCCGGAGTGAAAAAGGAGGAATTGAGTGCTATCGCATTCACAAGAGGACCGGGACTGATGGGATCCCTATTGGTGGGAACTTCTTTTGCAAAAGGTTTTTCATCAGCTTTGGGTATTCCCATGATTGATGTAAACCATTTGCAAGCTCATGTGTTGGCCCATTTTATAAAAGAAAGTGAAGATGATAATCACCAGCCGGATTTCCCCTTCCTTTGTTTATTGGTATCGGGAGGAAATTCTCAAATAATAAAGGTGAATTCTTATAAGGATATGGAGGTTATTGGCCAAACAATAGACGATGCCGCTGGAGAAGCATTTGATAAATGTGCGAAAGTCATGGGACTTCCTTATCCGGGGGGGCCTATAATAGACCGTTTAGCAAAAGAAGGGAATAAAGATGCATTCCATTTTAATAAACCTCATATTCAAGGATACAATTATAGTTTTAGCGGCTTGAAAACATCATTCCTATATCTATTGAGGGATCGTCTTAAAGAAGATTCTAACTTTGTAGAAAAAAATAAAAGTGATTTATGTGCATCTTTACAAGCCACAATAGTGGATATATTGATGGATAAATTACGAAAAGCTGCTAAAGATTTGAAAATAAATGAGGTTGCTGTTGCTGGAGGAGTATCGGCTAATTCTGCAGTACGGGGTGCATTTGAAGAACATGCTGTTCGCTATGGATGGAAAATACATTTGCCTAAATTTTCGTTTACGACAGATAATGCAGCTATGGTAGCTATCACTGGTTATTATAAGTATCTTGATAACGATTTTTGTTCGATAGATGTGACACCTTTTGCAAGGGTTGAGTTATAATTATGGGGTATAATACGATTTTTTATTTTATACTGTTTTTTGTTATTGTAGAGTATTTAGTTCAACAAAGCTTGTCTATGTTGAATAGACGTGCAGCATCACCGTCTCTGCCTTTGGAGTTGGTAGGATTGTATGATAAAGAGAAATATGCCGAACAGCAACGATACTTTGCTGAGAATAATCGGTTTGGGAGTATTATGAATACTGCGACAATATTGGCAATATTGATACTGCTGTTTACTGGTTTATTAGGGTGGCTTGATGAGTGGACGCGGGAGATTACTTCCGATTCATTATTGTGGAGTACACTGCTTTTTTTCGGTATATTGTTTTTGGCGAATGAGTTATTTTCTTTGCCATTTGAGGTATATGATACTTTTGTCATTGAAGGCCGATTTGGATTTAACAAAACTACCCCGAAAACATTTATTGCCGACCAGCTAAAGTCATTGTTTGTGAGTTTGATATTAGGAGGAGTGTTATTAACAATCATAGTGTTGTTGTATGGATGGTTGGGGCATGGATTTTGGGTAGTTGCTTGTGGTGTAGTAGTTGTTTTTATGCTGTTGTTAAATATGTTTTACTCTCAATGGATTGTACCGTTATTTAACAAACAAACGCCATTGGGAGAAGGTGTGTTACGTACTGAAATAGAGAATTTTGCAAAACGTTCTGGCTTTTGTCTCGATAATATTTTTGTTATTGATGGGTCGCGTCGATCGACGAAAGCAAATGCTTATTTTAGTGGGCTGGGGTCACGCAAGCGGGTAGTTTTGTATGATACTTTGATTGACGAGTTGACAACGGAAGAGATTGTTGCAGTATTGGCTCATGAAATAGGACATTATAAACATCGTCATACATTGCAGATGCTTATTGTATCGGTTCTTAATGTAATTCTAATGTTTTATCTATTTTCATGGACTCTTGATAATATACAGTTTGCAGAAGCCCTGGGCGGAAACCGTTCTTCATTTGCGCTATCATTGGTGTCATTTTCTTTATTATATACTCCTATAGGTTTAGTTATAGGAGTATTGATAAATGTTCTTTCACGGAAGAATGAATATCAAGCCGATAATTTTGCTGGTCAGTTTGGTCTATCTGAGGCATTAGTTAGTGGACTAAAGAAGATAACAGTGAAAGCTTTATCGAACTTGACCCCACATCCGTTATATGTAAAAGTGTATTATTCGCATCCTACTTTACTGCAGCGTATAGCGAAGTTGTATAAAATGGAAAAAAAATGAATGTAGAGATTGTCGTTATTGGAGATGAGTTGTTGATTGGGCAAGTGGTAGATACCAATTCTAATTGGATTGCCCGGGAAATGAATAAAATAGGTTGGGAAATTACTGAAATAACAACTGTTCGCGACAGGAAAACAGAAATGCTTTCGGCCTTTGAACAGGCTTTTTCTAGAGTTGATATTGTACTGGTTACAGGAGGATTAGGACCTACAAAGGATGATATAACCAAACAAACATTATGTGAATTTTTTGGAGGAAAATTAGTTTTAGACGAGTCTGTACTTAGAAATGTAGAAGAATTATTGGCAAAAAGAAAATTGAAAATGAATGCTTCTACGCGTAGTCAGGCAATGGTGCCGGATGTATGTACTGTAATTCAAAATACAGTAGGTACTGCTCCGGTAATGTGGTTTGAAAAAGAAAGGAAAGTATTAGTCTCAATGCCAGGTGTACCTTTGGAAATGAAACATGTAATGGTTAATGAGGTAATACCTCGTTTGGTGACAAAATTCCATGACGATAGTTCTATTTTACATTATACATGTTTGGTAAAAAATTACACAGAATCTGCATTATCTGAGTTTTTGGCTGATTTTGAAGCTCAGTTACCGGAGTGTATAAAGTTAGCCTACTTGCCTAATCCGGGAGTTGTACGACTAAGGCTTACAGCACGGGGGAGAGGTGGAAAAGATTTGCAACACCAGCTTGATATTCAGTCATCGAAGTTGAATACATTACTCGGAGATAATATATTTTGTCACCAAGATACGACGGTAGCAGGAGCTGTGGGACTTTTGTTGAAAGAACAGCATAAGACTCTTGCGACAGCAGAGAGTTGTACTGGAGGAAATATTGCTCATCAGCTTACACTTATTCCTGGCTCATCAACTTATTTCAAGGGGAGTGTCGTATCTTATGCCAATGAAGTAAAAGAGCATGTTCTGGGAGTAAGCAAAAATGATATAGAAATTTATGGTGCTGTAAGTCGGCCTGTAGTGGAACAAATGGCTCGTGGAGTACAATGTTTGATGAATACAGATTGTGCAATTGCTGTTTCAGGAATTGCAGGGCCTGGGGGAGGAACACCAGAAAAACCAGTAGGAACAGTTTGGATTGCTGTCGCTTGTGGAGACAAGTTACATAGTGAGATGTTAGTATTTGGTGATAATAGAGAATATAATATAGAGCGTTCTACTCATCGTGCTCTTTTGGCAATGGTAAAAATGTTAACAGAAAATTAGTCCCTATTTTGCATTTATAACTAAATTTAAATAGTGTATTTTCCCGATAAAGATGAGCCGATTAGTTTTACTTTTTATAAATAGGGATTTAGTCTGAGGCAAATCTAAATAGCTATTAAGGAGAAAGGAGTCTGGTGTACTGTTTATCATCATATTTAGACTTGTCGAATTCGGTGGTTAGAGATGACCATTACATACTAATATAAATAGAGCCTATATGGAGGATTAAGAATAAAATTTTTTTTATATCATTGCTGATAAAATTTTTCAGATAATAAAGATACAAGTATATATAGATAGTAAGTCTATTAGGCAACGTTTGACTACAGAAATAAAAATAAATTGTTGATTTTTATATCTATATGTAGAGATTGTTTTTGTGTAATATGTTTACAAAGAAAAGTACTTCTTTTGAATAGTAAAAAAGGAAAGCTTATTTTTTATTATCACACTTTTTTATACCTTTGCGAAGGAAAGCATTGTAGTACATACTTTTAAACTGTAAGCAGTCCAGATTGATGTATGATATATGCATATATTAAGGTAACCTGGTATTTTCAGGAACGGTTTTTCATGAATCATTATTAACTTTTTCATTATTAAGGGAATGGGATTATTTAACTTTTTCTCTAAAGAAAAGAAAGAAACTCTTGATAAGGGTCTTTCTAAGACCAAGGAGGGGGTATTCTCTAAATTGGCAAGGGTTGTCGCTGGCAAGTCAAAGGTCGACGATGAAATTCTCGATGATTTGGAGGAAGTACTGATTACTTCAGATGTAGGTGTAGAGACGACTTTGCGTATCATAGAGCGTATAGAGA
>NZ_LN877939.1:862112-893380 GCF_001403595.1 Gabonia massiliensis | reverse complement strand
GCGTATCATAGAGCGTATAGAGAAGCGGGTATCTCGTGATAAGTATGTGAATACTTCGGAGTTGAAAAGTATGCTTCGTGAGGAGATTGCTGCATTGCTTACTGAAAATAATATTGAGGATGTGCCTGAGTTTACAATTGCTGCCGATAAGAAGCCGTATGTGATTATGGTAGTTGGCGTAAATGGTGTAGGTAAAACTACAACTATAGGTAAACTGGCTTATCAGTTTAAGAAAGCTGGGAACACTGTGTATTTGGGAGCTGCTGATACTTTCCGTGCTGCAGCTGTTGAGCAGTTGGTCATTTGGGGCGAAAGAGTAGGTGTTCCGGTTATCAAGCAGAAAATGGGTTCAGATCCTGCTTCAGTTGCTTTTGATACATTGAGTTCTGCAAAGGCAAATAATGCGGATGTTGTGATTATTGATACGGCCGGACGTTTACATAATAAAATAAACTTGATGAATGAACTTTCTAAAATAAAGAAAGTGATGGAGAAAGTGATACCTGGGGCACCACATGAAATTTTGTTGGTACTTGATGGCTCTACAGGACAAAATGCTTTTGAGCAAGCTAAGCAGTTTACAGCAGCAACAGAAGTGAATGCCTTAGCTATAACAAAGCTTGATGGTACGGCTAAAGGGGGTGTTGTTATTGGTATTTCTGACCAATTTAAAACACCGGTGAAATACATCGGATTAGGTGAAGGTATAGAAGATTTGCAAATTTTCAGGCGAAAAGAATTTGTAGATTCTCTTTTTGGAGACGAATAAAAGCAAAGAATCATAGGCCGTGGAAACGATGCGGGAAATGTTTTTTCTCGTGTTGCTTTCACGGCTGTTTTATGATGTTAATGAAGGAAATAATGATAAAAAATAGAGTTGATATAATAACCTTGGGATGCTCGAAAAATCTGGTAGATTCTGAGCAATTGATGAAACAATTTGAAGCTGCAGGTTATATAGTTAAGCATGATGCCGAAAAAGTGACAGGAGAGATTGTGGTGATAAATACTTGTGGCTTTATAGGAGATGCTAAGGAGGAATCTGTAAATATGATTTTAAATTTTGTCCAGGCAAAAGCTCAGAAAAAAATACGCCGTTTATATGTTATGGGCTGTTTGTCGGAACGTTATATGAAGGAACTTCGTGGGGAGATTCCTGAGGTAGATAAGTTTTATGGTAAATTTGACTGGAAGAATTTAATTGCAGATTTAGGCAAAACGTATCGAAACGATTTATCTATTGATAGAGTACTGACTACACCATCGCACTATGCTTATGTAAAGATCAGTGAAGGTTGTAATCGCTGCTGTTCATATTGTGCTATACCGATTATAACAGGGCATTATCATTCTCGTCCAATAGAAGAAATATTAGAAGAAGTGTCAAAGTTGGTACGAGACGGAGTTAAAGAGTTTCAGATAATAGCTCAAGACCTTACCTACTATGGAATGGATTTGTATAAGAAGTGGAAATTACCTGAATTAATTGATCAAATGGCCCAGATATCAGGTGTAGAATGGATACGCCTGCATTATGCTTATCCTGCTAAATTTCCATATGAATTATTATCGGTGATGGCCCGTCATGATAATATATGTAAGTATTTGGATATAGCATTGCAGCATATTAGTGATAATATGCTTGATAGAATGTATCGTCACGTGAATAAAGTAGAGACTTATGAGTTGCTGAATCGTATTCGAAAGGAAGTTCCGGGAATACATATACGTACAACGTTGATGGTTGGGCATCCAGGGGAGACAGAAGATGATTTTGAGGAATTGAAGCAATTTGTAAAAGATATGCGTTTTGAGCGTATGGGTGCTTTTACTTATTCAGAAGAAGAAGGTACATACTCTGCTAACCATTATAAAGATGATATTCCGGAAGAAGTGAAGCGGAAACGTTTAGATGAGCTGATGGCATTACAGGAAGAAATTGCGACAGAAATAAATAGCGCAAAAGTTGGACAGGTATTACGGGTAATAATAGACCGGGAAGAGGTTGAATACTACGTTGGGCGTACTCAGTTTGATTCGCCGGAAGTGGATCCTGAGGTTCTCATTATAAAGAATAAAGCTTTGAATCTTGGAGAATTTTATAATGTAAAAATAACGTCGGCGCAGCCATTTGATTTATTTGGTGAGATAGTATAATTAAAATTTGATATTTATGTCCGAACAACATGTGACAAATATTGAATTATCACGGGCCATTATGCTCTGTCTGAAGAAGGGAATCCCCTTTTATACTTATCGTTTGCCCGATGATATAGAATTGTATTTTGGAGCACAAGGTGATTCAGAAGTTCGTTTCTTTAGAAATTTTTCAGATATAACATCCTCTCCAGGTTTCATTTTTTCGCCCTTTGATACTCAAAGCGATACCCCGGCTTATTATTTGCGTGGAGATATTCGTTTGACAGACAAGGATGGTTGGAATCGGTTACATGCCCTTCCGAGTATGGAATATAATGTGAAAATAGGAGAATATATAGATACTCCTTATTCTATTTATTCAGGACAAGTGATGAAGATGGTAGATTGTTTTCGTTCTGGAAGATTAAAAAAAGCCGTGTTGTCACGGCCGATTACAGTGGCATGTAATGTCAACGTTGCAGAGATATTTTTGCAGATGACGACATTGTATCCTTCAGCTTTTGTATCTTTAATTTTTATTCCAGGTAAAGAGCTTTGGCTGGGGGCTTCACCGGAGACGTTATTGTCTAATCGCAATGGGATGGTAGAAACTATGTCTTTGGCTGGGACAAAATGTTCAGATGATAGATATTCATGGGGAGATAAGGAACAAGACGAACAACAAATTGTAACAGATAGTATAAAAGTAGTACTATCACGGTTGTCTGGAGGCCAACCGGATATATCTGGAACGTTTACGCGAAATGCGGGGAAAGTATCGCATCTTTGTACGTTATTTCGCTGTCATATATCCTCGGAAGACATGGATACCTTACTTCAAGAGTTACATCCTACTCCTGCAGTTGGAGGATTTCCTAAAAAAGATGCGATACAGTTGATTCATGAAACGGAGACATATGACCGTCGGTATTATGCCGGATATTTAGGACCGGTGTTAGATAAGAATAATTTTGATTTATTTGTCAATTTGCGTTGTATGGAGATTTTTTCCAACTGTGTACATGTATATGTAGGTGGGGGTATTACGAAGTTTTCACAACCCCAGTTGGAATGGACTGAGACGGAAATCAAATCAAGAACGATGCTTGACTTGATAAAATAATAAGGCAAATAATTTATGTGTACTATTTTTATAATTCTCAGGTATGGAGACTACAGATAAAACCGGATGTAAGATATTAGTAGAACTTTTAGTTCAAAAAGGGATAAAGCGAGTAGTATTATCTCCAGGTTCACGAAATGCTCCGCTAATTATTGCATTTGCTCGAGAGCCCCATATAGAACATTTTGTTGTATTAGATGAACGAAGTGCCGCTTTTATCGCATTGGGTATGGTACAGCAGAGTGGGAACCCTGTAGTTTTAGTTTGTACTTCAGGGACAGCTTTACTTAATTATGCACCAGCTGTTGCTGAGGCCTTTTATCAGCATTTACCATTAATTGTTATATCTGCCGATCGCCCTGAAGAGTGGATTGATCAAAATGATAGTCAGACAATTCGTCAGAGGGATGTATTTCGTAATTACGTGAAAGCTTCATATTCATTTCCGACAGAGATTAATTGTAATGATGAACATTGGTATATAAATCGAATGATAAATGAAGCGATTAATTTGTCTCAGGATGGATTACCTGGTCCGGTACACATAAATATTCCTTTACGAGAGCCATTATATAGGGTCAAAAACTATGAAAATCCAGAATTGGAAAGGACAGTAAATACTTTATATGCAGAACAACAGATAGGGGTGGAAATGATGACCGAGTTGGTAAATACGATTGCTAATTATAAAAAAGTGATGGTATTAGCGTCTTTTGGTGCACCAGATATGACTCTAAATAAGTCCTTAGAGGAGATTGCCGGTTGTTGTAATGTCATCGTATTGACAGAAACGGTTGCAAATTTATCTTCTCACAAGTTTATTCAAACGATTGACCGAGTTTTATCAGTCATGACACAAGATGAGAAAAAATCTTTGGCTCCAGAATTGTTGATAACGTTTGGTGGCTCTTTAATTTCCAAGATGGTGAAGACATGGTTGCGCAATTATCCGCCGATAGAACATTGGCATATATCTCCCAGCAATCATATCGTAGATACTATGCAATGCCTTACACGGCATATAGCAGTGCAACCATGTGGTTTTTGGAGACAACTTTCTGGCTGTATAAAAGATGGCAAGAGTAATTATGCCGAATTGTGGCAAAGTTTAAAGTTACGAGCAACCTATTCGCATTCAAAGTATATTGATACCATACCATGGTGTGATTTAAAAGCTTTTTCTCAATTATTTCCTGCAATACCGGAAGGAGCTGCTTTACAGCTATCTAATAGTACACCGGTACGTTATGCTCAATTATTCGAGTATAAGCAAATGAAACGTGTTGATTGTAATAGAGGAACCAGTGGTATAGATGGCGCTACTTCTACTGCAGTAGGGGCTTCGTGGGTAAATGAAGAAATGACAATCTTTATTACAGGAGATATGGGCTTTTTGTATGATTCGAATGCTTTATGGAGTCATTATGTTACGCCAAAATTGAAAATAGTAGTGATGTGTAACGATGGCGGAGGAATCTTTCGTTTTATACAAGGACCATCTGAATTACCGGAATTAGAAGAATTTTTTGAGACTTATCGTCAAGTTGATGTAGAAGGATTTGCTCGGTTGCACGGATTCTCTTGTTGGTCGGTATTTGATGAACAGGCTTTACAAAATGTTTTACCTGCTTTTTTTGCAGAAAAAGAATCTGCTTCAATTTTAGCTATACATACACCTCGGAAAGTAAATGACTGTATATTGAACGGATATTTTAGGCGAAAATAATTTTTATTTCAGAAGATGATATTTTTTTATTGTTTTCTGGCAGAATTGTATTATTCAATATAGAGGTTTCGTCTCTATATTTGTTGACCATAAACATTTTCCTTAAATATATTCGGTGCATGAGTAAAAAGTCTATATTGTTATTTGTTTATAATCTTTTTATATTATCTGTATTTTCTCAAGCAAAATTATTAGTAGATTTCCAACAGAAGGGGGCATCTATCTCTCCGAGTATGTACGGAATATTTTTCGAAGAAATTAATCATTCAGGAGATGGTGCTTTATACGCTGAATTGATTCAAAATCGGGGCTTTGAAGAGCATGTGTTAATCTCGGGTTGTGAGTATAGAGACGGATTTGCTTATGCTCCGCAATCTCCGAATTATATATCGGGGAATATTTCAAATTGGAAACATCCATGGGATATTGAAAAGTTGAAATATACGGCATGGAAATTAGATGATTTGTTGGGAGATGCTTCTTGTGATATTGTAAGTGACGCCCCGCTTCATGCAGCAACTCCGCATTCGATGAAAATTTCTATCAATAATGTGTATACGGATGGTTTTATTAAATTAATAAATGAAGGGTATTGGGGTGTACCTGTCAGGAAAAATGAGAAATATAATCTACGTTTCTTTTTAAGAGCATCACAAGATTATAAAGGCGGTGTTGTTGCGCGTATTGTTTCTTCTGACAATAAGGTATTAGCAGAAAAAAGATTTAACGTTGAATGTAAGGAGGGTTGGAATGAATATGTAGGTGTTCTTCGGGCCAAAGATACTGATTTCAAGGGTTCTTTTGAATTATGTTTTGATGCTCCTGGTACAGTATGGGTAGATTATGTTTCTTTATTTCCTGAGAAGACATTTAATTGTCGAGAAAATGGTTTACGAGCAGATGTTGCCCAAAAATTGGCAGACTTAAAACCTGCTTTTATTCGATGGCCGGGAGGGTGTATTGTAGAAGGAGCGACTATAGAAAATCGGGTGAAATGGAAAGAGACATTAGGAGATCCTATGACTCGAAAAGGAGAGTGGGATTTGTGGAATTATCGTACTACAATGGGATTTGGATATCATGAGTTTCTTCAGTATTGTGAAGATATTGGAGCTGATGCGATGTTTGTAGCTAATGTGGGGCTTTCATGTCGTTTTAGAAATGGTGATTATGTAGATGAATCACAATTGCCAGTTTATATTCAAGATATATGTGATGCTATTGATTATGCTGTAGGAGATGCTTCGACAGAATGGGGGCTGAAACGTATTCAAGCTGGTCATAAAAAAACATTTCCTTTAAAATATGTAGAATTAGGTAATGAAAATTGGGGAGTACATTATGCAACTATTTATAATCGGTTTTATAAAGAGTTGAAATCGCGTTATCCTCAGATAATATTTATATCGACTATCGGTTTTGGGGATGATGAAGATCGTATTGATAAAACTGATATGATAGATCCGCATTGGTATGTAAATGCCGACTTTTTTTATAAAAATACACGTTTATTCGATACAAAGAAAAGAGGTAAATATAAAGTCTATGTAGGAGAGTATGCTTGTAATCAGGGGGTAGGTAGTGGAACTTTAGAAGCTGCTTTGAGTGAGGCTGCCTTTATGATGGGGATGGAACGGAATTCCGATTTAGTTACCATGACTTCTTATGCTCCATTGATAGAAAATTCGAATCGTCGTGATTGGAGTACAAATATGATTTGGGTAAATAATGAAAAAGTTGTTGGGCGTTCATCATATTATGTTCAACAGATGTTTAGCCTTAATCGTCCGGATGTAAATTTGAAAACGGAATTGATATCATTTGCAGATACCTTATCAGAACGTGTACAAGCGATTGGTGGATATGATTATAGGTCGAAAGAAATCGTTATAAAAGTTTTGAATGGAACAGGGCAGGAACTTTCTTTAAATATCGAACTAAATGCATGTAAGGTTTCAGGAAAAGGTCGTGTTATTACATTATCTGCAGCTTCTGATAAATTAGAAAATTCGTTTGATTATCCAGAATTGATTGTCCCGATACAGACGATATCTAAAAGTTTTTCTAATAATTTCTTACAAATCTTTAAGCCTTATTCTTTTACAATATTGAGGGTAAAAGCTAAAAATATTGATGTATAAATAAAAATTCCAGAGCTTATAATGGGCTATTACAAATTCTCTGGAATATAAAAGGTATTTATTATAGACTTTTACTTAATGAGTGCTATTAAAGGTCAACAGCCTCTTTTACAACATCCGCCTTTATGATGATGTCTATTGTGATGTTGTTCGCAGCAATATCCTTTATGATTGCAGTCTTTGCATTCATTACAGTCCTTATTGTTTTTGCAATCACTACAGTTAGAACAATCAGTGTTACATTTGCAATCTTTGCATGTACATTTTTTACAACAACATTCGATCTTTTCTTTGTTTTTGTTATCCTTTTGTGCAGATATTTCAGTTGCACAAAATAAAGAAAATACGAAAATGAAACTTACTAAAATCTTATTCATATTAAAATATTAATTTATTAATTAACAGATAAATAATGTTGCAAATGTATAGAAATATATTATTAAAAACAACATTAGTATTGTTAATATATTTCGATTAATGTTAGATAATCTAGATGAGATTGTGATTACAAAATGAAAGATTATATGAAAAAAATAAACCAAAGAAAAATATTTTGATGGATTCTATTTGCAAATTTCAATTTTTGAAGTACATTTGCAAAAAGCAAGGAAAATAGTTATGATATTTGTTACATTACATCATACGCATCATCATTACTTGACTCTGTAAGAGGTGAGCTGTGGATGTATTGTATATAAAAATATTTATCAAAAGGCTTACCTTATATAAGGTAAGCCTTTTTGTTATAAGAGAAATTTTAACTTTAAAAAATAATAGAAAGATGTTACGAATTGCGATTCAGGCTAAGGGCCGTTTGTATGAAGATACGATGGAATTATTGACCGAGGCAGGTATAAAATTATCATCTGCAAAAAGAACGTTGTTGATTCCGGCTCGGAACTTTCCGGTAGAGATTTTATTTCTGAGAGATGATGATATTCCTGATTCTGTAGCTTCTGGAGTTGCAGATATTGGCATTGTTGGCAGAAATGAATTTATGGAGAAAGGAAAAGATGCTCAAATTCTTAAAAATCTTGGATTCAGTAAATGCCGTTTGTCCTTAGCGATTCCGAAAGATATAGAGTATTCCGATATAAATTGGTTCGAGGGGAAGAAGATCGCAACATCATATCCTGGCATATTGAAAAATTATTTGCAGAAAAATAATATCAATGCCGATATTCATGTAATTACAGGTTCTGTAGAAATTGCTCCAGGAATAGGCCTTGCTGATGCCATTTTTGATATTGTGAGTTCTGGTAGTACTTTGGTAAGCAATAGGCTGAAAGAGGTTGAAATAGTAGTTGAGTCTGAGGCTATTCTTATTGGCAATAATAATCTTTCAGATGAAAAAAAAGAAATATTGGAAGAGTTGATTTTTCGTATAGATGCGGTACAAGCGGCAGATGACAAAAAATATATTTTGATGAATGTGCCGAATAAAAATCTTGAAGAAGTTTTAAGTGTATTACCGGGAATTAAAAGCCCTACGATAATGCCATTGGCCCAAGAGGGCTGGAGCTCTGTACATACAGTATTAAATGAGAAGTGCTTTTGGGAGATTATCAACAAATTGAAACAGGCTGGGGCAGAAGGAATATTGGTGTTAAATATTGAAAAAATGGTGTTATAAGCATTTTCTTATGGAAGTTATAAAATATCCTTCGAAAACAGAATGGAAAGCGATTGTCGCTCGGCCTCATTTAGATACTCTTTCATTACACAATACTGTAACTGAAGTGTTACAAGAAATTAAGGAGAGGGGGGATGAAGCTTTACAGTTTTATACAGAAAAGTTTGATGGTATAAAGTTGAGCGATATAGAAGTTTCAGCAGAAGAGTGGGATGAAGCTGATAATTTGGTGCCATCTGACCTGAAAGTAGCAATTGAAAATGCTCGTGATAATATAGCTCGTTTTCATTCTTCTCAGTCTATTTCTATAAATAAAGTAGAAACCTCTACTGGAGTTATATGTTGGCAGAAGCCTGTAGGTATTGAAAAAGTTGGGCTTTACATTCCGGGGGGAACAGCTCCTTTATTTTCCACAGTACTTATGCTGGGTGTTCCGGCCCGTATTGCAGGATGTCGGGAGATAATTATGTGTACGCCCTGTAATAGTAAAACAGGAAAAGTACATCCGGCTATTCTTTTTTCTGCTCGTGCTGCTGGAGTTAAACGTATATTTAAATTAGGTGGTATCCAGGCTATTGGTGCGATGGCTTATGGTACCGATAGCGTACCAAAAGTGTATAAGATATTTGGTCCGGGTAATCAGTATGTGACTGCAGCTAAACAGATTGTAAGTCTGAGAGATGTTGCAATAGATATGCCGGCAGGTCCGTCAGAGGTAGCAATAATAGCCGATACATCGTCAAATCCATCATTTGTGGCATCAGATTTTCTTTCTCAAGCTGAACATGGCGCAGATAGTCAATCTATGTTGTTTACTGTTGATGAGTCTATTATTATGCCGGTGCAAGAAGAGATTGAAAAACAATTGGCTTTGTTGCCCCGTAAAGAGTTGACAAAAAAGTCTCTTATGCATAGTAAAATTGTAGTGGTAAGGGATATAGATGATTTGATAGAGCTTACTAATGAATATGCACCGGAACATCTTATTATTCAAAGTTCAAACTATATGCAATTAGCTGAACGCATAGTCAATGCTGGTTCTGTCTTTTTAGGTCCATATACTCCGGAAAGCGCTGGAGATTATGCCTCGGGTACAAATCATACGTTACCAACCAGTGGATATGCAAAGGCATATAGCGGGGTGAATCTTGATAGTTTTCTTAGAAAAATAACGTTTCAGAAGATTACACGAGAAGGATTACAGAATCTGGGTAAAACTATTGAAGTTATGGCTGCAAATGAGCATCTTGATGCGCATAAAAATGCAGTATCAATACGTTTAAATAATCAATAAATACGATGAAAATAGATTTGAATAAGCTTTTACGCCCTAATATACGTCAATTAAAACCGTATTCATCAGCAAGAAATGAATTTAAAGGAGAAGCTTCTGTTTTTCTTGATGCTAATGAAAACCCTTTTAATCCTCCATATAATCGTTATCCTGACCCTTTGCAATGGGAGGTAAAAGAAAAAATAGCTCAAATAAAGGGTGTTTCCCCTGAAAATATATTGTTAGGAGTAGGAAGTGACGAACCGATAGATTTATTGTTTAGAGCGTTTTGCCGACCGGGAATCAATAATGTAGTAGCTATAGATCCTACTTACGGTATGTATAAAGTGTGTGCCGATATTAATGATGTAGAATATCGGCCTGTCGTGCTTAATGAAGACTTTGATTTCTCTCCGGATAAATTATTAGATGCCTGTGATGAAAATACAAAACTAATATTTCTTTGTTCTCCTAATAATCCGACAGGGAATNCAAAAATAGTTGAAGTTCTCACCCGTTTTTCAGGTATAGTCATAGTAGATGAGGCTTATATCGATTTTTCTTCACAACCGTCTTTTTTAAAGAAATTAAATGAATATCCTAATCTGGTCGTATTGCAAACATTCTCCAAAGCCTGGGGAAGTGCTGGTATACGCTTGGGAATGGCTTTTGCATCTTCGGAAATTATTAGCATCTTTAATAAAATAAAATATCCATACAATATCAATAAACTGACACAAGAACATGCTCTGATACTTTTGTCTCATCAGGACCAAGTTCGATTATGGGTTAAAGAACTTATTGACGAACGAAATGAGCTTGCTCGACAATTAGCTGCATTTTCTTTTATAAATAAGATTTATCCAAGTGATGCAAATTTTTTGTTGGTGAAGACCAATGATGCTCAGCGATTATATAATTATTTAGTAACAAAAGGGATAATTGTTCGTAACCGAAGTAATATTACACTTTGTATGGGATGTATACGTATTACTGTAGGCACGTCCGAAGAAAATCAAATATTACTTGATGCTCTGAAAGAATATGCATTTTAGGAAAAATTGAGAATATTATTTTTTTGAAAAGGGTGGTGAATGAGAAAATCATATTTGAAAGATTGTTAGACACTTCTATATAAGGAGAAGATATATGGCGAAACGTGTATTATTTATAGACCGAGACGGAACTTTGGTTGTCGAGCCCCTTGTTGATTGTCAGCTCGATAGTTTGGAGAAATTAGAATTTATCCCTGGAGTTTTTCGTAATTTACATTTTATTAGGGAAAAGCTTGATTTTGAGTTGGTAATAGTTACAAATCAGGATGGATTAGGTACGACATCATTTCCTGAAAACACCTTTTGGCCTGCACATAAAAAAATTTTACAGGCTTTTAAAAATGAAGATGTTATATTTGATGATGTTCTTATTGACCGTTCTTTCCCTGAAGATAATTTACCAACTCGGAAGCCCGGAGTAGGAATGCTGGGAAAATATTTGGAGGGAGATTATGATTTGATGCATTCATATGTGATTGGGGATCGTATTACAGATATGCAACTTGCTCAAAATTTAGGATGTAAGGGTATCTTGTTCGCTATACCGGAAGAGGGAGAACAAAAAATTGAAGAGTCAGGTTTGAGTGATACATGTACACTTATAACAAACAGTTGGGACCGGATTACAGAATTTTTATTTGCCGGTGAGCGGCGGACAGAAATAGTACGAAAAACATCAGAGACCGATATTTATATAGCGCTTAATTTGGATGGTCATGGTAAGTGTAATATAAATACAGGACTGGGATTTTTTGATCATATGCTTGAGCAGATTGGGAGGCATTCGGGTATAGATCTTACGGTAAAAGTAAAAGGAGACTTGTATGTTGACGAGCATCATACAATAGAAGATACCGCTATAGTTTTAGGTAATGCTATAGCTCAGGCATTAGGAGATAAACGGGGAATAGAGCGCTATGGCTTTTGTCTGCCGATGGATGATTGCTTATGTCGTGTAGCATTAGATTTTAGTGGACGTCCATGGCTAGTATGGGATGCGAAATTCAAACGAGAAAAGGTTGGAGATATGCCTACAGAGATGTTTTTCCATTTTTTTAAATCATTAGCTGATTCGGCTCGTATGAATCTGAATATTTACGCGGAAGGAGAAAATGAGCATCATAAAATAGAAGGAATATTCAAAGCGTTCGCTCGTGCTATTAAGATGGCTATTCGTAGAGATATATTTCATTATGAGTTGCCGAGTACAAAAGGAACTCTTTAGAAAAGAGTATTTGGTATGGATGATTTGTTCAAATAGATATAGGAGTTTCTCTCTTCGCTGATTATTGATTATATTTGTACAATTAAAATGATAAATAGAGAGAAACCTATGATAGCAAGAGAGTGGCAGAAAATAAAAGATTACGACGATATAAAGTTTGAATATTTCGAAGGTATCGCTAAAATTACAATAAATCGACCTGAAGTATATAATGCATTTCGTCCTCAAACGAATTTTGAAATGCTTGATGCGATGTCGATTTGTCGTGAACGGAACGATATCGGAGTGATTATATTGACAGGAGCTGGTGATAAGGCTTTTTGCTCTGGAGGAGACCAGAAAGTGAAAGGCCTCGGTGGATATATCGATGAAAATGGAGTACCGCGTTTAAATGTACTTGATCTGCATAAAGCTATTCGTTCTATTCCTAAGCCGGTAATTGCTATGGTGAATGGGTACGCTATTGGAGGGGGACATGTATTGCATGTGGTTTGTGATTTGACGATAGCAGCTGAAAATGCTCGTTTTGGGCAGACTGGTCCTAAAGTCGGAAGTTTTGATGGAGGATTTGGATCTTCTTATTTAGCTCGATGTGTAGGTCAGAAGAAGGTTCGGGAAATTTGGTTCCTATGTCGCCAGTATACTGCTAAAGAGGCAGAAGATATGGGTATGGTGAATAAAGTAGTTCCTTTTGATAGGCTCGAAGACGAAACTGTAGAGTGGTGCCAAACGATTTTAAAACGTAGTCCGATGGCTATACGAATGATAAAGAGGGCATTAAATGCTGAACTTGACGGACAGAGAGGTCTGATGGAGTTTGCTGGAGATGCTACGTTGATGTACTATTTGATGGAAGAGGCTCAGGAAGGGAAAAAAGCTTTCTTGGAAAAACGTGATCCAGATTTTCAGAAATTTCCTAAATTTCCCGGATAGGAATATACTATGTTAAGAGCTGCTTATACTCGTTATATACTTCAGTTTAAAATACCTAGTGGGACCTCTAGGGGTATTTTGCATGATAAAGAAACTTGGTTTATAAAAATTTGGGATGATGCAAATCCTCTCTGTTACGGTGTGGGAGAATGTGCTTTATTTCGAGGATTAAGTGCAGATGATGTGCCGACTTATGAATCGAAGCTTTATGATGTTTGTAGACAAATTGACAATTTGCAGATTGATAGTTTGAAATTATGGAGTTCTATACGATTTGGTGTAGAAACAGCTTTGGCCGATTTACGTAATGGAGGTCATCATGTTATTGTAGATTCATCTTTTGTTAGGGGAGAAGAACCTATTGAGATAAACGGATTGATATGGATGGGCAATAAAATCACTATGCGGCAGCAAATTGAAGATAAACTGAATCAGGGATTCCGTTGTATTAAGTTGAAAATTGGAGCTATAGATTTTGAGTCAGAATTATCTCTTTTAAAGGAAATCCGTTCCCGTTTCAGCCAGAGTGTTATAGAACTAAGAGTTGATGCGAATGGAGCCTTTTCTCCTGAAGAAGCGTTATTCAAATTGGATGCGTTGTCTCGTTTGGGATTACATTCGATAGAACAGCCTATTCGTCAGGGACAATGGGAAGCCATGTCTAAGTTATGTCGAAATACCCCTATCCCGATAGCGTTGGATGAAGAATTAATTGGGATAAACGATGTATCTCGGAAAATAGAGATGTTAGAATTGATAGCGCCTCAATATATTATTTTAAAACCGGCATTAGCCGGTGGCTTTTCGGGGTCTGAGGAATGGATTTCTTTAGCACAGAAAAGGAATATTGGTTGGTGGATAACATCGGCTTTAGAGTCGAATATTGGCCTGAATGCGATAGCTCAATGGACGAGTGTATTAAATCCTGTCATACCTCAAGGTTTGGGTACTGGACAGTTGTATAAAAATAATATAGGCTCTCCTTTAGTGCAGCGGAGTTCGGTATTGACATATGATAGAAAAGCTAAATGGGATCTGAGTAATTTATCATGGAGATACGATTAAATCATATATTGTGTCACACAATAGAAGAGGCAAAAGATGCCGGTGGATATGAAATTGCCGATTTTTTGGATGAATGGAGCTCTTTCGGAGATACAGTATCAGGTCAGACATCTGGATCAACCGGTATTCCCCAAAAAGTCGAGTTACAAAAAAAAGATATGATAGCTTCAGCTCGATTGACAAATGATTTTTTTGGAATAAAAGCTTCTTCATCGATGTTTCTTTGTTTGTCTCCAGATTATATTGCCGGTAAAATGATGCTTGTCAGAGCAATGATTGCTGGAGCTGATTTGATTACAGTAAAGCCTTCATCGTCCCCTCTTGTAGGAATAGATATTCCTCTTGATTTTGCAGCAATGGTTCCAATGCAGGTTCAGGAATCTCTAAGTCATGATTTTACTCGAGAACGATTAAAGAATATAAAATCATTGATAATAGGAGGAGCAGCAGTTTCGTCGTTATTGGAGCAAAGATTAGCTAAACTACCTATAAGGAGTTATGCTACATATGGTATGACCGAAACTGTGTCTCATGTTGCTTTACGAAAATTGGACGGGAAAACAAAAGAATATGCAGCTATAGGAGATGTTTGGTTCTCTCAAGATGCAAGAGGATGTTTAATAATTAATGCTCCACATTTGAGCCATAGAGTTTTTGAAACTAATGATGTAGTACAATTGATTGATAATTACCATTTTATATGGTTAGGCCGATATGATAATGTTATTAATTCAGGAGGAGTAAAATTATTTCCTGAGAAAATAGAACAAAAAATATCTCCATTTATTTCTTCTCGTTTCTTTCTAACATCACAGTCTGACGAACGTTTAGGAGAACGCTTAGTATTAGTCATTGAAGGGAAAAGATGGGACTATGAGAAAGTAGAATTATTTAAGAAAAAGATTGCTCATGTATTGACACCTTATGAGTGTCCGAAATTAATTTTGTTTAAGAAGCATTTTCAAGAGACATATTCAGGAAAAATAATTCGGAGGATTGTTGAGTAGAATGATGTTTTTTACACATTTTTGCTCTTCCTAAAATCTTTTATGCAGATAACCCATTTATGATTGCCGAGTTTATTTATAATAAAAGAAGGCAATTTGTTTATATGTAATATGTCGACAAGTTTAGAGCGGGAATAATCGAGCAATGCACATATACAAAAAATACTGATAGATACAAACAATAATAGAGGCAAAAGGAAATATGAATTAACATATTTCATGCTGTTGACCCAGTGTTCCCATATAAGTTCTCGTATGTAAGGGTTATCATATATTAAGTAGATACCGAAAGTGTAAGGTGCTATTCTTGTAATAAAATGTATAAATTTATTACTGGGGAAGGAATGATGTTTAATACACATGAATAATAATACAGAAGAGAAAAATGTTATTCCATTATAATTTATTATAAAATTATAAACGGTTTTTTGTCCTAAGAACTCATAGTGTATGTATATGTTTATTGCAAAAAGGACTGTCAATAAAAGGCATAAAGAAATAAAGTATAAGCCAAAATATTTCACATGTTTTAATGGTTCATATAAGCGAATATATGAGGCTATAAAAAATAAATAAATAAACCAGAATAGGCTTTGAGAACCAGAAAATATATTACCATAAGGTATGCCTTTAAACAAGTCTAAATTGAGGATAGATAAAATAATTATCAAGATTTGGAAATCCCTCTTTTTCAATGAAAAAATTAGTCGGGAAAGAAAAGGTGCGAGTACGACTAATGCTATATAATTAGTAACGAACCAATAAATATTGTATTTAATAGGAAAGGCCGATTTTATTATTTCTTTAATCTCTATTGTTGTACTTCCGAAAAAATATATCAGTATACAGATGAAAAAAGAGTAAAAGAATGTCTCGCCCCATATTTTTATAATCCTATTGAATCGAAATTCTGATTTTATTAGAAAATAGCCACTGATAAGAACATAGCAGTTTATCTCTACAGCACTAATGTAAGATAAAAATTTTGTTCCAAAAAAGTTTACAATACCAGGTGTTGACAGAATAGGAATATTGGGATTTGAATTGTATAGAATATGTGAGAGTCCATGAAATAAGAAATGCCAAATGATAATAAATATCATTGCAATTACTCTTAGAATTTCATAATTAGATTGTCTATTTATATATATTTATAATAATACAAATGTACTAAAATAAATACAATAAGATTGTTTTATGAACAGAAAGAGAAAAATATATTTATTATGAATATCGTTTGGGATAACGAAATAAAATTGCAAATAATGCTGCAATACCCATCAATACAGGATAATAGAGGTAACGAATAATTTCAAGAGGGGAAACTTCAGCCAGAGATGCAGCCATAAGCATTTGAGCTCCATAAGGGATTATCCCTTGTATAAGGCAAGAAAAAGTATCGAGTATACTGGCTGATTTTCGTTTATCAACATGAAATTTTTCGGCGATGTCCTTTGCTATCCCCCCTACAGTAATAATGGCTATAGTATTATTGGCCGTACATAAATTAGCAAAACTGACCAAACCGGCAATGCTGAGTTCTGCGCCTCGTTTGCTTTTTACTTTTTGGGTCATTTTCTTGATAATATAAGCTATCCCTCCATTAATCCGAATCATTTCAAGCATTCCTCCAGCCATTAGTGTGATGATAATGAGTTCTCCCATACCTAATATACCTTCACCCATTGCTCCCAACCAGCCAAAGAAGTCAAATCCTGATGTGAATATACCAGTAATGCCAGTGACAATGATGCCTAAGATAAGAACTATCATTACATTTATTCCTGCAATAGCTGTACCTAATACAACAAGATATGGAAGTACTTTTATCCATTGTACAGAACCGGGTTGTACTGGTGTATGTACTTGTGTCCCGCAAAAAATATAATATATAAGTACAAGTATCGCAGCTGGTATTACTATCATACTATTTACTTTAAATTTATCTTTCATCAGGCACCCTTGAGTTTTGGTTGCAGCAATGGTTGTATCGGATATGAAGGAAAGATTATCTCCAAAGAATGCTCCTCCAGCAATAATTGCAACAATAAAAGGAATATCTACTCCAATCTTTTCAGCAATACCGACAGCGACAGGAATTAGAGCTACAATTGTTCCTACGGATGTCCCAATAGACAGGGATATGAAACATGCTGCGATGAACATTCCTGCTAATAATAGATTATTAGGTAGTATTTGTAGTGTAAGATTTACAGTCGCATCAATGGCTCCCATGCTTTTAGCTGATTGGGCGAATGCTCCTGCTAAAATAAAAATCCAAATCATCAACATAATATTTCCATTCGAGGCTCCCGCAGAGAAGTGTACAATACGCTCATTTAATGTTTTACCTCGTGATATAAGGATTGAAAAAGCAGACGATATCAGAAAAGCGACAGTTATAGGAACTTTATAAAAATCGTTTATTATGATAGACGTAACAAGGTAAACACTCAAAAAAACGAATAAAGGACTCAGTGCAAATAAGCTGGGTTTGCATTGTATATTGAGAATGTCTTCTTGTTTTTTATTCATAAAATCAAATCATTTAAACCATATAACAAAAATCTAAAGGAGAAAGTGCAAATTTAGTGATAAAAAATAAATACAGAATATAGCTATAATTTTAGGTTATTATTCTCATTTTTACCTTTGATTTCATATTAAATGATATATTAGTGAATCACTTTTAATTAATATCAGGAGTTGTAATCAAAATTTGTATTATTCTCATTTTGGGAGGAAATAATGGAGGCAAACCGAATTTTTATATAATATTTGTGTAGCAAATATTAAAACATCTAAAATTTTATAGTATAAAAAAATTACGGTAGATTTTTACCGTAATTGTCTGATATATAAATTTATTTTGTCTTGAGCCGCAAGCCGGAATCGAACCGGCGACCTTTTCATTACGAGTGAAAATTTAATTTATCAGATAATATATTGGTATTCAATTTATTATATGCATTCTTGGAATGACCTTGGATTCGTTTTAGTAAATAGATTTATTTGTATGTCTCCTTTTTAGAGTTAAGTATGTTGCTTAACATTGTAACTCCAAGTTCTGTAAATGCATATGGTTTACGTCTCATTCCCATTTTTACAGAATTGGACATCACAAATTGTGATTTACAAATTTTAAATTCTTCATCCATCAGTTGGAACATAAAGTCTTTTGGGGAGTTGCTCCATCTATAAATTTGTCTTAATTAATAGCATATTTTACAAGCTTTTCTCCCCATATCCAAAGCTTCTTTTAGAGATACAGCTTCGATTTCAGTACTACATCGTCGTAAACCTTTGCACTTATCTGTTTTGTGGTAAGCATAAGATTTTGGACCATTACAGATATATACTGTGCTGGAGCTTTCTTTAACCCCTGCACTCAACAAGGGGAAAAGTAATAATGAAATGAATAATAGTTTTTTCATAAGGTTATTCAATTACAGTTTTTATAGATAGTAACCCGTCAATGTTCAAAATATAAATCCCATTTGAAAGATTAATAGGAATTTCAATAATACTATTATTCGCTCTTTTGTCAAGGAGTTGTATTCCATCGATAGAATATAAGGAAATTTTGGTATTAAAAGGTATATTCCAGATTTTTAAAATGTTATTATCTATGTAATATTTAATATTTTGAACTTTTTGATCAATGTTTCCGGATGCCTCACTTTTGACTTTAATATAGGGATATAAATTATTTTCATCTGTAGTCCATATATAGTTTATATTTTCAATCTCAAGAATAGCGTTCATCTCTTCTGATATTTCGTTTTTTATTTGAGATATACTTACAGGTAGCCCTTTATCTGAATCATCGCAACCAGAGATAGTATAACTATAAAAACATCCAGAAACTAAATTATTATTATATCCAATAGTACCACCTTTTATATTTCCTATAATGTTTCCTAAACTATATGAAGATTGAACTATCCCTTCATTTCTACCAACAATGCCTCCGGCATAACTGTCCATAAATTTTTCTTCCCCTGTTTCTGATTTTATATTGCCTGAGTTTTTACAAGCATAAATGTTTCCTTCAGGAAGTGCATCATTCATTCCCGATATCCCGCCGGCATAAGCATCTACAGAACCGCCATTTGTGCTTTCTCCTGTATATGCAGTTATAGACCCTTTGTTTTCACAAGCTCCAATTTCACCAAAATTTCTACCTGAAATGCCTCCGGCACAAGAATTTTTATAATATCCTTCACTTACGTGGGCTGATATATTTCCAGTATTGACACATTCTATAATCTTGCCTCGGTTTTCTCCAACTATACCACCGGATAATACAGAAGAATTGCTACTTGATAAATCAATGTTAGCGTTAGAAATACATTTATAAATAGTACCAGAGTTTAACCCTGCAATAGCTCCATAATTTAATGTGAATTTATAATTGTTGTCGTATGTAGCAGTGTTAATTATTAAATTTTTTATTTCTCCACTATTAAGGCCGAATAATCCATAATTATTTATCTGCTTTTGATTTATTAATATTTGGGCAGGCAAATATAAGCCATCTATTTTATAGCTATTACCATTATATATCCCATCAAAATGGAAGTTTCCTCCAATTGGAATCCAAGCTTTGTTGTTAAGATTTATATCGCATGTTTGTTTAAAGGTTTTATTTGCACTCCAATCTTTTATAGAATTAACAATCTCTGCTAATCCTGCCAGTTTTTCTGGACTATCTATAATGTATACACCTTCACTATTGGGAACTGGTGTTATCTTTGTTATTCCATCCCAAACTTCGGCTCGACAAATTGAAAAAGTAAAAAATACAAAAAAATAGAAAAAGTTTTTCATAAAGTTATTACTAAGTTAAAAGCAAACTTTCTTCATAATTCACACAAATAATGCAATATTCTCACTCCTACATAATAGCAAAGTAGTCTTCAATTCACAGATCTGAATTTTCTCTTTCAGATTTGAGTTCTCTTAATCTATCATCACTATAAGCAATACATACACTACTCTCTTTTGATGATTCGTCGTCCTTTGAATAACTTATCGACAATATTGCATTGTTATTTCTAATGTACCTATAAGTTCCTTCGCTGCTAAATGTTACCCCATAAGAACGTTCTAATTTTGATAATAAAATTTGATATGTATTCTCAAGGTCATATTCTCTTATAATTATAAATTGAGCCCTACATAATTTATTATCAAAATATTCTAAGCTTAGAAGTGCCCATGTAATTCCGGCAAAATCAATATCATAAAATAATATTTCATCATTTTTTATTTCATAACTAATATCCGGGAACCTTTCCTTTATTTTTTTGATGCAACGTTCTGGAGAGTCTCTAAACTCAATGCCCATAAACCCTGTTATGTTTTTTTGAGAATATGAGGGCGATATTGTCGTAAAAAATAATATAAGTAATATTGTAAGATTTTTCATATATATAGCTTTAAAATTAAACATTCTATTCCCATTCATGTATACAATCCGAACTTGGTTTATAAAGCTTATGCGTCCACTTATCCAATATAATATATCTATCAACATGCATATAACGTCCATTCAAAGCGAACAGATACAGAATAATGCATAAAAACACAATGAGTGAGTATTTGGCAGCTTTCTTTTTATTTATTTTTTCCATAACAAATATTTATAGTTTATAAAATATCAGTTCAAAATCCAATCCCCCCAATTCACGCAAACAGGGCGATATTCACCACCCCTACCACAATGGCCCAGTCGCTTATCTCAAGCACAGGAAGTTCAAAAGCCTTATACCCTTCCTCTTCGTTAAATGAGACACAACGCACATAGCCTTCTTGCTCCGAGGGCACCACTTGCTTTACAACAACTCCATCATTTGTAGCTAAAGCATACACTTCGCCCCACCTTATATAGGATCGGCTCGTCCAGCGATTACATACAATAATGTTGTTCTCGTTGATAGACTTTTCCGGGTTCTTCCGGTTTATCATACTGCGCCCCTTAGCCCTTATGGCAAATTCCCCGTTCAGCCCGGGAATGATGATAGGTGTACAATCATCTTTTTTGATGGCTACACTAAATCCGTCCGGAGTTCCACATGTCGCCTTTATATCTTCAACAAGAGGTATTGTTTCTAAGCGTCCCTTTGTATTATAGCTTTCTTGGTATTCATTGAGAATTGGAGATGTACCACTTTCTCCTATCTCCATATAACCTTTTTCTTTTTTTAGCATGTCCCCTTCGCCTGTTAGAAGCCAGTCTGAAGAAATAAGCGGTTCAGCTTTTAATATTTTATCAATAGTTGAAAATTTTGGTTCAGCATTTTTCTTCACCACGTCATTTAGTGATGTTTGCGCTATACCTATTTTATTTGCAAATTGACGAACACTTCTATATCCTAATTCGGATATAATAATACTAATCCTTTCATTTATAGTACTTACCATAAATATATTATTTATATTAATTCTAAATAAATGGTTTGCCTATTATTTATCGTATTTATATTTTGATATAAAAGGCAAACCGTTTATATTTGCATTGTAATCACAACGAAACAACATCGTTTCCAAAGTGGAAAACCATAATTGACAAATATAATAAATTAAAAATAGTTAAGCAATGAGAAAACATAAAAAGTATAAGAATAGACACAAAGGCTTTTCTTCTTCGGAGCAGGCATACTATCTCCGGGAGGGCGATTTTCTTCCCGAACCCGTGACCAACCTTTTCTCCGGAGCATGTAAAGACGGGCTTCCTCCCTATTGGCGCAGACTACTTGAAGATGCTGGAAATATTTTCAATACGCGGGAAGAAGCCGTTTATGCCGGAGTATGTGTCAGACATTTACTCCATCATTTAAAAAGACATAAGTCTGACATGATTCTTTAATTTTTGTTTCGGCACTACAAAATTAATGAAAATCCCACAGCAAAGCATGAGCAGCCGCATCGAATGGGCCTGTGGGAACAACAAAGAAAAAAACGAATAACATAAAAACAATAGGATAATGGAAAAGATAATAGTAAAATGGGGAGATACCTCCAAGATAGCCAAGAGGTTCAATGTAAGCACACAAGCCGTCAGATACGCTTTGCGATTTGCTTCATCAGGCGAACGCCCAGACAAAATCAGAGAAGTAGCCATAAAAGAGTATGGCGGTCAGTTAGTAAAATTTCCTAAGAGGGTATTAAAATAATCCTAAAAAGAAAAAATCATGAGTGCAGAAGAGCAACTACAAACAATTCTGACAGTTATGAATAATCAATTTTTTGGACAGAGACAATCAGGGCGTATTGTCGGAGGAAGGGGACGATTATTCCGATTAATTGAAAGAGGGCAAATAAGGGCTACGAAGCCTTCAGATAGCCAAAATGGGAAATGGATGTGCAATGCATCAGATGTGCTTAGATACGCCCTATATAAAAAGGTGCAATAAATAGTATGAGATTATAAGCAACTCGCTGAGAAGCGACACGACTCGTCGAAGCGTCGAGAGTCCGATTCTTATTTTTTGCGTATCAAAGGCTTTAGTTTAAATGGCAAAACGGCAGATAATAAAATATTGGTTAGTAAGATTTTGACTGCTGCCATCCGGGTTCGAATCCCGGAAGCCTACAAAAAATACCAGTTCTTTGACTTGTTGGGAAAAATGGACAGTTCCGGTGCTGTCCGGGGAGTCAAGACGATTGACAAGCCCTTTCACCGGATAGAGCGAGTTGTAAACGCTGCTTGTAACCTAAAGGTTTTCGCTCGATAAACTAATAAGCAAGAGAAATTGAACTAAAATGATGTTTTACATCATTCAAAATACATTCCCGTGAGGACGTAGAGAATATTCCTCGCGGGAGCAACTAAAAAACACAAAAAAATGAAAGAACTTTTTGAAACCTGCAAAAGCGATGCCATCGAAGAGGCCATAAATGACCGATTCGAAGAAGATTATGAAATCTGCGAAGGCTGTGGCTGCTATATTCCCAAAAGGGAGGTGTACAGCAATGAATGGTTTGATTGCGTTTGTGGAAAGTGTAAAGAAATGAGGCCTTGTGATTGTTGCGGGGAACTCATACCTGCCGATACCCCGGCAAATGAAGACGGAGAATATTACTGCAAAAAGTGCAGCGCGCCGATTGACATATTTTCCGCAATGTATAATATTTTCAAGCCTGCAATATGAGCACACTACACATTCTATTTTCATCAGCTATTATAATAGGAATTTCAATCCTTTTATGTCAAATTATAAAAGACTTTACGAACATAATAAAATACGTGACATGGACACACTATATGAAAAAGCGGCAGCAGCGGCCGAAACGGTAATCGATGCAGCAAGGCAGATGGAAGCAGAGATATTCAAGACGTATAATATAAAAGTGAAAGTAATTTTATTCGCGTCTTCGAAAAATAAAGATTTTCTTTCTATCCTGGATGATCACGATGAAGAAATCTACCGAGGCACTTTATCAGACAATCCAGATAAGTTAAGAAATTCACTCGAACGCCAAGCCGGATTTGAAAAGGTAATGAAAAGCAACTGACATAGCTCAAATAAATGACATTGGGCCTGCCGGTCTGTGAAGATAGGCAGGTTTTATTTTGATTTTACTAACCTTTAAAATATATAATTATGAATAATGGAGAAAATTTATCCAAAATTGCAGGAGAACAGGCAACACTGATAATCCCCAATACAGAAAAATTGGGGAAATTGGAAAGTTTAAAACCGGAATTCAGCCTGAATACAAAGTACAAAAATGCCGATGACTGGGCCTCGCTCAAAGACAAACCCATCCGGTGTTACTACATGGGCATCAAGAATGTGCCCAACGAAGACGGGGAAGTGGTAGCCTGTGGAATATTTATTTCCCCTAAAGAAGTGTTCCTGTCGGGTCAAACCGTGTTGGTAGAAGCGATAAAGAACCTTCCAGCCGAAACACCTCTGCAAATCACATACAGGGGTAAAAGACAAAACAAATCCACATCCGGTTCCACCATGATTTTTGATGTCGAGAAATTAGGGAAAGAATGAACACATTAGAAGAAATGTCAAAGGGGCTCGATTTTGAGTCCCTTTCCAATATGCAAGAAGGAGAAAAACTATTGTCCTCCATTGACTATACCCGTCCCTTAAACGAATACGCCACGGCCGATGACATTTCCTTCTTTCTGAACACCCGGGATAAGCCCCGCCATGTCTATACAAAAGACCTGAATCTGAATGGAAGAGTGGTAAAAGAAGACATGGAAAAATATCTTTCCGCAAAAGAGTATATCAATTCCGGAGCATTGAAAGAAGCACAAAAATCACCGCTTCACCTATTCTACGCAACAGAATCCGGGTGGAAAGAACGATTAGACTCCTATATGAAAAAGAAAGACTATTTCATATTAGGAGAATTCATCCACCAGGCCATACTGGAGCCAGGCAAATTCAGCAGGGTCATAGTAGAACCGGACTACAAGCAAAATTCAAAAAAAGGGCTTCTTTCCCTTATATCCTTCTGGGAAGACAAGATACAGTCACTAAATGAAATAGTCGTCAACGATACAAAGATATCCGGTTCCCAATACATCGACATGCTCAAAGACGAATCAGGGAGCTTTGAACTTGACAGGATGGACAGTCTTAAGCTGTATTACAATATCCTGAAATCCAAATCAGGATTCACATCCGTAGACGAAATAGACAAACAAATCATAGACATCACCTATTTCAACTACAAGAGGTACGGAGACGGCCTGTTACCCGAACTGCTGAAACACAGCAAGCGGGAAATATCCGTCTATTACGACGACCCCGATTACGGGATAAAGCAACGAATCCGTCCCGATGCCATGCAATTTTCCGAAAACATAGGAGCCGACACCATCATATCGGTAAAAAGCACAAGAGCCGAAAGCATATCGCACTATTGCTACCAGTCGGCCAAGCTGAACTATGAGCTGACAGAAGGCATGTATTGCGAAGTGGCCGGGAAAGTCACCGGGCGCGACTTCAGATGTGTAATAAACATCATGGTACAAACCCTCCCGCCTTATGGAGTTGCCGTCCTGGTATGGGATGCAGAAGACATAGAAATCGGCAAGTACAAATATTACCAAGCCCTACAGACCGTTGCAGAATGCCGGGAAAAAGGGAAATATCCCGGTTATGACGCATACGCAGAAGCAGGACACCGAGGGCTCATCAACATGAAACAGCCCTCCTGGAATGCAAAAGAACTATACCCGGTAGACATAGACAATTAAAACCATACAATTATGAACAACTTATCCATCAACTTGAATCTCTTTAAGTTTGACAAAGCAGCGGTTGTCCCTTTAAAAGGGAAAAGCGGAGAAACCAAACAATGTTTAGTGATTCCAATCGAAGACAACGACCTGTATCTCGGAGAAAGAGGCGTTTATGCCAATTTCATAGGACTATCATCAGACAAGCTAAACAACGGGAAAACCCATATTATAAAGCGAAGCTTTTCCAGAGAAAAGCAGCAATCCATGTCCGATGAAGAATTCAACAGCCAACCCATTTTCGGGGACATACGCCCCATTATCCCGCAGGCACAGAATGACGAAGGATGGGCACCTCCGGCAGTGGACGCAAACGGAGAACCCTATAAAAACGATTTACCCTTCTGATATGAATACATACCGCACGACATCAGGAGAAAGAATCCCCAAATCCGTCATAGACCGGAAAATTTCAGAAGCAAAGCGGCAAAAGATAAACCAAATGCTCGAAGAATACGGATATATCTTTTGCGAAGAATGCGGAAGAAACGCCAATTCGGGAGTCCCCATCGACTGTTCACATACCATATCGGTAGACGAAGCCCAAAAAAGAGGCCGTGCAGAACTGGCATGGTCAGTAGACAATATAAAGATGCGGTGCCGCCTATGCCACCGCATTCATGATAAAAACAATTTAAACTATACCCAAAATGAAAGTATTGGAGAAAGATTATGTACCGGAAACCGTAAAATTCGTGTTGCCGGAAAATTCAGAATTGCCTGAAGTATTAGGCGGGTTCGATTGCCTGGAAAGCTGCCAGGATGCCGTAAACAAGACCTTTACCGCGACACAGATAAGGTACACGGCAACCCGTTATATGGATGCCTACGAAAAAGACTGTACCCGGAGAGAATATGCCGAAGAGCTGGAGATCATACAACCGGAATTATTTGAAAAGTTGAATGAAGCCCGTCAAAAGTACGAAGAAGCCAAGCGGAACCTGAAAGAAGCCGAGGAGCAGATAAGCGCATCCGATACCAAAGTAAAAGATTTGGCCAAAACAGTAAGAATCGGTACCAAGGAAATCAAGTTAGACATGATATCCACCTGGCAAGTCCCCGTAGGAGATAAATACTATATACTCACCTATCGGAACGGCTGTTTGAAGGTTGCCGGCATCATATCCATACCGGAACATGAGAAACGAGACCTGTACAACACCCTGAACAAGAACCGGGAAGCAGTAGAAAAATTGCAAAACGAATTCTCCAGAGCCATATGAGCCGGTTACAACATCGGCCGGGCCGGCCTTCCAATTACCGGAAATCCCTCCAGGGAGACCGTAATTGGGAGGAAGTCCGGTTCAGAGTCAGAACAAGAGACAATCACCAATGCATATGTTGCGGAAGTAAAATACATTTAGAAGTACATCACATAACCTATTACGTCGGTACGGTCAATATTCGGGGCAAAGAATCAGAACATTTGGAGTGGCTCGCCCTCGTATGCGAAGATTGCCACAATAAAATACACCAAGACCAAAGACACCCGCTTAATCCCAAGAACAGGAACAAGCAAAACATAGATGAATTTAAGCGATGAACGAAAAAGGATATTTAATGCTGAGCCGAAAGTTTTTCTCACATAAACTATGGAGAGAGGCCCGGGTATTTTCGGAGTGCGAAGCGTGGCTCGATTTATTGCAGAGCGCACGATTTGAGGCAACCGAGCAAATTGAATACATCGGAGGGAGAGAAATACGGTACGGAAGAGGCCAATATCCGGCATCCGTTCGCTTTTTATCCAAACGGTGGAAATGGGGAGAACGTAAAGTAAGAGTATTCCTTAATATGTTGAAAAAGGACGGGTCGATTACAGTCGAAACCGAAAAACAAGGCATGAGTATAATAACCATCTGTAAATATGAAGATTATAATCCGTTAAAAAAGGACAAGGACACAGCAAAAGACACAGCAAAGGACACAGTAATCGACAAGATACTCAACGAGTTACAAGAACTTAGGACACAGGTGGGGACACAGCAAAGGACACACGAGGGACACACGAAGGACACAAACTCTAATAAAGAAGAAGAAAGAAATAATAATATCCCCCCTATTAATAATCCCCCCGAGGGGAAAACCAAAAAATTCATTCCTCCCCAATTGGAAGAAGTGAGAAAGTACTGTTCTGACCGAAACAGTACCGTTGACCCATCATCCTTCATAGATTTTTATCAGTCCAAAGGCTGGATGGTAGGCAAAAACAAAATGAAAGACTGGAAAGCGGCAATACGCACATGGGAAAGGACAACAGTAAAAAACAATAAACACCCCTTTACAAGCTATGACAACAATACAGAATATCATGAGTTTTGAAGACGTAGTCCGAAATATGGAAGCTCACGGGATGAAAATTCCCCCTCAAAGAGAATATATAAAAATTCCACATGCGAATATAATCCTTAAAAACGCGATGGACTATTTTTTGTCGCTTGAAGGGAGAAAATGTATCTGGCTTCCTGAATACGACAAAGTCGCAGACTGGCTTACTGACAATCAAGGCAAGGGACTTTTCATGTTCGGGAATTGCGGACGAGGCAAGACCATTCTTTCCCGCTATGCCATACCCGCTATATTGTTAAAATATAAACAATTGGTTGTAAGCACATTTGATGCACAAGAGATGAATGCCGATATTGACAAGGTTTTGACAAAACATATAGTCAGTCTTGATGATATCGGTACTGAAGACATAGCCGTCTCCTATGGCAACAAAAGAGCCGCATTTGCAGAAATAATGGACATGGCCGAAAAAAAAGGAAACCTTCTTATCATTTCAACAAATTTGGGAGACAATGAACTCAAAGAACGGTATGGAGAGCGTATACGCGATCGCATCATATCTACAACCCGAAGAATACTATTTACCGGAAAAAGCCTCAGACAATGATAAAAGGACTGAAAGAAGAGCTTCAGTTTCTAATTCCCAACACTCCGGAATATGTCGAAGCATACGAACTATTAAAAAAATAAACCATGACCGAAAAATTAGAACTGACGCGACAGATAGAAGTTTGCGAAAGAAATTACATATACCTGCCTATAAGAAGCAAAGAGTACAGGAGCAATCACGAAAAACTCGGATATCTGCAAGTAAAGTTATACACCCTCGAAGTAAGAGAAAAAATTAACCAACAACGGCTACACATGCCTACAAAAAAATGGTAAAAAATTATTAATGTACATTACTATTTTAAACAATATGAATGTTTTATCTCTTTTTGACGGAATGTCCTGCGGGCAAATAGCCCTCAAGGAATCAGGAATAAATGTAGACAAATACTTTGCTTCCGAGATAGACAAATACGCAATATCTCAAACACAAACGAACTTCCCCGATACCATACAGCTGGGGGATGTTACCAAGGTTAGCGCACGGGATTTGCCCGTTATAGACCTGCTTATAGGCGGTAGCCCCTGCCAAGGGTTCAGCTTTGCCGGTAAGCAGTTGAATTTTGACGACCCACGAAGTGTACTTTTCTTTGAGTATGTTCGGATTTTGAAAGAGATAAGGGAGAAGAACCCTAACGTAAAGTTCCTTCTTGAAAACGTGCGTATGAAGAAAGAATGCGAAAGGGTAATAAGCGAAATATTAGGAGTTCAGCCCGTTGTTATAAATTCCGCATTGGTCAGCGCACAAAATAGGGTACGGCTTTATTGGAGCAATATCAGAACCCGGAAAGAAGGTCTGTTCGGGGAACTATATACGGATATTCCCCAGCCGGAAGACCGCAATATTTTCCTTAAGGACATATTAGAGCCTTCCGTAGATGAAAAATACTTTTTAAGCGATAAAGTAGTATCTAAGTTATTAGAGCATAAAGAAAGACATAAGAAAACCGGTAACGGGTTTGGTGCTGTATTTCATAATGAATCAGGGAAAATGGGGGCATTAACCGTAGGCGGAAAAGGAGTTAGCGACCTCGTTTGTGTGGCAATGAGAGGTAGGGAAGAATGCCTTTTCAAAAAAAGGACGGAAGACGGAAAGTCAATACGAAAAATTACCGGGCGACAGAAAAATATGCAACAACTTGAACCGAGAAGTGACGGAAAAACAAATACTCTAACCACGGTTCATAAAGATAACTTAATATTAGTATACCAAAGACAACGAGGTAAAAACAATGGCGGATTATTTATAGAAAAAACACCTACTATATCGGCTAACGCTTGGGAACAAAATAATCTTGTCCTTTCGGGAACATTCCGAACGCATAAAGATGATTATGGATTTCGAGAAATAAAAAGCGGAAAAGCCGCCACGATTCCGGCAAGGGCACTGGAAGACGGAAGTGGACAAAACATAACAATGATAGGTAAAAGTATTCGCCGCCTTACCCCTACCGAATGTTCCAGGCTACAAACTATCCCGGATTGGTATGTTTGGAAATGTTCGGATACCCAGATTTATAGGATGTTGGGTAACGGCTGGACGGTAGAAGTAATCAAACATATTTTAAGTTTTCTAATTTGAAGTTTATCAAAGAAAGGAGTTAAATAATGCCTATTAGTGAAGTATTCAATGTCGATTGTCTAAAATACATGAAAAATGTTCCTGACAAATGAAAACGAATGCTTAGGAATCGTTCAAACGAAAAACGGAGTATTAACACAGCAAAAATTATTCTGAAATGGGACAAGAAGTTAAAGAAGAGCTATTGAATATAGATGATTTAGCCCGTAAATGCGGATATTTCACCTCTGATACCTTTATAAATAATGGTTACGGGTGTAACCATAAATGTTGTGAAGATGGTGTATATGTATACAACAATAGGATAGTTAATTATTGGGATGCAGAATTAATAGTCACAAAAGGATTTACAAAAAGAAATATAAAGTGTAATAGGAGACTTTCAAAGAAGTTTATTAAAAAAGCGAGATTGTTACTTTCAAGGAGGATAGACATATGTGGAGTTAAGTTTCAAGGAGCATGTTATTCGTTTTCTTGCCCACTTTGCCGGTTAGCCTATCCAGAAGATTTCCCAAAATTCGGAATGTTCCCTGAAGATTGCGGAGATGATGAATATGTAATTATAGAAACTAAAAACAATGTAAAATAACATGAAAACATACGTAATAACATTGTCCAGAAAGTTTATGTCTAAACACCCCAAAGCAGGTGAGCCGACATTTTTTGTTTATAGATTTATTTCTCATGAGAAAATACATACAATAAGAGCAAATTATGCTCTTTGGGAAAAACGGATTAAAGAAGTTCAAGAATGTAGAGCGATTATTTCTATTAGAGTTTGGAAAGATAAACCGTATAGAAGCCCTCAAGTTGAAATTGCAAAATTATCTTGTATTGATAATGTGGGTATTCAAAAAATAGAATTCACGTCTGATTTGTCAGAATGTATAATTGAAGGCAGACATTACAATTGTTCTGATGTTGCTAAAAATGACGGTCTATTTAAAGAAGATTTTATTAATTGGTTTAAAACATACGAAAGATATAAACCATTTGCAATTATTCATTTTACAAAATTTAGATATTAATGACGCGATTAAACACAGAAAGACAAAATAAATTAGAACCTATCAGAATGCGAACAGCAATAAATGAAATACAGAGATTAGGGCTAACAATCCTTAATTGCACTGATAAAATGATAGAGTTCGAGTACAAGGGACAGCCAGTAAAGTACTTCCCTTATTCAGGATGGGGA
>NZ_LN877939.1:834407-861907 GCF_001403595.1 Gabonia massiliensis | reverse complement strand
GTAAAGTACTTCCCTTATTCAGGATGGGGAACTGGAAAGACTATTAAAGACGGTAGAGGATTAATGAATTTAATTAACCAATTAAAATAATAACTTATGGGGAATTTTTTAGAAAAAATTAAAGAAGCAGAATTAAAAATTATCGATGCTGGGAAATCCGGCAATCCTGAAGAATTGATTAAGTCCGCGATATCTGTTGCACAATTTTTAGAGGCAAAAGGATTTGAAGCAGAAATAAGGTTCAAAAAAGGACAAATTCAAAAATGGTCTAAAGAACAAAAACTTGAATATGTAACTATAACATTCGGAAAATATGAATCAAATGAAAATAGTTTTTTTGGTATTTAGAGAACGAGATAAAAGAACTTGAGGAGTTAGTGGAATACCAAAATAAAATAATTGAAAAACTTCAAAAAAATGATATGAATTATGGGAACAAAAGAGAATATAAATATATATGATGATTTTAATTTCTGCACGACATTAGAACAGTCAAAAAGTTTATTAAAACTTGGGCTTAATCCTGAGACTTCTGATATGACGTATTTAACGGGTATAAGAGACGGAGAAGAAGAAACATACGGCATTTTGCCATATAAAGAATTAGAACCTGAATGTAGGAAAGGCAATATTTTGTACAAAAATATCCCAGCATGGACATACTACAGACTATTAACACTTTTGCCTAAAAAATATATATTATTATCTCAAAGAAGAATTGGAATTACTGAAATAGCTTTAAATAGTAATATCCCAGCAGGAGATATCATATCAGTAAATTTAGATAAAGGAGTAGGAGGATTATTAACCATTATTAAAAATGAAGCATTTATCGAGAGAATTAATAAGGAATTTTTAATAAAAGAGAATAATTTGCCTTGGATTAGTATTAGTGAACAACAGCCTGAACATGATGAATTAGTTTTAACAAGGCTTGAAGCATACCATTTTAAGCCTAAACTAAATGTTTATAATGCCTATGATAAAGCATGGGATACAGAAGACGGAGACGATTTTGATTGTAATATAAGTGATAATGATTTATGGATGTCGATTCCTACATTTGATGATATAATGAATAGTAACAAATATATTATAAAAAGACTTAAATAGAAGTGAAAAAGAAAGAAATTCCTAAATCGTGCGACTGTAGAAACTGCAAAAACGCAGGAGAAGTAACAGACTTCATGGTGTTTTGCAATGTCTTAAATATATATCGTTCTGTAGGAATTAGACCTTACTGTGCAAAATTTAAAAATAAATAGACATGGCAGAAATAGAAAATGTAGTCATAATAGATAGATTTGATTATGACGAACTGGTAGAAAAAGCAAGGATGACAGATGAAGAAATTAAAAAAGAAGCTGAACGCATTTTTATGCAAGAAAATGGAGTCCTTGTAAGAATTGAGTTTAACGAATATCCCAATTCAAAAAACTTCACAGCTCCTATTGGATTTATCAGAGGTGGAGAAAAAGAAGATATTTATAATGCTTTAAATGATATTGAACCAAAAATAGAAGAATGGATGGAAGAAAATTTTAGACTATACACAAAAAGATTAAGGGATAAAAATATTACTGAAAAGAATTGCATTGGACTAAGTAAACGGGTGGTTAATTTAGAAGAAAGACTCAAACTTTTAAAGATTAAATATACATACTTATTATCTTATGCTGTAATAATATCTATGATAACTATTTTCTTATTATGTGGAATTTAAAAATAAATTGTATGGGAAAGTATATTAAACTACATTATTATTTTTATAATTACAGATGTTCAAAAAAGGAACTTTGCTCTATATTAATATACACAGATAGTATAAAACTTGTATCAAGTTATTCCCATCATTGCACTGGAAGTATTGTAACGATGAATAATGGCGAGATGATAAATGTAGTAGAGACGATAGAAGAAATTAAAAATATGTTGAATACTAAACAAGAATAACCATGATAATTACACCAAAAATAGATTATTTAGAAGGCTGTTTTGATACAAAAAAAGTAAGAATGAATTGCGTCACATCGAAAAATAGGGGAAGGATAGATTTGTGTTTAGAATCAGATGACGGATTTAATATACCAATAGCAAGGGTAAAATTATTTAGCAATGATTTGTTTGTTGATTTTATAGAAACT
The DNA here is from genome assembly GCF_001403595.1 of Gabonia massiliensis. Taxonomy (NCBI): domain Bacteria; kingdom Pseudomonadati; phylum Bacteroidota; class Bacteroidia; order Bacteroidales; family Porphyromonadaceae; genus Gabonia; species Gabonia massiliensis. The sequence continues at coordinate 859,763 of NZ_LN877939.1, read as the reverse complement.
TTTGATGATGCGTCAAAATTTGGCGAAGAAATAGCCAGAAGGTGGAACGAATTTAAAGATAAAAAATAATTTATTATGAAAGCAGAAATAATAGAACAAGTAAAAGATTTGGAATACTAAAGTCGGAGCATATTTACATGGGACAGTATGTTTTTCAACACAAAAAGAGTATAAAATTGGATATTATAGCGAAGAGTGGTTTGCATTTAATTTCACTATTTCCAGCGATAAAGTAGTATTGTCAAACATATAAAAATACAAGAAAATGATACAGACAAGAATAAATAACGCGGACATCTCTTGGGAAGAATTCCCTATTTTAGCGTTTAATCCAGAATTAAATGTTATTATTATAGCCTTAGAAAATGGTGATTATTTAAAGGGAACTGTAGTATGTTCTGATAACCCAGAACATCCAATTGGAAAATACTACGAATACTGGGAAAAATCAGAATTTTGTCCTTTTGAAGATGAAGTAATATTAAAAAACAAAAGCAAATAATGAAATGATTAAGGAACAAATAAAAAAGATTAACCTTACTTGGGAAGATTACCCGCTTTTAATGTGGAACCCAAAATTAGGTATTATGATTATAGCTTTAGATAATGGCGATTATCTAAAAGGAGCTATATGTTATACAGAAACTGATGATTTTGTAGTTGGTATATATAGTGAAAAATGGGATAAAAGCGAGTTCACACCTTTTTTAGGAGAAATGACATTAAAAAATGACTTATAATGAAAAAGGTATTTTATTTCTTCTTCTTAGGGCGCAAACATAGATTATTTGCTAAAAATAGATATATTGCTAATCAGGCAAGAGCCATGTATTGCATTAAAGAATTCTCGGAGTATGAAAATATAACTGAGGAAGAATATTTTTCAGGAGATAAAACGTTAACTAACCTTTTTAAGACAGAAGAAAGATTTAAAAAATACAAGGAGAAAAATTATTTTGAAATATTATGTAGTTATAACACAATAGAGCAATTATGAAAAAGGTTAGAGCAACATTACAAAAAATGGGATATGGGGACGAATATTCGGAATATACTGAATATGTTTGTTTAGTTGACGAAACATGTCACGGAGGGGAATATACATTTTGTGGAAATGCAATTCCAGATTCTCATTTAGATATAGAAGGATTTGAAGCTATAGGAGATGAATATAAAGGGTCTATAAAAGAGGTTACTTGCCCTCAATGTTTAAAAAGAATAGAATATATTAAATCTTTAAAATAATGGAAAAAATACTCGGAGCGCACAACGCGAACACATACCTTAAACCACGCAAATGGTGGATGAGACTAATTAACTTTACGTCAAAATGCCAGAAGTTGACAATAGATGAACAGCTCGAGCATGGGGTAAGATATCTTGATTTCAGAATAAGATATGATAAAGAATTAGGACTGTTTTTTTATTGTCACGGGTTGGTAGAATACACTCCCTCAGTAAATCAGATTGTTTTACTTTTATCTATTTTTGCATATATAAATGAAACAGAAACAATCTATATTAGGTTTGTGTATGATGATACATTTAATAATAATATAGATGATTTCGATTTATTCAATTTATTTATAGAACATATATATCCTATTATTAAGAATAACTACAATATTATTTGGGAACTTATAAAAAAATCTTCATGGAAATATATATATTCCAACAATAGACCTCAACTTTCAATAGTAGACTGTTTCAAAAATTACAGAGGCTACAAATGGATTCCTTGGCCACGATGGTGGGCAAAGAAGAATAACAAAAGGCTGAAAAAATTCATGGATGAATATCAAGAAGGAACACCGGACAAAGATACTGTGTTCCTTTTTGATTTTGTAGAGCAGTCTACTTGACAAATTCGCTGAATTCTGTAAAAACTATCATTCGGACGATCCGCACCGGGATTGTCTAAACCTTTTATTGTCTAAAATTTAAATCAAATAATCATGAATGTTCAATTATTTAAAAACGAAAGTTTTGGAGAAGTGAGAGTATCCGGAACCAGTGAAGAACCTTTATTTTGTCTTGCAGATATTTGTAAGGTGTTAGATTTACAAAATCCTTCAACCGTTAAAAATCGGTTAGATGCCGAAGATGTACAACTTATTGATTTACACGCCCTAAATTATACAGAGGGTATGAATGGAAACTCAAAGGCCAATTTTGTTACAGAATCAGGATTTTATGATGTTATTTTGCAAAGTTCATCACCTAAAGTAAAACCTTTTCGAAAATGGGTAACAAGTGAAGTCCTACCCTCTATCCGTAAAACAGGAGGTTATATAGCATCTTCAGAAGAAGATACTCCAGAAATAATTATGGCACGAGCCATATTGGTCGCACAAGAAACAATTAAAAAGAAAAACGAAAAACTAAAAGACTTGGAACATCGAAACAGGATTCTCGAACCAAAGGCCGAACTTATGGATAAAATTCTGGATACCGACCAAAAAATAGACATCGGACAAGCCGCTAAAATACTTCAATTGTCCTTCGGTAGAAATACTATGTTCCGCAGGCTCCGGGAAAAAGGAATATTCTTTAAAAACCGAAATGAACCAAAACAAGAATATATAGACCGGGGATACTTCGAACTAAAAGAAAAATATATAGATAGAAACAATCACGACGGATTCACGGTAATAAAAGTGCTCGTTACACAAAAAGGCCTCGATTTTCTTGCTAAAATGTTTGAAGTAGTAAAATCAAAAAAACAACTTGCTTTAATAAAATAATCAACCTGGCGGAGTCTGATGATTCCGCCTTATTTTTTCGAGATATGAAGGATATAGATAAAATTGCGTGGAAATTGGCTTTAAAAGTAAGTTTTCTAACAAAAGAAGAAAAAATATTGTATGCCAAGGCCTTGAAAGAGGCGATTGTGTGGGGTAAAACAAAAAAATAAATAAATATGACAGTGAAAAGTATCGATTTAGGCGGAATCACCCGCCATACGGCATCGGAGATGTCAGCCGACGGTGAGATGCATGATGTGGTCAATCTGCGGAAAAAGTACGGCAGGTACATGCCGGCCAAGGAAAATGAGGTCTTGTTTGTCGCCGGGGATGCCATCCCGGGCACAAAAGATGATTACCGTATGCTTTACATCCATGACAACAGCGGGTATGAGCATTGGATATCGTATTGCGGAGGGGCACTTTATCTGGAAATGGAAAAAGAAGGCGGGGAGTTGGTCGCTGTCGGGGAAAAGATTGCAGATATAGACTTGCCCCGCGAGGTGAAGTCGATCGGCAACATTCTCATCCTGGTGACCTCTTCCGATGTGCTTTATTTCCTGTACACAGGGGGACATTATACGCAGATACAGGACATACGCACTCCGCTCGACATACAGTTTACGACCGAGCCGGTAGGGAAAGACGTCTACTATCCTCACTTGTACCGCTATGACAACATAGCAAAGGTCGAGAATGATGATACTCCGGTCGACGGCAAGATATTGCAGGCCCTCTCCGATATGAAGTCGGAGGGCTTCGTCGGATGCCAGTGCCTGCTGCGGTATGCTTACCGGCTGTACGACGGCTCGTATATCTGCCAGTCGCAGCCTGTCCTGCTTGTCGGCAGCGAAGGGATGCAGAGCCTCTATCTCGACCGGTACGAGTACTATGGCGACTATGACGGGCACAGTGCCGGAGACAACGACTGGTATTACGGGACGTATGCCTATAAGATAAAGATGGATGTCGCGAAAAATGACGTCCTGTACAGCACCCGGGAGGTGATAGAGTCGGTAGACATCTTTATGGCGGAAGTCTCGCCATACGATTATACAGACAGATACCATCTTGGCGAACCGTTTATTTTCACTGATGAGCCGGACAAGAAACGGGGGCTGTCGAAGTATTATCCTTTTGCGCATGAGGACCGGGTGCAGAAAATCGCCGAGACGGCCGACTTCCGCCTGGTGGACAGCATCAAGACTTCGTCCTTGAATGCAGATGTCTCCAGAGAGCTCGACCTGAAGGGCAAGCTCGACAACCTCTTGCAGCAAGACCGCCTGCCCGACGATGAGTTCTCGCACAACACCGTTACGGCAAACTCCGCCTTTACATACAACTCCCGGTTGCATCTGGGAGACATTGCCACCAAACTGTTCAGCGGATTTACACCCAAAGATTTCAACATAGGGCAGAGCCGCTTCAATGCCGTAGACATCCCTTTGCCGTCGCCTGCCGTCGCCGACAGCAATACAGTTGCCCTGTCGTATATAGAGACGTATATCAAGACCGACTTGGGCGATGCCGTCGTGGTATCCCGGGCCGAGGGATTCCGCCTGCGGGGTATCAATCCCTATCTGTCGTATCCCGACTCGCGGGCCTATAAGATGGTGGTGGTATGCCTTTGCGGGGAGAGGGACTATGTCCGGTTCGAGTTCGAGCTGAAGCCCAACGAGTTCTTGAACTCGGCCTGTTACATAAACCCCACACTTGACCCCATATGGAAAGCCTTTGCCGAGCCCGGCGGCCCGGTAGCGTATCCCGAAGAGAGAAACGCTGTGGAGCGTGCTACCAACAAGCTCAAAGTGTCGGCTCTCGACTCCCCGTTTGTCTTCCCTGCCGAGCAGACCTATACGGTGGGCAACGGGCAGATTATCGGCATGGCGTCTGCCACGGCGGCACTCTCGCAGGGACAGTTCGGGCAGTTCCCCCTGTACGTATTTACCACAGAAGGCATCTGGGCGTTGGAGACCGGCACAGGAGAAGTAGTCTATGCCAGCCAATCGCCCGTAAGCCGGGACGTATGCAGCAGCCCGTCGAGCATTACCCCTCTGGACTCGGCCGTAGCCTTTGCCTCCGGGAAGGGGTTGATGCTGCTCGCCGGTTCGCGGACGTCGTGCCTGTCGGAAGCCTTGGACGGCAAACCGGCCGCCATGTACCTCCCCGGGGCGTGGACGGAAGCGCTGGGGTTGCACGGCATCGATTGCTCCGCGGCAGATACCTTCCTGCACTATCTCGGAAGTGCCCGGGCGGGATTTTCTTACTCCGAGAAGGAGATATACATTACTTCCGGAGAGTATGATTATTACTACGTGTACGGGGTAGATACAGGACTGTGGAGCCGGAGGGACGGATGCATAACGGCACTGATAGACCACTATCCGGCACTCTATGCCGTCGACTCCCCGGGCCGGGTGCTCGACCTGACCTCGGAGAGCGGCGCTGCCCGGGCGGCTGCTTGGGTGACCCGTCCGCTGAAACTTTCGGGGCAGGCCTATAAGCGGCTTTCGCGCAGTATACTCCGAAGTCTCGTGACCGGAGAGGTAGATTGTTTTATCTTCGGCTCGTCGGATGGCGTGGCGTTCCAATTGGTAAATCGTGTGTCGGGCAGTGTCGCAGGCAAGAGGGATATCGTCTTCGGTCGGGTTGTGAAATCGTACAAGTATTTCGTTTATGCTTTTGTCTCCGGGGGAGGCAGCGAGGTCGAGATAAATGGTCTCGACATCTCTTTCGATGATATATATAATACGATATTAAGATAAAATAATAGGCTGGATCAATATTTTTTGATCCAGCCTTATAAAAATGATATTTCTTTTACACGCACTTCATAAAGTGATATATCCTTGCAATCTCCCTTTCAAAATCAAAAGAAATTCGGGTATCGCATAAATTATTTATGAGTATGTCTACCATTGTCGTTATTTATTCATCGCATATTGATATATCCAAATTTTCCCGTCAGGAGCATCGTCATCTTTAAAATAGAACGATATAGCATCATCAATTATCTTAGAGTCGCAATCATCCCCAAACCATTTCTTAAAAGACACATTTTTGTCGTGCCAGTTTGCATTTAGAGCGACATAGATATCCCAAGGCGTTGTATTGGTAGGGAAAGAGAAATTTTTTGCAACCTCTTTCACCTGTTCAATATTCCAATGTTCCCCCCTTTTTTCTTCACCCTTTAGATTCTTATGGTGCATTTTAGCAACATCCTGTTTTGCAAAACAGCTATTGTAATGAGGCCCGCAAAATATCCGGTGAATGGCTCTTATAGTCTCATCATAAACATCCGGGTCTTTCTCCTTCAACCGCATCATGGCCCCGTCGAGAATCTCGATAGATTCCAGCATCTTTTTTTCGGATACGATACCTCTCAATTGGTAATCGTCTATCAGTTCTTTGTAATTCATATATTTTTAATTTTCAATAAACAAATCTTTCAATTCCATAAAATCCGCCTCAGTAATCCGTATGGCACCAATATCTCCAAAAAATAATTTAGTGATAAGAGCATCCTTTGGCAGTTCAAGCCGAATAACCCCTTTCCCGATAGAACATTGTATAGATTTAATATTGAAATTAGCTTCATCCATCTCTCGAAACATTGTCATTAAATCATCAAATAACATTTCAGTGTCAATATTCCCGTTTTCGTCACAGATAAATAATGCAACATTATCTATCATCCTCTCAAATTTATGCTGCTCTTCAGTAATATAGTTTTTTACACCACGTTTTATATACTTAGAAGCAATTTTTAATTTGGGATTATCCTCCACAAGATCGTTTATACGATTATCCACACATGTTTTAATCGAAGAAATTGCTTTGTCCTTCAATATATTTAGTTTTTCCTTTGCATCCATATTCATTATTTTTTAACCTTTGAAGAAGGCTGTTTGCCAGATTTCATTTCCATAAATTCCTGCCAGGTAAGATTAGAATATTGGGTAATATATTCATTAATTAAAGCCTCCTTCTTGCTGGCCTCTTCTTTGGCAGACTTCTGTATCCTTTTCAATAATGTAAGATGTTTATCCAGAGCATCCTTACCATCCTTTGTTCCTTCAACAATCGGTCTCATTATTCTCATATACTCCCTGTTCAGTATTTGTTGAATCAAAATACTGCTTTCCTGGAATTCTTGGTTTCCCTGCAAGTATTCAAACTCTTTCTCCGTAAGAGAAGATGTGATACGTTCAATCTCTTCCCATACCGGGGCAGAAGGTTGTTGGACATTTTGAGAATAAGAACGTTTCATCTCCTCCATTTTTTGTTGGATAGCCTGTTGTTCCTTTTCCAGTTCCGGTAAAGTAAAGTTTCGCGTTTGCAATAGCGGGTCGTTTATAAAAGTCATAAATATATCTGTTAGTGGTTAATAATAGGAAGGGGCAAGGCGCCCGAAGGCGCACAAGCCACTAACTTTTCTTTTTTTTCTTTTTTATGCGCTTGGAGTTGCTGCGGCCGGTCTGTTGCAGTTGCATCCGAAAGGGTTTGCGCCCTCCAATACGGTAGTTGTAGGAGTAGAAGGCAGCCCGACAACACCATATATTGCGCGGCAAGTCTTACGGTCAGTGTAATTGATAGAAGCAGTAAATGCCCTGTCAATCTCGCATTGGATTAATTTGTCTTGATAAGGACGAGTAGCTTCAAGAACAGCAACCTTTTTGTCAAGCTCATTGAATTTGGCAGAATAACGCTCATTTAAAACATCATATAAATCGCGTTGATTCTTATACAGGCCAAATCCCATATCTACCTGAGATTTATACAAACCATAATCTGCATCCACTTGAGATTTCCAAATACGGAATTTTTCATCAATGTCAGTTTCACGATGAGCATACATCTGTTCCTGAGTATTTAGTTTCAATCCCCAGATTGTGTTTGTCAAAGCCAAAGCTTCTTCACACCCTTTTTCCCAAGCCATGAATGCCGTAGGAGCTCCCGAAGTCCTTCCTGAAATTGCATCACTGACAGTGTTGATGTTCACATTTTCGGGCATGCCATTTACACCCGATCCTCGTCTCCCCCAAAGGCTGGCTATACCAAGAGCAGCACCACCGATACCAAAGCCTAATGCAGTACCGGCCAAACCTTTAGAAGCATACTCCTTTTTACCGTCTTCATGGACGATTTCTTTTTCTTTAACTATTTTTTCCGCTTCCATACGTTATGAAATTAAGTTATTCCGGCACTATTGCCGGTATAGCAAAATTCACCACAACGAAGCGGAAAGGAAATTAATTCATTTAAAGCTCGTTGTTTATTTGTTTGAAAATCGTTGAACATTCAAACTTCAACAACCTTTTGTCGAATCCGTTTTTCAGTTTGTTTATACATTGAATAGTAAGGCCCGAATAATCCGAAATTCTTCTTTCAGAAAAGCCCGTTTTAAGCAATTTATTGACTAAGATACTACGAGCGTCTACACACTCCTCGCGGTTTGAATTAATGATTTCCGAATAAGGTAATCCGGTAATTTCCGATATTGTACCGGCAATGTTCTGGTAAACTTCCATTAGTTTCATGTTAAAACAAGTTAAATATTTGAACTATTTTTCGATAATTCTGTTTACTATGTAAAAGCCCTTTTTTGGCAGAACGTCTGCCCCCCTTGGGAAGTTTACCAGACAAGGCAAGGGGAAAGGGCTTTCCCTCTAAAAGAATCTGTTCTTTCTGGTTATAGGCTTTATCCTTTTGTTTAATAGAACAGATATTTCGTCCAAAAATGAATTGGCTTTAGTTCCGAATAATGCCGCTTCATCCGGTTTTTTGACAGATAACCAGGAAAAGACGACATAATAAGAAAAATAGTTTAAGATTAATTCATTGATATCAGACAAGATCTGTTTAGAACAATCATCATGAGGAACTACTCTAAAGCATACAGCTTCTATTATTTCGCTATCGTCCCTACATATAAAAGAGATATTCGGAGAATAAGCCAACAATTTAGATTTTATTTCAGGTATAGCCTCCCGAAGAAATTGCTGCACAAGAATATAATCATCCTCCGTAACAGATAGCATCTCAAACAATATATTCCCGGCTTCGTCCGTTCTTGATGCCCCCAAACTACTGCTTAGAGCCGATGCCCTACGAAGTATTTCAGATGTTTCGAATTTGTAAATAACAGGTTTCATATTTTTTTATATTATCGTTTTACTTCTATATACCGGCTATACACGATTTGAGCATGTGGGTTTTTCGAGACAATTTCTTGCCGAATGGCTTTTGTTCCCCATTTGATGAACCACCATTTATGGGGAACACGGTGTATCACTTGCAGGAGTGTATCCCGGCTTATGATATAGCCGGAAAAGTTATCGTGTTCGATGCAGCCCGACAGGGTGAGATAATTGTCGTGGTAGTCGATGCATTGTAGAGTATCTACCCGGTCACGAACAATAAGGCTGTCACGTACAACCGTGTGTATTATGTGCTCGGTTTCAATACTTGCCTGCGACACCGATTGTACTCGTTTCAGCTTGATTTTCAAATTTTTGATGTCTCTTGCTAGAGCTTCACAATTTTGTTCCAATTCCTTTTTCGTCAAAGTCAGCCTTTCGACACCGGCAGCAGAAAGGCTGTCTCGGGTACGGTAATAAGATATGTCTTGAAACAAGGCTACCTGGTTGGATGATAGCCGGTTGTTCTCTTGCCTCTGGCGATACAATGAACGGGAGAGGAAAAATACTATTATGATGAGAACAATAATGAAGATATACCGCTTCATAATTGGCTGAAATATAGGTTACTTTCTTTTTCTCTACGGGAGACCAGACCGGGCAATTTTACCCCTTTGACATATACCCATTTTTGGAACTCCTTTTTAATACCTTCATCCTGCGGATTCCTGTTTATTTTTCGTAGAAGAGTACTACCTGCGAAATTACCGCTGCCCGTATTGTAGACGAACGATACAAGCGCGTCGAACTGATTTTGATTAATAGGCTTTTTAACCAAGGTCAGTACTATTTTCTCCGAACTTTCAACGTCTTTTCTCAGAAATCCTTCCGCTTCTGTTTCCGTTACCCTGTCACCCGGCTTTACACCTCCGGTATGTCCGTACCCGATTGTCCACACTCCGGCCGGACATTTGTATGCCTCACTCCTGAAATCCTCGAATTTTTTTATTAATTCAATCCCTCTTTCACTCGTTTTCATAATCAAGCGTTTAATCTGTGATAAAAATCAAGTTTTATTTTCTCGTATGCAGCCGAAACATTAGTGTAAGCCCTTCCGTTGTTAGGGCCGGACTTATCATAAATTTCATCATCGACCACTTTTGCCACCCATTCGATCCAATCCCGGTTCACATATTCGGAAAGTTTCTTACCGTGGTACTTGAAAACGTCGAATTTGCTGTTTCTGTCTTCATGTATATTAGTCAATAATTTTCGGATTTTTTTTTTAGTTCCTTCTTCATCCACAATATGGTTCTCTTCCCGTATTCTCTTTATCAATCTGCATACTTTCTCCGTAGCCAGGTCAAAGGCAAAACTGGAAAGATTCTTAATCCGAAGTTGCGTTTCAGGCAATAACCCCTCTGAAATATCCGCCAACACCTCATTTTGAGTACGAGTTTCCTTCAGCAGTTCACCCATATTATTTTCCGACCTTGATATTATCCCGTTAATGATTGATTTGAACCAGACGAAACAGGCAATCATTAAAGCCGCTGCAAGAGTGAGAAATATCGCACCCGCCATAATCGTAAATCCGTAGTCGCTTATCCCCCTCGCTACTTCTGTAATTTGATTTACACTATTTACATTATCCATACCCACACAATTATTTGTAAACTTTGTCCGATAACTCCTCCTATAAGTGTAGCCAGCAAATCCAGCCAATCGAATTTTCCGCCCCACTGGCGGTCTGCAAACTCTTTCCCGACAGCCAACCCGAAACAAAATAAAATTGTTCCAAACAAGGCCGATAAAAAGCCATAGAAAACATGTTTAGGCCTGTTGCTTTCTTTTATCCAGCTCATAAGTCAATCTCCTTTTCTTGTTCCGTCCACTCTGAGGAGGAAAGCATTTCTTTAAACACATCACTCTGCGAATCGTACACAGGATAGGGGATAGTCTGTTCAGCTTCCCTTTCGCTCAGCGTCATAATTTCCTCATTCCTTTTAGCTGCAAGCTCGTTAAATATTTCCTCGTGAATGATTGCTTCTGTACCTTCCACGTTCATTCTGCGATGTTCCCAGTCAGGGTCTACCATCTTTAAATCTTCTACCGGTATTTTATAAAATCTCATAGTTATAAATATTTAAGCTAATTGTGTTTCTGTTCTTGACACTTCGTAAAGTCCGTTATCATTTTGAACAGTTATTTCATATAAAGTACTTCCTAATGTAAATTCAAAAGAAACATACAACTCATTTACGTCCCAACATTGTACATTTAAAGATGAATGCATAGCGGACGAATTAGAATTCCTCACTTTTAATATATCTTTCGAACAATTCAATACAAAATTGTCCCAACTCCCGCTATCAGCCTCAATTATCGATTGAATTTGCCCTGAACTTTGACTGTCATTTAATCCGTACACATCATAAGAAAACTCGTGAAACGTTGGTATTGTGGGTAAATTCTCTATTTTTTCCAATAGAGCATTAATTTCTTCTGCTGTATAATTCAAATTTTTTATTTCCATAATTGTTTAGTTTGATGTTAAAAAATAACCTTTAGAATCTGTGAGTAAATCTCCGTTAGAATCTGCAAGTAGATTCTTTGAAAAATATTGTTTTATAACTTCCTGAACTTGTTCAGCCGTCAAAGCTTCTTTAAATCCTAAGAACTTAAAAGTTTTAGCTTTTGTAAATAATGATGGTGGAGTATTAGAAAATAGATAGGGAATACTACCTAATGAATCATTGACAATAGTTATTATATGATTATTATTTAATAAATCTTTAACTAATATCGATTCGTTAAGTATTCCATTTATATATGTTATTCCACCTGGATTTCTAGCATTATAAGCGATACTATCAGTTTGTAAATAAATAGCAAAAGGATTAGTTACACCGCTATTTAATCGTTGATTATATAGCATAGTTCCTGCACTCATAGGATTAACTTCCATAAATACAGTTCTGAACCCTTCTGTTTGATTTTGCATAATAGCGTAATCATCTACACCGTCAGAGACTAAAGCCCCCTCAAAGAATCCGCTTTCCTCTGTTCCTGCAAAATTGAAAAGTTGTAAAGCTTTGCTTTTGTCCGTGGCTAAATTCTCGATTGTAGTAGGAAAATCCGTATTGTTATAAAGGCTAAAATCGTAATACACTTCCGGTTCAGGAATAATATTTATATCTCCATCTACTCCGTTACGCTGCTTGGATAATTGAATGTTATTAGTAAATTCTTTGTTGGTCAATTCAGATGAAAATAATAAACATTCGTGAATCATCCCTTTTGCTTTATTGTCACCGCCACCGGTTCCGTGAACATTGAATAAATTAATATTACGTGTCAATCCTTCCGAAATAAATTTTAATCTAAAATGATTCATTAATACAGCTAAAACATTGTTGGGAGTTGCTGTTGCTGTATTATTATTGACGCTAAGTATATGATCATAATTATTAATAATAAGTCCTATCAAATTTCCAGTTTGATAAATATAAGCGCTCAATATGTATTTTATCCCGTTGGCTACTACTCGGCTCATATCTGAAGTAGATATAAGTACATCTTTAATGTCTATAGATTTAGTTACAGTAATCAAATCATCTATTCCATCACCATATATTCCTCCTTGGTTCCAACCGCTTTCGCGAGTCCATGCGAAACCGTGAGGCGTCAAGTCGTTGCCATTTCCCGAGATATCAGCTATTCGATGCTCTGTTTCATTCGATTTATTACCACCAAAATAGTATTGTCCGATAATTTCACCTTGATACTTTAACGCCTTTTTGACCTTACATTCACACATCATATAAGGCTTGACCAGTGCAGGAGGAGTGCCGAACCATGTTTCATTGTCGAATGTTTGCGGGGCGGGTATTCCTTCTAAAATGGTCTTTATCGGTTCGGCCAATTCTCCGATAAATTCGAAACCGTCCCCGATAAGTTCCAGAAATTCTTCTTTAGTCGGTTTGTCTGTAATAACCCATCCACTTAATATAGAAGAATTTTCGACTAAATACCAGGTATTAAGTATATCGGCAGTAGGCGCATACGTAAATTTATTACACATATAATGATTTACATATTTTGTATTGGCTCTAAAATATTTGAAATCATTACTAATTATGCCTTTATCCACACCATGTATTTGAACATAATAATTAGTATGCGATGTATCTATCTTACTTACACTAACTATATCATCAGGTGTAATTTTGACGTAACCTATTCTTTGCACGTGTTTCCAGTTCGTACCGTCCCACTCTATAGAATCACATACTCCACTCGGTACCGACCGCAAAACGATATCACCGAAATTGACAACCTGCAAAGCAATTCCGGTTTCGCTGTCAGAAATACATAGCTTTAACCCTTCATCACCAACAGAAAGTAAGGGAATAGGGGCTTCCGGTGTCGGAGTGCCTTCTTGTACCGTATAGCCCAAAATCTTAAACGATTCTATATTATCGTTATCCCGGTCTCTGTAAGTATTATACACCGGAAATTTCTTTCCAGAAGCGTAAGTTCTCTCTGCGATTATATCTATGGGGTCTACATCATCAGCAATATTGACGCCGTTACGGACTTGGGAAACAAGGTAATTATTCTCTATCTCCTCGCCCGAAAGAGCCCTGTTATAGGCAATAGCCTCGTAGAACCTCTCTTTGGCGGCAGTCGCAGCATAACTTGTATAAGCAGAACCGACATTTATTATTTTCAAATCTGCCGAATCATCCGTATTTTGCAATGCTATATTGAGAACAGCATCAGTATCATCATAAGTTCCCGGATAACCATTTACTTGCTTTGCATCCAAGAAGAAAGAAGTTCCGCCTACACCGGTACTCCTTATGCTTTCGTTGGATACGCCTTGTATCCTGCTTCTTCCGTAATTGAATATAGATACACAATAAGCATCGAACTTTCCGTCGGCATTGGATATATTCGACAAGGTTATCTGTACGTGCTTGATAGACTCAGGTTCATATTTCTGTGTATTTATCAGGCTGTCATCTATACCGTCCAATTGTACATAAGTAGGATTAAAACCGGATTCAGTGATATAACCAAAGCCTGTAGTTATCAAATCAGAACCACCGACCCTATCCGCCACCCTGTCCGGCTTATCGGCATTATTTAAATTGATAGGTTGCCACCGGCTCATCAATCCTTCCCTGATGTACTCCAATTTTTTACCCGATACTTTGAGGTCTACATCATAATATCCTTGTAAATAAGGTTTTATTGTTTGTTCATTCGTAAGTAAATAGATTGTCTCTGACGAAAATTCGATTTGGGGCAAATCCAATACAGTTTCTATCGGTTCGGCCAATTGATATATTAATTCTGTAGGATTATTAGCTAACCATTCTTGTACATGATCATTTGTCCCAGGTTCATTTTCAAAATTAAATGCGTACGTACTATTAACAGCATTAATATAAGATATTCCAATATTATTAGACATATCTTCAAATGAACCAATGATAAATCTATTGGACATTACATAATTCTGATTATTATGTAGTCCTCCATAAGTAGGATTTAAATTTACCATTGCAAATTTTGCAGTAGTATTATGATAATAGGCATTACTTATGTAGGTATGATAAACCCTTTGTATATACCTCCACTGTTTGTCCCTATACACTATCTCATCGCAAACGCCGTTAGGCAATGACCGCAATTTAATATCACCGAAATCGAAGATTTGCCCTCCCTTATCAGGATGATTGATATCCAATACATACAGTTGCAGGTAACTGTCCCCTACCGAGGATATTTCGGCAGGAGTGTCAGGGGCAGGTATTCCATCTTGTTCCGAGTGCCCGTATATATGCAGTTCCTTAATCCCATTTTTTGAACACGCATATATATAAGCGTTCTTGCCGGAAAAGTACATGTCCTTCTGTACAGAAATACTTCCCCCTCCGGTTCCCCGGCCGGAGGCGACACCCAGCCTGCCTAATCTTCCCAATTTCCCCAACCCGAAACTCATAATTCCCTTATCCCATTACGTTAGCACTTCCTTCAATCTCCAAAATATATCCTTCCGGTATGCCGAAATATTCTATTGTTCCTTCCGGCATGTTCAGCCCGTCGCCTTCTTTGGTTTCTTTATATGCCCATATCCGGCAATCGGTAATGGCTGATATTCTGATAATACGAGTTTTTCCGGCAGCTACGGTCGTGTCTGTAACATCGGTCGCCTTGCCTATATAAAGAGCTTGTGCCGAATTGAAGTTTTTATCTACAGGTAATATTTGTTCCATAATGACTATATTAAATTTATTATTGTTTTTGGGGTATTTCGTATTCATTTTTTGTACAATGCCATGTTCCTGTACCATCATCAAAAAGAGATATTTCGACCAAAACATTATATTCAAAATACGAGTAATAAAGTTCCCAAGGATTGTCGGCCACTTTCCTGTAATCGGTTAGCGTATGCAACCCGTTTTCGTCATTGTCTAAAAATACGCTGCCCTTCCGCTCCTGAAATAAAGCGGCAATAGCTTCTGCCCCTCCTGCAAGATTAAGTGTTGTCAATATTTCTTCTGACGTAGAGCTTGATGTCAATGACAAGAATTCTCTGGGGAGTATGGCAGGTTGTGGATTCACTATGTTGGACAAGTTGCATGTTTCCCAGTCTGACCATTCGTTGCTACCATGTTGAGTACGATATTCAATGACATTATTGTTACCTATCATACATTGATAAGTTATCAAAAGTCTTGTAGATACAGATAGGAAGGCATAGTTATCTATTTGTCCTGGCCTCGAATAGTGGTGTACTATATATGTACCGTTTCTTGTTGTGGTATCCAAGTCGGCCGCATCGATTACTTTCAGGCTGTTTGGCAAGTTTGCAAACGTTGTCATATCAGGAGTTATCGTACCGCTCTCTACATTCGACAAGTCGGCCAGAGCCAAAATCTTCCGGTCTACAATAGGAGTATCCAGGAAATGATGTGTAGTGATAAAAGGCTCACCATGGGACGTTATCCCGATAGAAGCCCCGCGGTCGGCAGCATCATCGGTACCCAGTACGATAACAGAATCATAGTCCCCGTTGGGCAACTCTTCATGGGCGACCTTCGTTATGCCCGCCATCTCCTTTACCTTCTCATCCGATACATTGTCCAGGTCTTTCAAGGCATATCGGGACAAGTCCACATAAAAAGGAGTGACAGCAACCTCCCACAAATCCCCGTTCCAGAAAAGCAGGATGACAGCCGTACCCTCCGTAGCGACACTCACCGGAGCCTCCCCGTTCACAAAATTCCTAAATGTCACCGTACCCGCTTCCGGCTGCACATACAAGTAGCTCGTCTTCACTCCTGGCTTTGCCACAGGTTCAAAACTTGCAGCATCATCTACCATTCCCTGCAATGTATTATCAGCACGATTGGTATCATACCATCCCCGGGACAGTTCGTCCCACATCCACACCGACAATGTCTCCCCATTGGTAAAGAACCACCCCCGGTGGCCTATGGGATATTTCGCCAGAACTTCCGGCAAATTATGGAAATATCCTAAATATCGTCCATCATTACACAGTATCATAATAATAAAATTTGTTTCGCAATTTCTTCTTCAAAATACTTTGCCAATGCTGTATTACCTAAGGAGATTGAGACATAGTAAGCACATCTCATAGCAATAGGAACAAGCAAATTATCGGAGCAGTCAATATTTTGATTTTTATATTCATCTTTATTTGTAGATATGGATACACGCTTTATATACAATTTCTTGTCAGCTTTTGGTGCGCGATAGAATATTGGCAAAGAATAATATTCAAGAATAGATTTTCCTTCATCGTTTGATGCTAATGCACAAATTGGACGCTCCATACCGCCTCTTGTTACAATGTTTTTTTGCAAAGAATACAAAGTATCGTCCTCTGTAATTACACGTGTCACATCGCGGTGCCATCCATGCATACGTATAATAAAACGACGTATATAATCATCAGGTAATATTATATATCCACTACCATCTCCATACGGAATGATATCGTCAGGTATTTCACTCCATGGTAATACATGTATAGGTGCCTGTAAGAAAATATCTTCCAAAGACTTTTCTATATACGATATAATAAGCCCTTCTAAAGGTAGAGAGTTATTAGTTAAATCACTTTCGTCAACAGGATTCACTTCTCCCAGAACCTCCAGTGTTTTTACTATAATATCTGTTACTTTCATCTTATATTGGGAAAGTATATTCCTAATCTCTTAGCTTGGTCTCGGACGTTTTTGGGACTTTTCAATTCATCAGAATCAACGTTATAATTTTTCGTAAGATATTCTATTGCATCTTCATAATTGGTAACATCTTCTATATATTCTACAGTATTATCAGTAGTTAAGTCTTTTATTGTAGATAACCCTTTTGACAAGAAAATCTTTTTACCAAAATTTTTATCTGACTCAATTAAGTTTTGGAGATTTTTTCTATCTGTAGAAAAATATCCTTTACCATCTTGAGCTTCAATAAATTTTATATTAATCTTCTTAGCTCCAGATTTTACGAATGTAAATAAATTACCGTGGTAAGTATAATATGTTTTTGTTGCCATAATTTTGTTTGAAATTAAAAGCATGTCTTATTGATATAAAGACATGCTTTTACGTTATATAATTTATTTCCCTTTAGGCACAATCCTCATATGTGAATTCGGATATCGCAGGCAAGCACATGACGCCTCAGTAAGCACCACTGCATCCGTATTGCGGATACCCGCTTTCTTCAAGTCAAGCTGCAAACGGTCAAAAGGCACATGTACCGCTTTGGTCAGATATTCCGGGTCAAAAATGAACCCGTAATCACTCATATTACAGTCGTCAAATACCTCGTCCAGCAACACATACAACTTTCCGAACTTCGAACGAATCTCCGTAAAATCAATACCCCATTTCACGAAATCATCATTAGCGCCCACATACTTCTGTACATCCAGCTTATTGATAAGCCCGATAAAATTCGAGCCCCCCACCAATATCTTCCGTTTGTTACCGGCATTACCAGTAAAAGCTTCCTGCATGATATCTATCAAGTCGTTCTGAGTTAATCCTGTTTCAGGATCGTATTCTGTTTCTTTTCCGGCTTGCCACCAAATACCTCCGGTAGTCATCACATTCTGTTTCTTGTCCGCATCGTAAATCGAATTCTTCACCCCGAACATGAACGATTTTTCCATACCCATACGCATGTCGAAAATCGCACACTCCTCCGAGTCCGAAAAATTCCAGTCCACCTCCTTGTTGGCAATCTTCTGGAACGTAGACTGCTCTACCTGCATCTTGAAAATCTGGCAATAATTCTGGGCCTTCACCGGAAGCGCCTCGAACTGCGACGTCTGCACATCCAGCTCCGTAGCCGCACGTCCCATACGTATCAGTACCGTATCTTTCGGAATAGACGGAACCACATTATCGATACTCTCTACTTTTTTCCCATTCAAAGCATACACCACCAACTTACCGTCATCCGCTTTCTTGCTCACATACAGTACCAAATCAGCCTTTGACTGAGTGGTACCATCGGCTTCATACCCCTTGACACCCTTCGCCAGAATAGTCTCGGTAACATCAAAAATGTCATTGTTGTCCGTATCGAGAGTCGCCTTCTTGTGAGAAGTCGTGGCACTCGAAGCCGGCTCGGTATAAGCCGTAGACAACTTGGCTTTTGTCGGCTTGGTATCCACCGCATAATAATCGTAAATCATAGAACCCGATTTGCGCATTTCCGAATGCCTCATAATCTGGTCGATAGGCGTAGACATCGGACGTATCTTCACGATACGCTGGTCTATCTCATTACGCATCAAATCCGGACTTGCCTCACGGGTGATATCCGTTGTCAATGGTTCGTCCGACACCGTAACGCCATTATCCGTCACGCCTGGGACCACAACAGCCAAAGCACACCCGCAGCCCAGCCACAGGCCCAGGCCATAAACACCGGCTATAACTACTGCTAATACCAAAAAGGGCAATAAACCCAACCATACACTCTTTCTCATTAAAAACTTTTTCATCTGATTTTTCATTTTAATAAATATTTATTTTTTAATTTAATCCCAAATACTTTTTCTTATTTTTACTTTTGAAGCAATTGGAGCAGGAGTACCCCTGGATTCTTCACTGAGATTTGGGGTTCCGTCTGTCACTATGCTCTTTTTCTCCATCTCTATTTTGGCATTGCGCCCTTTCTTCTCTCCGATAGAACGAGCCTCGGCCACATCCCGGTCATAATTCATCGCCCGCCACAAGCGCTCCAGAGTATCCCGGTCTAAGTCAAATAGGAAAACTCGGTCTACCAATTCGGAAATAAAATCCTCAAACGCCTTCCGGCCCTTTTCGTCCAACCCTTTCTCCGCAATAAAAGACTCCACTGTTTCTGCATTCTTTTCTGCGTTCTCTTGCTGTCGAGCCTGTATGTCTTCCATCTCCTTCTCACGCTCCCGACGCAGCCGGATGCCCTCGTCATACTTGGCCTTAGCTTCTGGGTCACCTAATGCCGTTTCAAAATAATCACCGAAACTCTCACCGATAGCCGTCATTACGTCGCTTCCTTCCATCAGAGCACTCAAAAAAGCACCCGCCTCCGGATTGCTCAGAAACAAATCAGCTAATTTTTTGTTACTTTGTTTGTAATCCTCAATTTGTTTTCCTCTCTCTTGGTCATACTCATCCAGAGCAGCATAGAAGACATCATCGTCGTCATAATTACCTTCTTTATCAGGATACATTTCATGGAGTCGTTCTGTCCACATTTGTCGGCCAGACTTAACTGGGGCCTCTACTACAGTTACTTTTTCTTCATCCATATTTTTTTTAATTGGTTTAATGATATATGCACTACAAAGAAAAATTCATTTTTATATCGCATAGGGTCACAATGAGAAATGTTTGTTTTGTATCACATAATTTGTTATATTTGTATTGCTTATATATCTCATACGCAATTAGCAGCGTATGAACAAAAAATATTTTATATCAGACAGAGATAAAGATTTTATTAATGTCTATTACAATACCCTTAGTCTTCTCAAGGGCAAACGTCCTCGCTATTTATATATATATCTTTCTGCCATACATTCTCCAGCAAAACGTTTTTACGTATCAGAAGAAGCTGTAATAAAAAATATTCGTTTATTAGAAAAAGGGAAACCTATTCTTGCAGAAGGTGAAAATCTTCTCATGTATATCGAAATACACAGGAGATTCAAAAAGATACTCTTACAAAATAACATTCCTAAAATTGAAGCAGTCCGAAGGGTTATATATTCTCCTGCTCCACGATTCTATTTCTCTGTGAAAACGGCATTAAGAATAATTTCAAAATCAAGGAATTATGAATTATACTCAAATAATAGAGGAAAACATATCGAGGCTTAGGAATTTCACTCGCCCCTATAATCAAATAACAGGGGAAGGGTCCGAATGCATTCCCAGAAACAAAATGTACGTAGAAGAATTGGGCGGAGACATATATCTTCCATCCGATATGATAAAAGAAAATGGATGGATACGACTTTTAAAAAATCATTCTTCATTTAAAGACTTTCTGGAAAACGAACTCCATATATTTGCTGATGACAATTCTGTAGACGAAATTACAAAACAATTTTTTCTATTACGTATCAAATATGATTTTGAGTTTTGGGCAGCTACGAGCGTAATTATTAAAGATAAAATATCAGGAGCGGACGTACATTTTTATCTTAATTATGCCCAACGTAAACTGCTCTCAAAATTCGAAGATGCACGCCTACACGATAGACCTATACGCATCATCCTGCTCAAAGCCCGACAATGGGGCGG
This sequence comes from Gabonia massiliensis, assembly GCF_001403595.1. Classification (NCBI taxonomy): domain Bacteria; kingdom Pseudomonadati; phylum Bacteroidota; class Bacteroidia; order Bacteroidales; family Porphyromonadaceae; genus Gabonia; species Gabonia massiliensis. Next base: position 839,027 of record NZ_LN877939.1, on the reverse strand, counting down.
CAGCACACTCACCCAGATATATATGGCATGGATACAACTCGTGCATAAACGGGCGTGGAACTCTGTTATATGCGCTCATCTCAAAGACTCAGCAGCCAATATCAAAGGAATGTATGCCAAATTATTGGAAAATTATCCAAGCTTTTTGTTAGGAGCACAAGTACGGTTCGAATCTTTCCAGCGTATGCAGAATACTTCAATTATCAGGCAGACAGAGTGTAAAGTAACCGTTGGGTCAGCAGAAACACCTAATTCCGTACGGGGTACAGATGTGGCAATGGCACATCTCTCGGAGGTCGCCTTCTGGCCCGACACGAAAGAGAAGAAGTCGACCGATCTTATCCGGTCAGTCTCTTCTTCAGTACCTCTTATCCCTTATTCAATGGTTGTATTGGAGTCTACAGCTAACGGAGTAGGAGACTATTTTCATACCGAATATAATCTTGCCAAAGAAGGTAAATCAGATAAGCAGCCATTATTTATTCCTTGGTTTGAAATTGAAATGTACCGTATTCAAGTTAAAAATTACAAAGATTTTATACAGACATTTACAGATTATGACTGGTTTTTATGGAACAGTGGAGCTACTATCGAAGCCATTGCTTGGTATCGGACAAAAAGAAAAGAATATCAGAACCATTCGGATATGATGGCCGAATATCCTTCTGATGATATTGAGGCTTTTGCTCATTCGGGAGAACGCGTATTCGACCGCAACCGAGTACAAGAACTTAGAAAAAAATGTGTTTCACCCATTATTATTGGAGAATTACAATCCAAATCATACAAGGTATCGGGGAAAGAATCATTGCAACAATTATCCCTTATTCCTGATACAACCGGATTACTAAAAATATGGGCATATCCATCAGATGAAAAAATAAAAAGGCGCTACATAGTTTCTGTAGATGTCGGTGGACGCTCACAAGGAGCCGATTATTCTGTTATTACTGTCATTGACCGTTGCCCGATGATAATTGGAGGGGTTCCTGAAGTTGTAGCTACATGGCGCGGACATATAGACCATGACCTGCTTGTGTGGAAAGCTGCACAAATTGCAACATGGTATCAAAAAGCCCTGTTAGTTATCGAAAGCAATACTTTAGAAACAGAAAATACTGACGGAGAACATACACAATTTATACTTGATATTCTTTCAGGAGAATACTCTAATTTATACGCACGTACTGATTCGGACAAAATAAAAGAGGGATTGCCTGCCAGATATGGCTTCCATACCAACCGAAGTACTAAAACCATGCTTATAGACCATATGGTAATGCTTTTGCGCGAAGGAGGGTATATAGAAAAAGACATTCATGCTTGTGATGAATACGATACCTATGAGAAAAAGCCTAACGGAAGTTTCGGTGCTATCGAGGGCAAACACGATGATATACTCATGTCCAGAGCAATAGGATTGTATGTATCATATTCATACGAATTCCCCGCTGAAATAAAACCAGTAAAAAATAATAAGAAGATAGCTATCTCCGAAGCTTCATTCTAAATTTCTCATTATGACCCTATGCGAAAAAGAATCCCGCTTTTCTTTGTAAATAAAAAAGATTATGGGTATAATATCAGATTCTCTTGGAGCAGCATTTGGGTTGGGAAGCGCCATATTCGGAGGCATAAGAGGAGCCAAAGAACGTAAGAAACAAGAGAAATTATTAAATCAGCAAATACAAGAGAATAAAGACCTGTTCAAGAGAGAATACTATCAGGACATCATGAACCGTTCCGATACGGCCAATATCCTGAAAAACTACCGCGACACCCTCAAGCGACAAGGCAAAACACAGCGCAACATAGCTACCGTTACAGGAGCCACACCCGAGGCCGTCGCGGCACAAAAGAAGATAAATGCCGACGCCTATGGAGACGTCATCTCCAGTATCTCCTCCCAGTCCTCCCAGCTCAAGGACAACGCCCTGAACCGGTACTCCAATACAAACAATTACCTGTTGGGGCAGAAGTCGAATATGTACGCCCAGCGGGCCCAGAATTTTTCCAACCTGGCGCAAAACGGTGTCGGGTTGCTTGCCGGCTCGGTGCAAAACCTGGGAGGCTCTATTGGGAAATACAAAGAAAATAAAACCCTGTCAAACCTGTTTTAAAGTGACATGAGACTTATGACACTCAAAGACGATTATAAAAAAACACCCCAGCAAAGACTCGAAGATACCCAGAAGTGGTTTGCCGAGAATGTAGCCAACACCCCGGAGAGAGAGGTGAGATTCCGTAAAGACGAAGATACCGCTGGAAGAGTCCTTCCCGGAGAATACGGCACACATCCAATAGAAAAACCATATTTCGATGTACCCGATGCCAAAACAGAACTTCAAAAAGCTACACCGGACAGATTAAAAGATGTAGTTTCTCAAAATCCCGAAGCACCTTTTTATACCACGTTGTACAAAGCCCTTTATCCCGAACCTCAAGACCCCAAACATCAAAATGCGGTCCAAACCTTGTCTACACTCGGAGACATAGGTCTGCTTATCGGAGACATGATTACAGCAAGCAAAGGCGGAGATGTGAACCGGAGAAACTCAGTTCTCGGAGAAAACAACAAATACCTCCAGAACGAATACGACCGCATCGCCCAGCAAAAAAACATCTACCGTCAAGGACTTCTTAATGCTGCTATGGCAGACCGCAAAGAAGCCCTCGCGGCACAGTCAGCCCTATCGGAAGCCTGGCAGAAACTCCAAGAAATACAGCTGAAGCACCAGCACGATTTAGACCTGTTACAAGCCCGTGGAGCCACCCAAAAAGAACTGGAAGAATACAAAGCCAAAAACAGAAAGGAAGAAAAAGCCGCAGAAGCCGCGTTGAAGAAATACATCACTGACGCCAACAACGCACGCTACTTGGAGATTGCCAATCTAAACGAAAAAGGGCGAAACCGTAGGCACCAAGAAGAATACGGATACGGAGAAGGAGCACGCAGTACATACAACTCATCCCGCAACGGAGACACCACCCTATACCTCTCCGAGGGGCTGCAAGTCAACTACAACAAGAAGACTGCCCAAGCCGCCATTGCAAAACTCTACGAGCTCATCGACGAAGCCATGGACAAAGGACTCATCCAAAAAGAATTCATCCTCCCATCCGAAAGCCGAAAATCCTCCGTAAAAGAAGCCATAGTGCAAAAATACGCATCAAACCTGTACTCCGCCGCACAAGGCAACCCGTCCCTGATGGCCCGGCTCACGCCCCTGCTCAAGTCCCTTACCGACTACCAGGCAGGCGACGATACGCCGCCGAACGGCAGTATTTCGTATTCCGGTACGTCGGTTAATCCATTGAATCCTAAGACTTGGCAGGATTATCTTAGCCCGGAACAAACACCCTATATTACAGAAGACGGATCGTTATCTGATTATGGATATTTCAATAATAAAAAATTAGAAAATAAGTTCAATGGACCGATCATATAACATATACAGAATAGGCAGGGATATGTTTAATATCCCCAAAGAAGAGATTAATTCATTTATAGCCCAATTCCCTCAAGCCGTAAAACTGACTCCGGCTGAGATCAAGGCACAAGAAGAGTTCGAAAAACGCCAAGATTCAACTAAATTCGAAAAAAATGAATATTCCGTTGACGATATATCAGAAATTGAAAATCAGTTATCACAGCAGAGCAAGCAAGAACTCCAAGAAAAAAGAAACCGCACCGCCCTGCTCCGCAACGAGCCCCTGGGATTATCTTCGGAGAATCGTATCTTCGATACCATATCCTCCCGCCCCTTCAACAGGCCATACACATCCGACGGCATCACAGAGCCGAAATTGGGCGAAGCATACCAGAAGACACCCGTAGGCTCAGCTGCTATGGAACAAGCTATCCGGGACAAATATGACCGGACGAAAGAAGAACATGCCTATATCCGTTCACACGAGAGTCTGGGAAATCAATTTGACGAGGCCCGAAAATTTGCAAAAGACGAAGAGCTTCCTGGAATAACAGAAAAATTCCTGAAAAAGGCAGAACAGGAAGACGCTAAAAAATATGCCGACCAAGTATCCAAAGAGATTGAACGTATAAGCGGAGATATTGACAAGCTTTACGAAAAACCCGAAATAGACCTTGGATATAGGGCTGCTGTTTTAGAACGAATGGGAAATCCATTAGCCGGAACATCTGCCAATATCGTGGGGAAATTCAAGGGAGTAGAACCCGATATTGAAAGCGGAAGAAATCTCGAAGCAGCCCGTCATCTCATCGACGATGCCCGTAAAACCGCAGCATCCGCAAAAGAGCAATCCGGTTTTTTTAAAGCCCTTTGGGATAAACTCCCCTCCGCAGAAAGCATTTCTTCAGGAGGAGGTTTAGAAATCCAAGACCAAGCTACCATACACCGGGTAATAAAGAAAGTCGGAGAACAAGGAGAAGAATCCCTCACAACGTCCGAAAAGTCACTTATCGATGCCCTCGCTATAAAAACGATTACAGATGCAGCACTCCATCCAAATATCAGCGAATGGGCAAAAATCGGGGAGAGTGTCGGTTATTCGCTCCCCTGGATGATAGAATTTTTACTTGCCGGAGGCCTTGTAAAAACCGGATTAAAAGGAATATTAAAATCCATATCCAAAGCTTCG
>NZ_LN877939.1:830763-834106 GCF_001403595.1 Gabonia massiliensis | reverse complement strand
TGAAATGTCGGGAGAGTTATTAGGAGCGTTAGGTAAATTTTTCAAACCTGGAGTAAAAAAAATAGTGGGTGCGACCACCCGGCATATATCCCCCCGGCTCACCGGTTTCATATCCCGCACCACCCCTAGAGTCCTCGATTACACTAAGATGATAAAAGACAAAAATATCATCACCGGCTTCCGCGATTTTGCCAAAGCCACCGGCTGGAACGGCATCGCGGGCGAAACCTTCGAAGAATTCATGGAAGGAACCCTCAATGCCGTCACCATAGGCGACCAAGGACTCGAAGACATATACAATTGGGAAAACGCCTTACAAACCATAACTACCGTAGGCATCATGTCCGTCGGCATGAGCTCTGCAGCAGCTACCCTGCGAGCTGGAGCCAAACGGAAAATAAAAGCCGATTACGACCGGGCCGACCGGCACCTTAACGAGGCATTCTCCCCCAGCCAGGTAGCCGAGATAAAATCCATCCTCGGTGAGAACCTACAAGACCAAAGCAAGATATTGGGACAGATGTTTGCCGAATCTTCAAAAGCACCTACAGCCGAAGAACGAAAACAACGTTCACAAGAACAAGCCATCATCCAGGACTACATATACAAGGCCAACCTCTACGAAGCATACCTGGGAGGCTTGCAGTCGCGCATCAAAGAAGAAGCTGGCCGTATCATTGAAAATCTGCGGCAACAAGCCAATCCCGACATGGGTGCCACCATATACGCTGACTACCGGGGGCAGACCGTCCGCATCACCTCCGGTACATTCGACATAGACCCCGAAGGCAACATCACCCCCCGGGAAGGCAGCACCGGTATGCTTACCATCATCACCCCCGAAGGAGATACCCAAGTCGTCTCCCCCTCACAGTTGGGCAAGGTACAAGACTACATGACCCTTGACGAGCAAGCCTCCACCATGGAGCAGCAAGTAGAAGATGCTGTCCTCTCACAAGAAGAGGGCGAGATGAACACCCTCGTCCCCGGCACCGTCGTGTCAGTAAATAAAAACGGCAGCCCCCTCCGCGTTATCGTAACCTCACAAAACGCCGATACGATTATCGGCCGGATAGTCGACCCCTACGGCAAGCCCGTAACCGGCCCCTACGGGCAAGAACAAACCTTGTCCTTTACCCTCGACGAGATACAATCCTACCCCGAAGAAGAAAGCGGAGCAGGAGAAAGTATGCAGGAATACCCTGAGCCTGAAAACGGTGTTGAAACAGCACCCGCAGGACAACCCTCCGGCAATGCAAGACAGAGCATCCCGCAGCCGGGCACCACCATACACATACAAGGATACGACAAACCCGTAACCCTATTGTCCGTAAACGGAGACAAAGCCCGTATCGGACTCCTGTATGACAATGGAGAACCCATGATTAATACCTCAGGGAAACAAGTAACCCAAGAAATAAATACATCCCAAATTATTCCCGTAGAGTCCGCAGACAGCCACATAGAACCTGAAAATATTCCTGCCATACAGCGCATTCCCAAAGACGCACAAGGCAATCCCCTCTATGAGCAGGCCGACCCTGATACCGCCTGGGATGCCATTGTAGAGCAGGCCGGGGGCGACGAACAGGTAGCGCAGAATGTTGCTGCCTCCATGCTTGCCGACAAAGAAGCCGCATTGAAGAGACTCCAGAAATCCAAGCCCAAAGGCGGCACTACCATTGCCGAGAAGATAGCAGCCGAGAGAGAACGCAAAGCCGCCATCGACCAAGCCAAGCAGCAAGTGGATATCTGGAAGAAGATAGCCCAGACCCCGCAGAAAAGAAAGCATCAAGCAGAAACAGAACGTATACGCCAGGCAGAGGAAGAAAAAATAAAGCCCGACAGTACAGGACGCACTGAAAGCGATAGCGGAAGAGAAAAGTCAGAAGGGGAACCGGATTCTGATAGAAGATCAGAACAGCGCAGAGAAAAAATTGTTTCTCTTTTAGGAGAGAAATACGCCCTCTCAGAAGAGACAGCCGATAATGGCGAGTATTTTTATCAAAATGCACAAGGCTCGACATCATTAGCAATTATACCCGATGAAATATTTGACAGGATAGGCTTCCCTGCCATTCCTTTCAAGTTGACGGAAAGCATGGCTTTACACGTGTATGAGCATCATGCGAAAGAACTTAAACTTGAAAATCTTGACGATGCGATAGATTTTGTACTTTCGATTATAAATAATGTTGATACCGTAAGATTAGGCAGAGGCAACAGTTATATATTCTCCATAGAGAACGGAAGAAACAAGGTTGGCCGGAGAGCTGTTTCTATTGTAGTAAACAGTCAAACAGGAAAATTCATGGGAATAAAGACTGCCGGATATGAGACAATCAAGAATATAAAAGAAAGACCTTTGCTCTGGACACGGGGCGCAGATTCCGTGTCTGAAGATGTCGCAACCCCACCTATTACCACCATTGAAGCTCAACAAGACGACAAGACTTCAGGCCGCACTAAAAGGCAGAGCGAAGTTTCTTCCCAGAGCAAAGATACTGAATTATCCCTAAAAGCCAACGAATTAGGCGAAAAAGTTGCAACATCCGAGACTGAAACAGAGACAAATCCGAGTGAAGTACAGAAAGAGGCCATAGCAAGCAAAAAAACTGCCGATAAAGAGCAAGCCCCCTTCCTCTCCGAATCTGAGTACATCGACAGGGCGCTGCAGGAAGCCTTCGACGCCTCAGGCATCACGAGCCGGGAAGAATGGGAAGACTCAGAAGCCTACATAGACGCTTATAACCGGGCATCGGACAGCTACCCGGACTATATCCTTGGACTGCAATCATCCGGGCGCCTGCAAGAAATGTATGACCGGGCAAGCATCGGAGAGCGCATCAGCATAAGAGAAGGCATAGAGACAGCCGGCTATAAAGTAAAAGACATCCTCGACACGGAAAAAGAAAAACAAGAAGCACGTAAAAAACGGGATGCCGCCCGCAGGAAACGTTCCGAAGAACTAATGGCCAAACTGGGCATTGTACCCGATAAAGCAAACGAAGCAGACAGTCTCTTAGGAGAGAACGGAGAGCCAGCAGACGGAGAGTTAGACGGTGGAAAAGAAACGTCCGCCCCATCAAATAGTAGGATGGACGTTATAAGCAACCATGAAGACAAGTCAGATGACACAGTTACCCGACAAGAGCCAGACATTTCCGAAAACAAAGATACACAAAACCAAAGGGGAAAACAACCGGATGAAGCGAATGCCGGACAAAAAGTGAAAAAAAGCGAGGTCTCAGGTAGTGATACATTTTCTGATTTCGCCAAAGAGACCTTCCATAAAATAGAGGAACAATTATCGGACAGCCTTAAAGGCCGTGTTACCGTTAGA
>NZ_LN877939.1:493014-830661 GCF_001403595.1 Gabonia massiliensis | reverse complement strand
CGAGCCGAAGCCGAAAGGGTCACGATAGAGGACTTTGTACACATGCCGTTGAAAGACCTGGTACGAGGTACCGACCTCACCGGCAGTCGTATGACATCCGAAGAGAGTCGCATCGTAGAACGAGCCAAAGCCGACGGTATATTCATGAATACCGGAGAATATTCACCGGCTGATAACGATATCCGTTTCCATATTGATACAACCATACAAGCAGACGAACAAATGGAGAGAAGCCATGATGCGGACCGGCAAGCCATATCCTCCATGCAGTCTCCTGTAGGAGTAGATACTCAAGGTTTATCTGCATCCGAAGCTTCACAAGCTGTTGCCGGGCAGAAACTCATCAACCGGAAACTGGACAAGGATATCAGCCGCAACATCGCCTTCAGTTCTGTCAACCGGCTTGCCGTGCAGTCTGTTTACAATAAAATGTGGGAGCCCTTCTGGCTTAGAGGCCTTAAGAAAATCCCTGGTCTTCAGAAAATCCTTCCCGAGAAGCTCAACACGAGAAAAGCCTACGAAGCACTTTTCGATTCCATGACCACCCTGCACGACCTCATAGACGACATAGAGCAGAAGTACGGGAAACTACCCGAAGAATTGAACTTCTATTGGGCCGAAAACGCATCGATGAGCATCGTACAAGACGCCACAGACAAGTTCAACGAACAATACCTGCAACCATTACTGGATACCTTAGCCAAGGTGAGAAAAGCCTTTGAGAACAAAGACTACATGCTCAAGTACTACCCCTTGGCAAAATCGGGAATAGAACGACAACTCGTCCAAAAAGAACGTAGGATAGCCGAAGCAAAAGCCGACCCTCAGTATGACGGCAAACCCGAAAAATTACAAGCCGCCATCGATGAAATAAACAGCCGTGACTTTGCCGGGCTGACAGGCACCTTCCAGTTCATGCTGCGGGAAGAATACCCACAAATGCAATTCCCTGAAAACTTCGACAAATTCGAGTACGAAGACTTGGAACAATACGCAGCAGAAAACCACCTGATGAACCTGTTCGATTTTGTCAAAAAATCAGAAGATACATTAGGCCGTCAGCTTACAAATGAATTATGGCAGAGAGTCAGGGATATATCAGCATATCAATTAGAAAGAAAACTGCAAAAGGGATTGATTAGCAAAGACACATACGAGCTGCTCACCTACGGCACACCCATGTCCGAGATACTCAAGAAAAACAAAAACGAAGAAATAACAAAAGTAAATCAAACCCTGACAAATAAAGACGAAATCGACAAAGCCATTGACGGCATAGAAAAGAAATACGGCATATACATAGAAGGATACTTCACACACAGCCAGCTGTTAAAAAAAGGACTTATTACACAAGAGCAATTCGACTCTTTGCATCGCCTTTACGATTTCTATGTTCCCATGAAAGGGCAGACCGATGTCTCTGCAGAAGACATTAACGAATACGAGCGAAGAGAACGAAAAAACCTGTCCGATCTTAAGAAGATAAAAGGACACGAAAACATGGTACGTGACCCCTTCACCCAATTAATCCAGGATACCTATGGTACCATCATCAACGGAGAACAAAATGCCTGGAAACAACGCCTGTTGGAGACCTGCAGGCGTTATTCCATGCCGGTATACCACCTCTCCGAAACCTGGCTGAAGAAAGAAAAAATAAACGGGAAAGAAGTATTCACCCCCTACCTGCGCAAAGAAGAAGGCATCACATACCTTACCCCCACACAGCAAGAAATAGATAATGGCACAGCCGTAAAACATCGCAGAGGACTCGATTTGGACATTCCCATCGTCAAAGCCCACGAGCACGAACATGCCGTTACCGTATTCGAGAATGGCCGACCCATTACGATATGGTTCACCGACCCTGCCATATCCCGTGCAGTGAACAAGCTCAACATATCCGCACCCATCGACAACAAGTTTACCCGTGTGGTGCAGGCAGCACAACGTCTGCTGGCTGCCACAATGACCACGCTCAATATCTCATTTACCGTCCCGAACGTCTTGAAAGACTATCAGGAAGCAAACGCAAACCTCCTTATCAAAGAAGGCCGGAAATACCAAGCCCGGTTCAACAAGAACTATTTCGACAAAAAACTGCAAGGAGCCGTACGTCGAAGACTCGCCGGCAAGCCCCGCGACACGGAGTACGACAAGCTGGTAGACGAATACTTCCGCAACGGAGGCCCCGTAGCCTACAACATGCTGGCCGACTATCAGAAGCAACTTGAAAGCCTGAGAAAAGACATCAAGAAGACACAAAGGAACAAGAAGCTCAATCTCCCCAAAAATGCAAAAGAACGTGCCGGAGACTTAGCGTTGAAGACCTTAAACAAGTCTTCTGATTTCATCGGGAAATCCATCGAGAACCTGAACAAGTCCGCCGAACTCGCAGCCCGCATAGCCACATACGCCACATCCCGTCAGATGGGACGCTCTGTCACACGTTCGATATGGGACTCCAAAGAAGTCACCGTAAACTTCGACAAGAAAGGGACTATGTCGCGGACTCTCGGATATTGGCAATTATTCTGGAATGCCGGACGGCAAAGCAACCGCAACCAGCTGCAAATGATAAAAGATCACCCTTGGAGATGGCTGGCCGTAAAGTCATTGACAACGTCGATCGGAGCTTCCGAGCAAGCCCTGACCATCCTTGCCGCATTCCTACTTGGAGGAGATGACGACGACGCAGAAAAAGCACTCGACAAGTACTATTCCCTCACACCCTACATAAGGTACAGCAATTTCTGCGTAGTAGCAGGAGACCAGGTAATAACCATACCATTGCCACCGGCTTTTCTCCCCTCACATACCTTGGGAGTATGCATAGGCGAGTTCATCACACGCAGCAACAAGCCAGGATACAGCACTACCAACGCCCTTATCGACGTAGCCTCCGCCGCCGGCAAAGAGTGGCTTCCCGAATGCATTGCCGCCACGGCAATCGCCCGCCTGGAAGGGAAAGACTTCAAACTCTCCCGGATGATAACACAGCCACTGGCGAAGCCATTTCTTGAGGCGTATGACAACATCAATTTTATGGACCGTCCCATCTATAAAGACAAAGCCAACAAGAATCTCCCCGAATATCAGAGAATATACAAAGGAGTGCCAAAAGGATACATCCAAATCTCAAAAGGAATCAACGATATTACAGGAGGCAACGAAATCGAACGCGGATGGATAAGCCCCAATCCAGCAGCCATCGAACACGTTGTCAACGGGTACGTCAACGGACTGGGGAAAATCATCGAACAATTAGCCAACCTCTATTCCGACCCGGCACCGCAGCACATCCCCGTTCTTTCCCGATTTTGGAGAGGAGACGTAGAACTATATCTCGACCGGGACGACAAGAACTCATATTACCGCCTTCTCGAAGAAGCCAAAGAATTTCGCCGCCTCCGCAATGAATACGGCAAAGACCCCGCAAAATACAGTAAGGAATTGCAGAGAATCAACCATAAAGAAGCCCTGTATGATTATGTATTGGACGCAAAAAAAGAACTCGACCAGCTCAATGAAGCAAAAGAAACAGCGAACGAAAAAGAACTCGAAGAAATAGAATCACTAATAAAAGAAACATATAAAAGCATATTTGAAGTAGAACTCGAATTACACAAAAAACAACAATGAAACAGCTCATACCCAAATCACAGATTTATTCCGGGAGCGATACCACTCGGAACCATTACATAAACTCAGTGCGCAATACCGATACGGCAAACATCATACTCGAAGCATCCAGAGCGTGGGACGGGCTGGATAAGTTCCGCAAAAATGCACGCCGCTGCCGGGACTATACCTACGGCAAGCAATGGAACGACCGTATCAAAGACCCCGCCACCGGAAAATGGATAACCGAAGAGACCTATATCAAGGCACAAGGCAAAATACCCTTGAAAAACAATATGATACGGCAACTCGTAAAATCGGTGCTCGGGCAGTTCGCTTCCAACCAGACCGAACCCGTATGCGTAGCCAGCGACCGGGACGAGCAGAAACTCGGGGAGATGATGTCCATCATCATGAAATACGCCTACACCCTCAACAAGATGTGGGACATCGACCGCCGTACCCTCGAACAATACCTCATATCGGCACTCTGTTGTCACAAGATACAATACGGCTGGAATGCCGCACTCAACAAAGAAGACGCCTTCGTTACCGTAGTCAACGAAAACCGCCTCTTTTTTGACAACCGCATGGCCGACTACCGCTATTGGGACTGCAACCTCATCGGGGAGATACACGACCTCTCCATATCCGACCTTATCGCCACCTTCGCCGGGAATGATAGGAACAAAGCCCTGGAACTGAAGCAGATTTACGCCACGGCCACAGAAGACTGCCTGCGCTCGAACTATGAAAATCTGACATCAGACCATCTGGACAATCTCACCTTCCTCGTTCCGGAAGACTATAACATGTGCCGGGTCATAGAAATATGGCGCAGAGAATCCAAAGAACGCATCAAATGCCATGATGTACTTGAAGCGCAATACTATAAAATCGAAATAGAAGATTACCCCAAAATCCAAGCCATCAACGAAGCCCGTATCCGGCAAGGCGCGGCACAAGGGCTCGCCCCCGACGAAATACCCCTTATCGAGACCGAATGGTTTATCGACCGCTATTGGTATGCCCGTTGGCTCACCCCCTTCGGAGACGTGCTGCGCGAGATGGAGACACCCTACTGGCACAAGTCCCACCCCTATGTGCTCAGCCTCTATCCCTTTGTCGACGGCGAAGTACACTCTTTCGTCGAAGACATTATCGACCAGCAGCGATACATCAACCGCCTTATTACGATGGTCGATTTCATCATGGGAGCCAGCGCCAAAGGAGTACTCCTTTTCCCCGAAGACCAGATACCCGACGGCATGACCATCGAAGACATCGCCGACGAATGGACCCGCTATAACGGAGTCATCCTGTTCCGCCCGAAACCCGGAGGAGCCATGCCCCAGCAAATCAGCACCAATGCCACCAATGTCGGAGCCTACGAGATGCTCAACCTCCAGATGAAATTATTACAAGAAATTTCTGGGGTACATGGTGCTTTGCAGGGAAAACAAGCAAATTCCGGCACTGCTGCAAGTTTATACGCACAAGAAGCGCAAAATTCAGCATTAAATTTAGTAGATCTGCTCTCTGCCTTCAATACCTTCCGCGAAGACCGCGACACCAAGCTCATGCAGACAATACAGCAATATTATCGAGAGAAGAGATATATTAATATCTCAGGTAATGATTATTCCGAGGAGGCAAAATGGTTCGACCCCGAGCGCGTCAAGAACGTACATTTCGACCTGACCATCACCGAGAGCACCTCTACACCAGCCTACCGGCAACAGATGAATGACTTCCTCATGCAACTGTTCGCTTCCGGGCAAATCATGATAGAAGACCTTCTCGAAAACGGGGCGTTTCCCTTTGCCGACCGTCTGTTGCAATCCATACAAAAACGGAAAGAAGAGATGATACAGGCGCAGGGAAGTATACAGCAATCACCACAGGACCCCAATTCTGCACAAATACCTCCAGAAATACAGCAGCAAATAGACAAGAACACTGCCCCATTGATGTTACAAGCCTTACAGCAATGACAAAGAAAATAGACATATCAGGTTCTCCGCGCAGAAATCATACACGCAGTGAAATATTACAAGCACAAATGATGTATGCAGACGGAGAATCTATTGCAACAATTGCAGCAATGTTTCATGTAAACAGGTCAACAATAAACAGATGGGTAAAATCAGATCAAAGGCTTTTAGTTGCAACAAGAAAGGTAGAAGAAGCACATTTGAAAAAGATAGCAGAAACAAATGCAAAAATAAAATTCAATAAGATCGAAGAGTTAGAAAAATTACAAGAAAAAGCGATAAAAAGAGCATTAGACTTAATAGATGAAGAAGACGATATAGATAAAATTACAAGATTATTAAAAATGTTACATGATATAAAAGAAGAAAATAGCAACAATCAGAGTACTACATCTTTAGTATCTAAATTAATGTCTATATCAAAAATTCAAAAAGAAAAATATCAAGATGCTCAAATAGTAGAAGAAATAGAATAATCAAACATATTATTAAGTTTTAGAGTTGTTCTTTTTCTTTCTTTTCTCTTACACAATCATTAATGAATCTATTTCTATTTTCTTGTGAATTTAGATATTCAATTAAGTCTATATCAAATTTAACGAGTATTGCTTTTTGATTAATACCCGATGGGCGACCCGCACCACTGCGTTTTCCTCCTGACTTTCCTTTAAGACCTACCATGTATTTTTTTATTATAGAACAAAGTTAAAGTTTTATTTTAAGTATATACTAATATCAAATGTTAAATCTTTGTTAAACTAATAAAAGTATATACTTAATTCAAATAAACTATTTATATTTGCATCATCAGAAACGAAGAAATAACAATTAAAAGATATACAATTATGGCAACATCAGTAATTAAACAGAGAACAATAGAAAAGTTCATCATGTCAGAGTTTGCACAAGGTAATCTGAATACACAAGAACAAGTAGCTTGTATGCTTATCCTGGTTCAGAAGAAGTTGAATATGTCAGTAGAGCAGGCTGGTAACTTTCTGAGAAACGCAATAGGTATTAACGCTTAAACACCATACGATTATGAATACAAATGAAGTAGTATTAGGTCTGAGATACAGGGTATCGGGTGATTTATCTAATGGTTGTCATGCAGATGGTACGCCACGTATATCGCATGATGATGTAGTAAGAGTGATAAGAAGAATTACAGATACCCACGTGAACACTCATATTCTTTGACTTATGCCAAAAAAGCTGTTAATGAGGCTCAAAAGAACTATGATTTAGCAAAAAAACTTTGGTTGTAATCAGGTAGCCTTCGGGCTACCATAATACATAATAATTATGAAAATTTTATTTTTTTCAGAAGATAGGATAAGTGTTATTGATGCATTAAAAGATTATTTTTCTAATATTGATTTCAAAAAATTAAATGAGATAGAAGAAAATAGTGATTCTTTTAATATTGTTGTTGTTTTAGATGATGATAGAAATGTTATAGATTATCGAGTATTTGATCCATTCAGTATTGTTTTCGATGGTTATATAACTCCGTCAGGTTGGAGTAATTGGGGGATGGAGCATATATTTGATATTGATTCTTTGGTAGAAGATTTTAATCTTTCAGAAGAGGAAAAAGAAATAATAGAAGATATAAATAATTATTAATTTTTAGATGCATGTCTAAACATTTGAATTACATAAGTAGTATTTTGTTCCCACAAAAAGGTATTGGATTAAATATTTATATAGAAAAATTGATTGATGAAAAAATATATAGTAAAGATTATTCTTCAAGTTTAAAACTGCTAATAAAAAGGATAGACGAATTTTCAAAAATCTATAATGTAAGTATTAGAACGGATACTTTGAGTAAATCGTTATTGAATAAGTTTATAAATTTTATGCGTTCTGATACATATCAGCTCCAACACAATACAATATGTACTTATTTTTCGCGCTTAAAGACTGTATTATCAAGAGCACAAGCAGATGGATATTTAGTAAATATCTCATACAAGGATATAATCCTTAAGCCGGAGCAAAATAGTTTAATATATTTGTCTGAAGATGAATTGTTGAAAATATACAATTGTCCACAATTATCAGATGAAGCAAATCGGGTTAGAGATGCTTTTTTGATACAATCTTATACCGGTTTGCGTATTTCTGATTTTTCTAATCTGTTGTGTGAAAATATTAATATAGAGAAAAACATTATATACAAAAAAGCAAAAAAGAACCGGAAGATTGTAAAAATTCCAATTCATTGGATTGTTCGAGAAATACTCGAAAAATATGATTATAAACTTCCTAAATTGCCTTCGATACAAGCATATAATTATACGATAAAACGTATTTGCAAGAAAGCTGGTATTACAGATAAGATTGTTTGTGAATATGAAAAAGGGATGGAATATAAACAGGTAATAAAAGAAAAATATGAACTTGTTTCTTCTCATACAGCGCGTAGATCTTTTGCAACTAATCTTTTTATAGCTGGACTTCCTTTGCCTATTATCATGCTATTTACGGGGCATAAAACAGTTAATTCTTTGCTTATGTATATTAATATTACCAATGAAGATATTTTTCAGTATGCAAAAACAAATACATTCTTTTATAAATGAATATATTTTATACTATATTTGCTATACTGAATTAAGTAAAACTAAAGTACGAGAATTAAAAAAGAATTTAATCGTACCAGTTTGTAGTTTAGCTATTAAGTACAAATGTCCTGAAAAACAGATTACTGCCTCACAAAATTATAATTGGTCATGAAATAAATCCTTAATATGATGAGAACTTATAAATTAATATATTTAGACAGAGACGGAAACGAATTAGATTCAAAAGAGATAACAGCTCTAAATATCCAAGAAGCTCGCAAATACCGTGATAGATTATTTGCAGAGTGCATGATGAATGATTGTATAAAAATAACTGTAAAACGTATTTATCTATGAATAACGACAGGTTTATTCTTCAGAAATCACAGAACAAGGCTGGATATTGGGTTTGCTCTGATACTATTAATAATATAGTGTGTATTTTTAAAGAAAAGGAGTTTAATGAAACCCAAGAATTTACACTTTTAGATGATATACCTGCAAATCCCCAAAAATTGGCTGAATTAGTAAACGATATGGGTAAATGGCTTAGAGATAATCATTATAAAATAATTCTTCCATGATAAAAAGAGATGTTACGACCACATAGAATAGGGAGATGTTTACTAACTCTCCCTATTCTATCAGAATTATAATATTTATTTTACATTATCTAAAATCTTTCTGATTGTTTCATCTGCAATTCTACGCATAATTCGTATATAATTAAAAATCGGTCTATTTTTTTTCATGCTTTGCCCTATGCAATACTCTAAGACTTCAAGAGGTATTCCTAATTCAAAACCATGCTGTACAAAAGATTTGCGAGCAGAATAGTAAACGACACGTTTGTTTAATTCCAATTTATCTGCCATTTTTTGAATTTTTTTTGTTATATAATTTCTGAAATTTGGATATGAGAATTTATATCCAAAATTCAATTTTCCATTTTTATCTATATATTTATTTATTATTTCCCAAGCTTCAGGTTGTACTGTCATGGATATTTTTTTCTCTCCAATTTTTGTTCTTTTAGATTTTTCTCGTATATATTCGATGCTATCATTATTTTTTTTGAAGTTTATCGACATTAAATCAATGAGATTAATTCCCGCCATATAATAAGACAAACAAAATATATCTCGAGCTAAACAAAGTGATTTTTCTGTAAAGTCACTGTCTCGTATTTTTTTGAATTCGTCAATAGAGATATCGAGAACTCTTTCTTTAGTATATCCTTTTACATAAGCTATGAATGGATCATCTTCATATTTTACAATTTTTTTTTCTTTTGCAATATTGATTAATGCTTTTAGATGAGACATATGTATTCCTATGCTAGTATCATTAAGTCCTTTTTTTTGTAAATATTTTTGGAATTTTCGAATAGTGTCTGGTGTTATACCCTGAAATGATATGTCGCCATTGGTTGACTCTAAAAAATATTTTATAGATCTGTCATACATATTTGCATAACTATCTTGTCCATTTTCTCTGAAATCTGATATGGTCTTTTTTCGTAATATATCTACAGTAGTATCTTTGCCGGGTTTAGAAATCAAGTATTCTCTTAGTTGGGCTGGAGAATAATATTCAGGGTCTATTTTATCTAATAATTCCTGATAATGATTTAGAAGATTTCTTAGTTTAACATTTGCTTGAGGATTCCCGGATATTTGTCCTTTTTTTAAATCGGAAATATTTTTAACGGAAATAGAAGTGACAATATATCTGGTTTCTTGTTTATGACCAACGGCTATTCTTATTTTATGAGAACCGTCTTTTAATATTTTTGCTGGAACTATAGTCGGATATAGAGTTGCCATAATCGTTGAAATTAAAAAGATTCGTTTTAGATTCGTTTTTTTGTCCAAAAGTGGACAAAAAACTCTTTTTTTTAATATTCAACAAGGCTTCAAAGAATATCGATAATTTGATTTAAATACCTAAATTACTGATATATAGATTTATTTTATCTTGAGCCGCAAGCCGGAATCGAACCGGCGACCTTTTCATTACGAGTGAAACGCTCTACCGACTGAGCTATTGCGGCGAAAACGGTGCAAATGTAGTACTTTTTTCGAAAAATACCACTTTTTGGTACACCTATTTTTTCTTTTTGTTGATTTATATCAATATTTTTTGATACTGTATATAAGCTTTATTTTTATATTTTCTGTATCTAATTCAACCTGAGATGGTTTGGCGATGTATGGGGTCATAGCAGTGATTGTTTCAGCACTGCTACTTGATGATGATTCTGTTGTTATATCAACAGGAACTAATATCATATCTTCATTTGCATCAGGATTATCAGTATTAGGATTTTTTTCCATAATGCTAGTAATAAAACCTCGGATATTCCCGAAATTGTACACATGATTAGTTGCATCATATGTTGCGTAGAAATAATTTTTACTATCAGGTAATAATTTATCGCTGAAGAAAATATTTTTACTGGTTTCTACTAACACATTATCACTATTATATACTTTTCCCCCTTTACGCATAAATAGTAAGTAAGGCGGAGGGACAACTCCATGTTCGTTTGTTCCTGGATCGACAACTGGTATAGAGAGTGTCACAGCATTTAGCAAACATACGATATCTTCTTTATCTTTTTTGGCATTTTCATATGCTTCAATAATTTTACGAGTTGGAAATTTGATTTCTGCATCATAACCTATCGGGCCTTGTATATATACCTTCCCTTGAGCTATAGCCTTTTCTATATTGGATGCAACGTTCGCTTGTATTAAGTTGATGGATGGTACAGCATTGGTAAATACATATCCGGCAGTCGATGTTGAAATAACGGAATCTCTTAGAATATTTCCTTCATCATCTTTTATTGTTATGAAATTTCCTTCTGAATCACGCACTTTCTTTTTGTAACACCATCCCATGATGGTTTCACTGATGTTGGATATGGAACCTGTACCATAAGTGTTACGTGCATATAATCCTGGAAATATTTCTTTAAAATAGTCAATATCCATCATTTGATCAGGATTTGCTTTATAAGCATTATATAGACGGTCTTTTAATTCGTCAGATAATCTTACTTCTATAGTCTTGTATCCTGCATAGTAAAGAGAATCAGGTATGTTTAAATTAGACGCGGAATAGCTGCATTGGCCTATAACTTTGGATAAGTCGACATATCCTTCTGCTTCAGGGTCTATATTGCTATATAAGCGCGTTGGTAATTCTTTATCGAGTTCGTATACACTTACCTGCATAGGAGCTAAAGAGTCACCTATAAATGCATCACTTTTATAAGTAAATGTAACAATAAGTGAATCTATTTTATCTTGATATATTGCATCTAGGTCTAATTCATTATAGGGAATTAATTGTGTCATGAATCCAGAACGCAAGGAGCCATACTCGGGAATATTCATTGCCCCTAACATTTGTGTTAAGGTCCTGTTGGGTATTGCTTCGTTTGGAATAGATTTTATGGAAAGATTTTCACTAAAAGTGGAGTCTTCTATTATGGATATAACAGTATCGTCAATTGAAGAGCCTATTTGATTAAGATCATCATTACATGAAGCAACCATTGCCGTTATCAATGCAAGGGGAAGTATCCATTTAAGTTTCATATTTTCCTGTAATTTTTATTTATTGGCATTTTCCCATACCACATCGTAGAAATCATTATATGCATCGATGTATGTTTCTGAATTTTGATAAGGGAGGAATGGAATTCCTGCCGATTGAGCATAAGTTTGTATATCAGGATTTATAGTTTGACTGGCTTGTATTATTCCGTCAGAATAATCGATTGCCAGTTTTGTAAGAGTCGTACAATCGACCGAATCTTCAGGCTTGAATTTTAAATCTGATAATTTTATTTCATCCTGTATCAATTTATTGGCAAATCCTGCTTTAAAAGGGATTTTAAAGTCGTTGTCATAAACAGAATATACGATTTTTGAGTTTCTGAAAGAAGGGTCTTCTGCATATACCCGTTTAATATATAAAGGAGCTAATGCTGTTATCCATCCGTGACAATGGATAATATCTGGGACCCAACGTAGTTTTTTTACTGTTTCCATAACACCACGGACATAGAATATACTACGTTCATCGTTATCTTCGAATTCGACGCCATTTTCATCTTCTATTGTAAATTTTCTCTGGAAATAGTCATCATTATCGATAAAATATACTTGCATACGGGCTGCTTGGATAGAGGCAACCTTAATTATAAGCGGATGGTCGGTATCATCTATAATTAGGTTCATACCTGACAGGCGGATAACTTCGTGTAGTTGATTTCTGCGTTCGTTAATGTTGCCATACTTGGGCATGAAAGTGCGTATTTCTCGTCCTCTTTCCTGGATTCCTTGTGGTAGATTCCGGCAGATGGTGGCGATTTCTGATTCCGGTAAATACGGAGTAATTTCTTGTGTAATAAATAATACCTTATTGGCTTTCATCTGTCTAAGTCCTCTTATCTCTATAATTATTTTGCAAAGATAATAAAAAAATTATCGTAAATCTCCAAATATTAGAAGTATTAACATGCAAGAAAGTAATAAAGCCCATTTTTTATGATTGTGTGATAAATTGTGATTAAGTATTTAAATATATGATTAAAATAAGGATTGTAAAAAGATGATGTTTTTTATAACAAGAATTTTTTGAGATTTTTACTAAAGAAGATTTTGAAGTTGTTTTTCTTTTTGGAACACCTTATTTGCCAAAATAGTAAATAGAAAATTGTATTTTGTATAATATTTTTTAGTAGAATACTTCGTCATTTGGGTTTTATTTGCTTCTTTTGCATCCGATTTTAAAAAAAGCAAGATGGAAATAATTACTAAAATAGCTGATTTGCAGCGAAAAATAGTTGCAGTTAAGGCTAATGGAGGTAAAGTAGGTCTAGTCCCTACTATGGGAGCACTGCATAATGGACATTTACAGTTAGTGAGACGTTGTGTCGTTGAAAATGATTGTTGTGTAGTAAGTATTTTTGTAAATCCTACACAGTTTAATGATAAAAATGATTTATTACATTACCCTCGAACGTTGGAGGCTGACTGTGAATTGTTACGCTCGGTAGGTTGTACTATTGCTTTTGTTCCATCTGTAGAGGAAATGTATCCGGAAGAAGATACCCGGGTGTTTGAGCTTGGCCCTGTAGCGGAAGTGATGGAAGGGAAATATCGTCCAGGTCATTTTAATGGAGTGGCTCAGATTGTAAGTAAATTATTTTATGCAGTCACCCCTGACCGGGCTTATTTTGGAGAAAAAGATTTTCAACAGATTGCAGTTATTCGTTCGATGGTGAAATTGATAAATTCTCCGGTAGAAATTGTTGACTGTCCGATTGTTAGAGAAGAAGATGGTTTGGCTCTTAGTAGCCGCAACCGTAGATTGACTCCGGAACAAAGAAAAAATGCATTAAATATTTCTGCTACATTGTTTAAAAGTCGTACCTTTGCTCAAAATCATACTGTTGCAGAGACACTTGCTTTTGTAGTAGATACGATAAATGCTGTTGACGGATTGGAGGTCGAATATTATGAAATAGTTGATGGGCGTACTCTGCTACCGGTAGAAAGTTGGGACCAAACAGATTATGTTGTTGGATGCGTCACAGTGTATTGTGGAGAGGTACGTTTGATAGATAATGTTATTTACCATCGTTGATAGATGGCATGGAAATTATTGAAATAGAATTATGTTGGTAGAAGTTGTAAAATCTAAAATACATCGGGTTACAGTTACACAGGCTGATCTGAATTATATAGGTAGTATTACGATTGACGAAGATCTTATGGATGCTGCCAATATTATAGCTAATGAAAAAGTATATATTGTAAATAATAATAACGGAGAACGTTTTTCTACGTATGTCATTAAGGGGGAGCGGGGATCTGGCATGGTTTGTTTGAACGGAGCTGCTGCCCGTAAGGTTCAGCCAGGAGATATTGTTATTATTATGTCGTATGCTATGATGGATTTTGAAGAAGCTAAGACATTTACGCCTACAGTTATATTTCCAGATACTACAACAAATAAATTAATCTGAATAATTTTTTTCTATTATAGAAGAAAAGATTGTTGAGAGAGCATGGATATATTAGAAGCCCACTTGTATAGGTGGGTTTTGTTTTCTGTTTTCATATAATAAAAGTAGAAATATTTATATCTGGGAAAGATAATTAGAATATAATGTTTATTATAGAATGATTTAATTGTTGGACTTATTTTGTATAATGAGGTTTAATCATTTCTATCTAATTTTTTAACTAAATAAGATTGTGTTTACTAAAAAAGAAATATGGCGAGTAGCTTATCCTATCCTTATTAGTTTGGTAGTACAAAACCTTATAAATATTACTGATACAGCTTTTTTAGGGCGGGTAGGAGAAATAGAGTTAGGAGCTTCAGCTTTAGCAGGAGTATATTATATGTCTGTGTATATGATTGGTTTTGGGTTTAGTACTGGAGCACAGATACTGATGGCACGACGTAATGGTGAGGGCCGATATTCTGCTATTGGAAGTATAATGTTACAGAGCACATTTTTTATGATTTTATTAGCAGCATTATTGTTTGGGATAAATGATATTTGTGCTCCTTGGTTTTTGCATTGGATGATTAGTTCTGAAGCTATTTATAGCGCAACAATAGAATTTCTTGACTATCGAATTTTTGGTTTATTTTTTTCTTTTGTTGCTGCCATGTTTCGAGCATTTTATGTGGGTATTACTCAGACTCGAATTCTTACAGTCAATGCTGTTATAATGGCTTTGGCAAATATTGCTCTTAATTATATGCTTGTGTTTGGGAAATTCGGTTGCCCGGAGATGGGAATTGCTGGAGCGGCCTTGGGGTCAGTTTTATCAGAATTTATTTCGGTTATATTTTTTATGTTATATACCGGTATGAAGGTAGATGGGGAAAAGTATGCTTTTTTTAATATTTCGGGTTTTGACCCTAAAGTTATTGTGCGGGTATTAAGTGTTTCTATATGGACTATGATACAATTTTTTTTGCCGATAATTACATGGTTTATATTTTTTGTAGCTATTGAGCATTTGGGTGAACGATCTTTGGCTATTGCAAATATTGTGCGTAGTGTTTCTACTATATTTTTTATGCCGGTAAATGCTTTTGCTGCGACGTCTTGTACTTTGGTTAGTAATGCAATGGGTGCTGGACGTCCTCAAGAAGTGATGCCCATAGCAAGGCGTATTATACGAATATGTTATATGATTATTATACCCTTAATGTTTTTTGTGTTTGTGCAGCCAACTCTTTTATTACACATTTATACAGATAATGAAGCATTGATAAAGGAAAGTATTCCGTCTTTGTTTACCATGGTACTGTATTACCTTATTACAGTACCGGGAAGTATATTTTTTAATACTGTTGCGGGAACAGGTAATACTAAGTCGACCTTTTTAATAGAAATGATTACAGCGGGGGTATATCTTTTGGCTATTTATTTTATTATTTTTTGGTGGAGGCCATCCGTTCAATATTGTTGGTTTGTTGAATATATTTATTGGATAGTGACATTATCCATTTCGTTTTTTTATTTGAAAAAAGCAAATTGGAAAAATAAGAAAATCTGATAAAATAAGGTATCCATAGAAGAAAATAATTGGCTTAAAAAATGGGATATTTGGACTTCTGCTAACTCTTTCATATTTTTGTATTGTGATGGAAGATGTCTATAAAACAATAGCGTGTTTGTCTGAGGGTCTTTATAAAGAGAAGATGAGTAAGTTTATCTCTTTTGCTATTCCGGTATCTACAGTTGAAGAAGTCAAAGAATATATTGGGCTTTATCAGAAAAAATATTATGATGCACGGCATGTATGTTGGGCTTATATGTTGGGATATGAACGTAAAGATTTCAGGTCGAATGATAATGGGGAACCTTCTGGTACAGCAGGGAAGCCAATATTAGGACAAATAAATTCTTTTGGTTTGACCAATATATTAATTATCGTAATTCGTTATTTTGGAGGGATAAAGTTAGGAACGAGTGGACTTATTGTTGCATATCGTGAAGCTGCAGCCGAAGCTATTCGTGCAAATGAAATCATAGAATGTTTAGTTGAAGATGATATACGCATTTGTTTTGAATATCCTTTCTTAAATGATGTTATGCATATAATAAAGGAAAACAATGTAACTATTATATCGCAATATTTTGACATGGATTGTGATGTGACATTACGTATACGTCGTACAGAAATGGCGTATTTACGTAACCGCCTATCAAAAGTTGAATCATTGAGGTTCATTGATGTATAGTTACAGATAATAGAAGAAAGAGGGGGGCGATTGCCGCAGCAAGTTTCGGTTTTATATTGATTCTTGGTGCAATATATCATTTAATACTGAAACAGCGTTTTCTACAGTATTAATATTTGATATTACCATAGATCGTTTCTCCTTTATTTCACGTAATTGACATTGTCGAGGATTTTTTTGCAGGTAACAGATAACTTTACCGAAAGCGGTTGACTGGAAGTAACGGATATGTGAATCAGAAACGAAAAACAGTATCATCTTTCCTTGTTTTAAAACAATTTTTTCCATACCCAGTTGTTTGGCTAATTGTCTTAGACGTACTACTCGAATAAGCTCTTTACCTTCTTCTGGAATACGGCCAAATCGGTCTTCGAGTTTTGATGTGAATTGTTGTATATCACTTTCTTTTTCCATGTTGTCGAGCTCCTGATAGAGGGAAATTCGTTCTGAGACATTAGGGATGTATTCATTGGAAAACAAGAGTTCAAGATCGGACTCGATGATACAGTCTGTGACGAAAATTTCATTCTCATTCGTATGTTTATTATTTTCGTCGTTATACAATTCTGAAAATTCTTCATTTTTCAATTCTTCAACAGCTTCTTTCAGAACTTTTTGGTATGTTTCATATCCTAAATCTGCGATGAATCCACTCTGTTCTGCACCTAATAAATTACCGGCACCTCGAATGTCGAGGTCTTGCATGGCAATATGAACACCACTGCCTAACTCGGAAAAACTTTCGATGGCTTGTAGTCTCCGGCGTGCATCTGTACTGAGCGTATGTAAAGGAGGAGTAAGCAGGTAACAAAAAGCCTTTTTATTACTTCGCCCTACTCGGCCCCGTAATTGATGTAGTTCGCTGAGACCAAAGTTCTGAGCATTGTTGATAATAATTGTGTTTGTATTGGGAATGTCAATACCAGATTCTATAATAGTTGTAGCTATCAATACGTCGTAGTCATAATTAGCAAAATCTATAATGGTTTGTTCCAAACGATCTGGTTCCATTTGCCCGTGTCCGGTACAAATACGAGCATCAGGAACTAATCTATGTACTAGAGTGGCCAGTTCGTCAATTTGTTGTATTCGATTATTGACGATGAATACTTGTCCGTTGCGACTCATTTCAAAATTGATAGCCTCTTTTATTATATCTTCATTAAATCCATGAACTTCGGTTTGTATTGGATAGCGATTAGGGGGAGGTGTAGTGATTACCGACAGATCTCTGGCTCCCATAAGAGAAAATTGTAAAGTTCTTGGTATTGGAGTTGCAGACATGGTAAGAGTGTCGACATTAACTTTCATTTGTTTTAATTTTTCCTTTACTGCTACGCCAAATTTTTGTTCCTCATCAATGATTAATAAACCTAAGTCTTTAAATTTTACATCTTTTCCAATGATACGGTGTGTGCCGATAAGGATATCTATTTTTCCTTCGGATAGTTCTTGGATAATTTTTCGTATATCTGAGGATTTTCGAGCTCGACTCAAATAATCTATTTTCACAGGGAAGTCTTTTAGTCTGTCAGCGAATGTTTTGTAATGTTGGAAGGCTAATACTGTAGTAGGAACTAGTACTGCAACTTGCTTATTATCGCATGCTGCTTTAAAAGCGGCGCGTATGGCTATTTCAGTTTTTCCAAAACCTACATCGCCACAAATGAGGCGATCCATAGGCTGTTCTTGTTCCATATCCTGTTTTACTTCTGCAGTAGATTTTAATTGGTCAGGAGTATCTTCATATATAAAAGATGCCTCCAATTCTTGTTGTAAAAAGGAGTCTGGGGGATAAGCGTGACCTTTTTCTTCTCGTCGTTTTGCATAGAGCTTTATCAGGTCTCGAGCAATATCTTTCATTTTGCTTTTAGTCTTTTCTTTCATGCGTTCCCAAGCACCGGTTCCCAGTTTGTTGATGCGCGGTGGTTCACCTTCTTTTCCCCGATATTTAGCTAATTTGTGCAATGCATGTATGCTTACAAAGAGAATGTCGTCGTTTTGATAAATTAATTTAATGACTTCTTGCATCTTACCATTGATTTCGGTATGAATCAATCCTCCAAATTTGCCGACTCCATGATCTACATGTACAATATAATCTCCTGTTTCGAATTGATTGAGTTCTTTCAGTGTTAAAGCTAATTTCCCTGAACGAGCTTTTTCACTTTTTAGATTATATTTATGGAATCGGTCAAAAAGCTGATGATCTGTAAAAAAACAAATTTTTTGTTCTTTATCGATGAAACCTTCGTGTAGAGTCTTTAATATAGGGGTGAACTTTATATTATCCTTACGATCTTTAAAAATATTTTGTAAACGTTCTATTTGTTTTTCGCTATCGCTGAGAATATATAAAGAGTAACCTTCTGCAATGAGGTTTTTGAACGAATCACTTACCAAATTGAAGTTTTTATGATATATCGGTTGTGGTTGACATTCAATATGTAAGATGGCTGAATATGTAGTTTGTGTTCGAGAACCAAATTCGATACGTTTAAACTCAAGTATTTTTTTTTTAAATTTTACAGGATTTATGATTTTTTTTATGGCATTTATATCCCCTTCTTCGGCTATCAATAATTGAGGAGAAATAGCTCCATTTGTGATAGCTTCTATTTTATTGACAGAAAATGTAAAATCATGAAATGCCCATATAACACTTTCATCAATGAATTCTGGCAAAGATTCTCCAAATATGCCATTTTCAGACATGTTAGGAATAATACTAATATTGTCAAGTTGTTCGTTTGATAATTGAGTTTCAATGTCAAATGTGCGGATACTTTCTATTTCGTCCCCAAAAAAATCTATTCGATATGGTAATTCGTTTGAGAATGAATACACATCCAAGATACTGCCTCGTACAGCGTATTGTCCAGGTTCATATACATAGTCGACCCGTTCGAAACCATATTCAAAAAGAGTATCTGCAACGACAGTAGATTCTATATATTCATTTTTTTTTAGTCGTAGTGTTTTTTGGTTTAATAAATCCGCTTTTACGACTTTTTCAGCTAGTGCTTCGGGATATGTAACTATAATAAGTGCTTTGTTTTTTTCTTGCAATCTGTTGAGAGCTTCGGTTCTTAATATTTCATTAGCCGAGTCAGATTGTCCGTATTTGATTGCCCGTTTGTATCCGGATGGGAAAAATAATATCGATGTTTCTCCTTTGATTTGTACCAAATCATGGTATAAATATCCGGCTTCCTCCAAGTCGTTAGCCACTAATATAAAATGTCGATTAGATGACAATAAAGAGGAAAAAAGTAATGCTGCGGCAGAGCCTTGTAAGCCGTTAATATGCAAAGTCCCTTTTTTTTTATCGCTAATAAAATGTTGTAAAGCCTTTATTCGGGCCGGAGTATTGAAAAGTGTATATAGTTGTTCTGTATCCATAGTGTAAATTTAGAACAAAAATGACTCTTTTCTGAATGTATGGAAAAGAGAATTTTTTATTGATTTACAAAAGTAATGAATGATTGATGATGGACAATGAACGAGGGGCTTGATTTTCTGTTAAAAATTAGTTCTTGTTTATCGTGGATTTTTAATGGAAATTCTAAGAAAATTTAATTTATTGATTTGCTAATTTTATTGCTTTCTTATAACTGTTGCTTTTTTTGAAAATGTAGTATATTTGTCTTGTTTATATAATTGTTGTAACTGATAGGCTTAAAGGAGATTGATCAAAAAAGAAATGAATGAAGTATGAAACAGGTAGATACAGTTATAGGATGTGATGGAGTGGTAATAATACCTACATATAATGAAAGAGAGAATGTAGAAAATATTATTCGGGCTGTATTTGCTTTGGAAAAAATTTTTCATATTCTGATTATTGATGATGGTTCTCCGGATGGGACAGCTGAAATCGTAAAACGTCTGAAAGATGAATTTCCAGAACGTTTACATCTGCTGGAGCGTAAAGGTAAACAAGGTTTGGGAACGGCTTATATTACGGGTTTTAAATGGGCGGTCTTGAGAGGATATGATTATATATTTGAAATGGACGCTGACTTTTCCCATAATCCGAATGATTTATTAAAATTGTGGTCAGCTTGTGCTGTAAAAGGAGCAGATATGGCTATTGGATCTCGGTATATAACGGGAGTAAATGTTGTAAATTGGCCAATGGGGAGAGTGATTATGTCATATTATGCGTCTAAGTATGTGCGCTTGATTACTGGAATGAAAATTGCTGATACGACAGCCGGTTTTGTTTGTTATCGGCGGGAAGTATTGGACACGATAAATTTGGATACTATCAGATTCAAAGGGTATGCTTTTCAGATAGAGATGAAATTTACAGCGTATAAATGTGGGTTTAAGTTAGTCGAGGTTCCTATTATATTTATAAATCGAGTATTAGGGGTCAGTAAAATGAATTCGAGTATTTTCGGTGAGGCAGTTTTAGGAGTGATACAATTGAAAATAGGAAGTTGGTTTAAAAAATATCCCAGCAAAAAGATACAATGAAGAGAATTTGGATTAAAGACGCAGTGATTATTAATGAGAATCGAGAATTTAGAGGTTCTGTTCTCATACAGGGCGATAAAATAGAGCAGATATATGAAGGGGATTTGTATGACAGAATGATTAATATCTCTGATGAAATTATAGATGCTTCTGGAAAGTGGTTAATTCCTGGGGTTATTGATGACCAAGTACATTTTAGAGAACCTGGGCTTACATATAAGGCTGATATCCATAGTGAATCAATGGCTGCTGCAGCTGGAGGTATTACTTCTTATATGGAAATGCCTAATACAGTTCCACAGACAACGACAATAGATGCATTGGAATGGAAATTTGAGCGAGCAGCACGGACTTCGGTGGTCAATTATTCTTTCTATATAGGAGCGAATAATGATAATCTTGCCGAATTAAAGAAAATAAATCCCAAACGAATATGCGGAGTGAAAGTTTTTATGGGGTCTTCTACGGGTAATATGTTAGTAAATAATACTCGGACGTTAGAAAATATATTTAGGGAGATTTCTTCGGTTATTGCTGTACATTGTGAAAAGGAGGAGATTATAAAAGCTAATCGGGAGATGTACGTATCTCGTTTTGGGGAAGATTTGCCAGTTATGTTTCATCCTCTTATTCGTAGTGCTGAAGCTTGTTATGCATCATCAGCTCAGGCTGTGGAGCTGGCATCAAAATATAATACACGTTTACATATATTACACCTTTCAACGGCTAAAGAATTATCTTTATTAGAGGACAAACCGTTGTCAGAAAAGCGTATTACTGGAGAGGTGTGTGTGCATCATCTGTTTTTTGATGATAATGATTATGCCCAATGTGGAAATTTGATAAAATGGAATCCGGCAATAAAAACTATGGCAGATAGATTGGCGTTGATGAAAGCCGTGAATGGAAATCGGATAGATGTTATTGCTACTGATCATGCGCCTCATTTATGGTCGGAAAAACAAGGGTCATGTCTAAAAGCAGCTTCAGGTGGACCGTTGATACAACATTCTCTATTGACAATGGTTGATAAGTTTTACAGAGGGGAGATTTCTATGACGAAGGTGGTCGAAAAGATGTGTCATGCTCCAGCTGAATTATTTAGAGTACAGAAAAGAGGTTATATACGAGAGGGGTATTATGCCGATTTAGTATTGGTAGATCCACAAAAGAAGTATACTGTAACTCGAGAAAATATTTTGTCTAAGTGTGGATGGTCGCCTTTTTATGGATATACATTTCCTGCTACGATTGAGACTACTTTTGTCAATGGAGTAAAAGTCTATGATAAAGGAATAGTAAACGAGGAAAATTGTGGTTGTGAATTAAGGTTTGAGGCATGAGGACAATTTTACTGGTGGGATTAGGTGGTTTTATTGGGAGTATTTTTCGGTATATAGTATCTCGCTTTATTGTTGCTCATTCTTCTGGATGTTTTCCGTGGGGGACGTTCATTGTAAATCTTTCAGGATGTTTTCTTATAGGTTTGTTATACGGATTTACGGGGCGTTTCGAATGGTTTTCTACTGAATTACGGATGTTGTTAATTGTTGGACTATGTGGGGGTTTTACTACATTTTCAACCTTTTCCAACGAGTCGTTGATTTTATTGCGCAGTGGAAATTCGATTTTATTTTTATTGTATATTCTAGGAAGTGTAATGATAGGGCTTCTTTGTACATATATAGGACTAGTATTAACTTCTGCGAAGTGAAAGGTGTAGTATGGAAATCATTTATCTTATTATTGGATTATTATCTGGATTATTGGTTGCAGTGGTCGTATTTATTATGCAATATAATTCAGGAAAACAGATACGGCAAGAATTGATTGAAGCGAGAACTGGGCAAAAAAAATCAGAAGAGTTACTGCATGAGGAAAAATTAATTGTATCTCGATTAGAAGCAGATAATCGTATATTGAATGACCGTTTATCAGCTCAAAGAGATGAGGCAGAAACAATGCGAGAACAAATGAATAATGAGTTCCGCCTTATGGCTAATTCAATTCTTGAAGAAAAGTCAAGACGTTTTACTGAGATAAATCAAGAAAATATAGGTCGCATATTGACTCCGTTGCAAGAGAAGTTAGTAGAGTTTAAGCAAAAAGTAGAAGATACATATGATAAGGAGTCAAAGGAGAGATTTAGTCTGGATACTCGAATACGAGAGTTGGTAGAGTTGAACAGACAAATTAGTCAAGAAGCAAATAATTTAACAAAAGCTCTTAAGGGAGATAATAAAGTTCAAGGTGATTGGGGGGAGATGATTTTAGAGAGCATTCTTGAGAAGTCTGGACTGGTGAAAGGTAGAGAATATTTTACTCAAGAGACCTTGGCTGATGAAGTTGGGAAAGCTCAGATAAATGAAGATGGACGGAAAATGCGTCCAGATATTATTGTGATTTATCCGGATAAAAGAAGAGTGATTATAGATTCGAAAGTTTCTCTGACAGCGTATTCTCGTTATGTCGATGCCGAATCTCCAGAAGATGCGACAAAAGCTTTGCAAGAACATATTCGTTCTCTCAAAAATCATGTTCTTGAATTGGCCGCCAAACGATATCAGGATTATGTAGAATCTCTTGATTTTGTTATGATGTTTGTGCCCAACGAACCGGCATATTTAGTTGCTATGCAACAAGAGCCTACTTTATGGCAATTTGCTTATGATCACCNCCTACTAATCTGATTGCTGCATTAAAGTTGATCGTAGATTTGTGGAATCGAGATAAGCAAAGTCGCCATGCAATAGAAATTGCAAATCAGGGTGCATCATTATATGATAAATTTGTAGGTTTCGTAAATTCGATGACTGAGATAGGTACCAATATAGATAAAGCTGCTCGAAGCTATCAGCAAGCATTTAGCCAGTTGAAAGAAGGTAAGGGTAATTTAATAAGTAAAGCAGAAAAATTGAGGACTTTGGGAATTAAAGCCAAAAAAGAGCTTCCTTCAGGTTTACAATCTTACTCAGAAGAGGATACTGAAAATGAACTGGAAAATTAGAAAATGTGATGAAACTTTCATATAAACCGTATACATTAGAGCTACGTCATGTTTTTACTTTGGCTACTTCGTCTCGCAATGTGACTCCTGTAGTATTAGTTTCAGTCGAGAGCGATGGATATATTGGATATGGGGAGGCGTCGTTACCTCCTTATTTGAAAGAAAATCAAGAGTCGGTGATCCGCTTTTTATCTCAACTGAGATTAGGTCCGTTTTCTTTAGCCCAGTCTTTAGAAGAAATTCTGGTTTATGTGCACTCTGTTGAGGAGGGAAATGCTGCCGCAAAAGCTGCTGTAGATATTGCTATCCACGATTTATATGGAAAAGCGATAAATAAAGCATGGTGGCAGATATGGGGACTTGATAGATTATCAGCTCCTTATACGTCTTTTACGATAGGTATTGACTCGGAAGATCAAATTAAACAAAAAACTAAGGAAGCGAAAGATTTTCGATTATTAAAAGTTAAATTGGGCAGGGATACCGATAAAATGATTATATCGGCGATACGTTCTGTGACGAATTGTCCTATTTGTGTAGATGTTAATCAGGGTTGGACCGATAAACATTATGCTTTGGATATGTTGTTTTGGTGTAAAGAGCAAGGAGTTATATTTGCGGAGCAACCTATGCCTAAGGAACAAATTGATGATATGGCTTGGTTGACAGAAAAGAGTCCGATTCCGACGATTGCAGATGAGTCTTTTCAGCGATTAGCTGATTTGGATGTGGTAAAAGATGTATTTTCTGGAGTAAATATTAAATTGATGAAATGTGCAGGAATGGCTGAGGCATATTGCATAGTCGAGAAAGCAAGGTTGGCAGGAATGAAAATTATGCTTGGCTGTATGACTGAGACTTCTTGCGCTATTAGTGCGGCAGCACAACTTTCTCCTTTGGCCGATTGGGCAGACCTTGATGGAAACTTGCTTATTACTAATGATTGCTTTAGAGGTGCCGAGCTAAAGGAGGGAAAAATTATATCGACAGAATTGCCAGGAATAGGGATTATACCGGTATCTTTTGTTTAGTAAAGATACAGTTAAGATCTGTTGCTATTCTCTGTTGCGGGGCGTATAGCAAGAAAAGAGGGGAACTCTGCATATATTCTTGTGTCAGAAGATAGATTTTTACAGGTGTCATAGCTTAAAAATAGAATATCTTTCTGGGTAGAGAAACGGGTGTTTTCAGACATTAAGGGAGCTGTAATGATTTTATTTGGATATTCTTCTTTTACTTTTATGATTTTTTGTTCTAAGAGACTACCTATTGATGGCTTGTCTACTAATAAAAGAGTTATTCTGGATACTCCATTACTGAATATTGTATCGAGATAATCCAATAAAAATTTATCTTTATCTCCATCAAGAATAAATAGGTAGCGGGAGGCTCCTTTAAAGTTTCTATTTTCAAATACAGCGACTGGACAGTTGACCTTAGACATAATAGATTCTATTTTTTCTCGTAATAATATGCCTGGTAAATGCAGGGGAGATTCTTTCAGGAAATGTACAAAGTGGGAAATGACGGGGATATTAAAGTGTTCAGATTTGTTTTCCAAATTATAGCTTTCTGACATGAAGCGGGGACCTGCTCCTAAGAGTAAAAGGTCTGTATGTTCTTCGTTTCCTAATTGGATGATTTCTTGATTCAGCTTATCGGTAACTTTATATCTTTTATCTATTTTTAGATGTAGTTTTGATGCCTCTCGCATAATAGGAGCAAAGCTTTCTTTAGCATATTGTAGAGCCTTTACTGGTGCCAAGTCAGTACCTAATGTATAGTGACTTGCTATAATTTTCATTTGTTTTAGTTGTTTCCCGAATAAAATACGAGCTATAAATAGGAGCAACTTTCCACTTTCTGGTCGCCCGAAAGAGAGCACAATTCGTTGGTATTGGCTTAAGTTTATTTTTTTATGGTATAATTTTTCAACACCGATAAGCATTGGAGTTGTCATAAAAGAAGTACTTAATGCCATAATAACCAGTATAGCAAAAATTTCAGGGGG
The DNA here is from genome assembly GCF_001403595.1 of Gabonia massiliensis. NCBI lineage: Bacteria > Pseudomonadati > Bacteroidota > Bacteroidia > Bacteroidales > Porphyromonadaceae > Gabonia > Gabonia massiliensis. The sequence continues at coordinate 804,684 of NZ_LN877939.1, read as the reverse complement.
TAAAATGCCCATTTCTCTTCCTATATTCAGGGCTACAAGCTCCATTAGCCCCCGAGTATTCATTAAAGTTCCAATAATAAAGCTGTTTTTCCAATTTTCTCCGACAGAACGTGCTGCTAATGCACAACCTCCTAGCTTTCCGGTTATTGATACTAATATAAACATAATGCAAATTCCCCAGAGGGTGGGAGAGTTTATAAGTCCAATTTGAGTATTGAGGCCGGTATATGCGAAAAAGAGAGGGAGAAATAATACAGTTGCTATATCTTCAACTTTTTCCATCATAACTTTACGAAAACCGAAATTGACGGGCATTACAACTCCTGCCATAAATGCTCCGAAGAGAGCATGTATACCGATGATTTCTGTCGTTACCGAGGAAATAATCAAGATTAAAAATATGAAACCGACAAAAGATTTGTTAATAACTTCCTTGTTTGCATATAAAGTCCCAATTTTTTTTAAAAATGGACGTATGACTAAGAACATAAGTAGTATATAAATTAGAGTAAGCCCTATTGTATATAGTGCACTTACAAATGTTCCAGCTTTGGCAATAGCTATAACTACAGCCAACAGGCACCAGGCTGTGACATCATCATTTGCTGCAGATGCTAATGATAAGATGCCTACAGGTGTGTGTGTCATATTTCGTTCTTGTACAATACGGGCAAGAACTGGGAATGCTGTGATGCTCATTGATATTCCTAAAAATAGAGCAAAAGGGAGAAAGTCAGTTTGTGCAGCTGCATATTCTTCATATACCCAAAAGGATGATACTATACCTAAGAAGAAGGGAATTACGATACCTGCGTGACTGATAACTAATGTCTCATTTATTTTATTTTTCAAAATTCCGAAATCGAGTTCCATGCCAATGACGAACATAAAAAGCACTAGTCCTATTTGGCTGATAAGTTCGAGGTTATGTAACGAATTGAGGGGGAATAAAGTTTCTGAAAATTCAGGAAAGAAATAGCCTAAAAGGGAAGGGCCGAGTACTATTCCTGCAACAATTTCTCCGATGACTCCGGGTTGCCCGATATATTTGAAGATTTGAGAAAAGATACGAACTGTGAATAATATCACGATTATTTGGCATAAGAGTATAGTGAGAGGATGGCTTAAATTTTCGACAATAATGTTGAGAAACATGGTAAATGGAGATATATCAGTATTTGAACGTACTGATTGTAAATGACTGAACCGTTCCCCATTAGAGATAGCCAAATAAATCAGACTGCAAAAGACAGCCATCATAATTATATATATAGCATAATTCCGTTTATTTTTTTGCATATTTTGATTATGTTTTTCGTATCAAATTTATGTATTATTTTAGGGAATATAAATACAAAACACATAAAGATTTTATAAAAATTTGAAGAAGTGAGGTGAAAAATGTATATTCTAATATTATGAAATGGCGTGTTACATAAAAATAATCATTGAAAGCAGTTATAAATACATTTATTTTTCACTGCTTTCAATGATTATCTTTTTGTTTTTTTAATTTATTTCGAGAATATACAATGCTCTTGGAGCAAATGTCATTTCAGAAGAAAGCGTTACTATTTCTCCGGATATAATATCAGGAGCGGATTTTATCCCTTTTAGTATTTCAGCATAACGAGTCATAGATATGGTTTTCGTAGTATCGTTTCCGTTCATGATGATAATGACCTTCTTATCATTATATTCTCTTTGATATACATATAATCCGTTCGTTGGCATATAATGTATCATTTTCCCTTTTGATATGACTTCTTTTCCTTTTCTCCATTGTAATATTTTTTTGATGAAATCAAAAGCTTCATTTTGCATTGGAGTACGATTGGAAGATAAAAAATCGTTTACTCTATCGTCTGGAAATCCTCCGGGAAAATCAAGCCGTATCAGGCCGTCGCTTTTTTGTTTAGTTCCATGCATTAGAATCTCTGTACCATAATAAATTTGAGGGATGCCTCGGGTTGTTAGTAGGAAAGCAATTGCTTGTTTGAAAAATCCTAAATTCTTTGGTTCATTGAGAAGAAAACGGTCGGTATCGTGATTGTCTAAGAAAATGAGAACAGACATTGGGTCTGAGTACATGAAATCCATTGCTATTCTATCGTATATTTTGTTTAATCCATTCCAACTATCGGTTTGTTGCATAAAGGCGTCACGTACGAGACCTTGCAGAGGAAAATCCATTACACTTTTCAGATTTGAGTTTCTGGATGGATCAAGTATGCTATTTTTTTGCCAGTAAGCTGAGCCAGCTTCAGTATTGTACCAACATTCGCCTACAATATTGAAATTAGGATATTCTTTCATTATATCAGCACACCATTGAGACATGGAATCAAAGAATACATAAGGATGTGTATCCATACGTATCCCGTCGATGTTGGCATATTCTATCCACCAGATGCTGTTTTGTGTTAGGTATTTCATCAAATGAGGATTGTGTTGGTTAAGGTCGGGCATACTTTGGACGAACCAACCTTTTTCTGTAATGGCTTTATCATATTGTGATACATAAGGGTCAAAATGAGGAGTTAGTCGATAAGAAGTCTGTACATAACCATCTGGAAAATTAAACCAGTCATGAGAGGGACGATCTATAAACCATATATGTTCACTACCGCAATGGTTAAAAATCATGTCCATTACGACTTTCATGCCTCTTTGGTGGCATTTTTCAATGAGATGTTTGTAGTATTCATTTGTCCCGAAGCGAGGATCTACTTTATAGTAGTCTGTTGTTGCATATCCATGATAGGAACCTCCGGGCATATCATTTTCAAGTACTGGATTGAGCCAGATAGCTGTTACTCCCAAATTTTGTATATAGTCAAGATGTTGCTCGATTCCTTGTAAATCTCCTCCATGCCGGGCATTTGGATCATTTCGGTCGACTGGTGCAGGAAATCGCATTGTCGGTATGACATTTGTTTTGGGATCACCGTCTGCAAATCTATCGGGCATGATAAGATATAATACATCTGAGGCACTGAATCCTTTTCTTGATTCAGGATTTATATTACGGGCTTTTAGTTCGTATCGATATTTAGTTTTTTGTTTTCCTTGACGGAAATATATGTCGAAGTAATCAGGTTTTAGATTATCACTCAAAGTAAGATAAAGAAATAAGTAATTGGGACTTTCTAGCTTTATGCAACGGTCAAGGGTTATACCTGGATATTTTACTGAGACTTCACATTGAGCTATATTCGGTCCGTATACCATAATTTGAAGTTCTTTATTTTGCATGCCAGTCCACCAAAATGCAGGTTCGAGACGATCTATTTTTATCGCTGCGTTTGTAATTAATGATACAATTAAAAAGTAGCTTATTAAAGTTGTTTTTTTCATAATTTATTGTTATTGTTAATCGTTTTTAGGGAAGATGATAGGGGGGAATAGGCGTATCAAAGGCCGTTGGTTTCCTTTTCTAAGCCTGATGAAATCTATTAAAGCCATATTGGTCTCACCATTCATGTTTTCGTCCTGAGGTTTTATATATATTATTGATATTGTATTTTTACCTGCATGTAACACAGACATAACTGGATTTGAATATCCCCAATTTGACCATTCGTCTTTTCCTCTTTGTGGCATGACAATGGGCCCCGTAGGTCTTCCATTAGTGAATAAAGTCCGTATGGCACATTTGTTTTCTGTATTAATAGGGCCGTTTCCATTGGCATATCTGATATCAATATAATAGGTTCCAGATGTAGGAACTTCGACCTCGAAAGTTATATTTGAATTTAAAGATGTAGATGTTTCTATATATCCTTTGCCAGAATAACCATCATGATTATGCTTGGATGGACGTATATGATTTTCGGCTTCTATTATCCATTCTTCGTTTGGAGGGAGGTATATGATAGGTTTTCCTGTAAATCCGGTATATCCTTGGTTATTGGTAGGAACAATAGCAACTTGAGTAAACGTATTTAAAGGATATATTTTAAACATTTCATTATTTATTTTGCCGTGGGAAATCCCGTTGAGGTATAATTCGTATTCATTGGGGTGTGTATAGTTTTCTATTTTTATGGTAGTATCGTTAGGCATGAAACTGAATTCTGTAGTTTCAGGCATATATTCTATATTTTGTACATTAACCTCTTGATAAGGAATTTTATTATTGGCCAAAACAATTTCTATTTTGTGTTTTCCGGTTAAATTTGCTGGGAAAAAGGGTTCAGAAGTCAGTTTCCCATTGATTCGAAATTCCGTAATTTTATTTCCTGTACCACTTAATTTTAAGTATAGTATAGCATCTCGATAGAGAAATTTTTGTATTTGTTTTTCTCCATTAATACTGGAAGGAACAAAAGGTCTGAAGCGTATTCCATCTGGTTCAAAATTCATACCGAAGTAAAGTCGATAAATCATAGCGATATTTCCGGATAAGCTCCATAACATTTTATCAGAATTTACAGCGGAGCCTTTATAATCTCCATCTGATGCAACAAATAATTCTTTATGTGTAGTAAAAAGTGCGGCAGCACGGTAGAGAGACCCTAATCCTTTTACTACGGCTGTTTCGTTTTCTGCTTTGGCTGCAGCTAAATTCCAAAATGCTTGGACAAAAGGCCATATTGCATTATTATGATATGGTTTTATCTTGCTGAGTTGAGGAAATATACTGGTTGTTCCAAACTCAGTTATAGGAATATGGGAAATTATCTGTTTGGCTTGTTGTGGTGATGCGACATTTGAGAGAATACTTAAAGATTCACCTAAGTTGTCAGCTCCAGAAGATAGTATAGGATATATGCTGTTATATAAGTATTCGCCATAATATCCTTTTTCCGGCATCCATAGATGTTGGTTGATCGCCTTTTTCAATAGTGCAGCCTGATGTGTGTAAGGTGAGATGTCTTTTCCTAATAATTGGGCCATTTGTCCCAGTATGGAATACATGGCATAGTGCACTACATTTGTGCCTAAGCAGAGAGATTGATAGATATCTATTGGTTGCATCCAGCGAGGATAAGATTGCTCTCTCCAATCGAGATAAGACTGTTCCCCTCTCATCAAACCAGTTTGAGAATCTTTTATGGTATATTGGTCGTCTTGGGCAGATTTTTGAATGACATCGAATGCATAATTCAGCCAATTGTTATCTCCTGTGATTTTATATAATTCCCATGCAGCTATGCTCCATACAACTCGATCGCTTGATATAGGCCACGCGCCACCGGTTCCTGTATCTTGTACAATTCGTCCATTTTTCACTTTTGCTTTTAGACTCTTTGAAGAAGCCTCAGGATTTATGTATCCTAAAGCTAACCAAATAGAATAACTTATATCTCGAGTCCAGACACCATCCCATGCTGCTCCTGCTCGGAAGGTTCCATCTTGACGAATATTGTCTACCAGTTCATCCAGAGCCATATTGTAAAGTGCGTCGATAAGTAGTTGGTTGGATTGGTAGCGGGGATAATGATTGAGATTATTGTGTCGTTTCCATTCGGAAAATTTATCTGTGGTATTGTCTTGTGTATTGAGCCGTATTGTTGTTTCGTATACACCGTTACCGTCGTTGTCCGTAAGAGTTATTTCTTCTTTGTTATATAAATTTTCAAAATCCCAAGTAAGAGGTTCTCCACTTCCCGCGATATATAGACCTTTGAAATCATTACTGTAAATGATATCGTTTGTAGGGGTCTTGTAGAAGCCTTGTTCTTTGAAAGCTTTTAACATGTGGTTCATGTCGACTCTCACAGTCCAAGCTGTATTGGCAGGAATCGTATTTGGAATATCGTTATTATTAGTTTCTCCTGTGGAATCTTTTTCCCCGAAAGATAAAATGGGAGATATAAATTTACCATTTTGAGGGCGGATAATAATTTTATGATTTTCTCCAATAGGGAGTTCATTATCTCTGCTGTTGATACTGAATTTGAATTCAATGATTGGAGAGTAAGAGAGACTTACTGGGCTTTGGTAGTTCGAGATAATTTCATTTGGAGATGTGGCAATGGCTTTAAATTTCCCTTGTGTGACTCGATTTTCATATACTGTATAACTATTACAGGAATATATAATTTTATCTTTTCTTGCTGGAGAACAAGATATACAAAATAACAGAATGATGAGATATGGTAGTATGGCAGTTTTCATGTTATTATGCAATTAATATTTAGCATTAGAAACAATCGGGCAGAGAGAATGGTTCGATATGTTTAGTTTATCTTTTCACTATACTTGATTGCAGATATGCTGCTAATATAATACATTTGCAGATATGAATCTAAGCTTTAATATATGGTTATGTCCCGGATATTGCTTATAACTCCTCCTTTTACTCAATTGAATACTCCCTATCCGGCTACAGCCTACCTTAAGGGATTTTTAAATACTTTGGATATTGAGTCAAGACAAGCTGATTTAAGTCTTGAAGTGATTCTTCATCTCTTTTCTTCATCAGGGTTATCGGACTTATTCGAAGAAATATCCACTCTTCAGATTTCTTTGGAAGATGAAATGTTGAAACGTATTATATCCCTTAAGGAAGAATATATTGCGACGATAGATTTGGCGATTGCTTTTTTACAGGGACGAGAGCCCTCGTTAGCACATTTGATTTGTAACGGTGATTTTTTGCCGGTAGCTGGTGTTCGTCCGGAAGAAGAGGATCTGGAGTGGGCCTTTGGAACTATGGGGATACAAGATAAAGCTCGTCATATAGTGACTTTATATCTTGAAGATATCTCTCACTTGGTGGCAGCGGTAGATGCACATTTCGGTTTTAGCCGGTATGCGGAGCAGTTAGGCAGGTCGGCTTCATCTTTTGATGATCTATATAATGAGTTGTTAAAACCATATACTTATATAGACCGTATACTTATACAGAGATTAAAATATTGGTTATCTTCATATACTTTTGATTGGGTGGCATTGAGTGTACCTTTTCCAGGGAATTTATATAGTGCATTACGCTGTGGTGAATACATAAAGAAAAATTATCCTCAAATAAAGGTTGAGATAGGAGGTGGTTTTATCACGACAGAATTAAGACAACTGTCTGATGCACGGTTGTTTTTGTATTGTGATTATATTACTCTTGATGATGGAGAATTACCGTTGAAACAATTATTGATTGGCAGAGAATCGGATTATGTAAGAACGTATATTTTAAAAGGGAAAGATGTTGTTTATGTGAATAATAATAGTTTTTCAGACATTCCGATGAGCAAAAGAGGTATCCCGGACTATTCGGGGTTGTTGCTCGATAAATACCTATCGGTTATTGAAATGACCAATCCGATGCACTCTTTATGGAGCAATGGGCGTTGGAATAAATTAACTTTGGCTCATGGCTGTTATTGGGGGAAATGTGCTTTTTGTGACGGTTCTCTTGATTATATAGGACGGTTTGAACCATTGACGGCACAGGAAATAGCAAATCGGATGGAAGCTCTTATTTCTCAAACAGGTGAAAGGGGATTTCATTTTGTTGATGAAGCTGCACCTCCGGCTTTATTAAAAGAATTGGCATTAGAAATCATTCGTCGGAAGTTAGTTGTTGTATGGTGGACAAATATCAGGTTTGAGAAAAGTTATACACTTGATTTATGTCGTTTGCTTAAGCGTTCTGGTTGTATTGCTGTTTCTGGAGGACTGGAGGTTGCATCAGATCGTTTGTTGAAACTTATAAATAAGGGGGTTACTGTTCCTCAAGTAGCCAAAGTAACTGATTACTTTACTCAATCAGGTATTATGGTACATGCCTATTTAATGTATGGATTTCCTTCGGAGACAGCTCAGGAAACTATTGATTCTTTAGAGATTGTGCGTCAATTATTTATGAATGGTTTAGTACAATCGGGATTTTGGCATCGATTTGCTATGACAGCACATAGCCCTGTAGGTTGTCATCCGGAAAAATATGCAGTAAAAATAACAGAAAAGCCTTTTGGTGGATTTGCACGTAATGATATTGATTTTGTAGATACAGCAGGAGCTGACCACGATTTGTTTGGTGAGGGTTTACGTATTTCTTTATATAATTATATGCGAGGGGTTGGTTTTGAGTTACCATTATATAAGTGGTTCGATACTCCTGTTCCTCAAACAACTATTCCTCCTACTTATATTGAGCGGTTATTAGATAAGAGTTTAGATACAATAGCAAAAGATGGGCAACGAAGATTGGTTTGGATATCAAAAACGTTGCCTTGGATGCGTTATTATGAACGTACCAAAAAAGGTAAAAAAGTGATTGTATCTGAATTCATTATTATGACTTCTTCAGAGTCTCAAGTTTTTCGTTTAAAGTCTGAATGGGGACAATGGTTACTTGAACATTTACGTGCTGTTCGTTTCCCTCATGAAGAAAAGCTGACTTTAATCGACTGGGAAAAAGATTTTAGAATACAACATGGTAGAAGTTTCGATGAACTGCTTCGGTCTTCTTTATGGAAATCTCTTCGGGAGAATGGGTTATATTTTCTGTAAAAATTAAGAGTGAATCTCTTTTTTATATAAGACGTTGAGATTCACCCTTATTTGCATACTGTTGTTAGAAAGATGCTTTTTGACTAAAGTATTCCTTGTGCCATCATAGCTTTTGCAACTTTCATAAATCCAGCGATATTTGCACCTTTCATATAATTGACATAACCATCTTCTTCTGTTCCGTATTTTACGCATTGAGTATGAATATCACTCATAATCTGATGCAGACGGTTATCGACTTCTTCAGCACTCCAATTGATGTGCATGGCATTCTGGGTCATTTCGAGTCCTGATGTAGCTACTCCTCCAGCGTTGACAGCTTTACCTGGTCCATACATAATGCGATTTTTGATAAATAAATCGATTGCTTCGGGACGACAACCCATATTAGAAATTTCACCTACGCAAATAACCCCATTACTAATAAGTTGTTGAGCATCGTCCTCATTGAGTTCATTTTGAGTAGCGCAGGGCAGTGCAATATCAACTTTTTGTTCCCATGGGCGTTTCCCTGGGAAAAATTGTACTCCAAATTTTTCAGCATAAGGTTCAACGACATCATTCCCAGATGAGCGAAGGTCTAACATATAATCGATTTTTTCTCCGGAAATGCCATCAGGATCATATATATATCCATCAGGACCAGAAAGTGTAACTACTTTTGCTCCTAATTCGGTAGCTTTTGTTACGGCTCCCCATGCAACATTTCCGAATCCGCTTACGGCAATAATCTTATCCTTTATGTCTATATCTTTTGTTGCAAGCATCTGTTTTACGAAATAAAGCCCTCCGAATCCTGTCGCTTCAGGTCGGATGAGTGAGCCTCCGAATTCTAAACCCTTACCAGTAAATGTCCCGGTATTTTCTTGTTTTAGTTTTTTGTACATACCATACATGTAACCGACTTCTCGTCCTCCAACTCCTATATCCCCAGCTGGAACATCTGTGTCAGGGCCGATATGGCGCCATAATTCTAACATAAAAGCTTGGCAAAATCTCATGATTTCACCATCAGATTTACCACGAGGACTGAAATCGGAACCTCCTTTTGCTCCACCCATGGGAAGAGTTGTCAATGCATTTTTGAATGTTTGTTCAAATCCTAAAAACTTTAGGATAGATAAGTTTACAGAAGCATGAAAACGTATGCCACCTTTATATGGGCCGATAGCATTGTTAAATTGTATACGATAACCAAGATTAATTTGTACATTTCCTTTATCATCTATCCAAGGAACTTTAAATGTGAAAATACGGTCTGGCTCTACCAATCGTTCTATAATTTTAGCTTTTTCGAATTCAGGATGTTGGTTATAAATGTCTTCTATGGAGATAAGAACTTCTTTCACCGCCTGTAAATACTCAGGTTCTCCAGGATGTTTTACCTCTAATGAGGATACAATGTTATCGATATTCATGACATTGTGTTTTTAATGGTTATTTTTTATGTTTGAGTATAGCTGTTATTATTTCAGCAATACCTTTATTGCAAATTTAGTTATTTATGTGGATAAAAAAATTATTTTTACTAAATTTGAACATTAAAGATTATTAATTTATTCTGACAATTTGTAAGAAAAATACCCTTGTATTGATGATGGATACGAAGAATTTTAATCAATTATATCTCAAAGATACCTCTTTTGCTAACTTAATGCAAAAACGCATTTTTAATGTGTTACTTATTGCCAGTCGCTATGATGCATTTATGCTTGAGGAAGATGGACGGGTGGATGAACAGATTTTTTTTGAGTATGTTTCTCTGAATTTAAGCTCTCCTCCTCGTGTAAAGCAGGTAAATAATTTTGATCATGCTTTTTATGAGCTATCAAGCAAGCGTTATGATTTGGTTATAACTATGCCGGGTATAGAGAAAAGTGATACATTTGAGCAATGTAAAAATATAAAGGAGAAATATCCAGATATTCCAATTGTTGTTCTGACTCCTTTTTCAAGAGAGGTGTCGCAGCGTATAGGTAATGAGGATTTAAGTGGAGTTGATTATGTTTTCAGTTGGTTGGGTAATGCTGATTTGTTATTAGCCATTATCAAGCTTATTGAAGATAAAATGAATGCTGAGGAAGATATTAAATCGGTAGGGGTACAAATGATTTTGTTGGTAGAAGATTCTATTCGATTTTATTCATCGATATTGCCTCATTTGTATAAATTTGTGTTGAAACAATCTCAGATATTTTCAACAGAAGCATTAAATGAACATGAACAAATGTTGCGAATGAGGGGACGTCCTAAGATAAAACTGGCCCGTACTTATGAGGAGGCTATTGCGATTTATAATAAATATTCCAATAATGTATTGGGAATTGTATCGGATGTTTCTTTTAAACATAATGGTGTTAAAGATAAAAAAGCTGGGATAGAGTTTTGTTCTTATGTCAGAGAACATGATGAATTTGTTCCTATAATTATAGAATCGTCAGAAATAGAAAACCAAACCATGGCGTTGAATCTTAATGCATGTTTTTTAGATAAAAACTCAAAAAAATTGCCCGTTGATTTGCGTAAAACTATTTTACGTAATTTTGGTTTTGGAGATTTTGAATTTGTGGACCCTGATAGTGGAGAAGTTTTATATACTGTGCGTAATTTAAAAGATTTGCAAAACACTATTATGTCAGTTCCTGATGATTCACTTTATTTTCATGGTTCTCGTAATCATATTTCGCGTTGGTTATATTCTCGAGCGATGTTTCCTATTGCAGAACTACTTAGACGAAAAGCATTTACCGATATTAGTGAATCTCAGGAAGTCCGAGAATTGATTTTTAATGCTATAGTCCAATATCGGAAAATGAAAAATAGGGGGGTTGTGGCTGTATTCAAACGTGATCGTTTTGACAAATATTCAAATTTTGCTCGTATTGGGCAGGGATCTTTGGGGGGTAAAGGAAGAGGATTGGCCTTTATTGATTCTTTGATAAAACGGCATCCGATTCTGGAAGATTATCAAGGTGTGAATGTTACTGTTCCTAAGACAGTTGTATTATGTACAGATATATTTGATGAGTTTATGGAGGCAAATAATCTGTATCAAGTAGCACTATCGGACTTGCCCGACGACCAAATTCTACGTTACTTTTTAAGAGCTAAGTTACCTGATAAGTTAATAGAAGATTTTCTTGCTTTTTTTGATGTCGTGAGACGCCCGATTGCCATACGATCTTCGAGCCTTTTAGAAGATTCTCATTATCAGCCATTTGCTGGTATATATTCGACTTATATGATTCCATACTTGGAAGATAAGTATGAAATGTTAAGGATGTTGAGTGATTCGATTAAAGGAGTATATGCTTCTGTATTTTATGCTGATAGTAAAGCATATATGACAGCAACTTCGAATGTGATAGATCAGGAGAAGATGGCTATTATTTTGCAGGAGGTTGTTGGAACACAATATGATGACCGATATTACCCGTCTTTCTCTGGGGTGGGGCGTTCTTTGAATTACTATCCTATCAATGATGAAAAAGCTGAAGACGGAGTTGTAGATTTGGCGGTAGGTTTGGGCAAGTATATTGTAGATGGAGGACGAAGTCTGCGTTTTTCGCCAAAGCATCCTCGGAACGTGTTACAGACCAGCACTCTTGATTTAGCATTAAGTGATACTCAGACTCGTTTTTATGCTTTGGACTTAAAAAATATGCAAGAATCTTTTTCAGTGGATGATAGTTTTAATTTATTGAAACTCCATATGCGGGAAGCTGAAAAGGATGGTTCTTTACGGTTGATGGTATCAACTTTTGACCCATATGACCAAATAATGCGAGACGGATATTATGACGGGGGCAGAAAAGTCGTTACCTTTGCAAATATATTACAGCATGATGCATTTCCATTAGCTGAACTTTTATCTATGATGCTTGAGTTTGGTTCAAAAGAAATGGGGCGTCATGTGGAAATAGAGTTCGCGGGTACATTACCAAGTGAGGAAAATAAACAAGGAACTTTATATTGGTTACAAATACGTCCTATTGTTGATACGAAAGAAATGCGTGACGATGAAGTCTTCGATTTGCCTGATGAACAGACGATATTGAAAAGCAATTCGGCTCTTGGGCATGGTATCATGAATGATTTGTATCATATTGTGTATGTGAAGACGAAAGATTTTAGTTCGTCGAACAATATGTTGATTGCTCGTGAGATAGAGAAGATAAACCGAAGATTCGTAGAGAAAGGCAAAAACTATATATTGGTTGGTCCTGGACGATGGGGATCGAGTGATACGGCTTTGGGTATTCCGGTGAAATGGCCCCATATATCCAATGCTCGCTTAATTGTGGAGTCGGCGTTGAAAAATTATCGAATAGAACCAAGCCAGGGAACCCATTTTTTTCAGAATCTGACTTCATTTGGAGTAGGATACTTTACTATAAATCCTTTTATGAATGATGGCTTTTTTGATGAGGCGTATCTTGAAGGTTTTGAGGCAGAAGAAGAAACTCGTTTTTTGAGAGTAATTCAATTCGAAAAGCCGGTAGTAGTCAAAATTAATGGAAAGAAGAATATTGGGTTGGTGTTGAAACCCGGAATTGTTGTAGAAAGAACAGAAAATACTAACACTATATAAGACTGAATGATGTCAAAACTATTCAAATCAATGCAGGCGTGGTGGCCAGCGAATGAAGGAGAAAAAGAAACAAGTAAAAGTTTGCAACTTACGGAGACGAAAGTTGAGGATGATACTTACAATCAGGAGTATCTTAAAGCTTTAATGAATGAACAGATACCAGCGTCTTTGCTTGATAAAATGTCGGAATTAATAAATAGTTCTATTCCAGAGATTGTACGTCAAAGTATAGATAAGGAGGCTGAGAAGAGAAATATATATTCTCATTTGTTGGAACCGTTTACTGATTATATAAAATTTATATATAGTAAATTGGAAAAGGATGGAGCTTCGAAGTGGAGAAAAGACGAGGGAAAATTCAAAAGCGAAATATTGTCATTAACGGAGAAAGTAAAAGAGATAAATTTAAAGAAAGAAGAAATACAAAAATCCCAGCTAAGTGCAGAGAGGCAAAAGCGTGCTTTGAATGAAAGAGTACACGAGTTGGAGATGAGAATAACGACACTTGAGGCAGAGAAGGAGCAAGTAGATATTGAAAAAAATGCTTTGCTCAATAAATTGAAGGTGGCGGAAGTGCAAGATAAAGATACTCAAGAAGAATGTGTTCGTTTAAAGGCTGAGCTGTCAGGATTAGAGTCTAAAATAACTGAATTGACAGTGCAAAGAGATGAGATATCGATTACATTAGAACAATACAAACAGAAAATAGATAGTTTACAGAATTTGTCTCAAGAGATTGAAAATGTCGTAGCCTCTAAACAGATTTTGGAAAAAGATTTGCGACAATTAAGTGAAGAAAATGAAAACTTGAAATATCGTCTTGAGGAAAAAGAGCAGATAGAACGAGAGGCCAGAGAGAGAGTTGAGCAGGTGATAGCTTTGCAAGAGAAGTTAAGCGAGACAGAAACGTCTTATCAGGAACAGATAGAAAAGTTGCAGGAGGAAGTTCTGGATATCCGAAATGCAAATGAGCAATTAGGGAAACAATTAGCTGATAAGGAAAAATTGTCTATTATAAATCAGGAACAAGAAGTTCGTTTGCAACAATTACAGCAGACTTTGGATGGTGTAGAAAGCCGTTATCAGGAGCAATTGACTGAATTAAATCATAATATAGAGAAAATATTAAGTGACAGAGATGAACTCGCTCGTCAGATAGTTGAGAAGGATGGATTAATTGCTAAATCTGCAGAAAAAGATTCACTATTAGTAGAATTAAATGATAAATTGGCCGAGACAGAAAGAAGATATAAAAATGAATTAGATACTGTACATGAAGGTTTGTCTAATGTTTTGCATGCAAAAGAGGAATTGACTCGCATGTTGGGAGAAAAGGAAAACCAAGTTATTGAGTTCCGTCGCAAAGAGGAGCAACTATCTGAAAATCTAGGTAATAAAGAGAAGGAGATATCCCAGTATTTTGTACAAGTTGAATCTCTGAATACTGAGTTACAAAAATTATCGATAGAAAAAGAAAATTTGCTTAAAAGAATTGAATGTAACGAACAAACATATAAAAAGCATTTGGATGTCCTAGTTCAAGAATCAACAGAGAAATCAGAAAAAAATGATATACGTATAAATGAACTGAATAAAGAACTTGATGAACTCCAACAAAAGTTAACAGAAGCGTTAGATGTTGCTAAGGAGCAGGAAAGACAAAGATTACTTCTTGAAAAAGAGAAAGAAGAGCACATTTCTGACGATAGAGAAGAACTTGAAGCTTTGAAAGAGAAGGTGAAAACGTTGCAAGATACAGTAGATGAAGCTTGGCAGTATAATGAAAAATTATTAAAGAAAATAGATGAGCTTAAGGATGCTAATTTAAGAGAAAAAGAAGCTGTGGCGCAAATCTCGTCAGGAAAAGAGGAAGAGTTGGTTCAGTTAAAACACGAATTGCGTGTTGCGAACGATATGCTTTCGGCAATGAAGACTCAACGTCAGGATTTGTTGGATAATGTGGAGAAAGAACGGCGAGAGAGAGCTAATTTACAGCAGTATATCTCAGAGTTGGAGAGTACATTGAAAGAATCGGAAAAAAGTCAGAAAGATTATAAGTTAGAAATATCTGCTCTCGAAAAAAAGGTAAAAGAGATGAAGCAACAACTTTCAAATAGGGGAGTTGGAGAAGTAGTTCAAGAACCAGAAGAGGAAAATTGGATGAGACCAACTTTGCCAGATACTCCAGATATGATAGAAAAACGAAAAGCAGAGAAAAAGATGAAGGAAGAATTTGTTGAAGAAAAGACAGAGATAAAGCCTGATCTGTCGCAAATGAGCTTATGGTGATAAGTTAATAAAAAATTATAGCATATAAATATGAATACCCATTTCCATTGATGAACTGGAAATGGGTATTTTTTGTTAATATATTTATAAAGACAGTTATAATTTTTTAGAAATATATTTATTCCAAATTCGATTTTAAAGATGGAAAAGATGTTGATGTGTGAGGAGATTTTTTATTTTCATTTTTATTAGGAGTAAGGGGGGATAACAGTTAGGAAGTTTATTAAAATAGAAAGAGAATGCAAAAGACTGTATATTTATTATTTGTATTGGAATTGTTTATTTTATCTGTTGATGCACGAGTTATTCATTTTCCTCAAATGAAGGCACGTAGTACATCTGTGATATCTATAGATAGTGTAGAATTGAGAAAAGATCTTACTAGGTTTTATTTTAATTTTAAAGGATTACCCAATCAGTGGACGGTAGTTGATAGAAGTTTGACATTGTCAGATCCGTCTTCGGGAAAAGAATGGGAAGCAATAGAAGCTGATGGTATTGATTTAGGTCGGAAATTTCAATTTTCAGAGTTAGGAGTAGCAAAAGTTTCTGTCGATTTTCCAGCTTTACCGGATGATGTAAAAATTGTAGATATATTTGAGAAAATTCAAAAGAAACCGATACGATTAATAGATATACAGCTTGAATCAGGAAATAAAGTTTTGTCTGTTCCCCAATACCCGATTAAAAGAGAGAAAAATCGAGAACAAGATTATCGAAAAATATTGAGAGTAGATACTGCAGTGTTAAGAGGCTATATACGGGGTTATCATCCTAGATTGAAATGGGGAGAAGGAGTAATTGTTTTGGATAATGTAGTAACTACAGAAGTACAAAATATTCCAGTGAAGTTTAATGATGATGGCTCTTTTGAGGTAAAAATGGAGTTATATTATCCTGTGCAGCAAGTATTGTTGTTACCGGATGGTTATATTAATTTTTATCTTGAACCAGGAAAAGAATTAGTGGTGTATGCTGATATGGACGAACTTACTCGTCCGGTGTTGAATTTAGAAGAAATAGAATCTAAAGCGCGATATTTAAACTATTCAGGAGAATTGGGTCAAGAGAATAATGAGTTGAAGTGTTACCGAAATTTTGATTTATTTGATGTACAGCAGTATGCTGAAGATATGCGTTCTTTATCTCCTGATTCATTTGATATGAAGGAAAAGTGGAATTTACAGAAGAAATTACAGAATATAGAGAAATTAGAAAAGGAAAATTTACTATCATGTAAGATATCACATCTTCTTAAAATGAATGTATGGTATGTTTATGGACGACACATGCTTGATTATGAGCAATATTATACAGCAAATAAAGGAAGATGTTTACCTGATTCTTTTTATACCTTTTTAGGTACTTTGCCTCGTCATGATGAGTTGTCTTTGTCTGCAGCAGACTATAAATTGTTTATTCACTATTTGGAACATATTTTGCCTATTAGAGAGAAAATGAGTTGGACAGTCAATGATTTTTTATCAGATTTTTCCCAATATGGAATAGAATTGAATCCTGAAGAGAAGGAATTGGTTTCTTGTGCTTTGCGAATGAAAACTCCGTCAGATACATTATCGATACAGAATTTTTCTTATAAAATGGATAAGTTTAATCGAAAATATAAGGACCTTCAAATATTGATGCGAGAAAACGCAGTGTTGAGGAAACAGAGACAAGTATATATTAACCAGTTTGGATTGACTCCAGACATTCAGACTGATTTATTTATTACTCGTCGATTCATGATGCGGTTACAATCTCTTGGTCGTCCTTTGACTTCACAAGAATTATGTTCGGAGACAGAAAATATAAGTAATGTGTTTCTTAAAGATATAGTTTACCAAAAAAACTTTTCTTTTCAGAAATGAAGTGTTATATTGAACTATGGTGTGGATAAGTGATTTAAGGCTAAGATATATGAGATGTAATTTCTTGTGCGAAATTGTCTTGAATAATCCCTTTCTTGGATAAAAATTAAATCTTATTTTTGTGTTATGAAACGGAAATCAAAATGAGAGTTTGCATTGCAGAAAAACCCAGCGTAGCCAAGGAAATAGCTGATATTGTAGGAGCGAAAACTAAAAAAGATGGATATTACGAAGGGAATGGTTATCGGGTAACCTGGACTTTTGGACATTTATGTACACTGAAAGAACCGCACGAATATACTCCGCAATGGAAATCATGGTCTTTATGGACATTACCGATGATTCCTCCGCGTTTTGGTATAAAACTTATACCAGATAAAGGTATAGAGAAGCAGTTTGCAATTATAGAAAAGCTGATGTCAGAAGCAGAAGCTGTAATCAATTGTGGTGATGCGGGGCAGGAAGGGGAACTTATACAAAGATGGGTGATGCAAAAGGCTGGCTGTAAATGTCCAGTATACCGATTATGGATTTCATCTTTGACTGAAGAATCTATCCGGGAAGGTTTTGCATCTTTGAAACGACAAGAAGAATTCAATACGCTGTATGAAGCAGGGTTGTCACGAGCGATTGGCGATTGGTTATTGGGAATAAATGCTACCCGTTTATATACGATAAAGTATGGACAGAGCCGTCAGGTGCTTTCTATAGGACGAGTACAGACTCCGACATTGGCTTTGATTGTAAATCGCCAATTAGAAATCGATAATTTTGTTTCTCAACCTTATTGGGAATTGAAAACTATATATAGAGATACAGTATTTTCTGTAACGAAAGGTCGGTTTTCTACGGTAGAGGAAGGTGAAGTTTTTTTGCAGCAGGTACAAGGAGTCCCTTTTGAAGTAGTCGATATTGCAAAAAAACAAGGAAAAGAATCACCTCCCCGTTTATTTGACTTGACATCATTGCAGGTAGAGTGTAATAAAAAGTTTGCTTATTCAGCCGAAGATACATTGAAACTTATACAGTCGCTTTATGAGAAGAAAGTAACTACATATCCGCGTGTTGATACGACTTTTTTAAGTGATGATATATATCCGAAAGTTCCCAATATTTTGCAAGCTTTGCAGACATCTCAGGTATATGAACCGTTAATAAATCCTTTATGGAGAAGTAACTTACCAAAATCAAAAAAAGTTTTTGATAATTCCAAAGTGACAGATCATCATGCAATTATACCGACAAATGTGCGCCCGAGTAATCTAACTGACAATGAACGTAAAGTATATGATTTAGTAGTTAGGCGATTTATTGCTGCCTTTTATCCTGATTGCAGAGTTGCAACAACAACTGTTTTGGGTAAGGTTGGAAATATAGAATTTAAAGCGACAGGAAAGCAAATTCTTGAACCTGGATGGAGAACAGTTTTTGAAAAAGAAAAGGATGTAGAAAAAGAGGAAAAGGATGGAGATGAAGAGAGAGTTTTACCTGATTTTGTAAAAGGGGAGAGTGGACCACATGAGCCGGCGTTGAGTGAAAAATGGACTCAACCTCCGAAATATTATACAGAAGCTACATTATTACGAGCTATGGAAACTGCAGGAAGGTTGGTGGAGAATGATGAATTGAGAGATGCGTTGAAAGAGAATGGAATAGGTAGACCTTCAACACGAGCTGCTATTATAGAAACTTTGTTTAAGCGTAATTATATTCGTAAAGAACGGAAAAATTTATTAGCGACACAAACGGGTATTGAACTGATTGCCATTATTCATGAAGAGTTATTAAAATCAGCTGAATTGACAGGTATTTGGGAGAATAAACTTCGCAGGATAGAGCGTAATGAATATCGTGCTAAAGATTTTTTGGAAGAATTGAAGCTTATGGTTGCGGAAATTGTAAACAAAGTAAAATATGACCAAGCAGTACGTTCAATTACGATACAGACTCCTTTAGGAGTGCAGGTGTCTAACACAGAGGAAGAGAAAAATGATACGGTTACTAAGAAAGGGCGGAAGGTTAAAGAAAAAAAGAAAAATGAGCTTTTCTCTTCCATAAAAGAAGATACACAGGGTAAAAGTATTCAGGAAATTCAATCAGAACCTATCTTGTGTCCGGTGTGTGGAAAAGGATATATTATAAAGGGAAAAACTGCGTATGGATGTTCAGATTGGAAAGATGGATGTAATTTTAGGTTGTCTTTTGATGAATATGGTGAAAATTTAGTAGATAGTGATTTAAAAATTATTGTACAGAAATTTAGGGATTCAATGGCAGGAGGCCTATCCTTGTTTCCCGAATAAATTGGATATATATGAGGACAATAGAATATTTTCCGGTGATAGATGAGAATGGAAACACCATTGGGAAAACTACTCGTTATGAGTGTCATAATGGATCGAAGATTTTGCATCCAGTTGTTCATTTACATGTCTTTAATGAGAAAGGAGAGTTGTTTTTGCAAAAAAGGTCAGAACAGAAGGATATACAACCAGGAAAGTGGGATACTGCTGTAGGTGGGCATGTTAATTACGGAGAAAAAATTGAAGACGCACTTTATCGAGAGAGCCGAGAAGAATTAGGAATATTTGGTTTTGAGGCACAATTATGGTTCCGCTATATTTTTGAATCAGATATAGAAAGAGAATTGGTTAATTCTTATCGTACAATATATAATGGAGTTATAATTCCTGATTTGGATGAGGTTACAGAAGGCCGTTTTTGGACTATTTCTGAGATAAAAAACTTTCTCAAACGTGATATTTTTACTCCCAATTTTGAATATGAATTTTCATTGATGAAACTTTGATAGAAAATATAGTGAAGAACTTTCAATTTAGTTAACTTCTGCTTTGTTTTTTTCGTGTTGTTTTTCTTTGGCAACTAATGACAAAATATGTTGAATGAATTGAATGTGCTTTAATGGAAGAGATCTTGCAATATTTTCTATCATGATAGAAATTTCCTCTAATGTAAAGTTTGCGGCTCCCGTTACAGAGTGAGGCCTGTCGCAAATGAACAACCCATAATTTATATGCCTTTCTTCACATTTTTCTTGTAACTCCTTTAAATTGTCTAATAGTGCCTTTTCCATAGTGATGAAATAAGTAGTTGTTTTTTAGCTTACAAATTTGAAAGAGAAAAGCACACATGCTTATATCCTTAAAAATTTGTATATTAGTAAGTACAAAACTAACAATTTAGTTTTGTATTTGTATATAAAATCAGTAGATATTTATTAGTTAAAGATTTTTTAACATGGCGAAAATAATTCGTACGAGCTATACTGGAGATAATTTTAGAGAATTTCTTCAAAAAAGAGGGATTACATATAAAGCTGCAGCTGCTGATTTAAAGATAGATAAGAATACTATTGGAAAAGCAGTTAGAGGCGGGAACTTGAATATTGGTGTTTTATTGAAAATCTGTAATCGGTATGGCTTGTCGATTGAAGATTTTTTTGAGAAAAAGGTTGTGTTAACGGATGAAAATAGGAACCAAGAAAATAGTTCAGGTGATTATCTGGAGCGTGAGGAACTTGTTTCCCAAACTTTTACAGAACCTTCAGAAGAATATAAAACTTGTGAAAATATGCAGTTAATATTTAAAGAGTTTTTAGCGCTATTAGATGGAGATTTGGAATCTTTAAAGAATAAGATTAGTGTTTTTATAAGTAAATTGGAAGAGCTAAAAGAATCCGATAAATAAAGATTATCTTCATAGTCGGTAAAAATTGTAGAGAGTATTTAGGGGTATATTTTATTAAATTGAATAGAAAGATTTGGAATTCCGTTTTGTGATACCTTCTAACGTCTTAAAAAATTATTTGCTGTCTCGTTAATGTATTACTTTTTGATATAGATATTTATTATTGTTCTTTTCTAAACTTTTCCCTGTTGTTACAGACTATTTGGGTTTGTGATGGTTCCAGAAAGATGTTTTATTTTGTTTGTATTTCCTTTTTTTGAAAAGGATTAACATTAAAATATAAGTGTAAAGGTGAGTAGATATAAAATATTTATCTATAAATTTTAGATTCTTAAAGATAAGGGGGTAAAATAGTTTGAATTATTTTGCAATTAGTTTATGACAAATGTAAGACCGTTGAAATTTGTTTGTATGAAAGAGAGCAATAGAAAGGTGAAGTAACATACTTTAGGATATGATTCATTTCCACCCAATTTGCATATTGGAAAAATTTAAAAGATAGTTTATTTGAGACGGATGTATTTGTAGAGATAATGGCTGCTTATAAAAATGGTATTAATGCTTCTTTGGTATATGACTAGATAAATATTATTAATTTATAGTTTTAAATATCGATTATTAAGTATAAGATGCTCTTAATAAAAAAGAACTCAGAGATATCCCTTCTCTGAGTTCTTTTTTATTGAGAGCAGATATTTTTAGAGCACACCTTGTGCCATCATTGCTTTAGCTACTTTCATAAATCCTGCAATATTAGCTCCTTTCACGTAATTTACATATCCATCGCTTTCTTTTCCGTAACGGCAGCATTGGGAGTGGATATCAAACATGATTTGTTTTAGTCGAGCGTCAACTTCTTCTTTGGTCCAACTTAGCTTAATTGCATTTTGGGTCATTTCGAGACCGCTGACTGAGACTCCACCTGCATTAGCAGCTTTACCCGGAGCATATAAAATTTTTGCTTTCAAGAATTCATCAATTGCTTCAGGAGTCGACGGCATATTAGCTCCTTCTGATACAGCTATACAGCCGTTTGCTAATAAAGCGCGTGCGTCATCTCCATCTAATTCATTTTGGGTAGCACTCGGCATGGCAATATCACATTTTTCATTCCATGGACGTCCACCCTCGACATATTTGCAGCCAAATTCTTCTGCATATTCTTTAATACGTCCACGATAAAGGTTTTTAAGCTCAAATATGTATTTGAGTTTCTTTTCATCAATACCATCTGGATCGTAAATGTATCCGTTACTGTCGGACATTGTAACGACTTTAGCCCCTAAGCTAATCAATTTTTCTACTGTATACTGAGCAACATTCCCCGAGCCTGAAACTGTAACAACTTTATCCTTAATGTCGATGTTACGAGTTTTCAACATTTCGAGAAGAAAATATACGTTACCGTATCCTGTAGCCTCTGGACGGATTAAAGAGCCTCCAAATTCAAGGCCTTTGCCTGTGAATGTCCCTGTGTTTTCGCGGGCAAGTTTTTTATACATACCATACATATAGCTTACTTCACGTCCTCCTACACCTATATCTCCCGCAGGAACGTCGGTTTCTGGACCTATGTGACGCCATAATTCGGTAACGAAAGCTTGGCAAAAACGCATAATTTCTGTGTCAGATTTCCCTTTTGGATTGAAGTCTGAACCTCCTTTTCCTCCACCCATCGGAAGTGTTGTCAAAGCATTTTTGAATGTTTGTTCAAATGCAAGAAATTTTAAAATCGACAAGTTTACAGAAGAGTGAAAACGAATTCCTCCCTTATATGGACCAATAGCGTTATTGTGTTGTATCCGGTATCCCATGTTGGTATGAACTTTTCCTTTGTCATCCATCCAAGTTACGCGGAATGAAAAAATACGGTCAGGTATACAAAGTCTTTCAATTAGATTGAAACGGTCAAATTCAGGATGTTCATTATAAGCATCTTCAATAGTTGATAACACTTCTTCTACAGCCTGATGATATTCAGGTTCATTCGGAAAGCGTCTTTTCAGCTCGCTTAATACATTTTGTACATTCATTGTATTATTCTTTTTATATAGTTATAAGTTCTAATTGGATTATCATCTTTGATTCGGTTTTATATCAAAATGATATGTTTCTTTCATTTCGATGCAAATGTACAATAAATAATTTGATATTTGCAAGTATTTTTGTGATAAAAATAACAAATAAATAGTTTTTATTTGATTTTATATCAAAATGCGCATTTTTATGCATTTATTTCTTCCTTTTGTTAAATGCAGAAAATAGGTAATGTTGTATAGTGTAATAAATAAAAATGGAGTATCTCTGTCAGAAATACTCCATTTTATTTATTGTATCAAGATTCTAATTAGTCCTGATCTATTCCCCATTGTTGTTTTGCTAAACGTTTGTAGTTATTATAACGCCATTTTGCATTTTCTTTGGCTGCTTGGAAGAGTTCTTCTGCTTCTTGAGGATATTGCTTCATTACTGATGCATAACGTACCTCGCCTTTAAGGAAGTCTTCAAATTTATCCCATTGAGGTTCTTTGCTGTCCAGTGTGAATGGATTTTTGCCTTCGGCTTCCAACATTGGGTTATAGCGCCATAAATGCCAATATCCGCATTCAACAGCTGCAGCTTCTTCAGCTTGTGCCTTACCCATACCTTTTTTCAAGCCATGATTGATACATGGAGCATAGGCAATAATGATAGACGGACCGTTGTAAGCTTCTGCTTCACGGATAGCCTTTAAAGTTTGAGCTTGATCTGCACCCATTGCGATTTGTGCGCAATACACATATCCATAGGTTGATGCTATAAGACCTAAATCTTTTTTACGTACACGTTTACCTGCTGCAGCAAATTTGGCAATTGCTCCTACAGGGGTAGCTTTAGATGCTTGCCCACCTGTGTTAGAGTAAACTTCAGTATCTAATACTAGGATATTTACATTTTTACCGGATGCTAATACATGGTCGAGTCCTCCAAATCCGATATCATAAGAAGCACCGTCACCACCAATAATCCATTGAGATTTTTTGATTAAGAATTTAGACAAAGACGCTATTTCTTTACAAATATCACATTTATCAGCATTAGCTGTTACGATAGGAGTAATTTTGGCTTCAAGCTCAATGGAACGTTCTGTATTATCTTTATCTGCGATCCATTCTTTAAAAAGCTCTTTGGTTTCAGAGGGACAATTATCGCTTTCTATGGCTTGATTCATTAGTTTAACAATACGTTCACGCATTTTTTCAACAGCGAGACTCATACCCATGCCAAATTCAGCGAAGTCCTCAAATAATGAGTTTGCCCATGCAACCCCGTGGCCTTTTTCATTTGTAGTATAAGGTGTTGAGGGTATGGATCCAGAATATATAGAAGAGCATCCTGTTGCATTTGCAACCATTTCACGATCTCCAAATAATTGAGAAATTAATTTTACGTATGGAGTTTCACCACAACCAGAACAAGCACCAGAGAATTCAAATAGTGGAGTGGCAAATTGTGAATTTTTTACATTAGCTTTGATATCTACTAAATGTTGTTTGCTCTTTACATTATCAATACAGTATGTCCAGTTGTTAGCTTCAGGCAGTTGAGATTCAAGAGTTTTCATTGCCAAAGCTTTGCCATTCTTGTTACCGGGGCATACGTCGACACAATTACCACAACCTAAACAGTCTAAGACGTCTACTTGCATGCGGAATGTCATACCGTCAAATGCTTTACCTACGGCCTTTATAGATGGGAAATTTGCTCCAGATTGCTCTGTTGCATCAAGTACAAATGGGCGGATTGAAGCATGAGGACAAACATAAGCACATTTGTTACATTGGATACAATTTTCTGGTGTCCATTCTGGAACAAATGCTGCTACACCACGTTTTTCGTATTTAGCAGTACCTTGTGGCCAAGTTCCATCTTCGATTCCTTTAAATGCAGAAACAGGAAGAAGGTCCCCATCTTGAGCATTGATTGGACGCACTACTTCATTGATGAATGCTGGATCATTATTTGCAATGATTTCATCATCAAGTAGATTGGCCCAACTTGGGTCTACAGTCAGTTGTTTATATTCACCACCACGGTCAACTGCAGCATAATTTTTGTTTACAATATCCTCTCCTTTTTTTCCGTAAGATTTTACGATGAACTTTTTCATTTGTTCGATAGCTAAATCAACAGGAATTACTCCTGTAATGCGGAAAAATGCCGATTGTAATATGGTATTGGTACGATTACCTAATCCTATTTCTTGGGCAATTTGAGTTGCATTGATATAGTAAACTGAGATATTTTTTTGAGCAAAATAGCGTTTTACTTTATTAGGTAGATGCTTTGCTAATTCTTCTTCACTCCAGATTGTATTCAGTAAGAATGTTCCATTTTCCCGTAATCCGCGTGTTACATCGTACATGCGAAGGTATGCTTGTACATGGCAAGCTACGAAATTAGGAGTATTTACTAAATAAGTGGAACGTATAGGGCTATCGCCAAAGCGTAAATGAGAACAAGTGAAACCTCCAGATTTTTTTGAGTCATAAGAGAAGTAAGCCTGACAGTGTTTGTCTGTATTATCTCCAATGATTTTTACAGAGTTTTTATTTGCCCCTACAGTGCCATCTGCACCCAATCCGTAGAATTTAGCTTCAAACATGCCTTCTCCTCCAAGAGCAATTTCTTCTTTTTGAGGTAAAGATGTGAAAGTTACATCGTCAACGATACCGATAGTAAAGTTATTTTTAGGCATCGGTAATGCTAAATTCTCAAATACAGAAAGAATTTGGGCAGGAGTAGTATCCTTAGAGCCTAATCCATAACGTCCACCTACAATCTCTGGAGCGTTTTCTTGTCCATAGAATACATCTTTGACATCAAGATATAATGGCTCACCAGTTGCACCTGGTTCTTTGGTTCTGTCGAGGACTGCAATTTTCTTGGCTGTTTTGGGGACTGCAGCTAAGAAATGTTTTGCAGAGAATGGACGATATAGATGTACTGACACTAATCCGACTTTTTCACCTTTAGACATCAGATAGTCTATGGCTTCACGAGCTGCTTCTGTAACTGAGCCCATGGCAATGATTACGCGGTCAGCATCTTCTGCTCCATAATAGTTGAATAATCCGTATTTGCGGCCGGTAATTTTGGATATTTCGTTCATGTATTCTTCAACGATAGCAGGAACAGCTTCGTAGTAACTGTTACATGATTCTCTGTGTTGGAAGAATGTATCTGGATTTTCAGCCATACCGCGTGCCACTGGCTTTTCTGGATTTAATGCGCGGTCACGGAATTCTTGTAGAGCTTTTTGATCTATAAGCGGAGCTAAATCTTCGTTTTCAAGCATTTCGATTTTCTGTATTTCATGAGAAGTACGGAAACCGTCAAAGAAATTAACGAAAGGAACTCTTGCTTTGATCGTAGATAAGTGTGCTACCCCTGCCAAATCCATAACTTCCTGAACCGAACCTTCGGCTAACATAGCAAAGCCTGTTTGGCGTGTAGACATTACATCTTGATGGTCACCAAAAATACAAAGAGCGTGAGATGCTAATGTACGAGCCGAAACATGAAATACACACGGAAGAAATTCACCGGCAATTTTGTACATGTTCGGGATCATTAGCAGTAATCCTTGAGAGGCCGTGTAGGTGGTTGTTAATGCACCGGCTTGCAATGAACCGTGAACGGCTCCTGCAGCTCCTGCTTCTGATTGCATTTCCTGTACTAATACAGTTTCGCCGAAGATGTTTTTGCGTCCTGCGGCAGCCCACTCGTCTACATATTCTGCCATAGTAGAGGAGGGTGTGATGGGGTAAATAGCAGCTACTTCGCTGAACATATACGAGATATGAGCTGCTGCCTGATTACCGTCACAGGTTAACATTTTTTTTTGTTTGGTCATATTCTAAATTATATTTGAAAATTTGAGAATCTCGTTACTTAAATCAATATAAAAAGCCGAAGAGCCAGAGTGGAATTTTATTTTCGTATCCAGTCTCTATCATATCCACGGCATAATATAAGTCTGGGTTAACCCTTCTTCGGATATTTTCCCCTTCAATTCTGAAATTATATCTTTGATTCACCAAAAATTGAGCATTTCGTTCTCCTTTGTTCAACCGGTTGTCCTTATGCAGGATGTTGTAGAAAAATGTTTCTCTTACCGCTTGTTCTCCTACTTGAGAAGGACGCATCGGATACATGAGATTTGTATTATGCATATATACCATTGCCGGTTTTTTCGGAAATTCTTCATTAATTGGATAAAGCATATTGATAAGCCGTGCATCTTTTAAATATTTTATATAATTTACTACTGTGGCTCTTGATGTTTGTATTTCTTTACTCAATTGACTTACATTTGGAGCACAAGGAGCATTTATCGATAGTAAGTAAAGTAATTTTCGTACTTTAGGTAAATATGTAAGTTCTATTTGTTTTAAGAATAATATATCTACCTCCATCATCATATTTATGGTTTTTATCAAGTTTTCAGAAAAATTTCGTTTTTCTAAAAAAAATGGATAAAATCCATGATGCAAATAATCTTGGAAATATGCTAAGGGTTTTACCTTGCTGCATATGTCTTCGGCTATCTTTGTATGATTATCTAATAGTTCTTCTAATTTAAATGAGGGGAAATCTGTTCCGGCCATTAAATTTAAATATTCTCGAAATGAGAAACCTCTTAAATTGTATGAGTCTACTAATCCTGAAAGTACCGGGTTTTCCTCTTTTAGTCGCATGACAGACGAACCGGTAAACACAATTTTTAATTCAGGAAAATTATCATAGCAATATTTAAGTTCATTAGACCAATTGGGATATTTAAAAACTTGATCAATAAGTAGAGTCTTACCTCCTTTTACTCGAAATTCATCTGCAAAATCAGCTAAGGTTCGTTCTGTAAAATATAAATGGTTTAAATTTATGTATAGACAAGATCTGTCAGTACCGAAATTTTCTTTTGCATATTGAAGGAGGAATGTAGTTTTACCTACTCCCCGGCTTCCTTTTATTCCTATAAGCCGGTTATCCCAGTTAATTTCTTGCATCAATTCTCTTTTAACCGGAGAACTGGTGTGCTCAACCAGATATTTGTGTGTCCTAAAAAATGCTTCCACTTCACAATATTATAATGCGGCACAAATGTATATAAAAAATACAATTTTGCAAAGTAGAGATTACAATTTATACTCTTTTTACTAATTATTTTTTATGTGAAAGGGCTCCATTTTGTAAAAATGTATTTTTTCGCTGTGAAGATACAACTTTTTGTTATTATTTGAAAATAGAAAAAGTTTTGGAGAGGTCGTTTATATGTACATAAAAAACACTTCATATTTTTTGTTCTCAAAGTATGAAGTGTTTCTCAAAAAGACGGTTTTTATTACAATATAAAAACCGTTTTAACATTTTTATATTTTTTAAAAATTGTAAGGGACGAATTCGGCCTGATTCAGATAGTCGAAGCTTTGTCTGACACTTTGCAATACCTCACCGCTGTATCTTTCAATCTCGGCGACTATGTCCTGGGTTCCGGCCTTCTGCACATTTCGGAATATGGCATCGAAACCCACCATTCCGCTCTGTCCGATTTCTCTCTCATCCTTGATGTGAAGGATCTTGAACCGTCCGGGATACTTGTTGAAATAATCCACCGGGCTGTTCTGTCCCCGTACCACCCAGTACACGTCCATCTGGAAGAAGACGTTCTCGGGATCGGTATGGCTGAGCATATAGTCATACATGGTCTCGCCCTCCACTTTCTGGAACTCGTGGGCGTGGTTGTGGTAACCGTACAGGAGCCCGTTTTCCCGGCAGCGTTTCCCGATTTCGTTATAATACCGGCAGTAGGTCTCTAAATCCTTCAGGCTCCCGGGCACGTCCATCCACGGAGTGACGATGTAGCTCATCCCCGCGGCCTTGTGGTCGGCGATACACCGGTCCCACCACTTGAGCGCTTCCTGGAAGTTGCCCGAGGCCAGCTCTTCAGCGCTGAGTCCCCGTCCGGTATGGGAAGAGAGGGCCGTCATTCCGGCCTTCTCCACGGCTTCCTTGAATTCCTCCGGGGTACGGCCGTAGAACTTGCCGTCGTTATAGCCGGCTGCTTCCACTCCGGTATAGCCCATCTCTGCCAGTTGGAAGAGGAGGCTGTCCAGATTACTGAAGTCCGGGAGAATCTTGTCCCTGACCGAGTACAACTGAATGTTGATGTCCTTCTTTGCGGCCGGAGCCTCTCCGGCTTCTGAAACAGGCTTTCCCGTACACCCCACGACCGTCATGGCAGTCATAAATAACAAAGTTTTGAATTTCATGTCGTAGATTTTTTTGAAGAGCCTGTTTACAGGGCAAACAGGCTCCCCGGTTAAAAAAAAAGTCAGTCTTGGAAATATGTTCAATCTAACACCTTCACGCGGATGTTCCGGTACCATACGTCATCCCCATGGTCCTGCAATCCGATGAACCCTTCGTGGTTGTCTCCCCCGCAGTTGTTGAGCAGGCTGAAAGCCAGCGGCCATTTCTCTTCGCTGAATTTGCTCTTCTGGAGCATTTCCGTCCATTGCGGAGTCCACAGGTGATATTCGAGCACGTTCTCCCCGTTTTGCCCGTGTACGACCGTACCCTTATATACCATGATTTTTGCCTTGTTCCATTCGCCGAAAGGCTTGGCATTCTGCGGCACGGCCGGTATCATGTCATACAGCGAAGCCGACTGTCGGTTGTTGTCCTTGCCCAGCTTGGCATCAGGATGGTTGGCATTGTCCAATACCTGGTACTCCGGTGCGGAAATGTAGATAGGCTCCACGATTTCCTTGCCGTCCTTGTCGGTGCTGGTCACCTCCTGGGCCAGGTAAAGAATGCCCGAGTTCCCCCCCTTGGAAATCTTCCATTCAAGTTCCAGCTCGAAATTCTTGAACTTGTGGGCGAAGATAAGGTCGCCGCCGTCGGCATCCTGGGCTTCACCCCCTCCGGTGCCGTTGAACTTGATGCAACCGTCCTCAATGGTCCATTTTCCCGGGACACGGTCCTTGCCGTAACCCCTCCATCCATTAAAAGTCTTCCCGTCGAAAATGGTGATATACCCATCCGCATCCACCGGAAGATTCAACGTGTCGCTTTCGGGGGCTTTCAAGGAAGAGGAATAAGAAACTGCCACTTCATTACCTGCTTGTTCAGCAGTCTGTCCTTCTGCAGCCTTTTTCTGGTTGCCACCGCTGCAGGCGATTAACGTACCGGCCATCATGCTGCCAGCAAAATAAAATACTTTTTTCATACGATTTTCAAGTTATAAATTTCTATTTCTGTTTTTTTTATACTCAATCCCCCGGCTGTTATCTGGGCATGTCGGGCAATTTCCACCCCTGGCGGTAATTGTGCTTGATCAGCTCCTGGGCATAAGCCTGTGCGTTGACCGGGTCAGTCCAGATTTTGTTGAATTTTGGGTCACCGTCCACAATTTTGAAATCGTCCTTGACAAGGTTGCGGATGGTCTCGTTGTCGGCTATATTGGTAAACCTCATGTTCTCCCCGTCCCACTGGAGCTCCTTGTTGAGAGTCTGCAGCCGCACGGCCAGTACCCCCATGACCACCATTTCGTTGAGCGGTCCGGCTTCGGAGAAATCCGATTTGGTCTTTACCCGGCTCGAAGGGCTTTCCTTGCAAGCCCGTATCCAGTCTTGTTCGTGGCCTCCTCCCATGGCGTTGGGCACGCGCCGGCAGACTTTGGGGGCGTTGGGCACCCGGCCCGAAAGCAGGTAAGGCTGCTGCCCGTAACAACCGCAAATAAGGGTATCCTTGGTCCCGTGGAAAATCGTCAATCCCCCTCCAGGTCCCATCAGCTGCTTGTTGTCAGGGAAACCGGCCGGCCGGTCCGGCATCATGCCTCCGTCATACCAGTGCACCTCGACTTCGGGCATGGCCACCTTGGGCATGTTGTCCCGGGCGGGGAAGACCATTTTCACGTGTTGGGCCGTAGGGGCGCAGTCTTGCAGCAGAAGGGTTGACGAGCCTTGTACCTTGGTGGGATACTTCAAGTTCAAGGCCTTGAACGGCTGGTGCAGGATGTGGCAGGCCATGTCCCCCAAAGCTCCGGTCCCGAAACGCCACCAACCCCTCCAGTTCCAAGGATGGTAGATGGAATTGTACGGAATCACCTCCGTAGGGCCACAGAACAGGTCCCAGTCAAGAGTCTTGGGAATGCGGTCTACCTTCTCAGGCGCGTTGAGACCCTGGGGCCAGATGGGCCGGTCCGTAGCGCATTCCACTTTGGTGACCTCTCCGATCTCACCGTTCCATATCCATTCGCACACCAGGTCGGTGCCCTCGTCCGAAGCCCCCTGGTTGCCCATCTGCGTAGCCACGTTGTACTTTTCGGCCAGCTTGGTCAGCAGGCGGGACTCATATACCGAGTGGGTCAAAGGCTTCTGGCAATACACGTGCTTGCCCATGGTCAGCGCTTCGGCCGAGATGATGGCATGGGTGTGGTCGGCCGTAGCCACCAGGACCGCATCGATGCTCTTGCCCATTTCATCATACATCTTGCGGTAATCATAATACCTCTTGGCGTTGGGAAGACGCTCGAAAACAGGCTTGGCATAACGCCAGTCCACGTCGCACAAGGCCACGATATTATCCGTCTTTTCCATGTTTTTCAGATTGGCATTACCCATGCCTCCGATACCTACAGCCGCGATGTTCAGCTTGTCACTGGGAGGGACATGCCCGAAACTCTTGCCCAGAATGCTGCTCGGGGCGATGGTCAGGCCGGCCAGAGCGGCGGCACCCGTCTTGAGAAAATCTCTTCTTGAAATGTCAGACATAATAATTAAATTTTTAGTTAACCATTTATTTTTATATAGTTTGCTTAAAAACGTTTGATCAATCCGTAACCGTTTTTCATGTTCCGGCGCCGCTCCCGGATACGCTCCAGCGTCTGGACTTTGCCGATGGAAGGCAGCTCGTGCTCCTTGGCATCCAGGAAGAATTTCCAGGCATACTCCGAGGCAATGGCCGAATCGCGCAACCGGGGCAGCAGGGGATGGCGCACGCCACTGCGCAGGGATTCCGCGAAGAGACGGCACAGACGGTCTATGTTCTTTCCCCCGAAAGGCTTCTCGATGCGTTGGGTCTGGTTGACCCCGTGGAGGTCCACCACGGCCGTCTTGAAGTCGTGGCTCATGCGGACAATGCCTTTGGTACCGATGATGTCGACATAGGAATTATGAGTCTGGTCTTTGGAAAGCTGCCCGTAAACGAAGCCTTGGGTGATGTCGAAAACCACGCCGTTGTCAAAAGTGCCGTGGCACTGTATCCACCAGGGGTCCTTGTAGTTCCACATGTTGATCCCCTGCGAGTGCCAGCTCTTGTATTCACACCCGGCATACCACCGCGCGATGTCAACGTAGTGCATCCCGCAGTCATGGAAAGCCGGCCCCTCATGTTCGTGCCCCTCGCCCGGCACAAGCCCCGGAGTCATGTGGCAGATGCGGAGGATGGCCAGCTCCCCGATTTCTCCCTGCTCGATGTAGTGCTTCATGCACTGGTGGTACCATGAATTCCGCAAATAGAGATTGACCGTGCTGAGCAGCGGTGACGATTCGCTCAGCCGCACGGCCTCCCATTCCCGCTCGACGGTATCGGCTATGGGCTTTTCCGATATGATATGCTTGCCATAATGTACGGCTTTGCTGATTTGCTCCAGCCTCGAATCGGCCAGTGTGAACAGGCCTACGACCTCTATTTCAGGGTCCTCGAAGATGACCTGCTCGTCTTCGATGATCTTGCTTCCGGGAGACAGCTCCCCGGCCAATGCCCGAATGCCCGGGTTGACATCGCATATGTAGCGTATGTCCCATTCCCCGCTCTTCTGCATCTCTTCCAAATAGAATCTCCCCATCCGGCCTAGGCCTATCAACCCTGTCTTTATTCTGGTACTCATGATAATAGAATCTCACTATAAAATAAGCTTTTCTCTATATGATAGGAGAGAAAAATCTTAATTACCACACTAACATCTTATATTTTAGTCTCAAAAATACAAAATATTTTTATATCCTTGCTGATAAGGGTAGAAAAAAACATAACGTATATGTCAAATATTGTATCGATTTTAAGATTTTGATATAAAAATGTATTATTAAGTATTTGTTTGATGAAATATTGGTTGAAATTCTCGAAAATATTTTTGATATGAAATGTACTTGAAAAAATAAGAAAAATGATTGGTGGATTGGATATCATCGCTATTTTATAGATTGTCAAAAAAAATTTGGAAGGGGCTTTTTCGAATTTTGAATGATATTTTGGTTAAAGTCATTATAAAATGGTGCTTGTTGCAATAATATCGTTAAAGCTTATTAACAAGAAAGATGAAACTTTCTCGGAGTATCATTGTTATAGATTCAAAAGAGTTTTTTAATTATAATCTTTTAAAAACAGAAAGTATATGAAAAGATTTGTTCCTATTCTATTGGTATTGTTCTTATTTGCAGCGTGTGAAAAAGAACCCAATACGGATGATTTGGACGACAACTTCCTCGTCTATACCGATTATGACAAGACTGAAGATTTTGGTTCGTTTACCAAGTTTTACATCCCTGATAGTATTTTGCTGATTACAGATAGTAAAGAAGCCCAATACTGGAAAGATGATAATGCATTGCGTATAATCGAAGCTTGTGTCGACAATATGGAAGAGCGCGGTTATCAGCGAGTTGATAAGAAGGATCAGGCTGATTTAGGTATTCAAATGAGTTATGTTGAAGATACTCATTATTTTACCGGATATAGT
Source organism: Gabonia massiliensis (assembly GCF_001403595.1). Classification (NCBI taxonomy): domain Bacteria; kingdom Pseudomonadati; phylum Bacteroidota; class Bacteroidia; order Bacteroidales; family Porphyromonadaceae; genus Gabonia; species Gabonia massiliensis. Next base: position 770,978 of record NZ_LN877939.1, on the reverse strand, counting down.
GACCCTTATTGGTGGTGGGATTATCCCGGTTATTGGTATCCCGGATATTGGGGTAATTGGGGTGGTTGGTATTATCCATATCGTGTAGTGTATAGTTATAATGTAGGTTCTTTGCTTACTGAACTTATTAGTTTGGAAGTAAATGAGACAACTACTAATACAAAGAAATTGTCTGTTATTTGGGATGCTTACATGACCGGTTTATTGTCATCTTCTCATCGGATAAATACCGAGTTGGCCATAACTGCTGTTAATCAAGCGTTTATACAATCACCTTATCTGAAAAAATAGAATAGATGAAGTGTTGTCTGATTTTTTACTTAAAAAAAGAGGACAGACATGGTAATTTCAAGAGTAATTAATTAAAATAAAATATGCACATATGAAAAGAGTAAAAAATATATGGACTAAAGCAGTTCTTTTTGTGGCGCTTTGTCTGGCTTTTCCTTTTGGTATGAAAGCTCAGGATGTTTCTGATTCGTTCTTTCATATTGATTGGCAATTTAATGTTCCCCTCAATAATAAGTTTGCTGATGTTGCCAGCGGATGGGGTATGAATTTTGAAGGTGGTTATTATTTTACCGACCATTTTGGTGTAGGAGCATTTATCGCTTATCATACAAATAATGAATATATTTCAATGCGAACTATACAGATGACTGACCATTCAGCTGTTACTATGGACCAGCAGCATTCAGTATTTCAATTGCCTTTTGGAGCATCTCTACGTTATCGTTTTATTCCAGGGAATATGTTTGAACCGTATGTTGCCTTGAAATTAGGGGCAGAGTACGCTCGCATGTCATCTTATTATAATGTTTATAAATCAAAGGATGATGATTGGGGATTTACGACTTCGCCTGAAGTAGGTATGACTATTTATCCGACGTCAAATCATAATTTTGGATTTCACGTTGCATTGTATTATAGTTATGCCACTAATAAGTCAAAAGTTTTGACATATAAAGTTGATGGGTTGAATAATTTTGGATTCCGTTTAGGTGTGACATTCTGATGAGCTGACTTATATATACATATTTTCAAAAGCCTTTGTATTTCTTGTAATAAGAAATTTCAGAGGCTTTTTTATTATTATAATTTGAAATAGAAAACGTTTTTGTTATAAAAAGTTTTTTTCGTGTCTGATAGTGGCAAATCTTTGGATTATTATATTTATTTTTGTATTCTAAATGTTAACCGGATAATTTGAGTATGGAACACGCATATAATCTACTTTTGTGGGGAATGATTTTTTTAGCTGTCATAGTTTTTATTGCTTTATATTTTGTTAAAGCCGGATATGGTATTATGAGAAATGGGCATTGGGGACCTCAGATACCCAATAAATGGGGCTGGCTTTTAATGGAAGCTCCAGTTTTTATTGTTATGGGAATATTATGGTGGAAATCTGAACGTCGTTTCGAACCTGTTTGCTTGATATTTTTTTTATTGTTTCAGATACATTATTTGAACCGTTCGTTTATATATCCCTTTTTATTAAAAGGTAAAAGCCCAATGCCTTTGAGTATCATATTGATGGGAGTTGTTTTTAATGTGTTGAATGCTGTGATGCAGGGAGGATGGATTTTCTATTTTTCGCCATCAAATATGTACTCTTTACGATGGCTATATACACCACAGTTTATATTTGGTACATTTATATTTTTTATGGGAATGTATATTAATATGCGTTCTGATTATATTATTCGTCATTTACGTAAACCAGGTGATACAAAACACTATCTTCCTCGGGGTGGAATGTTTCGTTATGTATCTTCTGCCAATTATTTTGGAGAGATTGTGGAATGGATAGGTTTTGCAATTCTTACGTGGTCATTGGCTGGTACAGTTTTTGCCATTTGGACTTTTGCAAATCTTGTTCCACGGGCAAATGCGATTTATCATCGGTATGAAGATATGTTTGGAGAAGAATTTGTTAAAGAAAAACGGAAAAGAGTAATACCTTTTATTTATTGAGATAGTAAGGGATAAGAGGGGATTATACGAATTTTTGTTGTGGAAAATTGGGAAAGATAACCGAGTGATCGAAATTTTTTCTACAAAAGATATAATATTAAAATAGTATGGAAAATTCAGTTTTATTTACACCTGCTAAGATAGGACCATTAACGCTACGTAACCGGACTATTCGTGCTGCAGCTTTTGAAGGGATGTGTGCGGGTAACGGGCCAACTAAACTATTGTATGATTATCATAAAAGTGTAGCAGCGGGAGGTATAGGAATGACGACGTTAGCTTACGCCGCAGTTACTCGTAGTGGACTTTCTTTTCCTCATCAACTATGGTTACGCCGTGAAATAGTACCTGGACTTAAGCATATTACTGATGTGATTCATTCAGAGCAAGCAGCTGCATCGATTCAGATAGGACATTGTGGTAATATGTCTCATAGAAGTACAGCAGGGCAGCTTCCAATATCAGCATCTACGGGTTTTAATCTTTATTCTCCTACGTTTGTCAGAGGGATGCGTAAGTCTGAAATTATAGATATGGCTAAAGAGTTTGGAAAATCTGTTCGTTTGATACGGGAAGCCGGATTTGATGCGGTGGAGGTACACGCTGGACATGGTTATTTGATAAGTCAGTTTTTATCTCCTTATACCAATCATCGTCGAGACGAATATGGGGGTGTATTGGAAAATCGGATGAGGTTTATGCAAATGTGCATAAATGAGGTTCTTGAAGAAGCTAAAGATGATATTGCTGTTATTGTGAAGATGAATATGCGTGATGGCTTTAAGTCGGGAATGGATATTGACGAATGTCTTCAAGTAGGAAAAGAGCTGGAGAAACTGGGGGTACATGCATTGGTGCTTAGTGGAGGATTTGTTAGTAAAGCTCCTATGTATGTTATGAGGGGTGAAATGCCTATTTACACTATGACGTACTATATGAAACAGCTATGGTTGAAATATGGGGTACGTATGTTTGGGCATATGATGATTCCGGATGCACCTTTTAAAGAAGCCTACTTTTATGAAGATGCTTTAAAATTTAGGAAAATGTTAAAATTACCTCTGATTTATGTTGGAGGTCTGGTATCTCGAGAAAAAATAGATATGGTATTAAATTCAGGATTTGAATTTGTGGCTATGGCTCGGGCGTTAATAAATGAACCAGATTTTGTAAATCGGATGAAAAGTGAAGGAGAATTGCGTTGTGGCTGTGACCATGTTAATTATTGTATCGCTCGTATGTATAGTAGAGAAATGGCTTGCCATAAACATCTTAATAATTTGCCTCCTGCTATTATAAAAGAGTTGGAAAAGAATAAGAAAAAAAATGGAGAGTGCTGTTAAGGGAAAAACTGTAGCGTTGGTAACTGGAGCTAGTTCAGGAATTGGTTATGAATATGCTCGACAACTGGCCGAAAGAAGGTATAATTTGCTATTAGTAAGTAATGAAGAGGAACCAATACAAAGAGTAGCAAGAGAATTATCTATACATTATTCCGTTTCTGTTGAGGGATTATATCGAGATTTGTCAAATTTAGATGCGGCTTCGAGTTTGTATTGTTATTGTCGGGAAAATGATATTGTAGTTGAGATTTTAATTAATAATGCCGGTATATTTTTTTTTAATGATGTAATCAACGTAAATACTGGTAAATTGTCAGTAATAGTTAATCTTCATGTTTATACGGTAACGATGCTGTGTCATTTTTTTGGAGAAGATATGGCAAAAAGGGGAAAGGGATACATTCTGAATATGTCTTCTTTAGCCGCAAAGATACCATATCCTGGAATATCAGTATATGCTGCAACGAAATCATATGTACGTACTTTGTCAAAAGCGATGTATAATGAAATGTATGATAAAGGTGTAATAGTGACAGCTGTATGTCCAGGTGGAGTTGCGACTAATTTATATAATTTGAAGCCGGAATTGTTGAGGCTTGGAGTTCGTTTAGGGATTCTTATGCCTACAAAAAAATTAGCGCGTAAGGGTTTGTCTGCTATGTTTGCTGGGAAAAGATGTATTACACCTGGTTGGATAAATTATTTATTTTCTTTTGGAGCTACATGTATTCCATCTATTGTTGTTCGTATGATAAAGCGGAAAGCTAAATTTTATCAGTATGGAAAATAAGGGATATATTATTATTACCGGTGCTAATGGAGGAATGGGAGCATCCCTTACTGAATCATTGATAAGGTCAGGCTATCGGGTATTGATGGCATGTCGCAATATAGAAAAGGGTGAGGAAATAAAAAAAAGACTTGTATCTTTGTATGGGGGAGCGGATATTAAGCTTTATACTTTAGATTTGGCTTCGTTCAATTCTATTAAAAGCTTTACTGAACAATTATATGAGGATAAAATTCGAATTACTGCGTTAATTAATAATGCAGGGATAATGAATCGGGATTTTTTGTTGACGGCTGATGGATTCGAACAAAATTTAGGAGTTAATTATATAGGAACATATTTACTTACTCGGCGTGTGATACCTCTTTTAGAGGAAGGAGGCCATATTATAAATACCGGTTCTCTTACATATCAGATAGGAAAGATCAACAGTAAAATGTTTATTCCAGATAAAGAGCATTATACTCGTTTTGGAACATATGGTATATCAAAACAAGCAGTTATTCTTTTTACATTAGAATTGGCAGAGCGGCTTAAAGGAGAAAAAATTATAGTAAATGCTGTAGACCCCGGAGTCGTGGATACGGGCATTATTACAATGCACCGATGGTTTGACCCAATTGTCGATTGGATTTTCAGGCCGATTATTCGTACCCCTGCTCAAGGAGTAGAACGTACGTTACTGTTAGTAACGGACAAAGTTGATTGCAATCAATCGGGAATATATTGGGGGCGTTATCGTCCTGTGATGATATCACCTAAGGTGCTGAATAATCCATATCGTTGGCGGCTTTGGAATGATACGGAAAAAATTGTTTCAAAATGGTTATAATTCGCCCTTTCGGTAATATAAATAAATTGTTTTTTCATTGTTTGTTTTTGCTATTTGTATTTTTTTTATAAAGTTGCAATTTATTAAAGCAAATTAAAATAGAAAAGAAAAGCTTTTTTTTTGTATACTAAGAATCCATATTTTTCGTTATTTGATAAAAGAATAACAATATTTGTAGCATTTGATTTGGGCCACATTTTTAATGAATGAGATTTATTATAATTTTGTTATTTTTCAAATATGCTCAGGTAAAATAGAATTTATATGAATGATATCCTGATATCTATTATTATTGTAAATTATAATGTAAAATATTTTTTAGAGCAGTGCCTTACTTCTGTTTCCCGTGCTATAGAAGGTATAAATGCAGAAATATATGTTGTAGATAATAACTCTACAGATGGCTCTGTCGAATATTTACGTTCTCGGTTTCCTCAAGTAATATTTATAGAAAATGTCTCGAATCCAGGTTTTTCTAAAGCAAATAATCAGGCGATAGAACTTGCAAAAGGAAAATATATATTATTGCTAAACCCAGATACCGTAGTTGGAGAGGATATATTACATAATTTGTGTACTTTTATGGAGAAGCATTCTGACGCTGGAGGGGTGGGAGTAAAAATGTTGGATGGACGTGGAAATTTTTTACCGGAAAGTAAACGGAGTTTTCCTTCTCCATGGGTTTCTTTTTGTAAAATATTTGGCTTATCAAAATTGTTTCCATATTCTTCTCTTTTTTCCAAATATTCTCTTTTGTATCTTGAAGCAGATAAACAACATTGTGTAGATGTTTTGTCTGGAGCATTTATGTTATTACGCAAAGAGGCATTGAATAAATGTGGGTTGTTGGATACTTCCTTTTTCATGTATGGGGAAGATATAGACCTTTCCTATCGATTAGTGTTAGGTGGATATAAAAATTATTATCTTCCAGAAAAAATTCTTCATTATAAAGGAGAGAGTACCAAGCATAATGATATAAAATATATTCAGGCTTTTTATGGAGCGATGCATATTTTTTATAAAAAGTATTATCCTCATTCAGGATGGTTGACTTCTTCTATGATAAAGATGGCTATATGGTCAAAAGCTTTAGTTGATATAATTTCACGATCATTACGGGTAAAACCTTTGTTGAAAAATGAGCATCAGCGTATGTTAGTGGTTTGTGTGGGGAAACATTATGAAGATATTAAAACTGTTATTTTAAGAAAAATGCCAGAATTGGATAATATATATTTGTGGGATTTAAGAAAGAAATCTTTGCCAAAAGGTGAGGAGTTTGTCGCTGAGTGGAGTCAATATACGGATATTACCTTTTGTTTTCCAGATATATCATTTTCTCAGATATTGCAAAATATAAATGTTTCTTATGTAAGACGGAAAACGTATCATATTTATAATTTGGAGAGCAGACAATTAGTTTCTCCAGGAAATAAATGAAAAAAAAGAAACCTGTAAAGTGTTCCTCTACAATGAAATATTTTTATTTCATTGTAGAGGAACACTTTACAACACAAGCCTATTCTATATTTCATGATCTTTTTTAAATTGGCTCAATCTTTCTTCTAATAGGGAATATTGATGATCTTTAATGAAAGAAGTACAAGCTCTTAGCCCTTCTTGATTACTGCCTGTTGTACTTAATGATATAGCACTTATACCATAAAAAATAAGTTCTTTCATGAGTTCTCCTCCAGTCATGCCGGGATAAGCAATAGTGAAATAAAAACCATCAGCAATAGGAGCGTCTAAATCATGATCATAGACAATGTAAAATCCATTTTTTGTAAATATATCTTTTAATTTTTTTGCCCTGCGGCCATATTCTTTAATATCAGATACAAAGTCGTAGGTACCGTCGACTGCAGCTTTAAACATAGCAGCTAAAGCATATTGTGCAGAGTGACTTGTCCCGGAAGATAGAGCATATAATACTCTATGTATATATACTGTACCAAATGTCCCGTTTCCATATATTTGGGTTAATCCTGGATATGAACGATGGTATAGTTTGTCGGAGATTGCTGTAATACCGATTCGTTGTCCTGCGTAGCTGAATGCTTTAGACCCAGAAATTTGTAAAATATAGTTATCAGTATAATGGGAGACACTTGCTTGATAAGGAGGGGCGTACGGTTTGCCGAGATCTTTACGGAAATCCATTGCAAAGTAAGCGAGATCTTCAATAACGATAGTATCATATTTGTCAGATAATTCTCCGATAATTTGAAGTTCTTCATCTGTTAGACAAAACCATGCAGGATTGTTGGGATTGGAATATATTATTGCGGCAATATTTCCTTTAGAGAGATATTTTTCTAAAATTTCTTTTAATTTGTTTCCTCTGTAATGATAGACGTCGAACGATTCGTATTGATACCCCATGACTGTAATTTGTTGTTTTTGTACAGGGAATCCGGGATCAATGAATAGTATTGTTTTTTTATTAGGAAAGCATTGTCCGCAAGTAAGAAATGATGCGAAGGTTCCCTGCATAGAACCTGTTACCGGTACACAGCACTCAGGACGAATATCCGTATTTATAAAGGCTTTGATAAATCGAGAGGCTTCATTTTTTATTTCAGGTATACCATTTATATTGGGGTAAATGGAAGCTACACCATTTTTTAGTGCATTGATTTCAGCTTTTAGTCCAACTTCTGCAGCTTTTAATCCGGGAACTCCCATTTCCATATGTATAAATTCTGTGTGAGTTTCCTGCTCCAATTGGTTTGATATTGCAACGACTTCTCGAATAGTTGCTTTACCAAAGTCTGTAAGGCCACAGTTTTCTATTAGTTGTTTGGTTATCTGATAGTTTACTGGAGTATTTTTCATGAGTTATTCATTTTATGATAATACAAAAGTAAGAAAATAATCAAATAATGCCAATTTTTTTGCTCAAACTATTGCAGAATAAAAAAAAGTGTCTATCTTTGCAAACGCAAATGAGAACAAGAGTGTTCTAGTAATAAAATGGTGCGGTAGTTCAGCTGGTTAGAATACATGCCTGTCACGCATGGGGTCGCGGGTTCGAGTCCCGTCCGCACCGCTTAAAGCTCTGGAAAATAATATTTTCAGGGCTTTTTTATTGTTAGTATTAGTTTGTTTTGTAAAGCTGTAAACATAGTAGAACGTAAACTTGTTGTAATATCATAACTGTAAATATTTACTATTATGATAAATTATGTTGATAGGATGGCCGATGCTTTGGTTGATGTACTTAAGTATTCCGATTCGGAAGTGGAATGGCCGGAAACGAGAGGTTTGAGACCGAATGATGGAGTACGGCCCGAATGGTTATATCCCGCAATAGAAAGTTCCGATTATTCCGAAATAACTAGTATTTTGCAATATACACAGCAAGAAGCTGTGTTTGATGAGATTGGAGAATTGCTTTTAGGAATAGCATTGGTAGAAATGAAGCATTATGCTGGAGTCCGAGACGCTATCGTTGCTCTTGGAGGGAAATTACCTCAACCCTATAGCAGTAAAAATGTAAAAATTGGAACTTCTCTCGTTGAAGCTTTGACGTTGGCGATAGAATCGGAAATTGCTACTATTGAATTTTATAAATCAATAGAGATTAAATTTTCTCAAGATACTGATTCGGTAATAATAATGAAGCAACTATTAAAGAAGCTGATTGCTGATGAAAGTTTGCATTTGAAATTATTGAATAGGTATTTAAAAGATTCAGTAAATGATGAGCAAAAATATAATTCGATTGTTGGTGAATGGCTGTCTAAAATAAAACTATATATCGAATGATTTATTTGATATATTCTGGGAAATTTAGTAAATGATAGAGTTATTTATAATCAGGATAGGAATATATTATTTTTTTATTTTTCCCTTATTAATTAATTCTGATAGAGCCTTCTAAGGATGGGCAAGTGATTCCTAATTTTTTGGCAACTTCTTGTTGGTTATTATACTGAATTTGCGGAAACTCTACCTAAAGATACGATTATACTTACAGCCCAATGTGCAAAATATCGTTATAATAAGTTATTTTTAGGTGATATCAATGGAATTTCTTGAACATTGGATGTGAGGCTGTGTAATGGCAGTTACTCATTAGTAGTAGTTTTGCTCTTCAATTAAAGGAATTATTGAGCTTTATGTTATAATATTGCTTGATATGAACAAAAGGTTATTATCGTATTATTCGCATTGTATAGTTTGGGTATAAAAGATATTCATACAATGCTGACTTTGCTAGCATTTTTATATCCTGAAGTAGTAGAAGTATTGGTGGAGAGATTTGGTATCAATATTATCTCTATGATAGAAGAAGACATGAAGGTATTATTTGCAGACGGTAAGACAAATTGTTGCCGACTGTTTTTGATATAACCCAGGTATTCTATCAATATGGAATAGATTTTTACTGTTGTGGCGATATACTTTTTACTGAGGCTTGAAAAAATATAAGGTGCACCTCAAAAGTTTTTTGTTTAACTTTTGGGGTGCATTTTTTATGAAATACGCTTTTGAAAAAAGCTCATAATTTTATCGAGCACGATATCCGTAAGAAATGATGGCAATAAAGCATATAAGAGGTAATATAAAAGAAATATTGACAGCAGGGAAGTTTCCAATAATTCCCATATCTATAATTGAAGCTTGTATTGGAGGAAGTACCGAACCTCCAAGTATTGCCATAATCAATCCTGCTGCTCCAAATTTTGCATCGTCTCCCAATCCTTTTAAAGCAATACCATAAATAGTAGGAAACATAAGTGACATACATGCCGATATTCCGACGAGGCAGTACAGACCATATATATTGGTTAAGAGGATTGTTCCGAGTGTAAAACAGGAAGCAGCGAAAGCTAATATCATTAACAGTTTTCCTGGATTGAGATAACGCAGCAGGAAAGTACAAATAAAACGGCTGATACAGAATATCAACATAGCAAAGATATTATATTTCTGAGAAAGAACTTCAGCGGTTTTCTCATCGATACCCTGTTCTGTAAAGATATGTGTTCCATATTGGATAATAAAAGTCCAGCACATTATTTGTGCCCCTACGTAAAAGAATTGTGCAATGACTCCTTCCCGATAGTGGCGTATACTAAAGATTCGTTTTAGAGTAGGGATGAAATCTATTTTGTGTGATTGGTCTCCGTTTTTGGGCATTTTTGTTTTATATATGATAAGTAACATTATCAATACAATAAGCCCTATGTATAAATATGGTGCAATAAGGATTGAAAGGTCTGTATCTCGTACTGCTTCAAATTCTTCATTGCTAAGTAGACTTCGTTCTGCAGTATCTATGGGTAAAAGTCGAGCTTGAATGAAATTCATTGCAACATACATTCCTAGTAAGGACCCCATAGGATTGAATGATTGAGCGAAATTTAAACGGCGGGTTGCTGATTCTTCTGGCCCCATAGACAATATATATGGATTAGCACTAGTTTCTAAAAATGATAATCCACATGTAAGTATAAAATAAGCAATAAGGAATGGATAATATTCTCCTGTTAATTTTGCCGGGAAGAAAAGAAATGCACCTAATGCATATAATCCTAACCCTAATAATATTCCAGCTTTATATGAATATTTTCGGATAAACATAGCTGCAGGGAAAGCCATAGCAAAGTATCCTCCGTAAAAAGCTACTTGGACAAGAGCTCCATCGACTACACTCATACGAAATATTTTGGAGAAGGCTTTCACCATAGGATTTGTTATGTCATTAGCGAATCCCCATAGTGCAAAACAACTGGTAATGAGTATGAATGGAATTGTGTAATTTATCCCATTTTGGGAAAATATTGAATTTTTTGTGCTTTTCATAATTGAAATTTTTATTTTTTATTCGTACAAGTGAAAAATTCGTTCCATCATTTTCCATTTTTCATTTGATGATGCTTGAGAAGCAGTTTGTTGAAATGTAGAGACAAATACTTCCCATTCTTGTTGACGAGGTAAAGTATTTAGGCGTTTCATTGCTGTTTCCCAATCAAAGTCAAATGGTGTTTCTACTATCATGAATAATCTGTTATCGAATAGATATATTTCCATTTCAAGAATTCCTACTTCTCGTATACCAGCGGGTATTTCCGGCCATATTTTCCCTTGGCTATGCATTTTACGGTATTCTGCAATTAACTTAGGTTCATTCTTTAAGTCTAAGGTTTGGCAATATCTTTTTACTGGCTGTTTGTGTTCTTTTATAGGGTATCCTTTCATATACTCATTTTTCATAAATAATTTAGTATTTTATTGTGGCTGATATGTTTTTGTATCGAAACTGCTTCTTACAATTTGAGTTATTTCTTCTTGAGACTTAATATCTCCTTTAGCGTATGCTTGAGTTAAAATATTACCTATTGCTGTAGCCTCTGCAGGACCTGCTATAACAGGAATTCCAGTTACATCTGCAGTCAACTGATTTAATAAACTATTACGAGAACCGCCACCAATAATGTATAGTTGTTTGATAGGTTCCGGTATTAACCGGTTCATTTCAATTATTGCTTCTTTATATTTAGAGGCTAAAGATGCGCATATACATTTTACAAATGCAGCTTTATTTTGTGGAATAGTCAGCTTTCTTTCTTTACAATATTTTTGAATGTTGTTTGTCATGTTTTCCGGATTTTGAAATATAGCAGCATCGACATCAATGAGAACTGTCTCTTTGATTAATTTTGCTTGTTCTATTATGTTGGAATAATCAACTTCTTCACCAGATTGTTTCCATTCTAACATTAGCCTCTGTAATATCCATAATCCGGTGATATTACGCAGAAATGTTATTTTCCCATTTGCTCCACCTTCATTTGTAAATTGAGCTATACGAGCTTCTTCTGTCAGTATAGGGTGGGTCGTCTCTGTGCCTAATAGTGACCATGTTCCGGAACTGAGGAATGCATAATTTTCCCCGCTTGCCGGTATTGCAGCAATTGCGCTTGCTGTATCATGGGAACCTACGGTTATAACGTCGATTTCATCTAATCCGGTTTCCTTGGCTATCTCTTTTTTTAGTTTTCCCAAAATTGTTCCTGGTTGCCTGATTTCACCAAAAAGATGCAGAGGAATCTTTAATTGGGAAAGTAAATCTACATCCCAAGTATGAGTATTGGCGTTTAGAAATTCTGATGTAGAAGATATACTGTATTCATTCGCAGCAACTCCTGTAAGGAAATAATTAAACAAATCGGGCATAAATAATAGTCTATCTGCAATAGTTAGTTGTGGGCAGTCTTCCAGTAACATGCTGTATAATTGAAATAAAGTATTTATAGGCATGACTTGTATACCAGTACGACGATAATGCTCTGATTTAGAGATAATATCAAAAACTTTTTCAGGTATTCCGACAGTTCTTTTATCCCGATATGAGATTGGATTTCCCAATAAATTTCCATTTCGGTCAATAAGACCGAAATCTACACCCCAAGTATCTATTCCTATACCATTGATTTTTAGCCCTTGTTTTGCTGCCAATCGCATGCCCTCTTTCATGTCCTGAAAAAGGCAAGGAAAGTCCCAATATATATGTTTGCCCAATTGTACAAGCCGGTTGGTAAACCTATGTATCTCTTCTATATGAAGTTTGCCCTTGGAGATTGTACCGGCTATGATACGTCCACTACCTCCACCAAAATCAGCAGCCAGATAGGTGTTATTTTTCATTTGCTAATTTTACCTAATACATAAACTTCTAAATCTTCAATTTCGGTAGGAGTAAGTACATCGTACTCCATACGACTATGAATAATAATGCGACAAGCCATTTCAAAAAACATGGCTTTTTCAAAGACTTCATCGAAATCTTTTCCACATACAACTTGTCCATGATTGGTTAATAATACAGAATCGTGCTCTTTCATAGCATCTATGACGCTTTTAGCCAATTCTGGTGATCCAGGGCGGAAATAAGGTATAATGGCTATATCTTTACCTGTATGACAAGGAAGTTCTGCTGTAACATTAAAATTTTTAGGTTTATTTTTCATGCAAGCAACAGTTGTCGCATATTCAGACTGAAAATGTAATACAACATTAACATCAGGACGGGAGCACATGATACCTAAATGAAATGTGCTTTCCATAGATGGTTTAATGCCATTTTCAGGTTTTCCAGAAGCTATATCGCATATAGATACTTTTTCTTTAGAAAGTGTGGGTACCCATGAGCCTGTTCCGGAAATAAGAGCTTTGTCCCCGATTCGCCATGAAAGATTTCCACTACTACAAAGCATTAGTTTGGCATCACCGTAACGATGTGCTTGGTATATAAATGTTTTAATGTGTTCGTCTGTTATCATTTTGTTATAGAATTAGTAGGAAAACAACCGGTAATAAAGATAGTACTATTGTAATGATATTATTACCAGTTGTTTCCTTAAATTGATTAAAAAGCTTTCTTGTATAAATTTAAAATGATTTCTTCTGTTACGTCTCTGGGATTACCTGGTGTACAGACATCTTTAATTGCCGATGCAGCCAGTTTGGGGAGGTCACACTCTTTTATCCCCAGTTCTCTCAATCGTTGAGGAATACCGGTTTTTATAGACAAATCTTTGACGGCTTTTATTGCGGCTTGAGCAGCATCTTCGTCTGTCATGCCAATACTGTATACATTCATTGCTTTGGCTATCTCAACGTATTTTTTGAGGGCTGCTGGGGCATTATATTCCATAATGATAGGTAACAATAAAGCATTAGCGATTCCGTGAGGAATATCAAATATGGCTCCTAGAGGATGAGCCATGCCATGGACAACACCTAACCCTACATTGGAAAAAGCCATTCCTGCAATATATTGGGCCACAGCCATTCCATTGCGAGCTTCAGCATTATTAGGTTCAGATACTGCAGTTTCCAGATAACGGGCTATCATTTCGATAGCTTTTATTTCAAACATATCGCTCATTTCCCATGCACCTTTGGTTATGAGCCCTTCGATAGCATGAGTAAGAGCATCAAGACCCGTGGATGCTGTCAAACTTTTCGGCAAAGTATACATCAATTCTGCATCAACAATAGCAATGGCAGGTATATCGTTAGGATCTACACAAACCATTTTTTTTTCGTTTTCTTCATCGGTGATGACGTAGTTAATGGTTACTTCTGCCGCTGTTCCTGCTGTTGTTGGTAAAGCGATGATAGGTACTGATTTTTTCTTTGTAGGAGCCACTCCTTCCAGAGAAACAACATCTGAAAATTCAGGATTATTTGTAATAATTCCGATAGCTTTTGATGTATCGATAGAAGAACCTCCACCAATAGCGAGAATGAAATCTGCGCCTGATTCAGCAAATGCTTTTACCCCTGCCTTGACATTTGATACTGTAGGATTTGGTTTGATTTCACTGAATACAGTAAAAGGGATGTTGGCTTTTTTAAGTACTTGGAGTACTTTATCAGCAACACCAAATTTAATAAGGTCTTTATCTGTTGTTACAAATGCTTTTTGAAGGCCCAATCTGCTGATTTCCTGAGGTAAAACTTCGCGTGCTCCCGGCCCAAAATAAGAAACTTCGTTCAAAATAAAACGGTTTATCATAATTATAATATTTAAAGGGTTAATAAATCGTGGGAAAAATAAATATTTCCCCACGATAACCGTTTATAAAAATGATTTTATTTATTTGTAAATTGGTCCATATGCAGCGCAAGCTCTATAGTCGGCTCCTTCTTTGTCCATACCGAATGCATTCCATGCTGATGGCCGGAAAATCTTTTCTTCATCAACATTATGCATGCAAACGGGGATACGTAGTATTGAAGCAAGGGTAATTAAATCCTGCCCGATGTGTCCATAACTTATTGCACCGTGGTTTGCTCCCCAGTTGTTCATGACGGAGTAAACATCTTTAAATGGAGCTTTGTTACATAAACGGGGTACAAACCAAGTAGTAGGCCAAGTCCTATCAGTACGCACATCAAGGGCCTTATGTATTTCCGGGTCAAGTTCTACTGTCCAGCCCTCTGCAATTTGAAGTACTGGTCCAAGTCCTTTTACCAAATTTAAGCGACTCATTGTAACAGGCATACCCCCTTTAGATAGGAAATTGGAAGAATAACCTCCTCCTCTGAAATAGTCGCGATTGGCAGGATACCAGGTTGTAGCTTCTAGGCAGTTTTTTACTTCTTCTTCTGTAATATCCCAGTAAGGTTTCATGGTTGGTTGCCCGTTTTCAGTTTGGCACCCTGTTCCGTCGAGGGTAGTAGCCCCAGAGTTGATAAGGTGTATAATGCCATGTTGGGCAAGTCCGGTAAGTTTTTTGCCAGTTACACGTTCTACAGCTTCGGGACTCCAGAATGTACGTACATCTGAAAATATTTGAGCACGGTTAGAAAGAAGATGTCCAAATAACATAGCAACCCCGTTACAAGCGTCGTTTTCTGTTGCAACAACATATGCCTCGCGTATACCGTTCCAGTCAAAAGACGTATTTAATAAAGCCTCAGAAAAGTCTCCGTTGGGCATAAAATCGGTCCATTGGCGCTGTCCTTGGAATCCTGCAGCAATTGCATTGTGCCCGAGGGCTTCTTCTTTGAATCCCATTTCTCGCAATTTAGGATTACCCTGCATCAAATCGCGCATAATGATGGTCATTTTTACCACAAATTCCCAATCTGCATCTTTTTCTTCACGAGTTTTTGTTTTCTCGGGGATATTGAAGTCTGTTCCTTCATTTTTCTTGCACCATTTTTCTGTCCAGGCCATGGCTTTAGCAAATTCATCTTTATCATATATGCCTTCATTTACACGACGGATGATTTCGCTCATGTCTATTGATTCGTTACGCATGCCCAAATATTCTTGGAAAAAGTCTGGATTGACAATAGAACCTGCTATGCCCATCGATACACTACCCATTGAAAGGTATGATTTACCTCTCATTGTTGCGACGGCTTGAGCAGCACGGGCAAAACGTAATAACTTCTCAGCAACATCTTCGGGTATGGTATTGTCATCTAGGTCTTGTACATCTCGTCCATAGATTCCAAATGCTGGGAGTCCTTTTTGCGCGTGAGCAGCTAATACAGCAGCTAAGTAGACAGCCCCGGGGCGTTCAGTTCCGTTAAATCCCCAAACCGCTTTGGGATAATGAGGATTCATATCCATAGTTTCTGCTCCATAACACCAGCAAGAAGTTACTGTAATTGTAGCCCCTACACCTTCTTTTTCAAATTTTTCAGCACACGCAGCAGTCTCAGCTACACGACCGATTGTGCTATCAGCAATGACACATTCGACAGGAGAGCCATCTCCGTTTTTGAGGTTTGATGTAATGAGTTGAGCCACAGCTTTGGCCAAATTCATAGTTTTTTCTTCAAGACTTTCGCGTACACCTTTTTGGCGAGCGTCAATGGTGGGACGAATCCCGATTTTTGGATACTTTTTCATTGTTTCTTATGTTTGTTTAAAATTGCTTTATCTGTGCTGAGCTGTGCTGAATGAAAACTAAAAAAATTTTAAAGAGAACCTCTCAAACGTAATAAAGTTGGTAAGTACTCTTGATATTTTCGATCATTTAGAACAAATTCCGCTATTTTTTCTCCCATTTCTCTCCAATCGATTGTTAAGGCCGTAATGCCATTATCAATGATTTCATAAGATGGAGTATCATTGTATGCTAATATACCGAAATCGTGACCACATTTTAGGTTCAGTTTCCGGCTTTTTTTTATAAATTCGACAATATTTTGTTGTTTGATTATTAAGTATGCTACATTCTGTTGCGGGTTGCATTCTTCTGTTGATTCATATATTTCATAAAAAAATCCATGGTCGATACAAAATTGGATAAAATATTGTTTACTGCTTTGGGGATGTTTTAAATATTTAGGGAATACCATTACTAGTTTTTTGTATTTGCGTAAGGAATCGATAGCTGATAACATCCCGAGGTATAAGCCCCTATCAAAGTCTTGACAGATATAAGAATATGCATCTTTATTGAACTTTCCAAAATCAAGTAATAGTAATTTATTAGGATCTATTTTTCTCAAAATATCTGAAAATTGTTCATTATCAAAATTCATGATGATATATTTGTTATAGTTCCCAATTGATTCTTGCATAAGAGTATTAAAAAGTCGTTGACTATATTGGTGGAATAACAAGTCTACTTTATATCCAGAGGGTAGCCGACGAATAAAACTATTATAAAGTTCTTCTTTGAAGGGAGAATATTCATCGAGTAACAATAAAACATGAGTAAGCTTATCTGTAACGTAATAACCTTTTCCTGGAGTAGAGTCGATAATTCCTCGTTCACGTAAGTCAAGAAATGCTTTAAATACGGTATCGCGTGAAACTTGGTAATGAGCGCTCAATCGGTTGATAGAGGGTAGAAGGTCTCCAATTTTATATTCTCCGAGAGAAATTGCTTGTGCAATTTTATCGGCCAGTTGTTTTACCTTTGATGTTTGTTGTCCAAATGCAAGTTTCATGTTTCTCAGGGTATATTCTGTGCTGAACTGTGCTGACAAAGAAAAAAAATATTTTTTGAAATTGCAAGAATGAATATATGTTTTGTAACAGATTATAAATAAAAATATAAGATACCCCTAAATTGGATGGTTATTTGGGGGCATCTTAAAATAGTAGAAAAATATTTTGTGAAATGGTATTTTTATTATTGTATTACCTTAATACTTTTATGAATGTTTTTGCCATCTATTCGGATGACGTATATACCTTGGGGGGCATTTTTTAAGGATATATTTTCTGATTGTCCGGCTGAGATATTACTGAAAGAAGTATGATATACTTGTTTACCGTTTATATGATAGATACTTAATAAAACTTGTCGGTCATCTTTTCCAAATAATAGATTGTACATACCATTTCCCATAGGATATAAGATGATGTCTGGGGTAGTTGCTGATATTTCTTCTGTATGGGCAGCGAGTTCGATACATTTTTTTATACCGTTCCATGCATCGATCTTCCCGAATCCCCAAATATTATTCCCGTTTTCAGAAATGTCGCCTGTATAATTATCTTTCCGTGCCGTTGTTTTTAAAATGTTTCTTACATTTTCAGGATTTAGCTGTGGATTGGCTTGTAACCATGTTGCCAGCACTCCGGTGATAAATGGTGATGACATGGAAGTTCCTGCCATATAACCATAATAATATTTTTTCCCGTTATAAATTGTTGGATTATTGGTTAGCATATCTCCATAATAACTATCATTAATTACACCGTTGGCACTGGAATAAGAGGAGATGATAAAAGCTCCTGGGGCAGAAATATCGGGCTTGATGCGTCCGTCAGCAGTAGGTCCATGGCTGGAAAAATCAGCTATGGAGCCGATTTGACCATATGCTTGGTTGTTATAAGCTCCGACAGATATAATTCTTTTTCCAGTCCCTCCTATTTCTCCAACTGTACAATTTGTATCACCGGCATACCATTCTGAAATTCCGCGGTCGGAAAATTCTCCGTAATAGTCGTGGGTCCAAGCGTGTACTGTTCCTTCAGTTGCAGATATAATTATTCCAACATAATATCCGCTTAGATTGTCGACACTGACTTCAAGATAAATGTTAGGCTTATTGTTATTGTGGTCGATTCCTGTATAAATATTTGCATACCCGTTTTTTACTCCGGATAAAGCAATTCGTTCGCCAAAACCGTTAGATATATTGGCGTTGAATTTTTTACTTTTATTCATTTGTTTATTAGACTTGTTGTATGTAAAAATTTCAACCTGATAGTTCTTTCCTACTTCTCCCCAAATATCGCAAGGTAATATATAGGATTTCTCTCCGGTTTCAGCAGGATCAGAGAAATAAAAAGCACTTATGATTTGAGAATCGGATGAAGAAAAACTTTTAGATAGATGTAGAGGTCTATCACCTTCATTTCCGGCCGATCCTACCATTAATCGCCCATTTCCTTGCATTCCATCGCAGAACTGGTCGAAAGTGGATGTTCCATCATGGGGACCTATATGAGTTCCTAAGCTCATATTGATAACACATGGTTTATTTACAGATTCGGCATATTCGTAAATGTATTTAATTGCATTTGATAAGTCAACATCTTCATTACCAACACTTACAAGAACAATGTCAGCTTCACCGGCAATACCTTGAAAATTCTGGCTTTTATCAGCCCCTGCGGCAATACCGGTTACATGTGTTCCATGTGTTTCGGTCATATAGTCGTATTGTGCATTAAGTATTTCTTGAGTTGTTGTATATTCTGTGCCATAACTAAAATTTGATGGGGTAGAACCATTAGAAGTATTTTGATTCCATACCCGTTTTACACGAAGCTCTGTTTTATCTGCATTATAGAAGTTGATATGTCCATATTCAAATCCGTTGTCTATAATACCTACAACGACATTTTTACCTAAATAAGGCATATTTAGGTTTGTCCCATTTTGTGTCTGGATTACAAATGTTTCATCTCTGGCAATATCCATACGTTTATATATAGGAGTTCCTATTTGGATATATTTTACAATATCCAATGCTGCAATATCCTCAATTTTGTTGACCGGTATTTGTACTGTAATTAGTGAATCGAGTTGCGAATTTATTTTTACATTGTATTCTTGGAGGGTAGATGGGTCAGTATCTTTCTTTAAGTATATATATGAATTAATATATTCGATTTTTTCAACTTCACGTATCATAAATCGTTTTTGGATAGAAGTAGATTGAGACGTTTGTTTCTTTTGATTTATAAAATGTCGAGTATATGGAGACATTTTTGATTGTTGAGAAAAAGATACGGCAGTTATACATAATAACAAGAAAAGAATAGTAATTTTTTTCATATAGTTGAATTTAGAATTATCGTTTAAAAATAGGTCGGCTGGTTTCGATGGATGTTATTTCCGGATAATTTGCTATAATAACAATTTTATTCAATGGGCAAGAGAAAACGTTTAATGAATCATTGTATGAGGTAATTTGTATACCAGATTTTTCTAAACCGTGCTTATCAAATAGGGGAGTGGTATGTAAATATCCTTTGAAGATATATTCCCCGTTTTGTAATTTTATGTGGTGTTTATTTATAATATCCTTAGACGGGATGTATGAGTCGATATTTTCAAAATGTTTAGTTTCTTTACTTAAATCATTCCATAGCATTTTAAATCTTGCTGAAAAATGTACAGATTCTGGTAAGATAGTTGAGGTGTTCATACATAATTCTGTATTATGACTAATTTCCTTATGTTTTGTTGTATTGCAGGAGATGCAGCAAAGTATTAAATAAATGGTTATGAGAGATATTTTTACCATGAGTATCTTATTTAGAAAGATTAAGAAACTCACAAAGGTATCAATTTGTTTGTAAAAAATTTGAATATTGCTTATTTAAAACATCGATTTGTAGAAAGAGATATACAAAAAATCCTCTTTATATTATCATGCTATTAAATCACAGATGATAATTAAAGAGGATTTAATCTAAAAACACAAAATAAATCTAATTTTTTACTTATGAAAATTAGAACTTTTATAAGCGATTATGTCGTTACTATAGGGAAATAAATTTAGTTTTTAGTCGAAAAAACTTTCCAAACGGAACATTCTTATTTTATTGGCTTGTAAAATAAGTTGTGATCCATCGGTAATATTAATTAGAAAACCAATGGATGTTTGTTGGTCGGTATTTAAGCTAAAAGATGTTGAGACTGTTTTTTAATAGAGGAACGAAACAACGTAAAAGTGATGCTGATTTGATAAAGGTACATCAACAGCAGGAACATTTCTTACAGAAATAATTTTTATAGTATTTGATATCCTTGTACCTTTTGAGGAAAGTGCAAGGATATCAAAACTTAAAGGGTTTATTCATTATTTTTTGTAGGAATATTAACATTTTGGTTTTGTTTTCCGAAATCTTTAGGGAGCACTCCGAATTGTTTCTGGAAACATTTGGCAAAATAAGAAGAGGAGTTGAAGCCGACAATGTAACAAACTTCATTGATACGATATTCGTTGGATAAAATCAATTGTGCAGCTTTTTTTAAACGTTCGAGTTGTATAAATTCGTTTGGTGTCAGCTTTGATATACCTTTTATTTTACGATGTAGACTTGAACGGCTCATGTTCATTTCTTCGGCCAAAGTGTCTATGTTAAAATTTACTTCAGCAATGTTTTTTTGAATGATATCGTTTAGTTTTTCGAGGAAAGTTTCATCTGCTTTGCTTAATGCAATGGTTTTAGATTCTACAAATGGTGACGAAGCAAAAGCTTTCCTGAGTTTTTCTTGATTGTTAAGTAAATTGTGTATACGGACTAATAGATATTCGGTTGAGAATGGTTTTTCTATATAAGCGTCAGCACCTAATTCTATTCCTTCTATCTTTGATTGTAGAGTTGCTTTGGCTGTCAGTAATATTATGGGGATGTGGCTGAAGGTTACATCGGATTTTAATTTCCTGCAAAGTTCGAATCCATCCATTTCTGGCATCATGACATCGCTGATGATTAAATTGACAGCATTGTCTTCCAATATGTTGAGTGCTTCGATTCCATTAGATGCCGTGAGAATCGTATATTGATTTTCCAGTTGTCGGCTGACAAAAGCTTGCATTTCGGGGTCATCTTCCACAACAAGAAGAGTTATTTTAGAATCATTTGATTGATTAAATGATGCAATACGGTGGTTTTCTTGTTCGATATGTGTTTGATTAAGTTGTATTACATTTTCTTGGTGTTTGGGAAGTTCGACACAGAACGTAATGTCTTGTTCTCCATTTTTTAGGTAAAGCTTGCCTTTGTGTAGTTCAGCTAAGGAGCGAGCCAATGGTAATCCGATACCAGTTCCTGCCGCCCTTTGGCCGGTTGCAGTATTTTTTATTTGGACAAAAGGTTTAAATATTTCTTCTTGCATTTCTTTAGGTATATTTATCCCATCGTTGATGACTGTTATTGAAAACATGTCGGATGAGTTTTGGCAAGAAGCCAGTAATATTACTTGTATATGGCTGTTTGCATATTTGACAGCATTGTTAAAAAGATTACTTAGTATTTTAGTTAGAGCTTCTTTATCCACTGGGGCATAAAAATCTTTTTCTGGTAATGATATTTCAAAAGCAAGATTATTTTGTCGTGCTGTTGGTAAAAAACGACTATATGTTTCTCTTATTAGCTCAGATATATTGTTATTGACAAAATTTAGAGCAAATCCTTTAGCTTCTGTTTTCCGGAAGTCCAGTAGTTGATTAGTAAGATTTAGTAGACGTTGTGTATTTTTGTCCATGACATTCAAATCTTCTTTTACATCTTCTCCCACTTTTTCTTTTTTTAAAATATTTTCTAATGGACCTTTTATTAGTGTGAGAGGAGTTCTGATTTCATGGGCTACATTAGTAAAAAATTCGACTTTGGCTCGGTATATTTCTCTCTCTTTTTCTGATTCTAAACGTTCCATTTGTCTTTTTTGTTTATTTAGCATACGAATTTTGAAATATCGTATTGTATATATGACAGAGAGAATAAGTAATACAGAATATATTCCATATGCTAATGGAGAGAGCCAGAATGGGGGATGAATAATTATTTCTATCGTTTTTATGTTTTCATTCCATTCACCTAAGCTGTTTGCTGATTTTACACAAAAAACATATCTGCCGGGTTTTAAGTTGGTATAAGTTGCGATTGGATTGTCGGTGACAGTATACCATTCTTTATCAAATCCTTTGAGTGTGTATGACAAATGATTCATTTTTTGTGCAATATAACTTAATGCAGAAAATCGCAAAGCAAAAGAGTTCTGTTTATGATTCAGTTCAATTTTATCAGAATAGGTTATACTCTTTTCTAACGGTGAATTTTTTTCTCCAACGATAGATTTTTTATTGAACAATAAAAAATCTGTGATAACTACAGGAGGAAAGTTTTCATTTTCAATAAATGTGTCAGGATTGAATGTTATGAACCCATTGATACATCCAAAATATATTTGATTGTTTCGAGTACAAATCCCTGAACTATAATTGAATTGGTTACTTAATAACCCGTTGGCTGTTGTAAATATTTTAAATTGATGATTTTCGGGATTGAAACGGCATAATCCTTCATTGGTCGTCATCCAGAACATACCTTTATGGTCCTCTACGATACGA
The DNA here is from genome assembly GCF_001403595.1 of Gabonia massiliensis. NCBI lineage: Bacteria > Pseudomonadati > Bacteroidota > Bacteroidia > Bacteroidales > Porphyromonadaceae > Gabonia > Gabonia massiliensis. The sequence continues at coordinate 747,946 of NZ_LN877939.1, read as the reverse complement.
TAGACGACATCATTAGGCAATCCATTAGATGAGTTGTAATTTGTAAATGTTTCATTTTCGGGATTAAACAAAGAAAAACCTCCTCCTTGAGTAGTCACCCATAATCTCTTTTTGCTATCTTCGTATATGCTGATTACTTTATCGTAAGGAAGACTTTTACTATCTTTATTATTTGCACGAAAATTTTTCCATTGCTGATTGCGTGGATTGAATTTGAATAGGCCTTGGGTATAAGATGCAAACCAGAGATTTCCATTATGATCTTCAAGTATATTGTATATAAATACTCCATTAAGTTTTGAAATGCGTATGAAATCATCTGTTTCGCGGTTATATTTATTTAGTCCGGTCATAGTCCCTATGTATATATCTCCTGATGATGTTTTATACATGGAATATATATTATTGTCATTAAGAGTATTTGATGTGTTTCCTTTGACGTAATGTTTCACTATCCGATTATTTTTTAAATCAAGGAGATGTAATCCCCCTGAATAAGTACCTACCCAGAGATAATTTCCGTCAAGACATAAAGCATGTATATTATGATAAAGCTTAGAATCATTGAAGTGTGTAAATTTTCGGGTTACAGGATCGTATTTATTGAGTCCGGCATCTTCAGTTCCTATCCAGATGTATCCTTGGTTATCTTCACAGAACTCTCTTATTGTTTTCCCACTGATACTGTTATATTCAGGTAGTGGATAATATTTTTCAAAGTTTGCGTATTGTGGAGGATAGTAATCTATACCCCCAAAGTAGCTTCCTACCCAAATCCCGTTTTCTTTGTCTTTATAAATCGTATAGATAGCATTATCAGAAAGGGAATAAGGATCGTAACTATTATGTTCGAGGTGTAAATATTTTTGACTTTGGGTATTATATATGAATATACCGCTTTCACTAGCTATCCAAAGTTCATTTTCGGAATATTGCAATATGTTGCGGACAAAAATGTCTTGGGAAATATGGTTTGACGGGAGTAGATTAGTAACAGAGCGTTTGATGATATCTATTTCTTTTAGGCCGCCTTTAGCGGAGCCAACTAATATTCGGTTATGGTCTTCCGGAATGATTTTATAAATGTTATCATCTGAAAAGTGATTTATATTGTCAGCAGATGTAAAAACATTTAGGTTAGAGAAATTATTATTTGTATAATAAAGTCCATTTCCTTGTATACCTATCCATATTGTATTTTCTCTATCTATACAAAAACTATTAATGTTGGTAGGTGAGTCATCTTTATTGACAGATATAGGATGCTGAGTTAATGTCTGATTTTTAAAGTCGAAAAAAAACATCCCTTGAAATTCTACAGCTATCCATAAGTTTCCATTTTTATCAGCTGTTATTTGATTTACGGGTTGGGTTATGTATTCTCCTTTATTACTTTTTATTTTGAGATGGCTGAATGATTCTGTTTCAGGGTGATAAATATAAATTCCAGCATCAGTACCTACCCATATATTCCCAGTATGGTCTTCACACATCGAATTGATGACGTTATTTCCTAAGCCGCAATTTATGTCTTTTGAATTTTTATATTTAAAAGTATGAAAAGAGATACCGTCATATCTATTTAGTCCATCTTTCGTTCCAATCCAAATGAAACCAGTACTGTCTTGTAAAATGCAAAGTACAGAATTTTGGGACAACCCTTGCTCTAACCCGAGATGTTTAAAATAATACTTCCCTAAATGGGCTGCTGGAGTTATTTTATACGTGAATAAAAATAGGAAAAAGATAAGTATGTATTTACGCATAACATGAGTGTTTAAATTCATTTAAAACAAAGTTATCTATTCTGTATTTAATATACAATTCTGTGATAAAATTGTATTGTATTATGACAATATTGTGTTATTTGTATCGTTATATAATCACTTACCTTTGTAGGCGATGATTTTATATGGATGTTGAAATATGTTTGATTAATTAATAATTAAGAAATTTGGTTTTAGAAAAATTATTCTTTTTATCAAAAAACGGATTAGTTATCTGTCTATTGTACTAAAAAGGGAAAAAATATTAAAAAAGAGGAATTTCTATAATGGGAGTTCTTTTTTAAAGCTAGATAGTGAGTTTGACTTATAAATAATGTTTTTATGAAAACACAGATACTTTTAATTTCATTTTTATTATTGTCATCTTTTGTACGAGGAGAGCAGAGAGCCACAATTACNGTCTATTGTACTAAAAAGGTAAAAAATATTAAAAAAGAGGAATTTCTATAATGGGAGTTCTTTTTTAAAGCTAGATAGTGAGTTTGACTTATAAATAATGTTTTTATGAAAACACAGATACTTTTAATTTCATTTTTATTATTGTCATCTTTTGTACGAGGAGAGCAGAGAGCCACAATTACTGTGGATGTTGCACATCCTGGAGCGAAAATTAGTCGACATATCTATGGGCATTTTGCGGAACATTTGGGCCGTTGTATTTATGATGGTTTTTGGATCGATTCGGCTCTTAATGTTGAAAAACATGGTAGGATACGTATGGATATAGTAAAAGCTTTAAAAAAAATAAAAGTGCCTAATCTTCGTTGGCCGGGAGGATGTTATGCTGATGAATATCAGTGGCGTGATGGTATAGGGAATCCTAAAAAACGTCCGGTAACGATAAATAGTAATTGGGGAGGTGTGACAGAAGACAATAGTTTTGGAACACATGAATTTTTGGAATTATGCGAATTGATTGGTTGTGAGCCTTATATTTCAGCAAATATGGGGACTGGTTCTCCTGAAAGTATGAAAGATTGGATAGAATATTTAAATTATGTGGGAAAATCTGCTTTAACTAATGAACGCACGCTTAATGGTCATCCAGAGCCTTATGGTGTGAGTTTTTGGGGAATTGGAAATGAAAGTTGGGGATGTGGAGGAGATATGGTTCCTGAATATTATGTCAATGAATATAGACGCTATCAATGTTATGCCCGTAATTACTCGGGTAATAATTTGAAGAAAATAGCTAGTGGACCGAATATCGATGATTATAAGTGGATGGAAACTTGTATGCAAAAGATTCCTGCGCATATGATGTGGGGTATATCGTTACATTATTATACGATACCTACAGGAGATTGGGGGAAGAAAGGCTCGGCAACGTCTTTTGATGAAAATGAATATTTTGATACTATGAAAAGATGTTTATATATGGAGGAACTGTTAAATAGACATGAAGCTATTATGAATAAATATGATCCGCAAAAGAAGGTTTCTTTAGTTGTAGATGAATGGGGAATCTGGACAGATGTAGAACCCGGAACTAATCCTGGCTTTTTATATCAACAAAATAGTATGAGAGATGCTTTGGTAGCAGGTACGACGTTGAATATTTTTAATAATCATTCAGATAGGGTACGTATGGCCAATCTTGCTCAGGCAATAAATGTGTTGCAATCTTTGGTGCTTACAAATAAAGAGAAAATGCTTTTGACGCCCACTTATTATATATTTGATATGTATAAAGTTCATCAGGATGCTTTGCTATTACCTACAACAATTGATGCCGGTAATTACATAAATGAGAATGAATCTATTCCCTCTTTGAATGTATCGGCGTCGAAAGATGAGAATGGATGTGTGCATGTGTCGATAGTAAATCTGCATTCAACGGAAAAGATACACACGTTGATTGACATGAAAAATGAAAAAAAGAAAGTTGTGTCGGCTAAACTTTTGACATCAAAATTATATAATGATTGTAATACTTTTGAAAATCCTTCAAAAGTGGTTCCTTTATCATATGGAGAGTATAAGGTCACAAAAGAAGGGGTAGAAGTACAATTGCCACCTTTAAGCGTGGTTGTATTGGAGATGAAATAATTTTGTCAAACTTAAAATTGGAAGAATTTTGTTGTTTCTTGGCAAAAAAATACTCTATTCTTTGATGTAAAAGAATTTAATTTGTGACAAGGAAAAACACATGATATAATTAGATACCATGTATATAAATGTATTTAATATATAAATAAAATATCAAAAACAGATTTAATGTAAAAGCTACCTTCATTATTTTATTACTATGAAGCATCTAAAAAAAATAAGTAAACATCTGCTGATTGCCGTATTTTTCTTACAAACAATAAATTTGTTTGCTCAGTCTAAAGTTGTCAGCGGTACAGTGACAGGTCCGGATAGAGAAGCTATTATTGGGGCCTCAGTTATGGTAAAAGGTACGACAGTGGGTACTGTTACCGATATGGACGGTAAATATACTGTTAAGGTGCCGGATGGAAAATCAGTTCTTGTTTTTTCTTACATCGGTCATGAAAAACAAGAGATTAATATTGGTGGAAAATCGATTGTTGACGTTGAATTAAAGTCTGCGTCGCAAGCTCTTGATGAAGTAGTTGTAGTTGGATATGGTACCCAACGGAAAGTTTCGTTAGTCGGATCGGTCGGTTCTGTTAAAAGTGATGATCTTATTCGAACTAAATCATCTACGACAGCTACAGCATTGGTCGGTAAGATCCCTGGTATAACAAATCGTCAGACATCGGGACAACCGGGAGCCAGTACGACATTGCAAATCCGAAATTTAGGAACTCCGTTGTATGTAATTGACGGAGTGATGAAAGATGAGGGGCAATTCAATAATATTGATATTAATGATATAGAGAGTATTTCTATACTAAAAGATGCTTCGGCTGCTATTTATGGTGTGAAGGCAGCGAATGGTGTTGTATTGGTTACTACTAAGCGTGGGAAGTTGAATCAGAAAGTTTCTGTGAATTTGAATGCTTATTATGGCTGGCAGAAATGGACTTACTTTCCTAAAGGTGCGGATGCTTATACTTTGAAACGGGCGAAAGCTGAAGGTGAAATTAATACCACCGGAACAACGTCAATAACTCAAGATGAATTGGATAAATGGAAAGCTGGATATTATAATCCTGCTACAGGGGAAGATTATCGGAGTTTTGATTGGTATGACTATTCTGTACATGCAGCTCCTCAGAGTTATGTAAATGTAAGTTCTTCAGGAGGTAGTGATAAGATTAACTATTATATGTCTTTTAGCAATCTTGATCAAGATGCAGTATTTGAAGATTTTAATTTTAATCGTAAAAATTTTCAATTAAATGCAGATGCCGTTATTAACCGTTCGTTTAAGGTCAGTGCTTCTATGAACGGTCGATTGGAGAAACGAAGTGAACCGGCTACGAATATAAATGATGTGGATAGTAAAATGAACTATCAAACATTGCGATGGGGTTTGTTGATGAATCCTTCGTATGAACGTCCGTACGCTAATGATAATCCTAATTATCCGGCATATAATGAAAATAGTTATTTGTACAATCCGGCTGCTGCAACTAAAGATATTATGGGTGAGCATACCGATATTTGGCGGGTATTTCAAGGCAATTGGGATATTACTTATACGACTCCTGTAAAGGGGCTTTCGGCTAAAGCAACCTATTCTTATTATTATGCAGGACAAACGGGAGAAAAATTTCATAAGGGCTATAATTTATATACTTATGATCGGGAAAACGATGCGTATATCGTAGCTAAAAATACCGATGAAGATAGTTTCTTGACTAAATATTTTAAAGGTGTGCAAGAAAATATGTTTCGGTTTACCATCAATTATGATAATAAGTTTGGAAAACATGCAATTAATGCGGTAGGTGCGGCCGAGGCTACCGAACGGGAAGAAAAGTGGCATTGGACGAGCCTTGCTCCTGTTGATAATAACTATGTTTCTTTATTGAAAGATGTGGGGACTAAAGATGGTACAGGTATAGATGAAACATTCTGGGAAACAGCTACTGTCGGTTTTATTGGTCGTGTCAATTATACTTATGATGACCGTTATATAGTAGAAGCTTCTGGGCGTTACGATGCGTCAAATAAATTCCCTAAAGATAAAAGATGGGGTTTCTTCCCGTCAGTATCGGCAGCATGGCGTATATCAGAAGAGTCGTTCTTCAAGAATTCGAAGATAAGTAATGTCATGTCTAATTTGAAACTGCGTGTTTCTTATGGTGAAATGGGAGATGATGATGGTAATTTACTCGGGATGAATGGTTATGAACAGTATACAGGGCTGACGTATAATTCTAATAATGCGGTGATTACTCCGAATCCCTATAACCCGGACCCGTCATCATCTTATATTAAAGGTACAACATTAAAAAATTTGCCTGTAACCAATATATCATGGATCAATACATCAATTGCCAATATCGGTTTGGATTTGGGATTCTTTAATAATAAACTGTCGGTGGAAGTTGATGCGTTTAAGAGAAGTCGTAACGGATTAGTTGCTCTTCGAGAAGATGTCAGTGCTAAAATGCCTACAGAAATGGGATTGACATTACCATCTGAGAATTTGAATTCCGATATGCATATTGGTATGGATGGTATGGTTAAATGGACAGACCAAGTAGGTGATTTTGCATATTCAGTGGGAGTGAATGCAACATTTGCTCGTCAAAAATATGGTGAAACTTATGGCCAAGCATTTGGTAATTCTTGGGATGAGTATCGGAATAAAACTTATAAACGCTGGTCAGGTATCAACTGGGCTTATGAGGTAGAAGGACGTTTTAAATCACAGGAAGAAATTGATAATTATGATAAAATCATGCAGGTAAGCGGATATGATGGAGTATCTCAATTACAAACGTTATTGCCAGGTGATTTCAAGTATAAGGATTTAAATAATGATGGCGTGATTAATGAATATGATATGCGTCCGATTGGCTATGCTGTAGGTAACAATGGTCAACAACTGTTACCGAATGTTACTTTTGGTGTAAATTTAGCCTGTAGCTGGAGAGGTTTCGACTTAGCTATAGATTTGGCCGGTGGAGGAATGATGTCATATTTTCAGGATTATGAAGTCAAATGGGCTTTCCAAAGCAGTAGCGGGAATGGTAATGTGCCGGCATATTTGATAGATGATTGCTGGCATCGGGTAGATCCGTTTAACCCTAATTCTGAATGGGTAGAAGGTCGTTATCCTGCCGTTCGTACGACGAATCATCATTCCTTAAGTAATGCTTATTGGCAGTCCGATTTTTGGTTGTATAATATGCGCTATATCCGTATAAAAAATTTAGAAATCGGCTATACATTACCAAAAAAATGGTTAGAAAAAGTTTATTTGACAAATTGTCGCGTGTATTTCAATGGTACCAATCTGTTGTCTCTTGATAATCTACATCATTTGGGACTTGACCCAGAAATGGATGAACGGAATGGTATGGGATATCCACCACACAAGGCTTTTACTCTTGGTATCAATGTCAGCTTCTAAAAAATTAATGACTTATGAAAAAAGTAACATTATATATATTTAGTTTGATTCTTTTGTTGGGGGTTACCTCTTGTAATGATTGGTTGACTCGTGAACCAAAAGATACAATGAATGACGAGCAAGTATTCTCGTCAGAGACGACGATAAACAGTTATCTTGCTGGGTTATACCAGCGGTTACCTGATGCAGGGTGTTTTGCTACAGATTTTCAGACATCTTTTGATGAAGGTATGTGGGGTGGCAATGCCATGGGAACAAATACCTTGGTGATGAGCTTCAGTTTTATGCACTATTATGATTATAATTTGATTCGTGATATTAATTATTTTATCGAAACTTTACCTAAAGAAGTTAGTAGCACGGTAGACCAGTCTCATGTAGATTATTATTTGGCAGAAGCACGTTTCATTCGGGCATATGTTTATTTTGAAATGGTCAAACGTATGGGGGGTGTTCCTTTAATCGAGAAGTTGTATACTTATGATAGTAGTATGACTGTAGACGATTTGGTAAATTTCTGTGAACCTCGAACCAGTGAAGCTGCTATGTATGATTATATAGCCAAAGAGATGGATGCTGTTATGAATGTTTTTGACTTAGGTAATGCTAAAGTCTCTACAACTCGCGCTACAAAAGGAGCTTGTTTAGCAATAAAAGCCCGTGCAATGTTGTATGCGGGTTCATTGGCAAAATATAATTCTTCGAGCGATACACCTGTAACTTTGGCAAGTGGTGCAGTTGGTATTCCTGCTTCAAGGGCAAATGAATATTATCAGAAATGTTTGGATGCTTGTGAGGATTTAATGGAGTTGAAGGTAAATGGAGCTCCTATATATGGGTTATATCAGAAAAGTTCAGATTTGACTCAAAATTTTGTTGATTTATTTCTGAAAAAGGATGATAACCCTGAAATTATTTTTGCAAGGGATTATAGTTCTGAAGGAAATACTCATACTTGGACATCCGCTAATATCCCTTATTCTCAGCGTTCTATTGCGACAGGTGGAGCTGAAGTAAATCCGGGGTTGAATCTGGTAGAAGCTTTCGAATTTATTGATAATCGGGATGGTAAATTGAAAACTCGTGTAAATGAGGATGATGCTAATTCTGACTATATTTATTATGATAATATTGGTGATATTTTTAATAATAAAGACCCTCGGATGGCCGCCACTATAATGGTGCCTGGCTCAACTTTTAATAGTAAACAATTAGACATACAAGCTGGATTGGCTATTTGGAATGAAAGTACAGGAAAATATACTTTGAGAGTTGGGGATATTACTGCCAGTGATGCATCGAAAAATTTATATGAAGGTATACAAATCACAGGAAGTGACGGCCCATCGTCGAAAGATTATTATATTACTCATACAGGTTTTTATGTTCGTAAGTTTATGGAAGAGTCTACCGCTGCTGTTGGTGGTTCGTCTACCGCATCTTGGCCCCGTTATCGTTATGCTGAAGTTTTACTTAATGCAGCGGAAGCAGCTTATGAATTGGGACTAACTGATAAAGTATATGACTACTTTAATCAGGTAAGGACTCGTGCAGGACTTAATAAAATAGAAGCTCCAACAATGGAGGATATTCGTCATGAACGTCAGGTAGAGTTCGCTTTTGAATCGCTTCGATATTTTGATGTAAAACGTTGGCGTATAGCGGATAAATTGTATGACGGATTAGCCACGACTGAAACGGCTACTATCAGTTCTTTATTTCCATACAAAGTATATCGTCCGGGCTCTGAGTATCACAATAAATACATATTTGTGAAGTCGTCGAAAGCCCCATTGTTTAATGCTCCTCGCAAATTCTCTGTAGGTAATTATTATTCGGCGTTTACAAATGATGAATTAACTAAAAATCCGAAGTTGGAGAAAAATCCATATCAGAATTAAAATCGGGGTTTAGTATTTACAAAAACAATTTTGAATTATGAAAGTACAATCGATTATAGGTTTAGGAACAATTGCTATTAGCTTATTCTTTTTTAGTGCATGCAGTACCGATAATTACGATGGGCCTGAGACTATGTTTACGGGGCGTTTGTTAGTGGGGAATGAACCGTTGCATATATATGAAAATCCAACTCAGGAAGAGTCTATGTTCCAGCTGTATCAGGATGGTTATGATAAGCATACTGCTATCTATGTACATGTAAATCAGAATGGTGAGTTTAGTGCTCGTTTGTTTAATGGAGAATATAAAATGATACCGGTTAGCCAGAAATATCTTTGGGAATGGACAGGTTGGGAAAATAAAAAAGAGGATGGAAGTCCCGATACTATTCGTTTTACTTTGAAAGGGAATAAGCAAATGGATATACAGGTAACTCCATTTTTTAAATTCAAGAATGTTAGTGCACGTATCGATGGTGAAAATGTGACTGCAGATTTTCAGGTAGAGCAGTTAAACTCTGATTATGAGGTTTCTACTGTATATTTAATGGCAAATGTAAATCGTTATTTTGGAAAATTGTCGGATTTAAGAAAGTCGACGACTAAAGTCAGTTTAGATGAAACAATGAACTTGAGCATCCCTTTGTCGTCTTATTATAGTGATTCTTATTTTAAGAATAATTATCGTAAATACATTTTTGTTCGGTTAGCTATGTTATTGAAAAAGCAATCGGGATATTATCTCTATTCCGATGTCTATCGTGTTGATATACCGGATGAAGTATACCAAAAATTTCGTCCGGGAGAATAATTGATCTATTTATAAATTATAAAATTAAATTATCATGAAAAAAGTAATTTTACCTATTTTAACTGGTGCTTTACTTTCAGTAAATGCTATGGCTCAGCAGACGGCTCCGGAAGTCGCAGATCTGAGTGGTGTTTTAACAGACAACAGTTTTAGCTGGGATTTGACATTTCCTGGTGAACCTGGAGTTAAAGGATGTGTTGGTGATTTTAATGAAGATGGTATAGATGACTTTATTTTGACTGGTCTATATTCTGAAGGGGAAACTACAAAAAGTTTTTTAAGAGTATATTTATGTCAGTCTGCAGGAGATCCTGTTTTAGCTTATAGTAATTTGGAATTTACTAAAGGCGGGAATGGTGCAATCGACTGCTACAAAAAAGCTGACGGTTCATGGATAGTTGCTATTCAGGGAGGAAATTCAGGTAACTGGACTAACCCGTTTACAGCTGCTACCTATAAATTGACAGTTGAGGGGACAACTGCAAATATGGAATTGGTAAATGACCTTGATTTTGGAGCAGGTCGGGGAGCTATTTTACTGTTCGATGCTGACGGTGATGGTAATCCTGATATTTTTCAAAATGGTTGGGTCGGCAATCAAGATTGGACAGATCAGGCCAATTTATATCTGAATGATGGGGACGACTGGTTTATGTTACAGGATGAAAGCGGTATTGTAAAGGCTTCTAATCTCTTTACTACAAAAGCCGATATTAATGGTGATGGTAAGATGGACTTAGCTTTTGCTACTCAAGGAACAGATGGAGTTGCTTACGTATATCTGAATAATGGAGACGGGACTTTCCGTGAAATACAAGTAGCCAAATATGATCAGGATGCTGTGGGTGGAACTATTCACTCTGAGGATGATAATCATCAGTTGTTATTAATTGATTTTAATAATGATGGTAAGTTAGATATTGTACTTAATCATGTGTTGGAAACAGAACCTTGGTCATATATGATGCGTCTTTTCCAGAATAATGGAGATGATACATTTACCGAAATTCAGAATACGAATGGAAAGGGAGAGACTGTTTCATTTGTAGGTGGACAACGTCCTGATTATGCTGTGGGAGATTTCAATGGAGATGGCAATATGGACTTTATTATGGGTGCAGAAAATAATGTTAGTTCTGGGTCTACTTGGGGTTGTTATACATATATTTTCTATGGTAACGGAAAAGGAGGTTTTGACCAAAAAGATATTACTGCTACAGGATTGAATGCGATGTGCAGACGTGGAAACTTTGGACGTTATTTGACAGGAGATTTTAATGGGGATGGTAAAACTGATGTTATCACTGCCGGTACAAATTATTATGCTAAAAATCCAGGTGTACAGTTATTCTTAAATGTATCTGAAGGTACAGGTACAGGAGTAGAGAATACATTAGCAAATGATAAAGTATCTGTGTGTGTGGCTGGAAATCAAATAACAGTAATAGGTGCAGCTAATGGCTCTTGTGCTGTGTATAGCATTGGTGGGCAGAAAATTGCAGAGAATATGCTTGTTTCAAATATGGAGAATTTCTCTATAGATGCTCAAGGTATTTATATTTTGAAAGTAACTACTGCAGACGGTGTTAAGACACAGAAAGTGATAATTAAATAAGCACATTATTACATTTATTCTCCAAATTAGATAAGAGGGGGAGGGGATGCTGTCCCTTTTCCCCTTTATTCATTTGAGATAATCATCTTATATACCATAGTTTATTCCCATTTTCATCTAATATACGTGTAAGGTAATTAATTATTTAATAAAATGATATTTATGAAAACACGAATTATAATTATTTTCCTATTGACATATTGTAGTGTATTTGTCAGTGCACAAACCCTTCGGAAAAATGGTTTTCTTTTTCCAGATTTTCGTAAAGGAGAAATTTTGTTTAAAAATGGAGGAATGAATCAAGCTTTACTGAATTATAATACAATAGATCAACAAATGTTTTTTGTACAAGATGGGAAAGCATTGATTATAGGCCAACCGGATATGATTCGTTCTATAATGATTGATAGTTTGAAGTTTGTTCCGATTAAAGGAGATATGTTTTATCAGGTTATTATGACCGAATCTTCACCTATTTATGTATGTAGACGATCAACATTGGTTTCCCAGGGGAAAAATACGGCATATGGAGGTAAATCGGGAACAACAGCAATTACTAATGTTTCGGGAATTTATACTTCGGGGATGTCAACCGATTTATCGGTTGGGAATGAGATGGATGCGAAGGCCGATGATCAATATTTTATTTGGCGTAACGATGAGTATATAAATGTATCTACCCGAAAACAAATAGAAAGAGCTTTTCGTAAATATAAATCTGATATAGAAGCCTATATACAGGAACATAATCCTGACTTGGAACGGGATAGAGATATAGTAGATTTGCTTAAATTTTGTATTAATAAAGCCGAATTGGTGAAATAATAAGAAATCGGATGAAAAAAAATATAATAGTAATTTTGATAGCAGGAGGAGTAGGTTTTTCTCTGTCGGCGCAGCGGATATGTGATCCATTGTTCACTGAATATCCTAATTCTGGTATTAATATGGAGGCTTTGCAAGCAAATCCTGTGAATGGTGCTGCTTATGTAGGGGATTTTAATGAAGACGGTTTATCTGACATATTAATAATGGGGCCGAATTATGAAGAAGATTCTCGCAATTATATTACATTATTGGCAAATAATGAAGGAAAGTCTTTTACCCGAAATGTATTATCTATGAGTGGAGTATCTTCGGGATTGGCGAATGGAAGTATTACTGCAACTCGTGTGGATTCGAAGAAATATTTAGTTGCATTGCAAGGTGGAACGACTTCTCCGGCAACAGCATCTAATTCAAAAGCAATGGTTGGATTGCTGCAATATGTAACTTCTTCTCGAGTGAAATTTACTAAATTGCAGGAGCTTGATTATGGTCTATATAAAGGGGATATTCTATTTATTGATTTAAATAAAGATGGAGCTCCGGATATTGTTCAGTTTGGTGGGGGTAAAAAGGTTTATGCCTATTTGAATGATGGAAATAATACTTTTACTTTGTCTACGGAAGTTGCAGGATTGAAAGGAACGGTAGATGGCAAAGCCGTGGTATGTGATGTGAATAACGATGGTATAGATGATATTTTGTCTGTCGATCAACAGAATGGTTTGATGGTATATCTCAATAGTGGTAATAATAGCTTTACGGCCACGAAGGTTTCTTCTCGATATTCATTTAAGCGTTCCCCCAGAATAGCAACAGGTGATTTTGATAAAGATGGCAATGTGGATATTGTTGCTTTCGATACGGATGGTATGACAGGAAAGAATTCTGTTGCATTTTTTTATGGAAAGGGTGATGGTGAGTTTGAAGAAACCTCTGAAAATAAATTTGAAGGAGTTGATGCCGCAGCTGTTGCTGTAGCGGATTTTAATAATGATGGGAATTTGGATGTATTGTATTCCGGTTGTAATTATAAAGTAAATAGTGAAGATGAGAAAGGAGATTATACAGCAAAGGCTTATATTTTGCTGGGAGATGGAAATCGTAATTTTGCATCTCAAGTAAAATCTACCCCTAAAGGCTATAATCCTGATATATTTACACTATCACCTATTTTGAAAGGATGTTATTTGACTGGGAATTTTGATGGTGATGGAAAACCTGATATTTTAGCTCTTGGTACTTTAGGAAATACTATTGCGGGGAAGACGACTCGACAAGCTGATCTTTTCTATTCATCTGCTTCTGCTGATTTTGGTACGCCAATAGAAGATGTGATACCTAATAAATGGACCTCGTTTCCTTATTCTCAAGTACGATTGACAGATAGCCGGGTAAAACAAGCTATGGATAAAGAGATGGCCTACCTTAGATCTTTGGAGGTAAATCGTCTTTTTGCTAATACATTAAAATACAATAAGGGAGATAATTCATATCAATGTTATGGCGGCTGGGAAGAGGGTGGTTATGGGAATTCATTCGCTCATTACCTTTCGGCTGTTTCTATGGCTTATGCAGCTACTGGTGATACAGAGATGTTGGAACGGGCTAATCAATGTGTAGATATTATGGCTGATTGTCAGGATGTAATGGGAGATGGTTTGTTTTCGTTTGCAGATGGTACCACCTGGAGTTTTGATAAAGTAGCGAAAGCTAAAAATGTAGAGCTTGGAAAGTGGGATGAGAATGGTCATCCGTGGGATATGAATGGTCAAGGTATTTTTCTTTATGGACATCATAAAGTATTTGCTTGCTTAAGAGATGCTTATATATATACAGGAAATGAAAAAGCGAGAATTTCTTTTCTGAAATTATGTGATTGGGTATTAGGTTGGATTCAAAATTTTGATGAAACCAATATGCAAAAGATATTGGAAACAGAACACGGAGGTATGGTTGAGGTTTTGACCGATGCATACACTTTAAGTGGAAAGCAAAAATATTTAGATGGAGCTACTCGTTTTCTGAGAAAAAATTTTCTTGATGCTATGAGTAATAATCGAGATGATTTATCGGGTCGTCATTCTAATTTCCATATACCGATGGCTTTAGGATCAGCAGTGTATTATCGTATGACAGGAAATGAGACTAACCGACTGACTGCTCATAATTTTTTCCATATTGTACATGATCACCATACCCTTTGTAATGGAGGTAATGGTAATAATGAAAGGTTTGGTACCCCTAACCTGTTGTCTTATCGTTTGGGAATGCGGGGACCAGAAACCTGCAGCAGTTACAATATGTTGAAATTGGCCAAAGAATTATTTTGTCAAGAGGGGAGTGCAGACTATATGGATTATTATGAAAGAACCTTATATAATCATATTTTGGCAACTTTATCGACACACAGTGATGCAGGAGTCTGTTATTATACCAGTTTGAAAGCTGGAACATTCCGTATGTATGATAATCTTTATAATAGTTTTTGGTGTTGTGTTGGTACAGGAATGGAAAGCCATGTAAAGTATGTAGATGCGATTTATTTTCATAAAGATGATGAGCTGATGGTAAATCTATACATTCCATCTACTCTTTCTTGGAAAGAAAAAGGCTTGAAATTATCGATGGAGACCACATTTCCTGAATCAGATATAATAAAATTGAAAGTAACAGAAAACGAATCTTTTAATGGAAAGTTGTCTTTCCGTTATCCGTCGTGGGCTGAAGAAGGGAGTTTACAGATAAAAGTAAATGGTTCGCAGCAGAAAGTTTTAGCAAAGCCTGGACAATTAGCATCTATCGATGGCAGTTGGAGTGCTGGTACAGAAATAGAAATAACTTTACCTTGTCGTCTTCGTTTAGAAGATATTCCTGATGATGTAAATGTTTCTGCATTGTTTTATGGACCTGTACTATTGGCCGGAGATATGGGAGAAGTGGGGCAATTGGATGTTGGAGGATCTGTTCCCTCTGAAACGATTGCTAATCCTGCACCGGAGGCCTATTTTTTAGATTTAAAAGCATCTCGTTCTCAGTTGGATAAATGGATTGAACGGGGAGAAGGATTGACTTTTACAACAAAAGGTTTAGCTCATAATTATACTTTGCAACCTTTTTATGATATTCATCATCGACGCTATTCGGTATATTGGAAAGTAGGAGATGATGTAGATATAGAAAAAAGTAGAGAATTGGTTCCTGACTATGTACTGACTGGAGTTACAGAGAGTGAAATGGAACATAATGTGACTTCGTCGGGTTCGAATACGGGTACTGCTGATTTTTCTTTTTGGGGACCGACCTATAATCGCTTTCGGGATGCTTCAGCTGCTGGTTTTATTTCCTATACATTGAACTTGTTGCCCGAAGAATTACCTCAAGACAAACAATATTATTTGCAATTGACTTATTTTGGAGATGAGCCTGATGGTTATGGCAATTTTAAAATCTATGTAGATGGGACAGAGATAGCTTCTGTTGGCAGCATTACTCGCTTAGCACGACTTGACTTTGCACAGCGATATTATCCGATACCTCGTAATTGTACAGATGGAAAACAAAAGATAACGGTGAAATTTAGTGATGGAAGATTGTCATTGTATGGTGTAAAATTAACAACGACAGATAATTTAGTGGAAGCAAAAAAGGATGGAGAAAATACTCCATCTGCGATATTTTCAGAAAAAATAGCTGATTCAAAATCTATTTGGTATAATAATGGGACATTACATATAGTTGCAGATTCTGATTCTACAGTTCGATTGTTTAATTCCCATGGTCAGATTATTTGGATGAATAATAACCAGAAAGGTCATACTGCTCATTCGCTGGATTTACCGAAGGGAACATATGTCGTTCAGTGTAATTTATCTAAAGAAATAATTCGAAAGAAGATTATTATTTAGGAATATAAGGAAAAATGTAAGAAAGGTGAGTATTGAAAGTATTCACCTTTTTTATTTAATAGCTGAGTCTTTATCAATTTTTGATGTGCTTTTGAGCCATCCGAGAACGATAATTGTTCCTAAAAGAAGATACATATAATAAGTGATAATACGCCAGATAAAAGCAACAACAAGCGCCATGCCTGTTACTGTAAAGAAGTCAGAGTAGTATTCTTTAAACATGAATTCGCTTAGTCCGCTACCTCCAGGAGTAGGGCTGATGCCCATGAGTATCCATAAAACAAATTGCCGAGCAAAAGCTAAAAAGTAATTGCCGGAAGAGTTAAATGCCAATAATAGTGCAACTACTACCAAGTATCTGGATACCCATGAAAATATGGTCAGAATAAATGCTTTATTCCAAAAAGAGATGGGGCGTTTACTGATTTCATGAGAACTGTTTTCTAAATTATCGGCCAAATTGTATATAGGGATACACCATTTTTTTAGGAATCTTAGAGAGAATAATTTTCGAAGAAGATTGCCTATCCAGTGGGGTTTATGAAAAAGAGCTATATATAACATTAAGGTCCATAAGGCGATGGCTGAGTAGATAATGAAAAATAGAATTTTAGCACTTGAAGTAATAATAGTGGTATTACTGAAAAGAATATTGAAGGGGAATAAAAGCAATATTAATAAAGTAGCAATAACTAAGAATAATTCATCAAGAAAGAGGCAAGTTATCATAAGGGCTGTACTCCTTCCTGCTTCGATCCCTTCTCGGTTCAGAAACCATACAATTAAGCTGCTGCCCCCGACGGAAGATGGAGTAACAGCTGACGTAAACTCACATAATACATTTACATTAAATGCTTGTTTCCAACTAAGTTGTTTATCTGTAATATATCTATATCTCCATATTAATCCTACGTCACGGCTAAACATGAAAAATATTGCCAGAAGGATATAAAATGCAGTTTGCCATGTAAATTTAATGTCTTTTAATAAAGCTGGATTAAATTCACGATAAAACATTATAGTGATGACTGATAATCCGATAATGACAGGTAAAAGGATATATCCAGTGTTATATTTTTTTATTTTGTTTGACACTATTTGGGTTATTTATGCTCTGTTCAAATCGAAAGTTGATAACGTCGTTTTAGTATAGTATCTATGTATTATATTTTGATATCGATCGGCTACTTCTTCTACAACATCTTCCCATGATCGGGCAATGGTGTGTGATGCCTGTTGTCCTACTTGATACATAATTGGGGGCTTTTGTATAATATCTATTATTTTATATGCAAATTCTTTTGGACTGTTTTTCGCAAGGAATCCATTTATAGAATCGTTTATAATTTCAGCAGATGTTGCATCCTGTATCAATAAAGAAGGTGTGTGAAGAGCAGCTGCTTCTCGAACTACGAGAGGAGCGTTGTCATATAATGATGGAAAGAGGAAAAGGTCGGCTGCTGCGTAATAATGACTCAATTGCTCTCTGTCAGTAATTGTTCCTAAGAATGTTATTTTGTGAGACAACCCTAAATCCACAACTTTCGATTGTATTTCTTTCTGAGCATACCCCGAACCGATGAAAAACATTCGGAATGGATATTCTCTGATTAGATTGAGAGATTGAATCAAAAAAATCAGATTTTTTTCTAAGATATGCTGGCCAACAAAGAGAAACATAAATTCGTTTTCTTTTATTCCCAATGAATGTCTCATGGTTAGTCTCTTTTTATTTATATCTTGTATATCAGAGAAATCGTTACCATTGTCGACAATTTCTACTTTTCCTTTGTATCCGTATTCGCGTAGAGTTTCTTCTACAGCAGCTTGGGGTATCCACACTTCATCAGCTGATTCATAAAAGTCAATAACATTTTTAAGTAGCCAATTAACTAAAGATTTATTTTTGATGACTCTTTCAAAGTCGGCTTTATATTTGGAGTGAAAAGTTGCAACTATAGGTATTTTCTTATTTTTAGCTATCCGCATGGCTAAGTTCCCTGAAGAAAAAGGACAATGGGCATGGACTAATGAGAATGAAAGCCGATGTATACGATTATGGAAAGGAAAGTCAATTCGGGGAAATCCTAATCTATAAGGCTTTCTCATGGGGATAGGAATAGAAGAGTATCTGAATATAGGATAACTTTCTCTGTTGGTTATTCCTGGAGATTTTGGGGTTACAACGCAAACGCTTCCTGTTTTCTTTTGTAACCAGTACGCATAGTTTTGTACGGTCAGAGAAACTCCATCCATGATAGGAGGAAAACAATCATTGAATAGTCCGATCATTTGTTTATATATAAATAATGTTGTATTGAATAAACAGTTGGGTATTACAATTGTTTAACATGTATGGGACAATTTTGAGAATGTACTAAAAAAAGTAATAGTAAAAACTTTATTAATTAATGAGATGTTTAATAAATATATAAAAATATGCAATATGAGAAAGTTTTTAGGATTTTGGTTATTGACGATAATATTTGTATCTTGTATCGATGATGAACATTACTCTCCTGCTGCTTCTGAAGAGAAAGATTTAGTAACACCGGAGTTAAGTGCCAGAATGGCTTCAAGTAGTATAGCTTTTACAGGGCTTTTAGAAGTATATCCTTGTTTACAGAATACATCTACGTATTATGGAAATTATAGGAGCGGACGGCAAGTAGTTATTAATGGAACATATATTATTTCTGATGGAGAGGTAAAACCAGAGATGGGGTTGCCTGTTATTTTACCTATTGGAACTTATAATATATTATATTGGGGAAAAGTCCAGTCTTCTGAACCGACGTATAATAATGTAGCAGCTTCAGATGCGCCGCTTTCTATAGGGAGTAATTTATCGCAACAATATATAGGTTTGTGGAAGCCCTCTCTTGATACCTTGTATTATCCGATTTATGATTATGTATATGCTGTAAATCCGGTGGAGATAGGAAATGAGCGTTTATCCGCTTCATTACAAAGAAAGGTCGCTGGAGTAAAGATTATTTTGACAAATAAAGATGGGAAACCTTTTGATGATGATATAATAAAGGATGTGACAGTTCACGTTGGAGGAATTTCAGAGAAAATGAATTTTTATACTGCAGAGCCGGTAAATCCGACAAAAACAGTGGGTATAAATCTTTCTTTGTCATCGGACAAAATGCAATACAGTAATGCTACGGCAATGTTGTTGCCATCTTCTGACTCTCCATTATTGCAGATATTTATTACTTTAAAAAATGGGGCAGTAAAGATATTTAAGCAAAATTTGTCGAAAGCATTTATTGCTAATGAAAAATTGACCTTAAGTCTGTCTTTGAATGAGATTTTTTCAGAAGAAAGTTCTTCTGGAGGATTCGACGTAGATCAATGGGATGAAAATCATGAGACAATAGATTTACCTCCAATTAATTAAAACAAATATGGCGAATAAAATTTTATTCGCCATATTTGTTTTGTAAAGGTTGATTTGATGATTATATAGCTTTATCTAAAGCTTGTTTTATGTCGGCAATAATATCATCAGCATTCTCGATACCTACAGAAAAGCGAATTAAATCTGGTGCTACTCCAGCTTCGATTAATTGTTTATCAGAGAGTTGCCGGTGAGTATGGCTGGCTGGATGTAGAACTGATGTACGGGCATCAGCGACATGAGTTACGATAGATGCTAATTTTAAGTTATCCATAAAACGGATTGCAATGTCTCGTCCTCCTTTTAATCCAAATGATATGACTCCACATGAACCGTTAGGCATATATTTTTTTGCAAGGGTATAATATTTATTATTTTCTAATCCACAGTAGTTTACCCAGGCTACTTTAGGATTCGATTGTAAATATTCTGCTACTTTTTGAGCATTTTCGCAATGACGTGGCATTCTGAGATGAAGAGTCTCAAGTCCTAAATTTAAGAGAAATGCGTTTTGTGGAGATTGAGAAGAGCCAAGATCTCGCATGACTTGAGCTGTTGCTTTGGTAATAAAGGCTAATTTCCCAAATTTTTTTGTATATGTAAGGCCATGGTAAGAATCGTCAGGTTCTGTAAGACCAGGAAATTTGCTGGCATGGGCATTCCAGTCAAAGTTGCCGCTGTCTACTATGGCACCTCCTACAGATGTGGCATGGCCATCCATATATTTAGTTGTCGAGTGAGTGACAATATCTGCCCCCCATTCAAATGGGCGACAATTAATAGGGGTTGCAAATGTATTGTCTACGATAAGGGGAACTCCATGATTATGAGCTATACGGGCAAATTTTTCGATATCAAGGACAGTAAGACCGGGATTGGAAATTGTCTCTCCGAATAATACTTTTGTGTTGGGTTTGAAAGCGGCAGATATTTCTTCTTCAGAAGCATCTGGATCAATAAAGGTGACCTCAATACCGAGCTTTTTCATTGTTACGCCAAATAAATTGAAAGTACCGCCATAAATGGTAGAAGAACTTATAAAGTGGTCACCAGCCGAACATATATTGAAAATAGCATAAAAATTAGCAGCCTGTCCCGAAGAAGTGAGCATCCCGGCAACCCCACCTTCAAGTGCTGCTATTTTAGCTGCAACAGCATCGCATGTAGGATTTTGGAGGCGAGTGTAAAAATAACCGTTATCCTCTAAATCAAATAAGCGGGCCATTTGTTCGCTTGTTTCGTATTTGAACGTTGTACTTTGATAGATAGGTAAAACACGAGGCTCTCCTTTTTGTGGATTCCAACCTCCTTGAATACAGATGGTTTCAGGATGAAATTTATTTTCCATATTTTATTTAATGTTTATTATGTCGTTTTTTCTGAAAATATTGATTTGAAAATACAAATGTAGTGAAATTTAAGGTAAAAGATAGTTTTTATGTTTTTGTAAATTGGAAAATAGGGATAGTACATTAAATGAAAGGGCAATAAGATTTGGTTGAAAGGCTATTGGGGTTATTGAATAATTTACTTGCAGCAATATTTCTGTAAAATTTAAACGACTTCTTATTGCAGAAAAAATTTTTATAATTATCTTTGTCCTATCATTTGGTAATGTTCTACCATTAGATGGTATCATGCGGTAGTAGCTCAGTTGGTAGAGCATCAGCTTCCCAAGCTGAGGGTCACGAGTTCGAGTCTCGCTTACCGCTCCTGAAAATCAGTTATTTACAAATTGCGTAAATAACTGATTTTTTGTTTTTATGGAGTATTGGGGACATTTGTTTAAATCTGAAAACTCGTCTTTCTCGTTTCTCCTACTATTTTATATTTATAGATGACTATTCTAAATAGAAACTTTATACCCAAGATATTTGATATTCAGGATATATTTGATATTTGTTAAGAAAGTTTTGCTTAGATGAAAATAGTATAAATAACGATAATCTTCTTGGGGATAGAAAGTTTATAAAAATAAATATACCACAGACTTATAAATCTGTAGTATATCTATAGTTAATTTCAATAATCATATTCCAGTTCGAAATTATCAAGTAAAAGTGTTGCTCCATCAGCCCCAGTAAAGTAGTCCCCATATTTACTGGCAGAACAAACAATAACGAGATACTTAGGCTTTCTGTTTCTATTGTTGTTCCCATTAGTACAATTCCAAGAGTAATCCAGTTCTAATTCAAATGGTTGATAGCCATTTGTATTACTGCCTTGGCTTAATTCTGCATAGGCAATAATATGAGGATCTTTTTTGTTGAAAAGTTTACGTTTAGTTTTGTCTGTGCTGGTCTGGATGGTAACGGGTTCGTCCCAGTCTCCTAAAGCTATATATATAAAGCACGTATCCGGTTTCCCTAACAAATAGGAAAATTCTTCATATCCATTGCTATTATTATCTATAGCTGCTGTTGTATAGCTATAATATCCTTTAAGTTTAGTAGGATATGAAGAGAAAGGACGACCAAAAGACAGTATGCCGTCAAGTCCTACAGTTTCCATATATTCTCCTGCAAATAGATTTCCTGCAGCAAATTTACCTAAGCCAAATAATCCTACAAATTGAGATTTTAGTTGTGCTGCTTTTCCTGTACCATTATATGTTTCTTCTGTCGGTTCAGTCACATTTTTATTTAATGTTGATGAGCCGTGATTCCCACTATCCCAATACATTTCCTGTCCTTTTCCATAGACCAACCATATCTTTTTAGGTTTCTGCCAGTATTCGAATGAGCCATTTTCAAGAGGGATAGCTTTACCTGTAGTAAACATGATTTCTTCCCCATACTCTTCTCCTGAATAAGCTCGGTATATATAAGCTGTTTCAGCTTTTAATCCTGACAATCTTGCCGATAAAGTGCTGCTTGTAGTCTCTGACGGTATTGAACCTTGCCAGTCAGTTGCAGAAGCTTCTCGCCATTGGAATCCATTTTCTTGACCTTCTATTCCTTCTCCGGATAACCAGGCAACATTCACCCATGCAATCGCTTCATTTGTGGTAACATTGCTTTCTCTTTGAAATACAAAAAGTTTCCATTCTAAAGTTTGGTTATGGTAAGTTACATTGACACTTATGGAACCGGTAGAAAAATCGCAATATTGGTCTTTTAAATTGGGTGTCATATTAGTGATGTCAATGGGACCTAATTTTAAGTCTATAATTTTTACTTTTGTCAAATCCCCAGTGGTACCAATATAAGCTACGGCTTTTTGGTTTATTGGATCTATATATGCATTACCAATTTGACCTTCTACAGTAAATATATATTCTATATTTTGTTTTCCGATGATTGTCCATTCGTAATCTTGATATAGCGATATAACAACATCCAAAGGTTTGCTTAAATCAATTTCTCCTTTTAAAGGGGTTGAAGCTTGTGCATTGTCAGGAGTAAGTGTCACTTGTTTTATAGCAACTTTGTTAATATCAGTTTTTTCGTTAAGTTCGACGGTTACGGTACGTTTATCGTTGTCTATAATTGACTCTCCAATCTGGCCGTCAACAGTGAATGTTGCAAATCCGGCTTGGATGCGGGGATAGGGAATGTCGTTATTAAGGCATGAGCTCAACCCTATGAAAATGAGTAGTAATGAGCCTAATGCGACAAAATGGAGCGATATATGAAAAGTTAAGAATCGATTCATAACTGTATTATATATGTATAGTTATTCCAATATTGATATTGAATAGATTAATCTTGAAATTGGCTCCGCTGGATGTATGGGAACCTGTTTCTTCTTGGTTTGTTTTCTGTTTCTCATTGCGATATTTGAGCCCGAGCACTCCAAATGACACTTCTGTACTGACATTGTTCATGATAAATACAGATAATCCGGGGTTTAGACCCAATTGTACTTCGGTAATTGTTGTACGGGTATCTTTTCGACTTTCTTCGCCATCTTTTCCTCGGGTGAAACGAGTGCTGCCGTGTCCGACCGACAGGGATGTTTCGTTGAATACTGCAAAACGCATGTGTGTGTCGAGCCCGACATAAGAACGATGAAATATAGTACCGCTGAAAGTATCTTCCATTAGATACATATCTTTCATTGACAAGTCCAGGTCTTCAATATTAAGATTGAGATTGCCTAATCGTCCCATTGTTCGGGTATAGCCTAATTTAGCACCGACACATTGATTGTCTTTGAAAAAATATCCTATAAAAGGGTTGATTTTTACAGTGTATCCATAGAAATCAAAATCTTTTAATAAGGAAAGCAACATCCGGCTGTCTTTACTGTCAAAATTAGCATATGAAGCAGACATACCTCCCATCCATTGCTTTTTAGGGATAAATAAATAATTGGTGATTCCTCGGTTAAAACGCCCTACTGCTCGGCTGGTAAAGAATGTTTTACGGCCGAGAGGCAATGTTTTTATATTGTTGTAGGTTGTATCGTCTGTTATGGTATGGTTGGTAAAAATTGTATTGTTTTTTATCTCTTCCGATTGGGCAAGGAGGGATATCGGGGCATAACAGAGGAACAATAGTGTGAAAATATGCTTATTTATCATTTTCAATTTTGTTTCGTTTAGAGGTAAAAAGCTATACCTAATCCAATTGAGAATAAGTTTATTTTAAAATTTGCTGAACTTGACGAGTAATCGCCATTATAAATTTGGTCCGTTGTTTGTCGGGTTTTACTGTAATTTAGTCCTAATACTCCGATACTGACTTCTACTGTTGTATAATTATTGACAAATGCAACAAGTCCCGGTGCCATTCCAAATTGTAGGTCAGTAGATGAAGAGAATGTTCCTGATACAGATTCACCTTTTCCGTTTACGTACTTCGATTGGCTGCCTCCAATACTGAGCTGTGCTTCGTTGAAAAGGCCAAAACGGGCAGAACTTCCCAAACTTATGTAGTAACGCAGAATAGCCATTCCTGAATAAGAATGGCTTAACTTGTAAATATCTTTCGTATTGATATTCATATCATCATTGATACCTATATCGAGACGGTCTATTTTTGTTAGTGTGCGTTGATACATAGCTCGTCCTCCCGCTGCCAAATTATCTTTGAATGCATAGCATAAGACTGGGCTTATTTTGAAAGAATAACCACTGGCATCAAACCCGTCAATAACTAAAAATTTATAATTTTTATCGTCATACTGGGAGTAAGATATAGAACTTCCTACAATCCACTGACCTTTAGGGACAAAAGTATGTTGCTTTATTCCTCGGTCAAAGTCTCCTGCGTATACTGATAATACACTTATTCCGAATAAAATAAGTGTCCATATTTTTTTGTTTATTTTTCTATTCATAAGAGAGATTAAAATCGTCTAACCATAATGTACTTGTAGTACTTCCTGTAAAATAATCACCATATTTACTTGCACTGGCTACTACAATAATGTATTTGGGCTTACGTTCTTCCGACCGGTATTCTAACTTTATAGAAAAGTCTTTCCAATCGGTTTGTCCTTGAGTCAGATTTAGTTCTCCATAAGCAATGATGTGCTCATCGTTCGGATCAAATAATGTTTTATCTTTAGTCTTGATACGAACTGGAGTATCCCAATCTCCAATAGCAATATATATACATCCGATATCCGGAGTTCCTGATGTAATTCCTTCTGGGGTTCCGGAGCCTACGTAATCGATAGTTCCTTGATTGTATTTATAATATCCGGTAAGAGTTGCTGGACGATCAGTAAACGGGCGTCCAAAATCCAGAATACCATCAGTACCGTCTGTATCCACATATTCTCCCGCAAATAGGTTTCCTGCAGCAAACTTACCTATACCCAATATTCCTACAAACTGGGAAGATAACTTTACAGAACGATTTCCATTTACTTGGGTCGACTCATCGTAATTGGTAACATTTACCCCTAATGTAGAAGATCCGTGGTTTCCGCTATCCCAAAACATGCTCTCATTTTCTCCGTAAATCAGCCATATTTTACCACTTTGATGCCAGTTTTCAAAACTGTTGTTAGGTAATTGGGTTATATTTTCGGTAGTAAATGTGCTGGTTACTGATGATGCTTGTTGGCCATCTGTTGCAACTACTTCATAAGTCGTATTTGGTGTTAAATCTGTGATATCAGCATAAAAAGTATCTCCTGAGTCTATAGCTGGGACTGTAGTCCATTCGTCAGTCGTTCCTGATTTGCGATATCGGAATCCTAATTCGGCTTGAGTAGCTTTTATCTTTTTACCTTCTAAACGGGCTCTGTTGGTCCAGACGGTAACGGGATTTATTTCTTCGGTCAATACTGTTGCATTGGATACTATTAGCCTGAAGTCTTGAGTCCTACTTTTTTCAGCAATATCGGTGGCTGAGAAGGTAAATATATATTCTCCTTCAGGCAGGGGCTGCATGAGGGATTCTGCAAATTTTACTTTCAATAACGATTCTTCTTTTTCTACATTGTAAATGTATTCGTAGCTGATACCCAGATTTTCAAGATTTGTTTTTTCTCCTTCAGACATTGCCATAAAATCGAATGATGATGGAAAGATATTTAGTTGAGCAAATTGTTCACTGGATAGTACTGCGCTTTTGAGTTCTGATGTAGTATTAATAAATACTGTCCTTGCAATACCTTCTCCGATTTCCTGATATATGGGTTGGGTGATATCAAATTCATAGCCTGTTATATCAGGCCGTTGTCGTATATAAACATCTTCATTTACTTCAATGCGGCTTTCGTCTATTGTAATTTTGATAAATGCTCCACCTTCCTGATAATCTTCACCATTATTTGCAAAGGTTAGTTTATATTTATAGCAAGGTTTTACGTCTGTTATGGTTCCTGTATATTCAAATGAGTTGTTATTAATATCTTTAGCCGTTAACTTGTACTGTAATTCTGTCTCTCCGGCAGGCATCATAAAATAACCGGCGTTATCTTGTTTAGAGAAATCGAATGCCAATTCTCCGACTGACGACCATACGGTGACAACACAACTTTCCGGGTCAAGAAGTGTTGCGATATTATTATCGTATGTTACAGATACCAAAGTATTTGCCAGACTGCATATAACATTCGCTTCTGTAGATTGGCCTCCTTTTACTGTGAAAGTTTCGCTTCCTTTATAATAAGGTGTATCGAACGATGCATTTACAGAGTCTCCCGCTGTTACAATTACCTTGTAACTATCACTCGTCAAATGTAGTTCTGATGGTACATTTGACATTCCTTCATACTTTCGGATAAGGCCTTTGGAATTTCGGATATATATTTTGCAACTTTCTTCAAGTGATGCTTTGGTGAGTGCTCCTCGTGTAGTTGAGCGACCTAATTGTATAGGCACCATTTTGACGGCATCATCGACTCGAATTCCTAATTTAAGAATTCCTTCTCCTTCTGATAAAGATATGTCTTGTGTACAAGCGTATACCAATAGTATTACACATGAACATAAGATTTTATATATGATTTTCTTTTTCATTATTGAGTAATTATAATCAATGTCTCTGTTATAGATTTGTCATTGTTATCAGTAAGGTTTATGACAAATTGATGAGTTCCAGCTCCGTATATACCTAATAATGGGGTAAATTGTGTAATATTGAAGTCTAGTTCGGTTTTATTTATAACATCTTCTTTAACAGGAAATCCTAAGCCTTTGATTGCAGTTTCGAATTCTCCTGGATTTACCAAATCTAAATGATCTGTTAAACCCACTCCGGGAAGGACTGGAGCCAATTTTTCAGATACGATATCTACGTTCAGTTCTTTGATTCCGCTGGCAGCATTTATTTTTACGATGACAGGTATGCCCTCCTCTGGTATATTTGTTGGAAGAGTAATCGGATTCTTAATGTCAAAGGTCTTTCCGTTAAAATCTTTGCCACTGATGCTCATGTCATTTTCTCCTCCAGAGGGAGGATTCACTGGATCTTCTTCAATGAGATCTTCTTCTATAGTGATGTTAAAATTTTTGTCTACAATTATAGCTGTGGCATCTAAGTCTATAGATGGATTGAGAGTGCCATTTTCTAAATTTCCGTCAGGATTTGTAGATTTGAGTTTAAATGTGATGGTTAATGTTTGAGTATCTTTCGATACCTTGCCATTTGCCGTTTGTAGCGTAGCTATACCATCAACAAGTCCATTAAAGTAAGCTGCATAGAAGATGTTGTCATCTTGGTCTGGTTCAGCATAGAAATAACCGGCTATATTTTGGTCTTTTTGTGTCTTGGTATATGTTAAGGAACCTTTGCCTATCTCAACCGTTACTTTGTAATTGTCGTCCATTAAGGCAAGAAGCTTATCTTCGAATTCTATTTTTACTTCTAAATTTTTCAGTTTACATGTCACACCGACATTTTCTGTAATTTTATTTTCTTCAATAGTAAAATCTGATTCTCCATAATACCATGGTTTATCCCATTCTGCCGGTTGTACATTGTGTGAACTGGCCGTCAGTTTGTAATTCCCCACCTTTAAGACAATACCATCTTCACTTATTTCATTGTATTTTAGTAATTCAACTTGGTCCCCGTTTTCTTTATAGATGCCAATAAGATATTCATCAGTATTTATGGAACGTGTAGTTGTCAATTGAGGTTTTGAAAGTCGCCCAGTAGGTCCGTCTTGTTCATTGCTTGAGCTATTTCCGATAGAAGACGATGTAAGCTCATAGTCGAGTTTTTCTCTGTCACAAGATGTCGTTAAAAATAGCCCGGCAAAAATAACCAATGTAATTATATATATTTTTCTCATAATACTATATTTTCTATGTTGTAAGAATCTTAATATGTTAAGGATATGTCATCGATATATAAATTACTTCCTTCGTAATGAGTGTAACCGTCGATTTCTCCATTCTCGACAAGGCTTTTGAGATTTGATGTTTCTGTCCCTTCTTCATCAGAACAAGCTGCTGAAGAGGAAAATGCTATATACATATGTGTAGCTTTTAAGCTGGTGTTAGTATATGTAATCGGTATTGTATTTTCTGTGAATTCGGTCGTCTCTCCTCCAGTTATTTCTCCTGCTCCTAAACGGATGATTTCACCGTTTGTCCTACTCTCGACGACGACCCATGCTTTGAAATTATCACTTCCGTTTGGTAGATATTTATACCAAAATTTGACGCATGCGGGTCGGGAGGTGAATGGCTGTCCGTAGTTATAGGTATCTTTATTATTGTTATGGTCAAAACTATATGTTCCCATAAATAGTTTTCCGGCAGCAACATGCTTGAGGTTTATTCCTGAGTTTCCGGAACCATTATCCCAGCCCACTGTACGAATCAGGGCACAGTTACCGGTGCGTCCTGTACGTTTTAATGTTGACGGAACAATATTATATGTAGATTTCACATTAGGGCTTCCTTCAAATGTTTTTTGATTTACACAAGCCCAATATGACTCCGGATAGTTTGCTGTAACATCTACGTAAGACCAGAATGATGCTCCGTTCATTAAACTTTTTCGAGTATTATCTGTCCATTTTTCAAGACTGGGATCTTCTAAACTAAGTTCTTCTTCTGTCAGGA
The DNA here is from genome assembly GCF_001403595.1 of Gabonia massiliensis. Taxonomy (NCBI): domain Bacteria; kingdom Pseudomonadati; phylum Bacteroidota; class Bacteroidia; order Bacteroidales; family Porphyromonadaceae; genus Gabonia; species Gabonia massiliensis. Next base: position 718,721 of record NZ_LN877939.1, on the reverse strand, counting down.
ATGATTGCGATTCGCTGAATTCATTCTCCATGCATGAAGCTTTAACATGATATGTTGTAGCAGCAGATAAGGACTCTATCAAATAATATCCGTTTTCTGTAGAAGCATTGGTCTTTTTCCAATCATTTCCGTCATTCGATAAATATATATTGGCATATTTGTTGATAACCTCTTGATATTTGCTATCTGAAGCTTTTAATGAGATAGTACTCTTATGAGCCCATACATCTGCTGGATTTATTGTAATTGAGTATTCGGGAACTTTAACGTTCAGCTTCTTTTCTTCCGAGTTTTTCTTGTCTCGATAAGTTGCTAAAATGCTGACGGGCTCATTTGCAGTAATGATATTTGCTTTTATATAACTATTTCCGTCAACAGAGACTGCTTCGTTATTACTGCATTCTTGCCAGACTCCGGCATAGAGATATTTTATTTTTATCTGATCGAGTTCTCCATTTGTTTGTATAGGAATAAGTGCTTCATTACTACCTATATATACTGGGTCGGGATCATTTAAGGTTATTTCTAATGGGGTATTTTTTATTTTTAATACAACCGGTTCATTTACTTTTCCGAATTTATCTTTAATGACTACTCCAAATTCATGTGTATCTGAATTGTCGGCAATCATCAGTTCAGGAATCAAGTTGGTGAAGTCAATGACTGCCATGGTACGTTCGCCTTTTGTATTTTTCAGCCAGTTTACTTTTAGTCCGTTATTTGTTAGGTTTTGGATATCGGCGTTAGCCAAATCTATTTCTGCAGGCCATCCATGAGACAGAAGATAGGCTGAGTTTGTAGTTAATGTACAAGTTGAAATTCCACCTCGGGCGTTAATCATTGTATTTACAGATGGGGCCGAAACTTCTCCAAGTTCTATTATTTCTTGTGCTATATTTGACTCGAAGCCTTCGTTAATAGCGTAAGGTGGCTTAGAATTCCAAAAATCTTCAGATAAATCGATAGTAATAGGTTTTTCGGTAGTTGAGTTATCGAATGATATTAATAGTTGTGCATCGCCAACCTCTCCATTATTTACATCAAATTTTAGTCGGTAATGTTCTTTTCCTATAGCACCCGTAATAGTGGATGGCTCGAATGTTGTAGTTTTGCCATCTTGTTTGGTCATTGAAAGAATGATGCTTATATCACCTGGTTTTATATAGGCAGAACGGGTTTCGTCTTTATCGAATTTTATATATTTACCGCCGTTTACATGTATTGTTGCAGAATAATCGGTAAAATATTTTTTAAATGCGTCGGTGTAATCGATAGAAACTTTTACGTTGGCGAGATAACATGTTACATCAAGAACTGATTCTTGCTTGTTGGCTATAGTAAAAGGAGAAGTCCCTTCATAGTAGGGTAAGTCGAAACCTTCTTCTTCAATATTGCCATATGATGCTTTTAGTGAGTATGTACCTATTGGATATTGAGTATCAGGGGTATATTGGCTAAATTTTTCCCACTCTTTATAAACTCCACCTTGAGCATCAAAAATGGATATTTTGAAATCACTTGTAGACGGGAGAATTGTTTCTGATACAGTATTGTCTATTTCAGAACGAGTTATTGATGTTACTTCGTTTACCTTGTAGTCGGCTGATATACCTAATGTTAGCGACCCATAACCTGCAATTTCCTTATCGTTTTCGATACATGCTAAACACAGTAGAGCACATACGCTACATACAAAAAGTATTTTGAGTTTCATTTGTTTCTGGGTTAATTGCAATTTTATCATTATATACTCGGAAATTTTTACCAATTGTATATTTCCCGTTTGTACTTGACCATATATCTATCAATTTGCTACTGGATATTCATACGTTTTCAACGTACAAATTGTTTACAAATATAAGCAAAATAATCGATTTGCCTTTTATTTACCTTGATTTTGACTCATTTGCAGTAGTTTTTGCAAAGATAAAAGTCTATTTATTCTACATAGTTTTTGTGTATTACCATTTCATTTGGATATTTATATTTAATATTTATATTTATATTTCATTTGAATTTTGTATATCTCTTAAATAATGAAATTCGCTTTTTATTAAAGAATCTTTTAAATTCGGGACAAAATTAGAATATTGTATTTAATAAATAAATGTCTATTTATTAGAATTTGTAGTCTATTTTTAATATATCCCTATTCCAAAACAAATGTTTGATACAAAAAAGTATTCTATTTTTAAAAAAAAGATAGAGATTTGATATGTTTTTTATCCATCTCCTGATTAAGATTAATGAGAACTTTATCTGTATTTTTATGAAACTTGGCTATCTTTGTGAAAAAGATAAATTATGAAGTTGACAGATATATGGTTTACGGCATTGGCCGAAAGTGAGGATGGCCAAATGATTGTGGTTTCCGGTCGTGATAATATTTCTGATTTTAGGAAATCAGGCAAGTTTAGAGAGCGGGCGGAAGTTACGTGGTCATATCGTTCTGCTATTAATGGTATGCCTTCAGAAGAAGAAGCTAAGAAGATGGAGGAAGTACAGCTTGTCTTGCAACGCTCTATGGAAAAGAATAAATTGGCAATACTTACAGGTGTATATACTGGAGCGGGTGAACGAACATGGGTCTTTTATACCCGTAATGTCCCGGCATTTGGTCAGATGTTGAATGATGCACTTGCTGATTTTGAACGGTTACCATTGTCTATATATACAGAAAAAGACTTAGAATGGGCTGAATATCAAGAGATGTATGAGTCAAAACCGGAAGAGGGGAGTGATGATTTTGAATAATAATAGATTATTTATTGTTTTGCATCGATGTACAGAGATAAGCGAGCTTATAAAAGTCGAAGACGATGAGGCTGGGTTTTTTATTTGTTATTAAATATTTTTCAATAAGGGGCCTTATTGATGTAAATAGGAAGGATATCGGGATATGTAGAGGTTTAATTTTCTTATAAAATGAAAGAATTTTTATTTTATTAGATAATTGGGAAGAATATTCTGCTCTTTCGTATAGTTCTTTAAGAGATAGGATGGATTGTTGTGTCTTTTGTAGAAAAATGATATTGTTCTCGATGCCTTTGTGATATAGAGGATTGTTGATATGTAAGATTTCTTTTTTTTCTTTTTCTAACATAATACCAAATAAAGTATCTTCATGTCCGTATTTGGTAATTGATTCATCGAATTTGATAGCCAAAAATACTTTTTTAGGAATTAGCATATTGAAAGAGGTAAAAGCTTGATATGGAGTCTTATTGCGTGTTTGTGCAGATTTTTCTTCTCTTTTATGTCCATATTGGAAACGAAGGCTTTTTTCTGGAGTATAGTCTTTGATATCATATAAAAGGCCTCCGCAGATTATTTTGTCAGATGGGAGGAATGGAAGATATTTCGCAATATAATTGTTACATGTTCCGGCATCGCAGTCAATGAATAGAAGGTACTCATATTTTGCTTCTTGAGCTAACTGGTTACGTATTGCGGAGCGTCCGATGTTGGTGGATAAGGCCGTAAAGTGTACAAATTGGAGTGTCGATAGACTTTGATTTTCTTTTTGAAAATGGTCGGAACAATCGTCGATTAGCCGGATTTCAAAAGGGATGTCCGATACAGTACATTGTTTGTGTAAGTCTTTGACTAAAGAACGGCAATCGTAGTTGTATATTGGAATAAGAATAGAAAGCATGTCATATATAAAATTGTTCGGCTGCTTTCAAAGGTAGAAAAAATCAACTAACAATAAAAGAGGTATTATAAAAAAAACATATTCCTTCTTCATGAGGGAATATGTTCTTTAAGTATGCTGTATAAATTTTTATTCAGCACTTTCGGTAGCCGGGGCATCAGCAACAGGTGTTTCTTCTGCTGGAGCGGCTGTTTCTTCACTTGTAGCAGCTGCGGCAGCTTCAGCGGCAGCTTTTTCAGCTTTTTTCTTTGCTACTTCTTCAGCAATAGCTTTGTTTACTTCTTTTTCAGCTTCTAAGCGTTTTTTTGCTTCAGCAGCTTTTGCTTCATTTACTTTTGCTTTTACTGATTCGATAACAGATTGTTTGTTTTTCAACCAAGCGTTGAAACGATTTTCTGCTTCCTCCATTGAGAACGCACCTTTTTTAACACCGCCCAATAAATGTTTTTTCAGTAACACTCCTTGTGCTGATAAAATGTTACGGGCAGTATCGGTGGGTTGAGCACCGGTTTGAAGCCAATACAAAGCTCTATCGAAATTCAAATTTATTGTAGCAGGATTAGTGTTCGGATTATAAGAACCTATCCTTTCAATAAATTTACCATCACGTGGTGCCCTGCTATCGGCGATTACAATTTGATAAAACGGATAACCTTTGCGTCCGAATCTCTGTAATCTAATTTTTGTTGCCATTTGAAATTTGTTAATTAGTTAATATTTTGCATTAGCGGTGCAAATGTACTATATTTTTTTGTATCACAAAACAATGTTTCTCAAAAACTTCCGAATTTAGANTCTTTCTATTATAGTTTTGTCTATGGTATTATGATAAAAAGGGCTAATTCTAATGTTAGGACTCTTCTGAGTAAGCTGTATTTAGAAACTTTTCTTCCTATTTTAAGAATAATTTTTTCTTTTATAGATTTATATAAATAGTAATAAATAAATTAAGATAATAATTTGTGGATATCTCTTAAATTCTGTAATTTTGAAATTTAATAATATATTATTAACTAACCAAAATATAATTAATTATGAAAAAAATTACTCAGAGATTTTTATTGACTCTTGCAATGTGTGTAGGGGTATGTGTAAGTGCTTTTGCTCAAGCTTCGCTTCCGTTTAATTTTGATGGTGGAGCTAACGACATTAAGGATGTGGAAGGTTTGACTTCTGAAAATATCGGAGCAGATTATAAAGATAGCCCGAAATTGAGATTTGAAAATAAGACAGGTAATGGGTTGCTTATTTTGAATTTTACTGGAGCACCAGAAGAACTTAGTTACTCTATAAAATGGAATGGTTCAGGAACATTTGGCAAATTTACTGTATCGGTATCAGAGAATGGAACTGATTATACTGTTATTAAAACGTATGAAAATGGTGATCTAAAGTCTAATGCAGTACTTAAAGAAAAGGTAGCGATAGATAATAAAAGTGTTCGTTATATAAAATGGTATTATGATGAAAAAGCTAGTGGAAATATCGGACTTGGAGCTATATCGTTGACGGCTGGTGTAGCAGAAGATGTAGTCGAGGCACCTGTATTCGATGTTGTGGGGGCGTTGAACGGATATGAAAAATACATAGAGAAAGCAACAGTAGAACTTACTTCTGCGACAGAGGGAGCTAAAATTTATTATAATATAAATTCTGGTGAAGTGCCTTCTGCCACTTCGACAGAATATACAGCTCCGATACCGGTAACTGAGTCATCAACGATAAAAGCTATTGCTATCAAAGATGGTAAAAGCAGTACTGTAATAACTCGAGAAATTTCTGTTGATGCAAATGATGTAGTAACATTGCCTTATCTTCAAAAATTTGACGGGTCATTAGCAGACTGGTATCCTTGTAGTATTAATGGAGAGCAAGTTTGGGCTGCAGCGTCTTATCAAGAGACGACATATGCCAAGATATCTGGATATTTAAGCGGATCAAGATTTGAAAATGAAGATTGGTTGATTTCTCCGGCTATTCCTGCAGGAAAAATAGTCGTTAATTTTGAGAGTGCGCAAAATAAAGAATCTGATGGGACAGGTATCGGTTTTGCTTATTCGTTTGATTATGATGGGTACTCTGATCCGACTACGGCTTCTTGGACTTTTGTTACTGAAGGTATAACGTGGTCACCTGTTGGCGAGACATATGCTATAACTCCTTCTGGAGATATTGAGATAGATAATACGACGGAGAACCCTACTCATATAGCATATAAATATACGTCGTCGAACGAGGTTGCTAATACATGGCAGATTTATAATGTAAGTATTGATAAAAAAGAAACTGTATCAGTAGAAACTGAGACGGTATCAGATATTGATGTATATACAGCTAATGGCAATATTTATATTAAGGGAGCTGATGGTAAAAATGTAAATATTTATAATATGCAGGGACAAGAAATAAAAGCTTTTAAGGCTGATGCGGAAAGTGTAGTTCCTGTTGTTAAAGGTATTTATATCATAAAAGTCGACGGAAAGGCTGTGAAGGTAATTTTGTGATATGAGAATATTATGTGATATGTGTAAAAAGGCGTGGAGTTTCCACGTCTTTTTCTTTGTTGGTCTTTTTTCAGTTTTTACATTGTCAGCGCAAGAAATCTGGACAGAAAATTTTGATTATAATATAGGTGATTTATTGACAGAGCATGGATGGATAGCTAATGTTTCGGGTGAACCTGCTATGGTAGTTTCTGGATTGTCTTTTGATGGATATGCAGCCACGGGGATAGGGGGTGCTGTGCAATTGGAAGGTGATGGGGAAGCCGTATATACTCCTTTTCCTAAAGTGAGCAAGGGAAGTGTATATGCTGCTTTTCTTGTGCAGATTAATGGAGCAGGAGGAGCTAATGGCCAATATTTTTTACATCTTTGGGATGGGGAGTTACCTACATGGATGGGAGGTACTAGTACCAAGTTTGATTATGATGCACGAGTATATTGTAGTAATGATGGTAAGAATATAGGACTGTCCTTTTCCGATAATCAAAAAGCTTTGTATACGACTTCTGATTTTATAGATAAATATCGTACATATTTAATGGTTTTAAAGTATGAAGTTGTTCCTGGAAATAATAATGATAAAGTGAGTTTATATGTTTTTGATTCGATGACTTCAGAAGTAGAGCCTGAAAATCCTACCCTTGGACCTATTGTGAGCACCTCGGGAGATAAAGATGATATATTCCCGGCGGGTATCGGTTTACGTCAGGGCCATCAAGATATAAATATTATAGTAGATGGTATACGGGTTGCGACTTCATGGGAAGCTGCTGTATTGGGGAAAACCTCTGATATAGGAAAATCAACATTGGAGTGTCCGCGAATATGGTTGTCTGAAAATAAAATTTGGGTATCGAGTCTTGTTGCAGAGAATGTTTATCTATACAATATTACGGGAGAGCAGGTTGCGGTTCAGTATTGTAATGTAGGAAAGAATGTTTTGGATGTTAGCTTGGAAAGTGGAATATATTTGATAAAAATATCAGGTAAGACATACAAAATAGTTATACCTTAAATTATTTAATAAAATGTTGTTATTGGCCTGCAGATATCTTGTTACAAGATATCTGCAGGCCAGTCTATTTTATGATATTTATGGTTTTTATATATAAAAATTCGTACATTATTTAATGTGAGTGAACCAATGATTATGTTTTGAGGTTTTTTATATGGATGAATTGAAAAACGATAGAAAATGGCAAATAGTAGTATATTGATTAATGATGTGTTGGTTTTCAACGGGTGTAATAAAGATGTTTTCCGTGCTAATATTTTCGTAGAAGATAGTTTGATAAGGAAAATCTCAGAGCAGGATATTATTGTTCCAGAAAGCACTTTGGTAATTGATGGAAAGGGTAAATTTTTAATGCCTGGATTGATAGATGCTCATTGGCATACTTTTATGTCAAGTAATACAATGATAGACCTTCTGACTGCAGATTCTGCTTATACACAGATTAAAGCTATTAAGGAAGCTGAGAATACATTGTTAAGAGGTTTTACAACAGTACGTGATGCGGGAGGACCGGTGTTTGGTATAAAGAGAGCTATTGATGAGCAGATATTGCCGGGACCTCGTATATATCCATGTGGAGCTATTATTTCACAGACTGGCGGTCATGGAGATTTCAGAGCTGTGTATGAAGAACCTCGTCCGTTTGATTGTTGTAAATTGAGCCATACTGAGGAGATTGGAGCTGCTATTATTGCTGATGGTGTTGATGCTGTTACTGTCGCTGCTCGTAACAATATCCGGTTGGGGGCAAGTCAGATAAAGTTGATGACGGGGGGTGGAGTGGCATCTCTGTATGATCAGCTGGAAGATACACAGTTTTTTGAAGAAGAAATTAGGGCTGCGGTTAAAGCTGCGGAGGATGTTGGTACTTATGTTATGGTTCATGTTTATGTTCCGAGAGCTATAAAGCGTGCTGTTTTGGCTGGAGTTAAAAGCATAGAACATGGGCATTTGATAGATGAGCCGACAATGGAATTTATGGCACAGAAGGGAACGTGGCTTAGTATGCAACCTTTTACCTATAACGATAATCAATATCCAAGTAAGGCTCAGCAAGATAAACATAAAATAGTGGTAGATGGTACCGACCATACCTACAATCTGGCCAAAAAATATCAGGTGAAATTGGCTTGGGGCACAGATTTGCTTTTTAATCCAATGAATACGAAAAATCAGAACCAAGGGATTTTGAAATTGCAAAAATGGTTTACAAATTATGAAATATTAAGGATGGTCACGTATGGCAATGCTCAATTATTATCTCTTTCTGGTTCTCGTAATCCCTATCCTGGTAGGTTGGGCATAATTGAAGAGAATGCTTGGGCCGATATGATAATATTGGATGGTAATGCGATGGATAATATTGATTTATTAGGAGACCCGGGAAAAAATATACTTTTAATTATGAAAGGTGGTGAAATATTTAAAAATATATTATAGGGAAGAGTATCTTAATTATATGCTATTCAGCATTGAAGGGAAGCAAGTCTTTGGTTTGTATAATGAAAAAACTTGTAAATAAATTTATTTACAAGTTTTTTGTCAGCGGAAGGAGGGGGATTCGAACCCCCGGTACCGTTACCAGTACGACAGTTTAGCAAACTGTTGGTTTCAGCCACTCACCCATCCTTCCTTTGTGAGCTTTTCTCGACTAAATCGGTGCAAAGATAGGCAATTTTGCGTATTTGCCAAATATAATGTTGTTTTTCTTTTTTTATTCTTTATAAGGATGTGTGTAACGTTCTGTTTTACAGTTAAGGAAGATTCTATTATTTTGTTTCAATATTTTGTTTTGCATTCCTTATTTTTAATAAGGAATCGTTGTTAATTTCTTTTTTAAGATTTTCCATGTATGGGGAGAATTTTACCTCATCAGAACCATAGCTTAGGTTGAGTTCATATTCCAATGGAAGCCATGTGGATATATCGGCTTCATTATGTTGTATGATAGCTTCCATCTTGTCTAATGCTTTGTATATTTTAGATTCAAGAGTGACTAAATCATTCATTTCTTGAAATAGGTTAGTCAATTTTTTTTGGTAGTATTGAGGCAGTGATTTGACTAATCGGGATATTTCCAGATTTTCGACGGATTCGTCTTTAGAGGTTTTTAGAAAAGCCGGTATGTCACCAGTGATAGCTTCTCCAAGATCATGGAATATACACATTAATATCACTTTTTGTATATCTGCTTCTGGAAATTCGTCTTGAACGAAATAGGCCATCATTGATAATCGCCAACTATGTTCAGCTACGCTTTCCTGTCGATGAGTGGATGTCCATGAATGTCGGGTATTGCATTTCATTTTTTCTGCAATCGCCATTAAATTTATAAAATCCTTGGGTAACATATATTTATGACAAATAAATGTAGAATAAATAATGCGATAACTTAAGATAAAGCTACCGCATTTGTAAGAGTTACTTGTTTGTTTTATTTAAAATGGTAGAGGAATATTACTGTAGCGTCAAGTGCCGTTTTTTTACAGTCTTTTATTTCTAAAGAGACCTTGATTTCGGCTTTGGCGATACCTCTTAAATTAATGAGTGAAACCAGTTTTGCTCTTATTCTTACATCGCTGTCTACTAATACTGGTTGGTTGAACCGAAGCTTTTCTATGCCGTAGTTTACCAGCATCTTTACATTGTTGACTTGTATTATTTGTCCCCAAAGGTAAGGTAATATAGAGAGATTTAGATATCCGTGGGCTATGGTTGTATGAAATGGGCTTTCTGCTTTTGCTTTTTCGACATCCACATGTATCCACTGGTGGTCAAATGTTGCATCGGCAAATTGATTTATTTGCTCTTGGGTGATTTTCAGATAGTCTGATACACCTAGTTCTTGTCCGACATATTTTTCGAACTCTTCGTAACTGTTAATAACTAATTGGCTCATTATAATGATTTTTATTTCCTGATATAAATATTTTTTGTTTAATAATTAATTACAAATTATTTTGATATAATTTGTAAAAGAAATAAATAATATAAATTTCTTTATTATTAAACTGATACAAAAATACACATTTCTTTATTTAAGAAGACACATTAACAATTGATTAATTAATTATTAACATATTTCAGGAATTATTGAGGATGCCTTATTGTTGTTTCATTTTTTTTGAATTTAGAAATTTTCTTAAGGTATTTTTGATGTCAGAAATATCATTTTGTAATGTTTCAATATTATTTGTGACCGTAAGAGATGTTGGTAAATCGACTGAAAGAAGCATCTCGAAATGCCATATCGAATCTATTTCGTTTAGAGATAAGGTCATATCGGGATATAAACTTTTATTCGGATTATCAGAGATGCAAATAATGGTATTTTTCTTCAAGCTTTTCCTTATTCTTCTTATAAAAATATTTTTGCAGTTGTCAATAATAACATATATATCGTTATTGGATATATTTTCTTTTTTATTGGAAACTTGGCTCACAATAAGATAGGACTGGAATGGTAAGGTCGGAAACATAGAGTTATCATTCACTTGAGTACATAGATGGAATGTGTCATTATTCAAGATAAATGATGGCAAGGACAAGAAGGGTAAGTTGTTGTAGTTGTCGGGATTATTGCCTTTTTGGATAATCTCTGTGAGCTCTTCAATTGGGATACGGATATTCCTTGTTGTGTATAATGGCAAATCGCTGGTTTGAGAGGGTAGTTCTTCTTCGAGTTCTTTGTATCGGAATGTTTGTTGGGGTGGTAATATCATGCTACCTTCTCCGGTAATGAGCCATCTTAAGTTTATATCGGTAAATGTTAATGCAATTTTTTCTAAAACTTGATATGAAGGATATGTTTGTCTGCCTTTTAAAATGTGATGTAGAGTTTGAGGTTGAATTCCAACTTTTTTACTGAAAGAATTCTTGTTTAATTTCTTTATTTCGATGATTTGACTTATCCTCTCCCGTACATCCATAGGAAAATGTTTATATTTTAACATATTTTATATAGGAAAATGTTTGTATGTGCAAACAAATTCCTATATTTGCATTGTAAAATGGTATACAAATGTAATAATTAATATTTTATATCGAGAATAAGGTAGTATGATTTTTTTAACCGGTATATTTATCGGAGGATATTATTATATCTTTTTCTTTTGAAAATCAGAAGTAAAGAAATACATCACATTATATTATAATAGAGCCGGAAGGTCATAGTATGGGCAACGATGCATTCGTTCTCTAACGTAGTGCGCAGTTGCCCTTTTGTGGTAAGAAATTATAGTAGTATAACCTGTTTTTATGCTATTTTCAAACATTTATTTTTACTTTCATTGTATTTTGTTTATTTGTACTTATTTTCAGTAATAATTTATAGACGTATTACTTTTTGAGATAGTTTTTGTTATAAAAAGTAGTGTGCAGTAGTAGAAGAAAACCTTCAGTTTTGAAGATAATAAGAAGGGGCATTCATTAACTTTAAAGTAGAAGGCTCGGCTAAGACCCAACATAGATTAAAGTCTGTTTGCCCCTTTTTATAAAATGTTATAGTATATTTGTTTTTTTGATAAATGTATATTATTGTACATTAGGATGTTATAAAAACTGTTTTATCCCTATCCATGTTTTTAAAGTTTAACTGACTTTGCTCTTTAGGTAAAGCATAATTTGCATATAAAAGTCTTTATCGCTATCTCAAATTATATAAATGTCGCGTTTACTAAGTGCAGATTTCGTTTATTTTTATTATTCTTGGCTTTATTTGTGTATAAATATTTTTTTAGTATTACGTAGAATATTAATTAGAAGTAGAAATTATATATAATAATATTCCTTAACAAAAATGTGATATGTGTTTGATAAAGAGTAAGGTTAAGGTTTACAAAGAATATCTATAATACTTGTCCTTTTGCAGATAAGGACGAGTATTATAAATATTTTTGTTTATTCAAGTTGTCGTAATTTTTTAGAACTAATATTTGAATTCTCCGAATTCGGATTCTATGATAAGTTCATTTTTATTTGAAGCTTCTACATAACCTACAACTTGCGCATCGATTCCAAATGAGCGGGTTATGTCTATTACATTTTGGGCATGTTGTGGTGCAATATATATTTCCATGCGATGTCCCATATTGAAGACTTTATACATCTCTTGCCAATCTGTTCCTGATTGTTCTTGTATAATTTTAAATAAAGGAGGTACTGGAAATAAGTTGTTTTTAGTAATTTTTAGATTCTCGACAAAATGCATGACTTTTGTTTGTGCTCCACCAGAGCAGTGTACCATGCCATGTATAAGAGGACGCATTTGGTCAAGTAGTTTTTTGATAACAGGAGCGTAGGTGCGGGTGGGGGATAATACCAGTTTTCCGGCATCTATGCCCAACTCTTTAATTTGATCGGTTAGTTTGAGATTCCCTGAATAGACAAGGGCTTCGGGAACAGCTGCATCGTAACTTTCAGGATATTTTTTTGCCAGGTATTTGGAAAATACGTCATGCCGGGCCGATGTAAGTCCGTTACTACCCATACCTCCGTTATATTCTTTTTCGTAAGAAGCTTGTCCATATGAGGACATCCCTACGATAACGTCTCCAGGTTGTATGTTGTGGTTTGAAATAACATCAGTTCTCTTCATTCGGCATGTAACGGTACTATCAACGATAATTGTGCGTACTAAATCTCCGACATCAGCAGTTTCACCCCCAGTTGCATAAGCATTTACACCAAGTTCTCGGAGCTCGGAGAGAAGTTCATCTGTTCCGTTTATAATAGCCGAGATGATTTCTCCAGGGATAAGCAGTTTGTTTCGGCCGATAGTTNGTCAATATTCATGATAAGAGCATCTTGGGCGATACCTTTCCATACAGATAAATCTCCGGTTTCTTTCCAATACATGTAAGCTAAAGCCGATTTAGTTCCGGCTCCGTCGGCATGCATAATATTACAATATGCTGGATCCCCACCTAATATATCTGGAATAATTTTGCAAAATGCTTTGGGAAATATTCCTTTATCAATGTTTTTAATAGCATTATGTACATCTTCTTTGGATGCAGAGACTCCTCTCAGATTATAACGTTGATCGCTCATGATGATTTTATTCTTGTTTTGCTTGCAAAAGTAATGTAAAAATAGAAAGTAGGCAATCAATAATGAAAAAACAGGAAAGGAAAGTAAGATTTTTTCTTTTTCTGTTTGTACTTATTTGTTCTTGTATTGATTGTAAGTTACGATACTATCTATTGGTTTTCTTTTTTTAGGTAGGTGTTCCTGGTTTGAGTATCCGATAAGGATGTCAAGAATAACTCGTTTAGATGAGGGAATATCTAATAATTTTTTTATCGCTTTCTCGTCGAACCAACCGATAATGCATGTACTTAACCCCTCGGCTGTAGCCGCCAAGGTAATATGTGCAGCGGCAATACCGATATCAATGGAGGGGAAATGCTTATTCTTTACTTGACTGCCGATGCTGGAAGTAAAATTAGCACTTTCTTCTACAATAATCAAATGTACTGGAGCTTGTTTGGTAAAATGATTCATTCCCAATATCCGAGTTGATGTAGCATCGGCAATTTTATTTTTTAGTTCAGGGTTATCTACGACGATGAAATGCCAGGGTTGAGCATTACATGCTGAAGGGGCTATGCGACCAGCTTCTAATATACGTTGCAATTTTTCTGGTTCTATAGCTCTTTTAGAGTCATATGTCCGACAACTTTGTCTTTTTTCTGCTAATCTAAGAAAGTCCACTAGTGCAAATTAAAAGGTGATGGATAGAGAATGGCGGAAAACATAACAGAATGTATTGTACTATGCTTGATATTTCATGATTCGACTGATGTATTTCCCAATAATATCAAATTCTAAATTGACAATACTCCCGGGAACAATTTGATGAAAATTAGTATGCTCATGAGTGTACGGGATGATGGCGACTTGAAAGCTATTATCTTTAGAATTGCATACGGTAAGACTTACCCCGTTTACGGTAACCGAGCCTTTTTCTACAGTCATGTATCCTTCGGCAGCTTTAGCTTTGTCAAATGGGTACTCAAAAGTATAATACCAACTACCGTCAGCTTCATCTACATGTCTACATGATGCAGTTTGGTCTACGTGTCCTTGTACTATATGTCCGTCGAGGCGACCGTTCATTGGCATACTACGTTCGATATTTACTTTGTCTCCGACTTTTAAAAGTCCAAGATTACTGCGTTCAAGAGTTTCTTTTATTGCAGTAACTGTGTATCTGTTACCTTCGATATTGACGACTGTGAGACATACGCCATTATGAGCTATGCTCTGATCTATTTTCAGCTCATTAGTGAAAGAACATTCGAGTGTCAGGTGTAAATTCCCCTGATCATTTTTGAGAGCAAGAATAGTTGCTGCTTCTTCTACAATTCCTGAGAACATAAGTTTTAAGTTTTGATTATATGCATCAAATGTAAAAAAAAAAAGTGAGTTTGAATGTATACTTAAAATGATAATTGACTACATTTGAAAAATGCTTATTATTTAAACATCCTATAAATGTTTACTTTATGGAAATAGTTTTACCTAAAAAAAGCAACTCGGCAGAAAGTATTATTTTGAAGGATCCGCATAATATCATTATTATAGGGGCTAATGGCGCTGGCAAGAGCCGCTTTGGACGGGCGATTGAGCGCAGGTATGCCGATTGTGTTTTCCGTATTTCTGCGGGAAATGCTTTGTGTTTAGTTCCAGAAAAGAAGAGTACTTCTCATTCCGTTTCTGGGATGTATGAACAAATGCTATCGAAAAATGGGAAAATTGAAGTGAAAGCTCAGACAGAATTTGATAGGTTGCTTTATCTTTTGCAGCAGGAAGAGTTTCAAAGTTTGGTTGATTTTAAGATGAAGCGGTTTCGAGGAGAGTCGTGTAATTTGCCCAGGACTCGGCTTGACCAGACACAAGAAGTTTGGGAACGGCTGTTTCCTCATAGTCGTATATTACGTAAAAATGGGGATTTAGAGGTGCTCTCATCGGTCGATGAGAAATCATATAAGGCTTATCGAATGAGTCAAGGAGAAAAAGCTGTTTTTTACTTGATAGCTTCGGTTCTGTTTGCTATGCCTAAAGCTTTGATTATTGTAGAGGATCCGGAGTTACATTTGCATCGCTCGATTGTAGGCTCTTTATGGGATTCGATAGAACAATCTCGTCCTGATTGTACTTTTATCTATATGACTCATGACATAGAATTTGCTGCGGGACGTCCTGCTGGTGTAAGAGTTTGGGTAAAGAGTTATGATGCAGTGCGTCGTGCTTGGGACTATGAATTGATAGAAAACCGAGAGAGTTTTCCTGAAGAAATTTATCTAGAATTGTTGGGGAGCCGTAAACCGGTGCTGTTTATTGAAGGAACTGATAATAATAGTATAGATAATAAATTGTACCCGTATATATTCCCCGATTATTTAGTAAAGCCATTAGGTGGATGTTCTAAAGTTATAGAAACAACTAAGGCTTTTGGTGAAATGAAAAATTTTCATCATTTGGAGTCAAAAGGTATAGTTGATCGAGATCGCCGTACATCTCGGGAAATTCATTATTTGCGCGAAAGAAATATTTATGTGCCGGATGTCGCTGAGGTTGAAAATTTGTTGATGCTCGAAGATGTAGTGAAAACTGTGGCTCGCCGTATGTTGCAAGATGAGGATGAGGTTTTTTCCCAAGTAAAACATAATGTGATATCTTTGTTTGATAAAGATGTTGAGACTCAGGCATTATTACATACACGTCATCGGTTGCGTCGTCAGATAGAATATATGATAGACCGAAAACTCGATACGATCGAAGAGTTGGCTCAACATATTGAAACATTGACAGAAGGAATTGATACCAAGGAAATGTATGAAAATATATGTGGTGAGTTTAGAAATTACGTGATGAGAGAAGATTATCCCTCTATATTGAAAGTGTACAATCAAAAAGGCATGCTACCACAGAGCCGGGTTACCCAATTATGCGGGTTGGCCAATAAAGAAAAATATCTTAGTTTTGTACTTTCTATTTTGAAGGAGGGTAAGAATGATGCAGCTTGTATACGCTCTGCTATCCAGCATTGTTTTGGAATAGTTTAAGTTTTAAATATTATGATGAGAGATTGGGTTGATGCGGCTCGTCCGCGTACTTTACCGGCTTCTGCGAGTCCTGTGGTTGCGGCTACGGCTTATGCTTGGCATTATGGTGTGATGAATGTTGTGGCTGCTGTCATTTGTTTGTTGTTTGCCTTGTTGGCACAGATAGCATCTAATTTTGCCAATGATTATTATGATTATAAGAAAGGTAGCGATCGTGCTGACCGAGTAGGGCCGAGACGAGCTGTAGCTTCGGGGGATATTTCTCCTAAATCAATGTTAATGGCGACATTGCTTACTTTGATAATCTCTTGTGGATTGGGACTTGCTTTATTGATATGGGGCGGTTGGTGGCTTATATTAGCCGGAATGATAATTGTTGTTTTTGCAATAGCCTATTCGGCAGGACCGTATCCATTATCCTATAAAGGATTAGGAGACGTTGCTGTGTTTATTTTTTTCGGGTTGGTAGCTGTTAATTTGACTTATTATGTGCAGGCTCTCCATTTTTGTATTGAAGTCTTTTGGGGAAGTGTTGCTATAGGACTATTGTCGGTCAATATACTTATGGTGAATAATTATAGGGATGTTGAAGCGGATCGGCTTTCTGGGAAAAAAACAGTCGTAGTACGATTTGGGCATACGTTTGCTCGATATGCTTATCTTTTCAATGGTGTTGTCGCTCTTTTATGCACTGTTGATATCTGGTTTTCTTATAATTTTTGGAGTATAGGGGCAGCTATACTGTTTTTTTGTGTCCATATAATTACGTGGCGGCAAATGTGTATATTGAAAGGAACCGCATTGAATCCGGTATTAGGAAAGACTGCCCGTAATCTGTTGATATTTACGATATTCCTTTCTATTTTTTTAATATTATAATTTCTTTTTAATTTATTGTACGACAATGAGCTGGATAAACAAATATGCACAATCTTCTTTTTCTGTAAAAATCTTGATGAGTTTGGTCATATTTCTCATTTTTTTGATTATTTCTTCCATTATGATAGTGGTAATTACTGCTCTGTGTGAAAACCATATGAGTTATGTAGAATTGTTGCGTTTGAACTTGTCTGTTCAGTCATTAGGACTTTTTGTCATACCTCCATTTTTTGTAGCTTTACTATTTAGTAATCATCCATTTAAGTATTTGCAAATTAGTTATGCCCCATCATTTATGAGTGTTTTGGGGGTTGTTGTTTGTATGGTAGTAGCTATACCTTTTATGAATTGTATCATAGATTGGAATGAAGCGATGCACTTACCCAAAGCATTGGCTGGGTTTGAGTCTTGGATGCGTGAGAGCGAAAAGGCTGCTCAAGCAATGACTAACCAAATACTAGATATGCAATCTGTCGGAGGGTTGCTGATTGTGCTCCTTATAGTAGGAGTGTTGGCTGGGGTTGGGGAAGAACTGACGTTCAGGGGGATACTACAAAGATTGATATTGGATAAGTGCCATAATCGTCATATCGCTATATGGACAGCTGCATTTATTTTCAGTGCAATTCATTTCCAGTTTTATGGTTTTATTCCTCGGTTATTATTGGGAGCTTTTTTCGGTTATCTTTTGATTGGCTCAGGAAATTTATGGCTACCGATTATAGCTCATTTTTTGAATAATGCTATGACGACATTGTATACTTATTTTTCAAAAGATAATTTGTTTTTGGCAAGTTATGAGACAATTGGTACGGCTGACTCGTCTACAGCGTGGATGGCATGGGTAAGTTTGGCACTGTTTGTTTTTTGTTGTTGGGGTTTTCGTAAGTATTTGTTTTCAAGATATTAATTGTTTGCAAAATTGTAATTTGTTTGGGAAAATGATAATTAAAAAAGCATTTCAAAATTTTGAAATGCTTTTTTAATATGTAGGAAAAGTAAGATTATTTTCCTTGAGCTTCAAGAACCAAAGTAATAGTCGGTTGGTCACATACTTCTGTCGGTCCGAAATATTGGATAGGACCGGGATATACATAGCATGTATTTTTAGCCCATGTTTCACGTTGGGATGCGAAATATTTAAATGGAGCGTCATCAAGTTTAACTAAAGCTTTTTGTATAACGGGTTTCATTTCTCCGTGGCGACGTTCCATATTCATCATCATGGTTACAGGAACTCCTCCGGCTATCCATTCTTCCGCTGGTTTAGTGGTATTGCGTACCGATGACATGTAACCGGTCTTACCTTCAGCAATAAGAGCCGATGCCGTATAGCCAAGAGAGTAACAATAATCGGCATCAAAATTTGATGGAGCAGCACAACGGCCTTCGTAACCGAAGAAATGATGTTGGGCAGCAAATTTGCCTGTATATTTGCCTTCGCTTTTCATTTCAGCTAATTTTTTACCAACCATTTCTGATAATAATTTTTCGGTTTCGATAAGCGATACTTGAACATTTCCATGAGGATCACGATCGAGTGATAATTGACGAGCAACCCCTTCAGGAAGACTTGCATAAATAGCTGAATTTTCGGGAGAAAGGTGGTTGATGATATAGTTACGTTGCTCTGATTTTTTTATCATTGCGAATTCATTTCCGTTTTTAGCTAAGAAATCGTTTAGTTCTGCAATGAGTTTTTTCATAGCCGGAATGAATTCAATAAGACCTTCAGGAATAAGTACGGTTCCGAAATTGTTACCCTCAGCGGCACGAGCAGCAACGATATTGGCAATGTAAGTTACAACATTGTCGAGTGACATATTTTTTTCTTCGACTTCTTCTGAAATAATACAGATATTGGGTTGTGTCTGCAAAGCACATTCGAGGGCAATATGAGAAGCAGAACGTCCCATCAACTTGATGAAGTGCCAGTACTTTTTTGCAGAATTACAATCACGTTGTATATTACCGATTACTTCAGAATAGACTTTGCAAGCTGTATCGAATCCAAAAGATGTTTCAATCATTTCATTTTTCAAGTCACCGTCAATAGTTTTAGGACATCCGATAACTTGGACTCCGGCATTGATTTTTTTATAATATTCGGCTAAAACACAAGCATTGGTATTAGAGTCATCTCCTCCAATAATAACAAGTGCCTGTATTCCTAATTGCTTAATGATTTCTAAACCTTTGTCAAATTGTTCGACAGTTTCAAGTTTGGTACGTCCAGAACCAATAATATCGAACCCCCCAGTATTTCGGTATTCGTCTATAATATCAGAAGTTAGTTCAATGTAATTGTGTTCAATAAGACCTGCCGGGCCTAAAAGAAAACCATATAGTTTAGAATTTTTGTTGATAGCTTTTAGACCGTCAAATAGACCCGCAATAACGTTATGTCCTCCAGGAGCTTGTCCTCCTGAAAGGATTACACCTGCTGTTACAGCTGGATAGTTTTTGCTTTCGTTACTGGGTTCAAATGAAATAACAGGCATTCCATAAGTGTTGGGAAATAATTTTTTAATTTCCGCTTGGTCAGCGACCGATTCTGTAGGAGTACCTTCTTTAATAGAAACTTGTCCTTTTAATGCTTTCGGTAATTTTGGCTGATAAGAAGCGCGGGCAATTTGCAGAGCACTTTTTTTCATTGTTGTAATAAGTTTTTATGTGTTAATAATAAAACTACTGTATTCGTTTGTTGAAAGTCAGCGCAAAATTCGTTATTTTTTTTCAGACTACAAAAGCATGTTAGTTGAAAAACTATAGAGTGCTTTTGTGCAAACGATTGTATTGTGAAATAGATACGGATTTTGCTTTCTTATATGTAAAAATATGGTAAATATTTTTATAATAAGCTTTGATTGTAAAGTCGAGATGACAATTTGATAAGTTGTTTAAAATAATGGTGTTTTAATAACTTTTCGTAATGAAAATGTATTGTTAAAACCGAGAAAAATTTTACCTTTGCATCGCTTATTAAGGCTTTAAATTTTTCATTAAATAAAAAGAGCGAATTATGATCTATTCACACGAAGTAGAACACATGTGTGTTGTAAAAAAAGGGCCGAACCATGGTCCGGCTCCTATCCCTGAAGAAGGTAGATGGGTGAAAGCTAAAGAAGTGATTGATATTTCAGGCTTGACTCATGGTGTGGGGTGGTGTGCTCCACAACAAGGTGCTTGTAAACTGACTTTGAATGTAAAGGACGGTGTAATACAAGAAGCTTTGGTGGAAACAATTGGTTGTTCGGGTATGACCCACTCAGCTGCTATGGCGTCTGAAATTCTTCCTGGAAAAACCATTTTGGAAGCGTTGAATACAGACCTTGTATGTGATGCTATTAATACAGCTATGCGCGAACTTTTCTTGCAGATTGTGTATGGACGTACTCAATCAGCCTTTTCAGAGGGCGGTTTGATGATCGGTGCTGGATTGGAAGACTTAGGCAAAGGTTTGCGGAGTCAGGTAGGTACTTTATATGGTACTTTGGCAAAAGGCCCTCGATATTTGGAAATGGCAGAAGGTTATATTAAGACTATCGCTCTTGATAAAAACGATGAAATTTGTGGGTATGAATTTGTTCACCTTGGAAAATTCATGGATGAGATTAAGAAAGGTACGGATGCTAATGAGGCTTTGAAGAAAGTAACAGGTACTTATGGACGCTTCACAGAAGAACAGGGTGCAGTTAAATATATTGATCCACGTCACGAATAATATAAGGAGGAACAAATAATGATTAGAGAAGTAAAATTTGAGAGTCAAGACCGTCGTATCAAGCAGATTCTTGCTGCGTTGAACCAAAACGGAATTAAAGATATTGAAGAAGCAAATGCTATCTGTGAATCTTATGGTCTCGATCCTTATAAAACGTGTGAAGAAACCCAGCCTATCTGCTTTGAAAATGCTAAATGGGCTTATGTAGTGGGCGCTGCTATTGCTTTGAAAAAAGGTTGTAAAAATGCAGCGGATGCAGCAGAAGCTATTGGTATTGGGTTACAGGCATTTTGTATACCTGGGTCTGTTGCTGATGATCGTAAAGTTGGTATCGGACATGGTAACTTAGCTGCTATGTTGTTACGTGAAGAAACCAAATGTTTTGCATTTTTAGCTGGTCACGAATCATTTGCAGCAGCGGAAGGAGCTATCAAAATTGCAGCAAAAGCTGATAAGGTACGTAAAGAGCCTTTACGTTGTATTTTGAATGGTTTGGGTAAGGATGCTGCACAAATTATCTCTCGTATTAATGGATTTACTTATGTTCAGACTCAATTTGATTATTATACTGGAGAATTGAAAGTCGTAAGGGAAATTGCATATTCCGATGGTCCTCGTGCTAAGGTAAAATGTTATGGTGCAGATGATGTTCGCGAAGGTGTGGCTATCATGTGGAAAGAGGGTGTAGATGTATCTATTACGGGAAATTCTACAAATCCGACTCGTTTTCAACATCCGGTTGCTGGTACATATAAGAAAGAGCGTGTATTAGCGGGTAAGCCATATTTTTCTGTTGCTTCAGGAGGGGGGACGGGACGTACCTTGCATCCTGATAATATGGCTGCTGGTCCTGCATCTTATGGTATGACAGACACTATGGGCCGTATGCACTCAGACGCTCAGTTCGCTGGTTCTTCATCAGTTCCTGCTCACGTAGAAATGATGGGATTCCTCGGTATCGGCAACAATCCGATGGTAGGATGTACAGTGGCTTGTGCTGTTGACGTGGCTACTGCTTTGAGCAAGTAATTGAATTCTAAATTGCGATATAAATCCCTGTAACTCTGATGAGTTATAGGGATTTTTTATTTATCAGATTCAGTTGTAAGAATTAGTTGATGAATATTTAGATTGAGTATTTTTTATTGTAGATATCTTTAAGTTCTTTGTTTCAACCGATAAACCGATAGGAGAGATAAACTGTATGTTTTATCTTCTATTTTTACCTTTTCAGTTTTTAATAGGCAAGGACGTATAGGTATTTACTTCGGTAATTATTATATCCATAGTATTGCTGTTTGATTTTGTTTGTACACGAGTAGTCGTAGAAAAACTTATTCCAACGATACGTATGTCGGTTATTTCATATTGTATATCGGAACTATTCTTGGTAGCATGAATATTGAAGCCACCAAACACTATTGCTTTTAGTAAGAGAAAAATATTATTGAATAATGATGGATAAATTTTGTTTTTAATAGTGTATATTCAATTAATAATCAGATGAAAAATATTTTTTTTAGATTGGGTAGTAGCAGTGATTACAAATATGTTTTTGATTTGTAATATAAATATAGGAAAAGAATCCGCTATTGTTGTAGCATATATTCTTTTTAGATAAGTAGGAATATAACTTTATTACTATTTCTGTTTTGGAGGATTGTGATGTGATGTGTTTTTCAAAAATGAATATTTGTGTGATGAAGATTATTTTTATATTTTTTCTTTTGCTATGTAGTCTGGTTACAGTGAGTAGCCAGTCAGTTTTGATAGAAACAGAACTTTTTGAAACAAAGGGTGGTTGGTCAATTGATTCTCAATTCATTGATCAGATGGGTTCTCCTTATCTGCTGGCTCATGGTTTAGGTGAAGCTGTTGAAGATGCTACTACTGAGGTAAGATTTCCGGAAACAGGTGTTTATTATATTTGGGTGCGGACAAAAGATTGGGCTCCTTATCCGAAAGGTCCCGGTAGATTTAGAATGATAATAGATGGAAAAGAATTGGATCATACCTTTGGGGCATCTGGAGATATAGAGTGGAAATGGTATAAAGCAGGGACGGTACGAATAGATAACTTAGTGACAGAAATTCGGTTACGAGATTTGACAGGTTTTGATGCAAGATGTGATGCTATATTCTTTTCAAAATCTGCTGAGGAGAATTTGCCTAATGATGTAGACGGTTTACGGCTATTTAGGAAGAAAATGTTAAAGTTAAAGGATTTTTATTATGAAGGAGAATATGATTTTGTAGTTGTGGGTGGAGGTACTGCTGGAATTTGTGCAGCAATACAGGCAGCAAGGTTAGGGTTAAAAGTAGCTTTGATTAATAATCGTTCAGTACTGGGTGGTAATAGTAGTTCGGAATTAAGAATTCCTACAGATGGAGAGCTTTTTAGGAATAAGTATCCGAAAATAGGCTCTATTATGAGAGAAATTGATAACGGTTTTGCTGGAGTTTGCAATGAGAATCTTTCTATGTATCGGGATAATTGGAGGCTGAAAATTATAAATAATGAGAAAAATATCTCTTTATTTAGAAATATGCATGTCTATGCTGTGGGAATGTCGGGCATAAAGATAGACTATGTAGACGCAATGGATATCAATACATTGAAAACTTATCGCTTTTCGGGAAAAATATTTGCCGACTGTACTGGAGACGCGTCTTTGGGACTGTTATCTGGTGCAGATCATTTGTACGGACGTGAAAGTAAGGCTCAGACAGGAGAGGCTGGGGCTCCAGAAGAAAGCGATAGTTTGACTATGGGTACATCAAATCAATGGTACGCAACATTAACGGATAGCATATCAGCTTTTCCGATTGAGGAATGGATGTTACAATTTACTGAAGATTATCATTTTGAATTGACCAAGTCTGTTTGGAATTGGGAAACCGGATTTGGTAATTTTCATATAGTTGAAGATTCGGAACTGATAAGAGACCATAATTTTAGGGCTATTTATGGTAATTGGGCTTATTTAAAGACTTATTTAAGAGATAAATATGGAAAGTATAAGTTGGCTTATTTATCTTATAATGCAGGCAAACGTGAATCTTATCGTTTAGTTGGAGATGTTTTATTGACGGAGACTGATATAAGATGTAAAGTTAATTATCCAGATGCAATTGTGACAACTACTTGGGGAATCGATTTGCATTACCCAGATAAACAAAATTCCAGATATTTCCCCGGACAAGAATTTATAGCTTACGCTATTCACCCAAATAAGCGGAAAGAGGATTATACTTTTCCTTATCGTTGCCTTTATTCACGTAATATAGAGAACTTGTTTATGGCTGGAAGGAATATAAGTGTTACTCATATTGCTTTAGGTGCAATACGAGTACAGCGTACTACTGGGATGATGGGAGAGGTTGTTGGAATGGCTGCTTATCTGTGTATGAAATATCGTTGTTCTCCTCGTCAGTTATACACTGATTATTTGCAGGAGTTATTGGATTGTGTTTCGTAATTTGAATTTTTGAGCATGGTGAAAGAAAGGCTATTCCTAAAGAAAAAAGTTTACTAAAAACTTTTTAATGGATTTGATTTTTCTATTTATTCAAAAACTTTGTTTGTAGTGGTTGGGTCCTATAAAAAGAGATTTAGGTAAAATGGTATTCGAAAGATAAAATGTGATGATAGATAGATTGTATCTATTCTAAGTATGGTATTTAAAACCGTTTATAAGAAGTAAGGATTGGTATAGTAATTTTTGAGAGGAAGAGAGAAATAGAAAATGAGTTTATATGGAAAATATCTATTTTTCTATGGAAAAGGGCGAAATTGACTTTTACAAGGCATTAAGTCTATGAATAATGGGGGTGAAGGAGAAGGATTAGTCTGGAATTTAGCATAGGAAATCACAGAGTTTTCTTATCTTTACCCAAATAACCGATAAAAGTGTATAATATGAAAAGAATAGTTTTGTGTATGAGTGTGATGTTTTTATTCGTTTTACTGGCTTGTAATTCGGGTAAAAAAGGTGAGAATTCTAAAATGGATTCAGATATTGGTGATATTTTGCAGAAAAGTTTAGTTGAATTGCAAGCAGATTCGGGTTATGTACTTGTTATTGATACAGCAGGACAAGTTAAAGTTTCAGTTAATATGGTACTCGGAGCGGATGGAAAATATGAAAAAGGCAGTAATCGTATATTCTCTGCCCAATCGGAGATGGGTTCTTTATTAATGCCGTTTGCTCTGATTCCTGCATTGGAAGATGGACTTATTACATGGAATGACAGTATTGAAATACCAGGAGATACATTGATGCATGATGGGGTTTCTATAACAGATGAAAATACCCAGATGGCACGGACAGGAAAAATTACAGTAAAAGATATTGTTGCTACGTCTTCAAATATAGGTATGGCTAAAATATTACTTGAAAATTATGAGGAGCAGCCTATGATGTTTACTCAAAAACTAAAACTGATACGTATTGTAAATGTTCCATCTCCAGATGATACAAAAACATTTTTGGGTGTAGGACAAGGGTATGGTGTGACTATGACTCCGGCGGAAATGTTGTCTTTCTATTATACTGTGTCTAAGAATGATACGACTCTTTGCTCTGATACAACGATGATGGGAATACGTGAAATTTTAGATGAGACTGTAGCTTCTGGTCTTGGAATGTCTGCATTGTCGGAAAAAGTTAAAATTGCAGGTAAGACAGGGTCTGCCATTACGGAAGATGAGGTAAAATCAGAATTCTGTGGATATTTTCCGGCAGATGCTCCGCAATATACATGTTTAGTGGTTATTAGTAATCCTAAAAACAGTCAACCTATTGAGAAAATTGCAGGAGACACTTTTAGACAAATTGCTGAGTATATAATGGAGAAATAAAGGAACTTAAATCTTAAGATTTGTCATATAATGTCATCTTATGTAAGTTGTAAGGTGGCATTATTTTTATTATGACTTTTGGGTAATTTCTATTTCTTTGTAGTCTGGAGCTGTCTTTTGAGGTGAGGTTACGGATATATGTTTTCTATGAGGTTTTAAAGCGAAACGGACTAAAAGAAAATTGATAGGCATGATTACTGCCCAGACGGGCATTGGAGCATAAGCTTTGGAGACTCCAAAAAAGAGAAATAAATTGAAAAAAGATATTTGCATGATGTAGTTGACGACATGGCTTCCACTGAATCTGATAGCTCTCTTCCATGTAGGACGTGTATGGAATGTGTAATAATTAGATAATAAAAAATTGCATATAAAGCTGACAATGAATCCTATACTGTAGGCTGCATTTAGTTTCAAAAATGAACTTAAAGGTAAGTATAATCCGTAATGAATAATAGTAGCAATTGTTCCTACAATACAGAAACGAATAGGTTCACTATTAAGTAATCTTTTTTTCATTCTTTGGATTGCTGTTATTACGGAATATGATGATTCTTAAAAATATTTTCCTTTTTATCTCAAAAATTTTAGTAAAAATAGCTCAAAAAAATTATATATACAACTTTCTGTTGGACATTTTATATGTCCTGTTGTTTATATAGAATTGTTTTGTGAGGTATTTTTGTAATGTTACTGCCTTAATTTCCTAATAGCACATTTTATTCCAGGAGTGGGGGAGATGGATTCTTTTGCAATAATATTTTCCATGACCTCTGTAATCCATTTGACTTGAGGATTTAGGATTTGGAGTATATTCAAACACCATATTTTATTCCCTATTTTGGCTTTAGATGCTATGAGCCAATGGCATACTGTCTCTGCGATTGATTCGGCAGTATCAATATCAGGGACTAACCATTTTTTAGAGAGTAATATATACATAATTTTTCCATAAAGACGCCGTACGCTTTCATTTTCTGTTTTATGAAAATAAGTTATAAATTGTGGAACAAAATTTAAAAATGAATCTGGTCGCTTTAAAAAGGCATATTCGACTGCCCATGCTGCACGAAATGCGATATTCCCTTTTTCCTTACAAATAATATCCATCATCAGACCAAACAAATTTTGTTCTAATATTAAATTACCCATGTATTTATTGAAAGGTATTTTCCTATCATAATTCTTATATTGTAATAGTGAAATTAACAGGGAATGACTATATCTTGAGGGTGATACCATTTAGTCGAATTTTTTTCGACGGAATATGAAATTTCGTCCCAAATACTTTTCTCTTACGATAGGGTCAGCCGCTAGTTCTTCGGAACTTCCTTGAAAGAGGATTTTTCCTTCGAACAATAAGTAAGCTCGATCAGTAATGCTAAGTGTCTCTGGAGCGTTATGGTCTGTGATGAGTATCCCTATGTTTTTTTCTTTTAGTTTATATACGATGTATTGTATATCTTCAACGGCAATAGGGTCAACTCCAGCAAATGGTTCATCAAGCATGATAAATTTGGGATTGATAGCCAGACATCGGGCTATTTCAGTACGCCGGCGTTCGCCCCCTGATAATTGGTCTCCAAGATTTTTTCGAACTTTTTGTAGCCTGAATTCGGCAATGAGACTTTCAAGTTTTTCTTTTTGGTAAGTTTTGCTTTCTCCTGTCATTTGTAATATGGAGAGTATATTGTCCTCTACTGACATCTTTCGGAATACTGATGCTTCTTGGGCTAGGTAGGCTATTCCATGTTGAGCTCGTTTATAAACAGGAAATTTGGTAATGTCAAGGTCATTTAGAAAAATACGCCCTTCGTTTGGAGTAACAAGCCCTACGGCCATGTAGAACGTAGTAGTCTTTCCGGCACCGTTCGGGCCTAATAGCCCTACGATTTCACCCTGTTTTACATTGATAGAAACATGGTTAACAACAGTACGTTGACGGTATTTTTTTACCAAATCTTCAGTCCGTAATGTCATCATCGGGTTTTCAGATTCTGGAGTAATTTCGTTCTCAACGATGATATTTTCCTCGACAATTATGGGTGTTATTGCTTCGGGGGTAATTTCTTTTTCACTCTTTTTTGTCTCCATCCAATACTCTCTAAAATAAAAAATTTATTGTGAACAAAGGTATATATTTTTATGGATTACGTTAAGTTCTTTGTCCCAAATTGTGTTTATTGAGAAAGAAAGATTGTTATAATAAGTGTGTAAATAGTGTTTTTTTGTTTAATTGACACTTAACGATACAATAATTTTAATTATGTTTGTAGTGTAGAATCGTTTGTTTCTATGATAGAAAAAGTTGTTTTTTATGATATTGACTAAATCATTAGAAAAATTTGGTGACTATGTCATGCTCATGACAAGGGTATTTTCTGCCCCAGATCGTTGGAGTGAGTTTTTCAGACGTTATATTGCTGAAGTATATAAATTGGGTATTGACTCAATTGCTATTGTAGTGACTATCTCATTATTTATCGGTGCAGTTATAACGATTCAGGTGTCATTGAACATTATGTCTCCTTTAATTCCTGCATATACAGTGGGTTTGGTGACAAGAGATACTTTGATATTGGAATTTTCTTCTTCTATCATGAGTTTGATATTGGCGGGGAAGATTGGGTCTAATATTGCGTCGGAAATTGGCACTATGAGGGTAACGGAACAAATAGATGCGTTGGATATCATGGGGGTGAATTCTGCTAATTACCTTATATTGCCTAAGATTATCGCTTTAGTGACTTTTATTCCGGTGTTGGTGGTTTTCAGTATGTTTACAGGCTTGATGGGCGGCTATCTGATCGCTTCATTTACGGGAATGATTTCTACAGCCAAGTATATTTATGGGTTACAAAGTTTCTTTGTAGAATATTATATTTGGTATTCGATTATTAAATCATTTTTCTTTGCATTCGTTATTAGTTCGGTGGCTTCTTATTATGGGTATAACGCTAGAGGAGGAGCTCTTGAGGTGGGAAAGGCCAGTACTGACTCTGTGGTGGTGAGTAGCGTGATGATTTTATTGTTGGATGTGTTGCTTACTAATTTGTTATTGCAATGATAGAGGTAAAAAATATAGTGAAATCATTTGAAGGTAAGACTATCTTGCATGATATCAGTGCGACTTTTTATGCGGGTAAGACTAATCTGATAATTGGACAAAGTGGTTCGGGAAAGACTGTTTTGATGAAATCTATTGTAGGTTTGATACGTCCAGAATCAGGGCAAGTTTTATATAATGGTAAGGATTTGTTGAAGATGAACAGCTCGGAAGTTAGAACTTTAAGGTCTGAAATTGGGATGTTATTTCAAGGTTCTGCGTTGTTTGACTCATTGACAGTACTTGAAAATGTGATGTTTCCTTTGAAGATGTTTACACGTCAGTCAATGGTAGAACGAGTAAAACGAGCTGAATTTTGTTTAGAAAGGGTAAATATAAAGGGTGTAAATAATTTGTATCCGTCGGAAATTAGTGGAGGTATGCAAAAGCGCGTTGCTATAGCAAGGGCTATAGCTTTGAATCCTAAGTATTTATTTTGTGATGAACCGAATTCTGGACTTGATCCGCGCACTTCGATTGTAATAGATGAGCTGGTGAGTGATATAACTAAGGAATACAATATGACAACTATTATTAATACTCATGATATGAACTCGGTCATGGGCATTGGTGAGAATATTGTATTTCTGAATAAAGGTCATAAGGAATGGGTTGGTACGAAAGAAGAAATCTTTACAGCAAAAAATGAGGCTTTAGATGATTTTGTCTTTGCGTCTAATTTGTTTAAGATGGTAAAAAAATATGTTGTAAAGGAAAATCTGGAATCTTTTTTTGATAATAAATCTGGGAAATGAAATTAATAGATGATAATTTATTCATTATTAACTGTAAAGTTTTTGTGCAAACGTTTGTACTAATTTAGATAAATCTCTTATATTTGTACCTGGTTTAAAAGTTATACCGGATTAGGAAATTTAAGTGGAAGGTAAGACTTTATAAGTACTGGATGTGAAATGTATCAAAAAAAGAATTCAATAAATTGTTTAAGACCATGAGTAAAAAAGTAGTCACTTTTGGAGAAATTATGTTGCGTTTGGCAACACCAGGTTATCAACGTTTTTGTCAGGCCACAGAATTTACTGCGACCTTTGGTGGAGGAGAGGCTAATGTTGCAGTTTCGTTAGCTAATTATGGACTTGATGCTGAATTTGTAACTCGTTTGCCTAAAAATGATATTGCCCATAGTTGTGAAATGGATTTACATAAACATGGAGTGAAAACTAGTCATATTGTTTATGGAGGTGACCGTTTGGGTATTTATTTTCTTGAGACAGGGGCTGTAGCTCGAGCTAGTAAGGTTGTGTATGATCGCGCTTATTCTGCTATTTCAGAAATTCAGCCAGGTATGATAAATTGGGATGATGTGTTTAGAGGAGCTGACTGGTTTCATTGGACAGGTATTACACCTGCACTTTCTCAGGGTGCAGCAGATGCTTGTCTTGAAGCTATAAAAGCTGCAAATCGTTTGGGTATAACAGTCTCTTGCGATTTAAATTATCGTAAAAATTTATGGAAATATGGAAAAACAGCATCAGAGATTATGCCGGAATTGGTTGCGGGATGTGATGTCATTTTAGGGAATGAAGAGGATGCTGAAAAAGTATTCGGAATTAAACCTGAAGGTTTTGATGTTACTCAGACTGAGGGTGAGGTAAATGCTGCCGAGTTCAAATCGGTTTGTACTCAATTGATGAAAAAATTTCCTCGGGCTAAGAAGGTTATTGTTACTTTACGAGGTTCTATTAATGCTAATCACAATACTTGGGGTGGGGTATTGTATGATGGCAATATATTGTATCAATCTCCTCGTTACGATATCACTCATATCGTAGATCGTGTAGGAGGAGGTGACTCTTTTATGGGTGGTCTTATTTATGGGTTGCTTACATATACTGATGATGATCAGAAAGCTTTGAATTTTGCTGTTGCCGCATCTTGTCTGAAGCATACTATATATGGAGATTTTAATTTGGTGACAGTAGATGAAGTTGAGAAGTTGATGAGTGGGGATGCTTCAGGGCGAGTATCACGATGATATTAAAAGTATAAACTAACTAAATGGTAGTGTGTAGAGAGCGTTACCATTTATTTTCATTATAAAAATATGGCAAGATTTTCTAAGATGCAGGTCATTAACGCAATGGCCTCTACAGGAATGGTTCCTGTATTTTATAACAAAGATATTGAAATATCTAAAAGTGTAGTAAAGGCGTGCTATGAGGGAGGTGTAAGAGCTTTCGAATTTACCAATCGTGGAGATTTTGCACAGGAAGTATTTGCAGAGTTGGTTAAGTTTGCTGCAATTGAATGCCCGGAGATGATTTTGGGAGTAGGATCAGTTGTTGACCCTGGGACAGCATCTTTATATATTCAGTTAGGAGCAAATTTCGTTGTTGGTCCTTTGTTTAATCCAGAGATTGCGAAGGTTTGTAATAGACGTTTGATTCCTTATACACCAGGATGTGGTTCAGTATCTGAAATTGGATTCGCACAAGAAGCTGGTTGTGATTTATGTAAAGTTTTCCCCGCAGGGAATGTAGGAGGACCATCTTTTGTAAAAAATGTAAAAGCCCCGATGCCTTGGTCTATGTTAATGGTAACGGGTGCTGTCGAACCTACAGAAGAGAATCTTTCAGCTTGGGTTAAAGCTGGGGTTACATGCGTAGGAATGGGATCAAATTTATTCCCCGCAGATATTATAAAAGCTAAAGATTGGTCTGCTATTACTAATAAATGTGCTGAAGCTCTGGCTATAATTAAAAAATTTAGAAAGTGATTTGAATATAGAGGTTTTTCATTATCTTCGGTGAAGAAATGAAAAACTTTCTTTTTATTACTTTGTCCGGCGTATACTATTGTCCGGCTTTTTGAATCAAAGAAAAACACTAACACAAATATTTGAGAATGGATACATCAAAAAATGGAATGGGAAAGATGACAAATTACAGATGGGTTATCTGTGCAATGTTGTTTTTTGCGACAACAGTCAATTACATGGACAGGCAGGTATTGTCTCTGACTTGGAAAGATTTTATTGCTCCGGAGTTTCACTGGACTAACGATGATTATGGAAACATTACGGCATTATTTTCTCTTATTTATGCCATAGGTATGTTATTTGCCGGTCGTTTGGTGGATTGGTTAGATACAAAGAAAGGATATTTGTGGGCTATTGGTATTTGGTCTTTAGGAGCATGTGTACATGCTTTTTGTGGAATTGCAACTTCTGGTATTGTTGCCGGAGAGTGGTTTGTTGGCTTTGAAGGGGCCAAAGAAGCTCTTGCCAAAGTGGACGATGTTGCGATGATTGTAAATGTGAGTGTAACACTATTTGTCTTTGCTCGTTTTGTATTAGCTATAGGTGAAGCAGGAAACTTTCCAGCTGCGATTAAAGCAACAGCAGAGTATTTCCCTAAAAAAGACAGAGCATATGCTACCAGTATATTTAATGCGGGAGCTACTGTTGGTGCTTTGGCTGCACCAGTTTCTATTCCACTAATTGCGGAGTTATATGGCTGGGAAATGTCATTTATTATTATCGGAGCTTTAGGCTTTGTTTGGATGGGATTTTGGGTGTTTATATATGCTAAACCGGATAAAAGTAAACATGTAAATGCTGCTGAGTTGGAATATATACAACAAGATAAGGGCTCGGAAGAACAATCTAAAGATGAGACAGTTGAAGGCAAGAAATTATCTTTTGTAGAATGTTTTAAGTTTAAACAGACGTGGGCGTTTGCTTTTGGTAAATTTATGACTGATGGTGTATGGTGGTTTTATCTGTTCTGGACACCTGCATACTTGAGTTCGGTATACGATATGAAATCGTCCGATCCTGCAAGTCAGTTAGCTATATTTGTCTTATATGCTATTACTTTATTATCTATTGTTGGGGGGTGGTTACCGACTTATTTTGTAGATAAAAAGCAGATGAATCCTTATGCTGGGCGTATGCGTGCCATGTTGATATTTGCCTTTTTCCCGTTATTAGCACTCTTGGCTCAACCATTAGGTCATATGACATATTGGTTCCCGGTTATCATTATCGGTATTGCCGGTGCTGCACATCAGGCATGGTCGGCCAATATATTCTCTACTATTGGAGATATGTTTCCTAAAAGTGCGATTGCAACTATAACTGGTATTGGTGGTATGGCTGGTGGCATTGGTTCTGTATTTATCAATAAAGGCTCTGGTTTGTTATTTGATTATTCCGAAAATTCAGGAATGAGTTTTCTTGGATTTGAGGGAATTGAATCGGGATATTTCATAGTCTTTTCGTTTTGTGCTGTTGCATATCTGATTGGCTGGGTTGTTATGAAAGCGCTTGTTCCTAAATATAAACCTATTCGGTTATAATTTCACAATAAATAAATTTAAAGAAGTGTCCGGAGAAATCAATATATGTTTTGTCCGGACATTTTTTATTTTGAAAATAATTATTCGTTTGCCATGCTACGTAATGGCCTATATAAAGTTTCAAGGTCTCGGGAATATAGTTCTATATAGAGTTCATCACCACTTTTAAGTTTATCTTTTTTAAGGCTGAGCTCTTGATTGTGCCGTTTTGCACTAAATATTGTACAACCTTGAGGTAGCTGCAATTCATAAGGGCATTTGTTTATCATATATGAGTTGTCGTTTATATTGAAAGAGATTGTAATACGTCTGTCCGAATTTTGAAGTCCTGTAGGTAATAGTCGTTGATATAGCATGTCATAAATTGGTTTGACATTTACAATTTGGCTGAAAAAGTAAGAGAGACTCACAACGATAATCATAGGAAAAAGAATATTGAATTTTTGGGTCATTTCAAGTATTAATATTATACCAGTAATGGGTGAACGAACGACGACACTGAAAAGAGCAGACATTCCGATAACCATAAAAAATCCTGTGTGAGCAGCATTTAATAGCCCTATTTGTATAAGTATAAGAGAGAACCATTTTCCTAGTAATCCGCCGCACACTAATAATGGTAGGAAAATACCTCCTGGAAATCCGGTCGCATAACATAGTGGTGTATAGAAAATTTTTATGAATATAATAATGGTGAGATATACAATGCCTGTGTAAGCCAAAGGAGAACTTTGTTGTATTAAAAAGCGTTCGCCTCCAGCTAATAAATCTGTACAAAAGAAGCCAAGTAAGTAAGTTAGTAGTATTATAATTAGTATTTTCCAATATATGGGTATTGGCATTTGTTTAAATTTTTTTTGGAAATTGAGTAATGATGAATTGAAAAGTTTTCCAGCTCCGGTAAGTAGTATAGAAAAGAAAATGAAAGTGATAAATAATGAAAAAGTGCTCATTTCTTCAGGCCATGTGGTTTGTATGGGTGCGTAAATATTTGTTGGAAGGATGATGCTTGCCATCCATGCTGATACTGTAGATGCTAATAATGAGGTTATTATAATTTTGACAGAATCAAATTTTTCAATTTCTTCTACAATAAAAATCGTAGAGGCGAGAGGTGCTGTAAAAGCTGAAGCCAATCCGGCACTAGCTCCTCCAGTGTAAAGATATCTTTGTTCTGATACATTGGCTTTACTCCATTTTCCTATTATTCGAGCTATAAATCCTCCCATTTGCACCGAAGGGCCTTCTCTGCCTAACGATAATCCCATACCTATACCAGCCACACCACTCCAAAATTTAGCTATAAGTAGACGAAAAGGATATGAAAATTTGAATCTTCCATAAATAGCTCCTTCGACTTGAGGTATACCACTTCCCGAAATAATCGGGAACTTTTTTACTGATATATAGATAAATAGGGCTATAATCCACATAATAGCAACTGTGAGTAGATGAAACCACCAACTGTGATGTTCAACAAAGAAGTATGCTCTAAATATATCTGATTTTTCGAGCAGATATCTATAAGGTATAGTCACAAATCCAGTCAATATGCCGACAAATAATGATAGTACATACAATTTGATGTGGGAAAACTTCATAATGAATCGGATGATGTTTTATACAAATAATAGCCTTTATATTATAAATAGAGGGCTTTTGTTTATAGAAACAAGAATAAGGCAAATAGTGAAATAGTCTATTCGCCTCGTCATATTCTTGTCATTTTTATTATTTATTTGTAATCTTTAAGTATTTCTTGTAAACGTTGGCGAGCAAAAAATATTCGGCTTTTTACTGTTCCGAGAGGAAGTCCCATCTTTTCTGCAATTTCGTGATATTTAAATCCTGCTACATGCATTGAAAAGGGAATTTTATATTCATCTGAAAAGCTATTTATCGCTTTTGTTATTTCTTTTACTGTGAACGAACCTTCAGGAGTATTGAATCCTGATTCTTGAGGTAAATTTAGGTGGTACAGATCTTCGGTCTGATCGACTATTGTCTGATTGCGCACAATCCTTCGATAATTGTTGATAAAGATGTTTCTCATGATAGTGAATACCCAGCCCTTAAAATTTACATTGTCAATGTATTTGTCTTCGTTGTCAAGAGCTTTCAGGGTTGTGTCTTGAAGTAAATCTTTAGCTTCTTCCCGATCAGATGTAAGCATGTAAGCGAAATTCAGCAAATTGTCTTGTAATCCCAACAATCGCTGTTGAAAATTATTTGAATTCATAAATTCAAAAATTAGATTAATTAATACTTCGTTTATTTTCATGCTACTGCTCATTACAAAGCTAATTATATAAAATCGGATTTCAAAATTTTCTCATTAAAAATATGTTATTTAACAGTGTTTAAAAACATATATGTGGTCTTTTTTTATGGATTTTGTCTATATCATGGCTTTATTTTTATAGAATACAATTTTTTTATTTCCATTTAACGATATAAATAGGATAATATCACGTAATAGTGATAAATACGATATGTAGATTTCTCCTCTTAATTATAGTTTTATTTCTTATGAATTTCTTATATTTCAGAGAAAAAGACTAACTTCGTATATGAATATAACGTAAAAAGGATGAAAAGGTTCTCATTTGTTATTATAATTTTATTTTTACTTCCAGTTTTTTCGGTTTATGCTGTTGAGAAAACATTGATATATAAAATAAATTTGAAGAAAGAGGTAGGAAGTACTACGTGGAGATATGTAAAAAGAGGGATGGCTGAGGCATCAAAGAAAAAAGCCGATGCAGTTATTTTGCATATGAATACATATGGAGGAACTGTTATTCATGCAGACTCAATACGAACACTTATTTTGAATTCATCTATTCCGGTTTATGCTTTTATAGATAATAATGCAGCTTCAGCAGGGGCTCTTATAGCCATTGCTTGTGATAGTATATATATGAGGCCAGGAGCCAATATAGGTGCGGCTACAGTAGTAAATGGAAATGGAGAGGCTATGCCAGACAAGTATCAATCTTATATGAGAGCTACTATACGTTCGACTGCAGAAGCCCATGGAGCTGATACTATAATCAATGATGGAGATACGGTTGTCCGTTGGAAACGAGATCCCCATATTGCGGAAGCGATGGTTGATGAGAGGGTTGTAATACCGAGTGTAATTGATTCTGGAAAAGTGCTTACATTAACAGCTTTGGAAGCTGAGAAATGGGGGTATTGCGAAGCAATTGTAAATAGTACTGATGAAATTATTTCAAAATGCCTGAATCAAAAACAGTATACAATAGAAGAATATCATCCTACTTTATTTGATGAGATAGCTGGTTTTTTAACTAATCCGGCATTTCAAGCGATATTGGTGATGATAATTATCGGGGGCATTTATTTTGAGTTGCAATCTCCGGGTATCGGTTTTCCTTCGGCAGCGGCATTAATAGCTGGGGTATTGTATTTTGTTCCTTTGTATATTGATGGATTTGCAGCAGGATGGGAAATATTGATATTTTTGGTAGGAGTTATTTTACTGATATTGGAACTTATTATTATACCGGGTTTTGGTGTTGCTGGGATATTAGGTAGTATTATGGTTTTTACCGGATTGATATTAGCTTTGATTAATAATATTGATTTTGATTTTTCCCCAGTTGAGCCTAGGATTATTAGCCAAAGTATATTGACTGTGATATCTGGTATTGTTATGGGTTTTGTAATTGCTATATATTTAGCACATAAGATAGGGTCAAAAGGCATATTTCATCGTTTAGCTTTGCATACGGTTCAAGATGCAGAGAAGGGCTTTATTGGAGTTCCGAGAGATTTATTTGAGCTTGTAGGTAGAGAGGGGATAGCAGCGACTATTATGAGACCTTCGGGAAAAGTAATGATAGGAAGTGAAGAATATGACGCTATGGCATTGTATGGGTATATAGAAAAAGGAGAATCTATAAAAGTAGTGAAGACAGAAAATACACAATTATATGTAATAAAAACGAAATAAATCATAGAGATAAATATGAAATTTACAGGAATTATTCCAGCACGTTATGCTTCTACGCGTTTTCCCGGGAAACCGTTAGTTGATATGAAAGGAAAAACGATGATTCAGCGGGTATATGAGCAGGTAAGTATCGTTCTCGATAGTGTATATGTGGCAACAGATGATAGTCGTATTTATGAGACTGTAGAAGCATTTGGTGGACGGGCGATTATGACTTCCGAAAAACACAGAAGTGGTACAGACCGTTGTGAAGAGGCTTATTATAAAACGGGGGAAAAGAGTGATGTAATTATTAATATACAAGGTGATGAACCTTTTATAAAGCCTTGTCAAATAGAGGAAATAATGAAATGTTTTGATTCTGAAGATACGCAAATTGCGACTTTGGTAAAAGCTTTTGATTCAACGGATGGATGGGATGTTTTGATGAATCCGAATTCTCCTAAAGTTGTGTTAAATGATAAGAGTGAAGCCTTGTATTTCAGTCGCTCTATAATACCCTATTTAAGGAATATTCCGCGGCAGGAGTGGCTTCTAAATCATGTATTTTATAAACATATAGGTATGTATGCTTATCGGGTGGATGTACTAAAGGAGATTACTAAATTGCCTCAATCTACACTGGAGCTGGCCGAGTCTTTGGAACAATTGAGATGGTTACAAAATGGATATAAAATAAAGGTGGGCATAACTACGCAAGAAACTATAGGCATAGATACTCCTGACGATTTGAGAAAAGCGTTAGATTTATTATAAGATTATATGAATATGGATGTTCGACAAGGAAAATTTGTTGGAGTACTTGACAGAAAACAGGTTCCTTCAGTAAAAGATTTTGAGAATGTATCGTTACCGAAGCCGGAAACAATTATATTGCCAAACGGGATACCGGTATACATTATTCGAATGGGAGATCAGGATGTATGTCGTATAGATGTTATATTTTCGGCTGGTAGATATAATGAAGAGAAAACTATGGCAGCCGTAATGACAAACCTTATGCTGAAGGAAGGTTCGTTTTTAATGAGTTCGTCTCAGATTGCGGAGAATCTGGATTATTATGGTGCGTGGTTACAGACATCGGCATCTTTTCATAATTCGTATGTCACTCTTTATTCTCTAAATAAATATTTTTCAGAAACTTTAAAGATACTTGATTCTTTGATATGGAGTCCGACATTTCCAGAAAAAGAATTTGAAATATTGGCTTTAAGGCGAAAACAACAGTTGATGGTAGAGCAAGAAAAGGTTCAAAATTTGGCTGCTCAAGCTTTTTTTGAATGTTTATTTGGTGCATCTCATCCTTATGGACGTAAGCCTTCTATAGAATCGTTTGATTCTTTAACAAGGAATGATTTATTGGATTATCATCAAGAGTATTATATCCCGAAATCTTGTATGTTACTATTGACAGGAAAAGTTACAGATGAAATGTTGGTGGGACTGTTCGAGTCTTTTGGTCGATATTCGTCAGATATTGAGGTTACGAAGGAAAAGGAGATATCCATTACGATGTCTTCTGACAGAGAGATTTGGGTAGAAAAGGATAATGCTCTACAGTCAGCTGTTAGGATAGGTTGTCCGGTTGTTGGCAGAGAACATCCTGATTTTGTAGGTTTACGTATATTGAATACTGTTTTAGGAGGGTATTTCGGTAGTCGTTTGATGTTGAATATTCGGGAGAATAAAGGATATACTTATGGTATTTCGTCATCTGTAATAGGGCAGCAAAAAGGTGCTTATTTGTCTATATCGACACAGACAGCAACGGAATATACGCAGCCTTTGATAGCAGAGGTGTATTCTGAGATAGAAAAATTAAGGAAGGAATTAATTGGAGAAGAAGAATTAAGTATGGTGCGTAGTTATCTTTTAGGCGAATTGTCTCGTTTATCGGACGGGCCTTTTTCTGTAGCAGATGCTTACGTTTCTATGTTAGCAAATCGAACGACTTTTGATTATTTCGAAAAACAAGCGGATTCGATTCGGAATATTAAATCAGAGGATTTGTTATGTTTGGCAGAGAAATATTTTTCTCGGGATGTTTTTTATACAGTTGTTGCAGGAGATAAATTTTGATATAAATTATTTGGCATAATATTTGACATTTGTTTTGCGATATGTTTTATACTAAAATATTGAAGAAATGAAAAAACGTTTAACAATAGCTTTGGTAGCTCATGATAACCGAAAAGCTGATTTAGTTGAATGGGCAGTACATAATGCGGAATTGCTATCACATCATCATTTGGTGTGTACTGGTACTACAGGAAGTTTGGTGAAAAAAGCATTCGAAGAAAAAGGTATCAATGCAGATATAACTTGTATGAACTCTGGTCCATTAGGAGGTGATGCCGAAATTGCAGCTATGGTAGTTCGGAAAGAGATAGATTTAGCAATCTTTTTGATTGATGATTTAAATCCCCAACCTCATGAAGCAGATATTCAGATGTTATTGAGGCAATGCCGGGTACATAATGTCCCTATTGCTTGTAATCGTTATAGTGCTGACTTGATGATAACGAGTACATTATGGGATAATGAGAGTTATGTTCCTACAGAACCTAAATATGTTCACTTCAAGAGGCCAGATACTAATAGTTAATTTTTTGACTTTAAATGTTTAACTTCTCCTGGCTCTAAGAGGAGGGGAGAAGTTGTTTTTATTTTTATAGGACGTCTTCTGGATGGTAGAAAGGCAGTGGTTGATTGTCTGCTTTGTATTTTCCACAGAAGAACATTTCTATTTTTTTAGGTATACTGCAATTTTTGTATAGCCAGTCGGTAAAGGGTGTTTCGAATATTCTTGCTTCATTCGGGCATTCTTTTACACAAGCGCAACATTTTATGCAAAATTCAGGAGAACTTTCAATTTTGTTGTTTATGGCGTGAGTTGGACATATGTTGATACAATGGCCGCACTGGGAACATATGTCATATAATGTAATGGGAGCTTGAGGTATTTGAGTTCCTTTTACTTTATAAGGTACATTTCCTTTTACGATTAGTTTGGGAATTTTATTTCCCCAATTTTTTATGTATTCTCCAGATATTTTTCCGAAGCGGTAGGCCATATTTATATCTTGAGTATCTGGCCTGCCAGATGCAATTTCTTTGTTCTTACGGCTATATGAATGTTCTCCGATAAAGGCACCTCCCGATATAGGTATGAATCCCTGTTTTTGTGTTAAATCAGATAACTCGATTAGAGCATCTTCATAATCCCTGTTGCCGTATAAGACACAAAGAATTGCTCGGGTATTTTTTGCATGTATGAACGACAATCGTTCTACTGCAGTTTCAGATATTCGTCCGCCATATACTGGAACAGCAATTACAGCCCACCCTCCATCTATATGAATGTCTTCTTTTGGAGTATGATAGGTTAGATTTATAGAGACTTCATGTTTTATCCCCAGTCCGTCTGCTACAGCTTGAGCTATTGTTTGGGAAGTATGTGTCGGAGAAAAAAATAGTGTATATAATGTTTCTTTAGTCTTCATAATTAATAATAAAGTGTAATTAAAATTTTGCGATTACCTCCTGAATTTCTGAATTCGCAGAGGTATATTCCTTGCCAAGTTCCTAAAGACAGTTTATGGTTATGTATAGGTATTGTTAAAGAACATCCTATTAGGGACGATTTTATATGTGCAGGCATGTCGTCATTTCCCTCAATAGTGTGGGTATAATATGTCATCCCCTCTGGAACGATATGGTTCATTATTTGTTCAAAATCAGTTCGTACCGAAGGATCTGCGTTTTCATTAATTGTTAATCCTGCTGAAGTATGTTGAATAAATAGGTTTATAATTCCTTTTTCTGGTAAAACAGGAATTTTTTTTTCTATTTGGGACGTAATTAAATGATATCCCCTTTTGTATCTGGGTAGAGTTAATTCATACTGTTCTATCATAATGATTGGGAATATTTATGTTAATTTTTTCTTTCCAATTCACGGAGGTTATCCATTTTTTTCTTTTCGAGGAATTCATAAATCCCATGTAGATGTTCAGTTACTTTTTGATTTCCGAATTCGTATACTTTAGTGACAAGGCTATCTAAAAAGTCCCGATCGTGAGATACCACTATAAGTGTTCCGTCAAAATCTTGTAATGCCATTTTTAAGATGTCTTTTGTTTTCAAATCGAGATGGTTGGTAGGCTCGTCAAGTATCAATAAGTTAACGGGTTCAAGTAACAGTTTTATCATAGCCAAGCGACTTCTTTCTCCTCCGGAGAGGACCTTGACTTTTTTAGTAGAATTTTCTCCACCAAACATAAAAGCTCCGAGTATATCTCGTATTTTTGTACGTATATCACCTTTTGCTACATTGTCTATTGTTTGAAAAACTGTAAGTTTTTCATCAAGCAAAGATGCTTGATTTTGCGCAAAATACCCGATTTGTACGTTGTGTCCTAACGTCAGAATGCCTTCATGCTCTATTTCATTCATAATGCATTTTACAAGTGTCGATTTACCTTCTCCATTTCTGCCGACAAAAGCAACTTTGTCCCCTCGTTCAATAGTGAAAGATACATTTTTAAATATCGTATGATTCCCATAACTTTTCCCTACATTTTCGGCAATAACAGGATAGTTTCCCGAGCGAGGAGATGGCGGAAATCGGAGTTTTAGAGCAGAGGTATCTTCTTCGTCGACTTCTATCAATTCTAATTTTTCAAGCATTTTTACCCTTGACTGGACTTGTAGCGTCTTGGAATAGGTCCCTTTGAATCGCTCAATAAATTCTTTTGTATCAGCAATCATCTTTTGTTGGTCATTATAGGCCTTTTGTTGTTGTTCTCTACGTTCTTTCCTGAGTTCAAGGTATTTAGAGTAATTCACTTTATAGTCATAAATACGTCCCATGGTAACTTCTATGGTTCGTGTTGTGATATTGTCAACAAAAGCCTTGTCATGTGAAATTACAATAACAGCTTTGGCACTATTGACTAGGAAATCTTCCAACCATTGTATTGATTCTATATCCAAATGGTTAGTAGGTTCGTCAAGCAATAATACATCCGGTTTTTTCAATAATAGTTTTGCTAACTCGATACGCATTCTCCATCCTCCGCTAAAATCGGAAGTGGGGCGGTCGAAGTCGCTTCGTTTAAATCCGAGGCCTAATAGAATTTTCTCAACATCTTCTTCGTAATTAGTTACATCTATTGCATAGAATTTTTCGCTTAAAGCAGATACTTCTTCTATTAATGCATAGTAACTTTCAGATTCGTAATCAGTTCGGTTTGCCAATTCATTATTGAGATACTCGATTTTTTTCTCCATTTCGAAAAGATGAGAAAAGGCTTGAGATGTTTCTTCGAAGACAGAACAAGTATTGTCTGTCATCAAATGTTGGGGAAGGTATGCAATGACCGTATCTTTAGGTGCAGATATACAACCTTTATTGGGTGTGCGTATACCGGCAAGTATTTTTAGAAGAGTTGATTTTCCAGCACCATTTTTTCCCATTAGGGCAATGCGATCTTTATCATTTATAACAAATGAGATGTCATGAAAGAGAGTTGTCCCTCCAAATTCTACAGTAAGTCCGTCGACAGAAATCATAAATTTTTTTGTTTAGACGCAAAGATAGATATTTTATTTAATCTAGTCATGATGCATATGATTAGGAATATCTTATTTTACGGTATGTTTTTCTATAATAATTTTTGTTCTAGGGTAAGGAAAAAACTAAAAAATGTTTGTAAATTGCACAAAAAATAAAATAATATATGAGAACATATCTGGTGACCGGCGCTGCAGGTTTTATTGGTGCCAATTTTTTGAAATATATTTTAGTTAAATACGGTGAGGATATTAAAGTTATAGTATTGGATAAGTTGACTTATGCCGGGAATTTGGGAACTATTAAGAATGAACTGAAAGATCCTCGGGTTAGATTTGTAAAAGGAGATATTGGTAATACAGAGTTGGTTTCTCAGATTTTTGCAGATTATGATATCGATTTTGTTGTAAATTTTGCAGCAGAATCGCATGTGGATCGTAGTATTACGAATCCTCAGTTATTTTTGGAAACAAATATATTAGGAACCCAAAATATATTGAATTGTGCTAAAATAGCCTGGACTACGGGTACCGATAAGGAAGGTTATCCTACGTATCGGTCTGGTAAAAAGTATTTGCAAGTTTCGACGGATGAGGTATATGGTTCTTTGTCTAAAGATTATGATGAACCTCATCTACTTGTCATAGAAGATGAGGTCGTGAAAACTGTCGTGAAAGGCAGAACTAAAATACAAACCTATGGAAAGAAGTATTTTACAGAGGAGACACCTTTGGACCCTCGTTCTCCTTATTCGGCTTCTAAAACTGGAGCTGATTTAATAGTCAAGGCCTATCATGAGACTTTTAGAATGCCAATAAATATCACTCGTTGTTCCAATAATTATGGACCATATCATTTTCCGGAAAAGCTTATACCGCTGATTATTAAGAATATACTTGAGGGTCGTTTGTTACCAGTGTATGGTAAAGGTGAGAACGTACGAGATTGGCTTTACGTGGAAGATCATGCAAAGGCGATAGATATGGTGCTGAACAAAGGACGCATAGGAGAAATATATAATATCGGAGGGTTCAATGAAGAACAGAATATTAATATAGTAAAATTGACAATTAAGACGATTGCACGTCTTATGGATGAGGAACCTAAATATCGTAAAGTTCTTAAAACTGATTTATCAAATATAAATGAGACGTTGATTACTTTTGTTGGAGATCGTTTAGGCCACGATATGCGTTATGCGATAGATCCATCTAAAATTGCTAAAGAATTAGGTTGGTATCCAGAAACCCCGTTTGAAAAAGGTATTGAAAAAACTATTCGCTGGTATTTGGAAAATCAAGACTGGGTGGAAGAGGTGATTAGTGGAGATTATCAGAAATATTATGAACAAATGTA
This sequence comes from Gabonia massiliensis, assembly GCF_001403595.1. Classification (NCBI taxonomy): domain Bacteria; kingdom Pseudomonadati; phylum Bacteroidota; class Bacteroidia; order Bacteroidales; family Porphyromonadaceae; genus Gabonia; species Gabonia massiliensis. The sequence continues at coordinate 674,676 of NZ_LN877939.1, read as the reverse complement.
TTCTAATCGTTAGGTAAAAATCTCATTTAACTTGTAATTTTTAGATGAAAGGTATAGTTTTAGCAGGAGGGGCAGGTACACGTCTATATCCAATAACCAAAGGGATATCGAAACAAATGTTGCCGGTATATGATAAACCGATGATATATTATCCTATATCAGTTCTTATGTTGGCAGGAATAAGGGAGATACTAATAATTTCTACACCTTATGATTTACTTGGATTTAAACGTTTGTTGGGTGATGGGTCTGCGTTAGGTATATCATTTGAATATGCGGAACAGCCATCTCCGGATGGATTAGCTCAGGCTTTTATTATTGGGGAAAAATTTATTGGAAATGATTCCGTTTGTTTGGTATTAGGCGATAATATTTTTTACGGCCAGAGTTTTACGAGCATGTTACAGAAAGCTGTATTAACAGCAGAAAAAAATGGTTTAGCGACTATTTTTGGCTATAGAGTGGGGGATCCGGAAAGATATGGAGTGGCGGCTTTTGATCAGGAAGGGAATGTGGTATCTATAGAAGAAAAACCTGTAAGACCAAAATCGAATTATGCTGTGGTAGGTCTTTATTTTTATCCGAATAAGGTGATTCGTGTTGCTCGAAATATAAAGCCTTCGGCCCGAGGAGAGCTTGAGATAACTTCTGTAAATCAGAAGTTTTTGGAAGATGGGGAATTAAAGGTTCAATTGATGGGACGAGGATTTGCTTGGCTTGATACCGGGACGCATGAATCTCTTTTTGAAGCATCAAACTTCATTGAAACCATAGAACATAGACAGGGGTTAAAAGTTGCTTGTCTTGAGGAAATAGCTTATAGAAAAGGATGGATAACAAGAGAAGAGATGCTTGATTTAGCAGAACCGATGAAAAAAAACGAATATGGACAGTATATGATAAATCTGGTAAAAGATATTCCTGATGAATTTGGAGTCTGTTAAAGTAATAAATTTGCCTCGTATTGAAGATAGAAGAGGAAATCTTTCTTTTATTGAAGGAAATAGACACATTCCTTTTGAGATAGCACGTACTTATTGTATATACGATGTTCCTGGTGGACAGTTTCGTAGTGGACATGCTTATTATACTCAGCAAGAGTTTATTGTAGCTCTTTCTGGTAGTTTCGATGTCGTTTTAACAGATGGAGTTCAAGAAAAAACTATTTCATTGAATCGTTCTTATTATGGGATTTATATTCCTAAAATGATATGGCGTCAGCTAACAAATTTTTCTACAAATTCATTAGCTTTGGTATTGGCTTCAATTCCTTTTGACGAATCTGACTATATACGGGATTTTGAGAAATATAAAAAGATACAAAATGAAGCGTACAACTATATATGATTGTTCTGTTGTAGAACTTCCTCGTATTTATGATCCAGGAGGTAACATTACACCTATTCATGGGCAGCATAATATCCCGTTCAATATATCAAGAGTATTTTATTTGTATGATATTCCGGGCGGGGAATCTCGAGGGGCTCATGCCCATAAAAGTTGTCATCAATTTATTATTGCGGCCAGTGGAAGTTTTGAAGTTTTTTTGGACGATGGAGAGAATAAACGTACAGTTTTATTGAATCGGCCTTATTATGGATTACACGTGCCTCCGGGCATATGGGCAGCTCAACAGAGTTTTTCTTCAGGATCTATTTGTTTGGTACTTGCTTCTGAAAATTATGATGAAGCAGATTATATACGGGATTATGAGGAGTTTTTAAAAATACAGGATTTTTAAGAGCTACATGAAATTTTTAGATTTGCAGAAGGTAAATGCTGTATATGCGACAGACTTGAAACGTATTGCAGCAGAAGTGATAGATTCGGGATGGTATCTATTGGGAAAATATGTAAAGTTATTTGAGGAGCAGCTATCATCTTATTTAGGTTGCAAATATACTGTTGCTACTGGTAATGGATTAGATGCATTGCGTTTGATACTAAGGGCATATATTGAGATGGGGGTCATGCAGGAAGGAGATGAAGTTATAGTACCTGCGAATACTTATATTGCAACAATTTTGGCAATCACGGATAATCGATTAGTCCCGGTTTTTGTAGAACCGGATGAACAGACATTAAATTTAGATTTTTCTCTGATAGAAAATTATGTAACAAATCGTACTAAGGCGATTATGCTGGTCCATTTATATGGGCGCTGTTGTTGGGGAGAGCAGGTAAAAGTGGTGGCTCGGAAGTATAATCTTAAAATTGTGGAAGATAATGCTCAGGCAATGGGGGCTAAAAGTCATATTTGTGGGTTGTCAGGCAGTTATATGACAGGGGCGTTGGGTGATGCTGCAGGGAATAGCTTTTATCCTACTAAGAATTTGGGTGCTCTTGGCGATTCTGGAGCTGTGACGACTTCCGACGAGGAATTAGCGATGGTTGTGAGGGCATTGGCGAATTATGGATCAGAAAAAAAATATTATAATCGTTATCAAGGATTTAATAGTCGTATGGATGAGTTACAAGCTGCATTTTTATCATTAAAATTGAAATACCTTGATATTGAGAATGAGAGAAGAAGGGTGAATGCAGAGACATATTCGATATTATTGCAAAATGCTGAATTAATTTTACCGCAACAAGCTGGAGAAGAGCATATTTGGCATCAGTATATTGTTCGGTCAAGTAAGAGGAACCAATTACAAAACTGGCTTCAAAAGCAAGGTGTTGATACGCAGATACATTATCCACTTCCTCCTCATCTGCAAGAGTGTTATCCTAAATATAATCATCTTTCTTTTCCTTTGACAGAGCGGCTAAGTCAGGAAATTTTAAGTTTACCAATCTCTTCATATATGGGGAAAGAAGAATTAACAATAATTGCAGAAGCTATAAATAGTTTTGCAGAATAGTTTGTTATGTATTATATTTGAATAAAAAGTTGTAACTTAGCTCTCCGTTTACAGTTTTGGATAAAAATTGTAAAAGAGTAGTAGAATAAGTTTATTTTATGAATATCAATCATGTCGTTATTATGGCTGGCGGTATTGGCAGCCGTTTTTGGCCGATGAGTACAACGGAGCATCCAAAGCAGTTTATAGATGTTTTAGGGTGTGGACGGACATTGCTGCAATTGACGGTCGAACGTTTTGAGGGAATTGTTCCAGCAGAGAATATATGGGTTGTAACTTCAAAGAGGTATAAAAGTCTTGTCCAAGCTCAGTTACCAACTATTTCTGAGTCTCATATATTATTGGAACCTTGTATGAGAAATACGGCACCTTGTATTGCTTATGTGAGCTGGAAAATAAAAAAAAATTATCCTAATGCTAATGTTGTAGTTACCCCGTCTGATCATATTGTTACAGATGTTTCCGAATTTAAACGAGTAATTATAGCTTCCCTTGATTTTGTTACTCGGTCTGAAGCTATTGTCACATTGGGGATGAAAGTATTGCGGCCTGAAACTGGATATGGTTATATAGCAGCAGCTTCGGAAGAAGGGGAGATAAGACGTGTAAAAGCGTTTAAAGAGAAACCTGATTTGGAAACTGCAAAAAAATATTTGCAAGCAGGTAATTATTATTGGAATGCCGGGTTATTTATCTGGAATGTGAAGACCATAGAAATGGCTTTTCGTTTTTATCAGCCAGAAATTGCAGAAATATTTGATAAGATAGAAATAAGTATGGATACAATTTCGGAACAGATGGATGTTGATAAGATATTTCCTTCCTGTCCTTCTATTTCTATTGATTATGCTATTATGGAAAAGGCTGATGATATTTATGTTTTTCCTGCTGATTTTGGATGGTCGGATTTAGGAACTTGGGGATCTTTACATAATATGTTAAGCCAAGACTCAGATAATAATGCCTGTGTTGGAAGTAATCTTTCTTTAATCGAGTCTAAAGGGTGTATTATACATATGCCTGAGAATAAAAAGGTTGTTATACAGGGGCTTAATGGCTATATTGTAGCTGAAAAAGATAATACATTGTTGATTTGCCGTTTAGAAGATGAACAACGTATAAAAGAATTTTCAAAATAGAAAAATGAAAAAAGTTTTTGTATCAGGGTGTTATGATATGTTGCATAGCGGGCATGTTGCTTTTTTTGAAGAGGCAGCAAGTTATGGAGATTTGTATGTAGGCATTGGTTCTGATAAAACCTTGTATGAATTGAAGGCCCGCAAGCCTATCAATACTGATGCTGAACGCCTTTATATGGTGAAATCTTTACGGATGGTTAAGGATGCTTGGATAAACAGTGGTAGCGGTTTGTTGGATTTTGAAAAAGAATTGAGGCAACTAAAACCGGATATTTTTTTTGTTAACAGTGATGGGCACACACCTTTGAAAGAAAAGTTGTGTAGAGATTTGGGTATTGAGTACATTGTGAGTAAGCGAATACCTCATGGAACGCTGCCTGCCCGCTCTACAACGATGCTACGTCAAGAATGTCGTATACCATATCGTATAGATTTGGCTGGGGGGTGGCTTGACCAACCATATGTGAGTAAATATTATCCGGGGCCGGTTTTGACTATTTGTATAGAACCAGACTATGAGTTTAATGATAGGAGTGGAATGTCTACAAGTTCTCGGAAAAAAGCGATAGAGTTGTGGCAGACAGATATTCCTGAAGGTGATAAGGAAAAATTGGCAAAAACACTGTTCTGTTATGAGAATCCACCGGGAACACCTTATATAAGTGGGTCTCAAGACTCTTTGGGAATCGTTATGCCGGGTTTGAATAAGTATGAGTATAATGGAGAATATTGGCCTGAGTCAATAGAGAGTGTCTTAGAAGACGATATATTGTCTTGGATTGAGAAGGTAATATGGCTTCTTCCGCTTTATCCTCGAACGGCCGATTATAATGCGATAGCTGATACTTGTATTGATAAAGATTCAGCGCGAGATTTAAGTAATTCGGCTCGAAAATGTTGGGACGCGATATTAGAGAAAAATATTGATGCATTTGGAGAAGCTGTTAGAGAAAGTTTTGATGCACAAGTGAAAATGTTTCCTAATATGGTGAATTCGGATGTAATGGACCAAATAGAAGCATATCGGCATAATATAAAAGGTTGGAAGTTATGTGGTGCAGGAGGAGGTGGCTATTTGGTTTTTATAAGTGAGGAACCTATAAAAAATACTATACAGATACGTATAAGAAGATAAATTTGAATAAAAATTAAAAATAGATATATGTCAGATAAAGTTGCTTTAATTACGGGAATTACGGGACAGGATGGTGCATATTTGGCCGAGTACCTATTGAAAATGGGATATATGGTACATGGTATCAAACGTCGTGCTTCATCTTTTAATACCGATCGTATCGATCATTTGTATGAAGATCCTCATAAAGAAGGCCGAAGGCTTATTTTACATTACGGAGACATGACCGATTCTTTGAATATAACCCGTATTATCAAAGAAGTACAACCGGATGAAATATATAATTTGGCAGCAATGAGTCATGTGAAAGTAAGTTTTGATACTCCAGAATATACAGCGAATGCGGATGCTTTGGGTACATTGCGTATTTTAGAGGCGGTCAGACTTCTTGATTTGACAAAGAAGACTCGTATATATCAGGCTTCTACTTCTGAACTATATGGTTTAGTACAGGAAGTCCCCCAAAAGGAGACTACTCCTTTTTATCCTCGTAGTCCCTATGCGGTAGCTAAATTGTATGGTTATTGGATTACTGTAAATTACAGAGAGGCTTATGGAATACATGCAAATAATGGAATTCTTTTTAATCATGAATCTCCTTTGCGTGGGGAAACTTTTGTTACTCGAAAAATAACTCGAGCAGTGAGTCGCATTGTTTTAGGACATGAGAGTTGTTTATATTTAGGTAATTTGTCTTCAAAACGAGATTGGGGGCATGCCAAAGATTATGTGAGAGCCATGCATGCTATTTTACAGCAACCTGAGCCTTCAGATTATGTTATTGCGACCGGGATTACGACAACTGTACGAGATTTTGTACGTATGGCTTTTGCTGAGGTAGGAGTTGGCGTTTGTTTCGAGGGAGAAGGAATTCATGAAAGAGCTTTTGTGGAAACTGTTGAGAAGAATAAGTTTATAGATGTAGTTGGAGAAGAATATTTACCTATTGTAAATTCTCTTAAGGGTAAAACTATCGTTGCTGTGGATCCAGCTTACTTTAGACCGACAGAAGTTGATTTGCTCATTGGAGATCCAACAAAATCAAAGACGATATTGGGCTGGGAGCCAGAGTATGATTTACCGGCATTGATTGCGGATATGGTTAGTAATGATATAAAGTTAACCAAGAAGGAAACATATTTAAGAGATGGTGGTTACCAGACATTGAATTATTACGAATAATATCTTATTTGTTTTCATATTTAGAGGATAAATGGAAAAAAATGCAAAGATATATATTGCTGGTCACTGTGGTTTGGTAGGTTCAGCAATATGGAATAATTTGAGCTCGAAAGGTTATACCAATTTGGTAGGACGAACTCATAATGAATTAGATTTATGTGATTCTGTTGCTGTGGCTCGTTTTTTTGAAATGGAAAAGCCCGAGTACGTTTTTTTGGCAGCAGCTTTTGTTGGAGGAATTGTGGCTAATAGCCGCTATCGAGCAGATTTTATATATCGTAATTTAGCTATTCAGAACAATGTCATAGGAGAGAGTTTTCGACATAAAGTAAAGAAACTGCTTTTTTTAGGAAGTACATGTATTTATCCTCGTGAGGCAAAGCAACCAATGAAGGAGGACGCCCTTCTTACTTCTCCTCTTGAGTATACTAATGAACCATATGCAATTGCTAAGATTGCAGGTTTGAAAATGTGTGAGAGTTTCAATTTGCAGTATGGGACAAATTATATAGCAGTAATGCCGACTAATTTGTATGGTCCAAATGATAATTTTGATTTGGAACGTTCACATGTGTTACCTGCTTTGATTCGGAAGATATGTTTAGGTTGTTATCTGGAACAAAATGATTGGGATGCAATACGTAGAGATCTTGATAGGCGGCCGATAGAAGGAATAAACGGTACAGCTTCAGAAAGAAGTATTTTTGAAAAACTCGATAAATATGGCTTGAGAAAAGTTGCTTCGGGCGTTGTACAAGTTGAAATTTGGGGGACAGGAACTCCATTAAGAGAATTTTTGTGGAGCGAGGAAATGGCTGATGCTTGCGTATTTATAATGGAAAATGTAGATTTTGATGACTTAAAGCCTCAAGGTACTAAAGAAATTCGAAATTGCCATATTAATATCGGGACAGGTAAAGAAATCAGTATCGGAGATGTTGCCCAACTGATAAAAAAGATTGCCGGTTTTACTGGAGAGCTATATTTCAATAAAAATAAACCGGATGGTACTATGAGGAAATTAACCGATGTCTCAAAATTGAATGCATTAGGTTGGCATCATACAATTGAGATAGAAGAAGGTATAGCTCGGCTAATTGATTGGTACAGGAGTAAAGAATAAATTTGATATATAGAATAGTGGGCGGATTTTCTTTTTTAATAGATAGCCGTCTATTATTCTGACATAATAGTGTTACAATATACAACTTTGCCTTCAGAAGCCATTTCGGTGATGAAATAATTAGATAATAAAAAGTTTGGAGGCATACATCCAGGTAATCTGTTCTTCATAAGTGAGGGGTATCCATGTCTTTTTAAAAGTACCCCATTTCCAAAAAATAATAAATTTACATTTCCACCTACTTGAGAAAATAATTGAGAAAGAGTTTTTTGTTTTAATGCTATGGTATTTCCGTTTTTTATATCTTGTGCATAATGTTGAGTTGCATCAAAGGTATTTGATATATAAAGTCGGTTATCTTCAGAAAGAGAAAAATAAATACTATCACCATCCAGAAAATAATTTAATAAGTTAGAATTTGTAAGTATAGATGGAATTTGAGGAATACTGTCTTTTGGATATAAAGTGATAACTTTATTCGTTTGAAGTGTTGAGTCTGTTACGATGTTCCATGCAATATTGAAGCTTCCGCGACCGGTTTCCATCAGGATACTATCAGTTGACGTTAAGTTTTTACCATTAGAGAATTGTTTCCAAAAGGATTTCAGTTCTTTTATTCCGTAACGGATACCGAAATAAGTTCGGGAACTAAATATATATGGATCGGGTTCGCATCCATTTGTTATTTTATTTATTAGTGTTTCTAATGGTTGTTCGGGTATTATCATTCCTGTAATCCAGGTTTTATTTTTATCAAAGCTGAGTTCTTGGGCAATCCATTGTTTGTTTTTCGATTGATTGTTGTTATTGGTATAGAGTTCGTAATCAACGGCATTTGTATTGTAAAGTATAGTATGTACAGATTTCCCGATAGTTGCTGAAGCTTGTTGAAACGAGAGATTATGTTCAATAGATTTATTATCAGAAAAAGAATGGATGGATTGTCGTAGTATATGATAATCCTGAGTTAAACATATAGTTCCATTATGAAAGAACCCGAAAAAAAATTGTCCGTTGGGTAAGGAATATTGAAAAATCTTGAAATCATTCAGTTCCTGTACTACAGGTTTAAAGGAGGTCTCGAACTTTTTTTGTAAAAAGAGTAAGATTTTTTTGAAATTATTGTTCCCGACGTAGTGCCATAAAGTAGCTGAAGGAGAATGATTCATTCTATTATGCAAGCAAATAAAAGCATTTTCTTTATTCGGTAAATCGGCCTGAAATATTTCTTTCAATTGTATGGATATTGTTAGCAGTGTATCGTAAATGGTTCGGTTTTCAGAAATGTAATTTCCGAAGTTGTTTTGACTAAGTTCATATAACCCCTCTTTATCTTTTACTCCGATAAGCAAAGTCATAGTGGTGTCGGGAATGTAATGAGCTAAAGAATATTTTTGATAATTTTTTTTGTATTTAAGGTTCGGTAAAAAACTTATGATAATGAATGTTACTATGATGAATAAAATAGAAATTATAGAATATTTGAAAGTTTGTCTGAAGTTCATAGAAATAAATAATATATCTGCTACAAATGTAACGAATAAATTGAAATACGGAATAATAAAATGGAATGATGTTGGATTAAGGCTTTTGTATTGAGATAAAAAGAATATACTTTTTTAGTTGGGATTTTTGGATATAATTGGCTCTATTTTTCTGAAAAATGATTACATTTGTTCCTCAATATACCTGTGACATTTTGGATGATTCGAATGTTCATAGAATATGGAATAGAAAGAAAATATAAAAAATAGAGACCTATGAAATTTATTGTTTCCAGTACTGCATTATTATCTCATTTGCAAGCTATCAGTAGAGTTATTAATTCCAAAAATTCGATGGCTATACTTGATAATTTCTTGTTTCGGTTGGAAGGTAATACCCTTACGATGACAGCATCGGATCAAGAAACTACAATGACTACTGAAATAGAAGTTTTAGAAGCTGAAGGACAAGGACTCTTTGCTGTTTCAGCAAAGATATTACTTGAACCTTTGAAAGAACTGCCGGATCAACCGTTAACATTTGAGATAAACGATGAGAATTTAGAGATTTTTCTATATTTTCAGAACGGTAAGTACAATTTTATAGGGGTTAACGGTGATGAATATCCCCAGAAATCTCCATTAAGTGCTGATGCTAAGACATTACAAATGCCAGCACAAGTATTACTTAATGGAATTAATCGTACTCTTTTTGCAACGGGTGATGATGAATTGCGCCCTATAATGAATGGTATCTATATCGATATTCATCCAGAAGATATTATTTTTGTGGCATCTGATAGTCATAAATTAGTGCGTTGTAAGAATGATTCGATACAATCAGGACTAACTTCTTCATTTATTTTACCTAAAAAGCCTGCAACTTTATTGAAGAATATCTTGCCGAAAGAGTCAGGTGATGTATCGATTACTTTTGATGATAAGAATGCTGTATTTGCTTTATCGAATTTTGTATTGAATTGCCGTTTGATCGAAGGACGTTATCCTAATTATGCATCAGTGATTCCGCAGAATAATCCAAATCGTATTATTGTGGACAGGGCAGTGTTTGTGAATGTTTTACGGCGAGTATCTGTATTTTCGGACCAAGCGAGTAATTTGGTGAAATTACAGTTGAGAGATAATCAAATAAAAGTTTCGGCCCAGGATATAGATTTTTCTACTTCTGCAGAGGAAAATGTATCATGCAATTATACGGGTGATCCTATGGGGATTGGTTTCAAGTCGACCTTTCTTATTGAGATATTGAGTAATATCTCGTCTCAAGAGGTGACAATAGAACTATCTGATCCATCTCGAGCCGGGCTTATATTGCCTGTAGAGAATCAACCGAACGAAGATCTGTTGATGTTGTTGATGCCTATGATGTTGACTGATTTTTAAAGAATTTAGATACAAATAACGGAGGAGAAATGCAGTTAAATCTTAGAAATCCGATTGTCTTTTTCGATTTGGAGACTACCGGTGTTAATATTGCAACAGACCATATAGTTGAGATAAGTTATTTAAAAGTTTATCCGAATGGGAAAGAAGAATGTAAAACATTACGAATAAACCCTGGGGTGCCCATTCCTACAGAGGCAACAGCTGTTCATGGTATTTCAGATGCAGATGTAGCTAATTGTCCGACATTTAAGGAAGTCGCTAAGAATATAGCTAAAGATATCGAAGGTTGTGATTTAGCTGGATTTAATTCAAATCGGTTCGATATTCCCTTGTTAGTAGAGGAACTTTTGAGGGCAGGAGTCGATATCGATCTGTCTAAGCGTAAAATGATTGACGTACAAACTATTTTCCATAAAATGGAGCAACGTACATTGTCTGCAGCGTATAAGTTTTATTGTGATAAAGATTTGGATAATGCACATACGGCGGAGGCTGATACGCGTGCTACTTATGAGGTATTGAAGTCTCAGCTTGACCGTTACCCTGATCTTCAGAATGATATGGCTGCTCTTGCTGAGTTTTCTACTCATACTAAAAATGTAGATTTTGCTGGTCGTATTGTATATAATGAGGATGGAGTAGAAGTGTTTAATTTTGGTAAATATAAAGGGCGGTCAGTTTCTGAGGTTTTCAAAACAGATATAGGTTATTATGGCTGGATGATGCAGGGAGATTTTACTCTTAATACAAAAAATGTGATAACTAATATCAAATTGCGAGAACTCAAGCGATGAGGGTTTTATAAGAAGGGACGTTAAAGGACATTTCAAAAGGAGTAATACTAATAAGTGTTTAGCCATAAGTGGGGTTAAGATTTAGTATAAAGAGAGCTTTTGAAATGTCCTTTTGAGTTATGTCAATATTAATTCTTTGGAATTATGTTAAAAGGGAAAAATATTGTATTAGGAATAACTGGTAGTATTGCAGCATATAAAGCAGCGTATCTTATCAGGGCTTTGGTGAAGAAAGGGGCAGAGGTGCAAGTGGTTATTACTCCTGCAGGAAAAGAATTTATTACACCAGTCACTTTGTCAGCATTAACAGGGAAACCGGTGATAAGCGAATTTTTTACGGCAAATGATGGTTCATGGCATAGTCATGTTGATTTAGGATTGTGGGCAGATGCAATGGTTATTGCTCCGGCAAGTGCAAGTACAATTGCTAAAATGGCTAATGGTGTTGCAGATAATATGCTTATTACTACATATTTGTCTAGTAAAGCAAAGGTTTTCATCGCTCCGGCTATGGATCTTGATATGTTTGCTCACCCTACAACTCGTCGTAATCTGGATTTGTTGCGTTCGTATGGAAATTTTATAATAGAGCCAACAACTGGGGAGTTAGCTAGTCATTTGCATGGAAAAGGGCGTATGGAGGAGCCTGATAAGATTGTGGAAATTTTGGAGGCTTATTTTCAGGGAAAAGAGATATTGTCTGGTAAAAAAATCTTAATAACAGCAGGTCCGACATATGAAAAGATTGATCCTGTACGTTTTATAGGTAATTATTCGTCTGGTAAGATGGGATTTGCATTGGCAGAGGTTTGTGCTGAACGAGGTGCTGATGTGACATTGATTGCTGGTCCAGTGTCTCTACAAGCACTACATCCTAATATCAAGCGAATTGATGTTGAGTCGGCAGAGGAAATGTATAATGTAGTTGTGGATAAGTTTCCTAATATGTCTGCTGCGATTATGTGTGCTGCGGTAGCTGATTATGCTCCAGAGATCCGGAACGAAGCGAAAATAAAACGAACAGGGGATGATTTGTTGTTACGTTTGAAGCCGAATAAAGATATTGCAGCAGCTTTGGGACGAATGAAGAAAACGGGCCAAGTATTAGTTGGTTTTGCGTTAGAAACAAATGATGAAGAAGAAAATGCCTGGATAAAGCTGAATCGGAAAAATCTTGATTTTATTGTGTTGAATTCATTGCAAGATAAGGGTGCAGGATTTAAATGTGATACAAATAAAATTACGATAATCGAGAAAAGTGGGAATAAATTGGTATTCGAAACTAAAGCTAAAAAGGAAGTGGCTGCTGATATTGTCGATGTTTTGAATATGTATTTTTAATTATTGGGAATGATGAAAAAATCGTTGTTAATATTAGTAATATTATGTAGTTCTTGTTTATCTTTTGCACAAGAATTGAATTGCCGTGTGCAAGTTAACAGCGATAAAATACAGGGGACTAATAAATCAGTATTTACTACATTGGAACAGGCTTTGACCGAATATGTTAATAATAGAAAATGGAGTGAAGCCCAGATTTCCATATCGGAAAAGATTGATTGTAGTTTAGTAATTACTGTTAATGAGGTTACAGATAATCGTTTTAAATGTGATTTGCAAGTACAGTCTCGCCGTCCAGTCTATAATGCTTCGTATGCTACAACATTATTTAATTTCAAAGATAAAAGCTTTGAATTTACTTATCAAGAATATGAGCCTTTAGTGTATAATGAAAACACTATTGAAAGTAATTTGACTGCAGTGGTTGATTTTTATGCTTATATGATATTAGGACTTGATTTTGATAGTTTTTCATTGAAAGGAGGGACACCTTTTTTTCAACGAGCCGAACAAATTGTAAATATGGGACAGTCATCGATGGAAGTAGGTTGGAAGGCTTTCGAAGATACGCGTAACCGGCATGCTTTAGTGACAGCGTTTACTGACCAGCGTACAGAGATGTTCCGGACATTGTGGTATAATTATCATCGTAAAGGCCTTGATGAAATGGCACTGAGCATGGATAAAGGCCGAGCTGCGGTGACCGATGCTGTTAAAATGATAGAAGAAGTATATAAGGCGGCATCTACCTCGGTATTGTTGCCTCTTTTTAGTGATTCTAAATTAGATGAGCTTGTAAATATTTATTCGTTGGCTCCGCAGACAGAAAAGGATGAGATTTACAAATTGTTGATTGGAATCTATCCTACGGAAAATACTCGGTTACAGGAAATTCGTAAAGAAAATCGTTGATATTGATATGCTCAAAAAATTATCGATTCGGAACTATGCTTTAATTGATGCTTTGGATATAGATTTTTATTCCGGGTTCTCCTCTATTACAGGAGAGACTGGGGCTGGAAAATCTATTATATTAGGAGCATTATCTCTTATTTTAGGGCAGAGAGCAGACTTTCGTGTCATCAAGGATGAAAGTCGGAAAGCTATTATTGAAGGTTTTTTTGATATTTCAGACTATCATTTGAGGTCTTTTTTTGAAGAACAGGATTTAGAGTATGAAGATGGTGCTTGTATTCTTCGAAGAGAGATTCTGTCTTCCGGCAAGTCCAGGGCTTTTATAAATGATACACCGGTTTCATTAGCCCAGTTGAAGGATTTAGGGGAAAGGTTGATAGATATACATTCTCAATATCAGAATTTATTACTTGGAAATGACAAATTCCAATTACATGTAATTGATGTATGGGGACATAATAATGATTTGTTGTTACAATATAAATCTGATTTTCAGAATTATAAATTGGCAAAAAAGAAGTTACTGAAGTTACAGGAGGAAAGGGTCGAGTGGAAAAAAGAGGAAGATTATCTCAGATTTCAGCTCTCTCAACTTGTAGATGCCCAGTTAAAAGAAGGAGAACAGGAAATTCTTGAACAAGAGCAAAAGATATTGAGCCATGCTGAAGAGATAAAAGGTGAGCTATACACTATATCTCAGTTAGCATCGGGTGATGAGGGAGGAATCCTACCAATTTTGAAAACTTTGATTAGTCGTGCTCAAGGTTTATTACGGATTTATCCTGATTTGGGAGAATTAACAGGACGTTTGCAGTCACTTTATATTGAATTGAAAGATATTTCAGCAGAAATATCGGGGAAGGAAGATAGTATTTGTATAGATTCAGAACGTTTAGTCCAAGTCCAGGACCGTTTAGATATGATATATCGTTTGCAACAAAAACATCAGGTGCAGACGATAGAAGAATTACTTGAGGTGCAAAGTCAATTGGAAAGTAGATTGGAAAGAATAGATACATCGGACGAAGAAATATATGCCTTAGAAAAAGAGATTGCAGACAGATACATTTTGTTATTAGAAATATCTGTAAAACTTACAGAATCGAGAAAATTAGCTGCTGCGGAATTTTCAAGGTTATTGGAAGAAAAAGCTCGTTTGTTGGGAATGCCTAATCTTCGTTTTGAGGTGGAGTTGGTACCACGACCAGAAATAGATGAAATGGGAGCTGAACAGATATGTTTCCTTTTTTCTGCAAATAAAAACCAGTCTATGCAACCTGTTGCAGAAGTTGCGTCTGGTGGAGAAATTTCACGATTGATGCTTTGTTTAAAAGCCCTTATTGCCCATGTAACGGTTTTACCGACAATTATTTTTGATGAGGTGGATACGGGAGTATCAGGAGAAGTTGCAGACAAAATGGGAGACATTATGCAGGAGATGTCTCAGTATATGCAAGTAATAAGTATAACTCATTTACCTCAAGTTGCATCAAAAGGCAGACATCATTATCGAGTATATAAACAGGATACGGAGATAAGTACGCAAACTCATATTGAAGAACTGAAAGATAGAAAGCGTATAGAGGAAATTGCCCGTATGTTGAGTGGCGCAAAGTTGACAGATGAAGCTATGAATAATGCGCGGGTTTTATTGGGGAAAAATATTTAGTATTTAGGTTTTAATTTAGACGACAATATTTTGTTATGAAAAAGAATGAAATGATTTTTGGCATTCGTGCGGTAATAGAGGCAGTAGAGGCTGGGAAAGATATAGATAAAATATTAATTAAGAAAGACTTACAGGGTGAATTAGTGCAAGAACTGTTTGCTTCTGTTAAAGGGCAGAATATTGTTGTACAGCGAGTTCCTATAGAAAAAATAAACCGTATTACTCGAAAAAATCATCAAGGAGTGGTTGCTTTTATTTCTGCGGTTACTTATCAAAAGCTTGAGAATATTATTCCTTCGTTGTACGAGGAAGGGAAAATACCATTTATTGTAGTTCTTGACGGGGTAACTGATGTACGTAATTTTGGGGCTATAGCTAGGACTTGTGAGTGTGCAGGAGCCGATGCTATTGTGATTCCTGAACGGAATAGTGTTTCTGTAAATGCTGATGCTATAAAAACCTCGGCAGGAGCTTTACATCATATACCGGTATGCCGAGAATATTCTGTGTTTGAAGCTATACGATTTTTGCAGAATAGTGGGCTTAGGATTGTAGCAGCAACGGAAAAAGCTTCGTGTAATTATACATCTATTGATTATTGTGGCCCTGTAGCTATTGTTATGGGAGCAGAAGATACAGGGGTTTCTGCAGATGTATTGAAAATTTGTGACCATAGAGCGGCTTTACCATTAATGGGTACGATAAGCTCTCTTAATGTGTCGGTAGCTGCTGGTATTATGATGTATGAAGTGGTAAGGCAACGGATGGGAACCAGAGAATAAGAAATTAAGTATTTATTGTTTCGAAATGTATTATATTCATTGTTATCTATGTTTATGATTGAAGTTTATTAGAAGGTAACTCGGCATACGTTTCTTTGATGAAAGATACGCATATGGCTCCTATGAGTAAAAATATTCCTGCTAAAACTAACATGTTTATCTGTAGACCTCCTAACATGTGGAGAATGCTTCCTCCACCAAGTGCGGCTATGATTTGCGGGATACATATTGTACCATTGAATAACCCAAGATAAGTTCCCATATTTTTCCCTGATATGGAATTGGTAAGTATAGTAAATGGCATTGCTAACATAGCAGCCCATGCAAATCCTATTAAAAAGAATGGTAAAAATAAAAGATGTTGCTCGTGTACAAAAAGCGTAGATATGAAACCTATTCCACCCAAAGCCAGACTTAAAGAGTAAGCTATTTTCCTGGATTTGAACAATGGTAGTATGATAGCCCAACAAACGGAACCGATAGCTTGTATTGCAAATACGACTCCGACCCAGTTGCCAGCTTCTTGATATGCGGCTGAAGAAGTATCAATGACTCCCCATACATTTGCAGCTATGGCTCCATTGGTGTAAGTCCACATGTACATGAATGCTGCCCATGAGAAAAACTGGACTAATCCTATTGTCCAAAATACTTTTGGGGCGTTTTTCAAAAGTGATATAAAATCACTTTTTTCTTTTTTTTGTGTGGTTGAGATTCTGTGAAATTCTTCGAATTTTTTAGGAGGCATTTCTTTTACCTTTATACTTGTATAAAGAGAACATAATATAAGAATAGCTGCTCCGATATAAAATGAATAAATGACTGAGTCTGGAATGAGACCTTTTTCTGCTGTATTATTGATGCCGATGAAAGTGAAAATAAAAGGGAAAAGATATCCGACTAGACTTCCGGCATTGGAAAGAAAACTCTGAATAGAATAGGCCAGGCCTTTTTGCTTTTCATTGACCATATCCCCTACTAACATTTTGAAGGGTTGCATTGCCATATTAATTGAAGTATCGAGAAACATCAGTGCAACAAGGCTGAAAAACATAACATTTATGATATGGGCAAAGTGTCCGGCGTTAGGTAATAAACACATTACCAATACAGCGATTGCAGATCCGATAAAGAGATAAGGAATGCGTCGTCCCCAGCGGGTCCACGTTCGGTCACTAGTATATCCTACGATAGGTTGTACTATGATTCCTGCTAAAGGGGGTAATATCCAAAAGTAACTTAATTCATGAGGATCTGCTCCTAAAGTTGCAAATATTCTACTGATATTTGCACTTTGCAGGGCATATGCAATTTGTACTCCAAAAAATCCGAAACTGATGTTCCAAAGTGCCCAAAAACTTAAATCGGGTTTTGTTTTCATTTGTATATTTTTTTAAGATAACTATACAATCTGATAAACAATCGGTCCGTTTAAAAGTTCTGTTTGATTACTACATCTGTTGATAATCTTTGGCTAGCCCTCCTTCTCCAGTTTCTTTGTAAAGAGAAGGCAGATCGTGTCCTGTCTGTTTCATGACGTCTACAACCTTATCAAAGGAAACTCGATGTATTCCATCGCTAAAAGATGCGTAAATATTTGCGTCTAAAGCCCGAGCTGCAGCATAAGCATTTCGTTCTATACAAGGAATTTGTACCATACCGCATACTGGGTCACAAGTCATACCTAAGTGATGTTCCAGACCCATTTCTGCTGCGTACTCTATTTGAGCTGGGCTGCCTCCGAATAGTTGGTTAGCGGCAGCGGAAGCCATGGCACAAGCAACGCCGACCTCTCCTTGACAACCGACTTCTGCCCCGGAAATAGATGCATTTGTTTTTACAATATTACCGATTAGTCCTGCAGTAGCAAGAGCCCTGAATATGCGTATGTCACTAAATGATCTACTTTCTTGTAAATGATATAAAACTGCTGGCAGTACTCCACATGAACCACAGGTCGGAGCTGTTACTATTTTTCCTCCGGATGCATTTTCTTCACTAGCTGCCAGTGCATATGCGAAGACTAATCCCCGGGATTGTAAAGGTTGTTTATATCCAGATGCTCTTATAAAATAGGTTGAGGCTTTTCTTCTTAAATGTAGTGGTCCAGGTAATACTCCTTCTTCATCAAGGCCTCTTTTTATACTTTCTTTCATAGCTTTCCATATTTCGGATAGATAATCCCAAATATCTGATTCTTCACAATCTTTTACATATTCCCAGTAATTCTTACCATTGATTTCACACCAATTGAGGATTTCATTCATATGGTGCATGTTGTAAATTGGATTTGAACTCTCCATAGGTTTGTTTTCTTCAGCTAATGCCCCACCACCTATACTATAAACAGTCCATTTATCAATAATATTTTTATGAGAATCTAAGGCTTTGAATACCATTCCATTAGGGTGGAAAGGAAGGAAAATCTTAGGTTGCCACTCAATTTCAACTTCTCCTGCAGTTTGTAAAACGTTAAGTATGGCTACATCTGTCATATGACCTTTTCCTGTTGCAGCTAGACTTCCAAATAAGGTGACATGAAAAGATTTGCAATCTGGATGTTTTTTAAGAAAAAGTTCTGCCGCTTTTTGTGGTCCCATGGTATGACTACTGGAAGGACCGTTGCCTATTTTATATATTTCTTTTATAGAATACATCATAAGGATAATGTTTATTATTGGCAAAAATACGTATTTCATTTTCAGATAAGAGAATAAAATAATAATTTTTGTCTGTATAAATAAAAATACCAGAGTAAATAAATGATACTCTAGTATTTTTATTTTTTGAGATTATTTTATAAAGTGACACCTGTTTTGAATATGGCTATCTCTCGATAATTTTTCTTTTCATTCTGGGTATATTTTCCACTGGCTATTTCGATAATGAAATTAATAAATCGATTGGCAAGAGATTCCATATTTTCGTTTTCGAGTAGGGTACCTGCATCGAAGTCTATCCAACCGGGCTTATGTTTGTAAAGAGGTGTATTTGTTGATATCTTTACTGTTGGGACGAATGTTCCAAAAGGTGTACCTCGTCCTGTCGTGAATAGTACCATTTGGCAACCACTGGCTGCGAGGGCAGTGGCTGCAACAAGATCGTTGCCTGGTGCACTTAGTAGATTTAGCCCATGAGTTTGTATTTTTTCCCCATATCTTAAGACATCTCTTACGGGAGATTTGCCACATTTCTGAGTACAGCCAAGAGATTTTTCTTCAAGTGTGGAAATTCCTCCGGCTTTATTCCCGGGAGAAGGGTTTTCGTATACAGGTTGATGATTGTCTATAAAATATTTTTTGAAATTATTGATAAGCTGTACTGTTTTGTTGAAAATTTCGCGATTTTCGCAACGATTCATTAAAATGGTTTCGGCTCCAAACATTTCCGGGACTTCTGTTAATACAGCTGTGCCTCCTTGTGAGATAAGAAAGTCTGAGAATACCCCCAATAAAGGATTGGCTGTAATGCCGGAAAAGCCATCTGAACCACCACATTTAAGGCCTATACGGAGTTTATTTATAGGCATTTCGATACGCCTATCTTTTGAGGCTATTTTATATAGCTCTCTTAGGAGTTTCATTCCTTCCTCAAATTCATCGTCGACCTTCTGACATTCCATGAAACGTACCCGTTCTGTATCGTATTCACCAAGAAATTCTTTAAATGAGTTTAGTTGATTATTTTCGCAACCGAGTCCGACGAGCAGAACTCCTCCAGCGTTCGGGTGTAATACCATATCTCGTAAAATTTTACGAGTATTTTCATGGTCGTCACCTAATTGGGAGCAACCGTAGTTATGAGTATAAGCGACAATAGAATCAATATGAGAATCTTTTGCTTCTTGTCGCAAAGATTGTGCTAATTGATTGACAATACCGTTTACGCATCCTACTGTAGGTATAATCCAAATTTCATTACGTATTCCTGCCTCCCCATTTTTGCGTCTATAACCTTTGAAAGTAAGGCTCTTGTTCTGAATATCAATATGAGTCAGAGCTGGAGTGTATTCGTAATTGAGAATACCTTTGAGATTTGTCCTTATATTTTTCTCATTTATCCAAGACCCTTGAGATATAGGTGTTATGGTATGACCTATTGGATATCCGTATTTAATGATATTTTCATCTACGTTAAAATCTTTTAGGGCAATTTTATGGCCTGCAGGAATATCTTCTTGTATGGTTATTATATTTTTATTGTTTACTGTAATATTTTCTCCTTTTTTTAAAGGATGAATGGCTACAGCCACATTGTCATCTGGATTGATTTTTATGAAATTAACGGTAGACATATTATAGAATTGATTTGACGGTTTCTTCCATTCCTTTGTCTTGAATCATTTGTAAGTAGCCACATAATTTTTTAGATAATCCGGGTATGAGATTTAAATCTTCTTCCCAGATAAATGTAGCACCAAGGACTCCTTTAGCGAGATTTTCCATATTATTTTCAGCCCATAATTTTGAAAGCAATTCAATGATTGCTGGGTCATCATTAGGTATTATTTCGTCATTTCCTCTTTTTCCTCCTTTATAATAGACAATAATGCCTGCTAATCCAAGTACTAAGCCTGAAGGCAATTCTCCTTTTCTTTCCAAATATTTTTTAAGTCCCGGTAGGTCTCTGGTTTTAAATTTAGGAAAAGAATTGAGCATAATACTTGTGACGAAATGTTTTACAAATGGATTCCGAAAACGTTCCATTACTGCATCTGCAAATTGTATTAGTTCTTCTTGAGGCAGGTCGAGAGTCTGGAGTAGTTCGTCATACATTACTTTTTTTACATATCTGCCGATGACTGGTGATTCGCAACATTCTTTTACTGTATTTAAGCCGGAAAGATATCCGATTGGAGATAAAACAGTGTGAGGTCCGTTCAGAAGAGTTACTTTACGATCATGATACGGTTTCTCGCTGGGTACAAATAATACATTTAGTCCAGCTTTATCTGCCGGGAACTCTTTAGATACAGATTGAGGTGCTTCGATAACCCATAAATGGAAGATTTCTCCTTTTACGACTAATTTGTCTTCTAATTGTATATGTTCTAATATTTCGTTTATCGAGTCTTTGGGATAGCCGGGGACAATGCGGTCTACTAAAGTACAATATATGCTACATGCTGTATCGAACCATTTTTTGAATTCGTGTCCGAGATTCCAAAGTTCGATATATTGTTCGATACATTTTTTAAGTTCATGACCATTGTTAAAAATGAGCTCACAAGGAAAAATAATGAAGCCCTTATCTGGAGCTCCGTTGAAGGTCTTGAAACGATGATACAATAGTTGTGTTAATTTTCCTGGATATGATTTGGCCGGAATATCTTCCAACTTACATTGTGGATCAAAAGTTATTCCTGCTTCTGTTGTATTTGAAATAATAAATCGTGTTTCAGGATTTTCAGCGAGCTTGATATATTCGTTGTATTGAGTATAAGGGTTTATGCCTCGGCTGATTACATCAATAAGTTGTATATTGTCAACAGCTTTCCCATTTTCCAACCCCTGAAGGTTGACGTGATATAATCCGTCTTGTTCATTTAATACATTTATCATACCTTTTTCGAGTGGTTGTACGACAACGACGCTACTATTGAAATTGGCTTTTTGATTCATATTGTAGATAATCCAGTCTACGAATGCTCGTAAAAAATTACCTTCACCGAATTGAATGATACGTTCAGGATATCTGTTTGTTTTAATAGTGTTTCTGTTTAATGTCTTCATTATTTGATATTTTAAAAGATGATTTATTGTAATAATTGATTCTGTATTAGTTTAGATAATGGTAAATTCTTGATAAAAATCAATATTTTCTTGTGTTAATATATCAATGGGCATAAAGTTTGTTCGTTTTATTTTGTTTTTGAATATTTTGTATTCGCATAAAGCTTTTAATCCTTTGTAGCTTTGTATCTCTGGTCGTTGTGCCAATAGATAGCAAATTTTATTTTTTTTTAATGCTATAACATTCTTTTCTAATAAATCGTATCCGATGAGTTTGATATCATCTATATAATTTGTGGTTAAATAATCCGCAATCAGATAAGCTCTGGAGTTAAATGTTACCCCTTTCTTTATTTGAGGATAATGATTGAAAAAGTCTTTTAAAATTTTATCGTTTTTATCCGTGTCGTGAGCATATATTTTTACCGAATGAATGACAGTATCAGGATAATAGTCAGATATATATTTTTTAAATCCGTTTATCCGTAGTTCTGTTTGATTTGACTCGGAGTTTCCGGTGCGATATGCTTGAAAAATAGCTATGTCGGAATTATTTTTTTCGTCTTTTAATAAAAGTTTTGCTGCGAGATATCCACTTTTGAACGAATGCATGCCAAAATAGCTCAATGCATTGAGTTCAGAAATATCTGAATCGATAAATACAAATGGAATATTTTTGATTCTTAATTCTTTTGTGAGGATTATCGTTTGTTCTTTAAAAACAGGAGCTAATAATACTCCATCAGGAGATTGTATCAGAATAGTATTTATAGATTGAATGAAAGATGTCTCATTGTATTGGTCGAAGAAGATTTGTTGGACGTTAATATTTAGATCTAAAAGTTCTTTAGCAGCATTGTCTACTCCTATTTTTATATCATACCAGTATTCTCCTTTCTTGGCTTCAGGTAGTAGAGTAATGAATGTATATTTTTTTTTTGAAGCTAAGGCTGTAGCATATATGTTGGGTTGGTAATTTAATTCTGTAAGTATCTTTTCTATTTTTTCTCGGCTTTTTTGAGAAACTTCACCACGATTATGTAAAACACGGTCTACTGTACCAGTAGAGACTCCTGCCAGGGCAGCGATATCTTTTATTCGTATTTTATCTGGTAATTTACACATTCTACTTATATATTATTATTCGTGTGTGCACACGATTTAAAAATTGTTACTTAATTTGTGGCAAATATAAAGTAAAATTTTGGTATGACATAAAAAAGTCGTATTTTCGTGCTCGGACACGGAAAAATATTTTTCTGTGTAGATATGAGTAATTGAAATAACATACTTAGAAGGATATCGATATGAAGAATTTTATGGGAAAAGATTTTTTGCTTGAGACCGATATGGCTAAGCAATTATATCATGAGCATGCAGCTAAAATGCCGATTATAGATTATCACTGTCATCTGATACCTAAAATGGTGTCAGATAATCATCAATTTAGAAGTTTGACGGAAATTTGGCTGGGGGGTGATCATTATAAATGGCGTGCGATGAGAACAAATGGAGTGGACGAAAAGTATATTACAGGGAAAGACTCTTCAGATTGGGAAAAATTTGAAAAATGGGCAGAGACTGTTCCTTACACTATGCGCAATCCTTTATATCATTGGACACATCTTGAACTTAAGACAGCTTTTGGCATAGATAAAATATTGAATTCTAAAACAGCTCGAGAAATATATGATGAATGTAATGAAAAGTTGTCTCATCCAGAATATTCAGCCAGAGGTTTGATGCGCCGTTATCGTGTGGAAGTGGTATGTACGACTGATGACCCTATAGACTCATTGGAGTATCATATAAAGACACGTGAAAGTGGTTTTGAGATAAAAATGCTTCCGACTTGGCGTCCTGATAAGGCAATGGCGGTAGAGGTTCCTGCTGATTTTAAGAATTATGTCGAAAAGTTAGCAGAAGTCAGTGGAGTCTGTATATCGTCTTTTGATGATATGATAATGGCACTCCAGAATCGGCATGATTTTTTTGCAGAGCAAGGCTGTAAGTTATCTGATCATGGAATTGAAGAATTTTATGCAGAAGATTATACCGACGCTGAGATTAGAGTTATATTTAATAAAGTGTATGGAGGTAAGGACTTAACATATGAGGAGATTTTAAAGTTTAAGTCGGCCATGTTGGTAATATTCGGAGAAATGGATTACGAAACAGGTTGGACTCAGCAATTTCATTATGGGGCGATTCGTAATAATAATACGAATATGTTTAGATTGTTGGGACCGGACACCGGATTTGATTCAATTGGCGAATTTATGACGGCAAAGGCTATGGCAAAATATTTAGACCGATTGAATTCGAAGGGGAAATTGACAAAAACAATTTTGTACAATCTCAATCCCTGTGCCAATGAGGTAATAGCTACTATGATTGGTAATTTTCAAGATGGTTCTATTCCTGGAAAAATTCAGTTTGGCTCGGGTTGGTGGTTTCTTGATCAGAAAGATGGTATGGAGAAACAAATGAATGCATTGTCTACTTTAGGATTGTTGAGCCGTTTTGTAGGAATGTTGACTGATTCTCGTAGTTTTTTATCTTATCCGCGCCATGAGTATTTTCGTCGCACGTTGTGTAATTTGATAGGACGAGATATTGAAAATGGGGAAATACCGGTTTCTGAAATAGAGCGAGTTAATCAAATGGTGGAGGATATAAGCTATTACAATGCGAAAAATTTTTTCAAATTTTGATGAGAATATTTTATATAGAAATTGAAATGTCCCCCAAAAGTCAGACACAAGACTTTTGGGGATACTTCAATTTACAAATGAGACAGCCTTACTTATAAGGTTGTAAATTGGATTGTAAAATATATTATTTCAGCCCTATTTTTTTACAGAAAAAGAGGGAAATAAGGGGGGGACTTTGGAGAGATTTCATCTTATAGTTTTATACTGATGAAATTCTATTTTGAGACAGCCTTTTTTATTTTCGACGTTATACTTTAGTCATTTAGTATTTTTTTTTCCTTGATGAGGTCATTCTCATTTAGTTGAGGGGAAGGAACAGTACAAGTCTTGATATAATCCCCTTCTTGGCAAGTATAATTATAGTATATTTCTTGTTCTGCAGTTAGTTTATCTTTGGGTATCAATTCACCTTTTAGTTCTAAGAAGTCATCCATACAGGTGCTATCTGATATTTTTACGAATACAATACGTCGAGCGATAGGATTACGGTTATAGTCGAGACATAAATAAAGCCCTTTGAGCATCTGAGGATAGTCAAACATCGGTAATTGTAGATATATTGTGAATAGAGCTAATTGTGGCGTTTCTCTTTCATTGAACATGATATATGCATTTTGATGATTGTTCAGCAATCCTATTCCTCTATGAGTAGAATGGTATGCACTCATATGGGTTACTTGTACATAGTCGTTTCCTTCAGAGGAAGCGATTAGATACGGTTCAGCCTTCAGGCTATCGGTAGATGAGGAAAGGCTGTAACTCATGTAGATTCCGCTATAATTATATATTTCTTGGGCAGAATGTTGCATTTCTTCATTTAACATTTCAATAAATTGATTTTCTTTATTTGAATGGTTGAGGGAAGGTTCCAGTTCGAAGAGGCGAGTTTTCAGCTCTTGAATATTTCCCATTAATTTTTTCTTTGAAACGTTATTCACTTGGGATAATGCATAATCTAGGGCTTCTTCTTTTGGAGTACCCTTACGTACTGTATTGGCAAATGTAGGTAGGACATTGGAGTATAAAGAAGATAGTACACTGGGAGCTAAGTTGGTATAATCAGCTATTTCTTTCATCTTTACTCCACGATTTCTTAAATATTCTATTTGCTTATATATTTCAAATAATTCGTCCATTATATACCCTAATTTATCATTTATTTTACAAAAATCAAGATTCGATGTGATAATATAATTGCATAAATGTTACATTAATGTTACTTTATTTTTACCTTGATTATAAAGATTATAAATAATAAATATTCATTTTTTTGCTAAAATTGGCATTATACTTTTGTCCCAAAATCAAAGAAAGTAATTATGATATTGGGAAATAAATTGTCGTTGGTAACGAAAGAAAAAATTTCAAATATATTATTTGTCTTTTGGGCTGGTGGAGCAGCTTTACTCTCATATGCTTTAGTGTATGCTTTAAGAAAACCTTTTACAGCTGCAACGTTTGAAGGATTAGAGTTTTTTGGACTAGACTATAAAGTTGCAACGAGCATTATCCAAATCTTCGGTTATCTGATTTCGAAATTTATCGGTATAAAGATGATTTCAGAATTGAAAAAAGAGGGACGTTTACGATTTATGATAACATCGGTTGCTGTTGCTGAAATATCATTGGTATTGTTTGGCTGTTTACCTCGTCCTTTTAATGTTTTTGCTCTATTTTTTAATGGGCTTTCTTTGGGATGTATGTGGGGAGTTATTTTTAGTTTTTTAGAGGGACGAAGAGTAACTGACTTGTTGGCTAGCTTAATGGGCTTGAGTATTGCTGTGAGTTCTGGAACAGCAAAGTCTATCGGATTATTTGTTATTGATACATTACATGTTAGTGAATTCTGGATGCCAGCGTTGATTGGAGCTTTTGCATTTCCTTTATTGTCATTATTAGGATATCTTCTTAATCGTATGCCTCAGCCGGATGCGCGGGACAAAGAACTAAGGACAGAGAGGGTTACTTTGGATAGTAAGGGACGTATGGAACTATTTAGAAGTTTTATGCCGCTATTGACTATGCTGTTTTTTGCAAATCTTTTTATCACGGTTCTACAGGATATTAAAGAAGATTTTTTGGTAAAAATATTGGATGTAAATACTCATAATTATTCATCTTGGTTATTTGCCCGTGTCGATGGAATTGTAACGGTGATAATATTAATTATTTTTGGTTCTATGTCTCTGATAAGGAGCAATATTAAAGTTTTGTGTTTACTATTATTTCTTGTAATGGGAGGAGCTGCGACGTTGAGCTTTGTAGCATTTCATTATTATGAATTGCAGCTTAGTCCTTTGACATGGCTTTTTATTCAAAGTTTATGTCTTTATATATCATATCTTAGTTTTCAGACTATATTTTTTGACCGTTTTATAGCATGTTTTAAGATAAGAGGAAATGTGGGCTTTTTTATTGCAACTATTGATTTTATCGGATATACTGGGACAGTTCTTGTATTGGTTGCAAAAGAATTTTTTAATCCTGATATAAATTGGCTCGAATTTTATAATCTGTTATCGGGATATGTTGGAGTTATTTGTTTTATTGTATTTTTGTGTTCGGTTATTTATTTAGTACAACGATATCGGAAGGTGCATAATTTTACGTTGAAATCTCCGGTAGATAAAGTTTTTACTGAACGTTCTTTTAGTATTAAATCGACTACAATTTAAGAAAAATATTATATCATTTTTTAATAAAGGCAATATGAATAAAATTGATTGCATAATTATGGACTGGGCCGGCTCTGCCGTAGACTATGGATGTTTTGCTCCGGTAGCGGCTTTTTTAAAAGCTTTTGATGAAATAGGTATAGAGATAACGATGGAACAGGCCCGTCGTCCTATGGGAATGGCAAAGATAGACCATATTCGTGAATTGTTTAAGATGCATGAGGTAACAACAGCGTTTGAAAAGAAATATAATCGGGGATGGAATGAAGAGGATGTTATAGCAATGAATGAAAAATTTGAACAGTATCTTTTTTCTTCATTGAGAGAATATACCGATCCTATACCTGGAGTTATTGAGATATTGTCGGATTTGAGAAAAAGTGGCATAAAGATAGGGTCTACGACAGGGTATACACGTGCCATGATGGATGTAGTGTTACCAGAAGCCCAAAAGAAAGGGTATAGTGTCGATAATTGCGTGACACCGGATGGTTTACCTGCAGGCCGTCCATATCCTTATATGATATATAAAAATATGATAGATCTTTCTGTGCCATCAGTAAAAAATATAATCAAATATGGAGATACGATTGCCGATATAAAGGAAGGTGTTAGTGCTGGGGTATGGACAGTCGGGGTCATATTGGGAAGTAATGAAATGGGATTGACATTAGCAGAAACTAAAGAGTTGGATTCTGATGTTTTGAATGAGAGAAAAGCTGAAGTTCGACGTCGTATGCTTTATGCAGGGGCTCATTATGTTGTGGATACGATTGAGGAATTACCGGAAATTGTAGAGATTATAAATCATAAAATGGAATTTTGAATAATTAATTATAGATAAACGAACAATGAAACCTTATATTTTATTGACTCCTGGACCGTTAACTACCTCTGATACTGTAAAACAAGTAATGATGGCCGATTGGTGTACATGGGACGAGGATTACAATTTGCATATAGTAGAAGAAATACGGCATAATTTGGTTGCTTTGGCGACGAAGAAACCTGAATTGTATACAGCAATTTTATTGCAGGGAAGTGGCACTTATTGTGTTGAGGCTGTTTTAGGAAGTGCTATTGCTCCACAAAATCGATTACTTATTCTAAGTAATGGTGCTTATGGTGATCGTATGGGAACGATTGCAGAATATCATAAGTTGAATTATGACATTATTGAGTTTGATGAAATATCTCAGGTTTCGGAGATAACTCTTGAAGAGCACTTATTAAAAAATCCTGATATAACTCATGTTGCTGTTGTCCATTGTGAAACTACTACTGGGGTTCTAAACCCGTTAAGAAAGATTTCCCGAGTAGTCAGAAAACATGGACGGAAATTCATTGTAGATGCTATGAGTAGTTTTGGTGGAGTTCCTATGGATGTTGAAGAATTAGGGATCGATTTTATGATTAGTAGTGCTAATAAATGTATTCAAGGTGTACCTGGATTTGGTTTTATTATAGCAAGAAAGTCAGAATTGTTGAGATGTAAGGGCATTTCTCCATCTCTTTCTCTTGATATTTATGCTCAATGGGAAACAATGGAAAAAGGTCATGGGAAATGGCGATTTACCTCTCCAACTCATGTTGTACGGGCGTTTAAGCAGGCTATGCAGGAATTGGTTGACGAAGGAGGTGTAGAGGCTCGAAATAAACGATATGTTGAAAATCACCGGATATTAGTTGAGGGCATGCGTTCGTTAGGTTTTGAGACTTTGTTACCCGATGATATCCAGTCTCCAATAATTACATCTTTTTTGTATCCGAAAAAGGATTTTGATTTTAAATCGTTTTATACTCAGTTGAAGGAAAAAGGTTTTGTTATTTATCCGGGAAAAATTTCTCAAGCCGATACTTTTCGTATTGGAAATATTGGAGATGTATACCCTAAGGATTTTGATAGGCTTATTGATGCTATTCGTCAAACAAAGTATTGATTCCCTGGGATTTGATAAAAAGAGGATGCGTCATCATTTCGACGTATCCTCTTTTTATTTCTATATACTAAGTCTGTTTGTTTATTGAACAAAATATCCGACGGGATGACATAGCATTATAGCCTGTTGTCCGGTGAGTTTGAGAGCTTTGTAAAGTGTGTCTTTGTCCATACTGCCTCGAGGGTATGTTGCAAGTCCTGTCCCTGAACAGAAAAGAGATATATTTTGGGATACAATGCCGGCGTCGATAGCTCCCCACTCTTTGTTTGTATCACTGACCAATATAAGGCATACAGGAGCTGCGGCAGGTCTGCTGTCTCCAGAAGAAATTGGGACAAGAGTATGTTTTTGATGGTTGTATAAGTAAGAACCTTTAGCTGTACATACATATACTTTTATGTCTTGATGATTCATAGCAGATGGTGCAGTTCTTTTATCGGATTCAGGACGATTTATACCGTTTGCTGCCCATAATAGATCAGATATATCTTGTAGAGAAAGTTCTTTTGAAGAAAATTGCCTGGTGGACTGTCTTTTTTCTAAAGCTTGCATAATAGGTATTCCTCGTTTTAAGTTGGGTTTATTTAATATTATGTCTTGTAGTTCATTATTTTTACTTTCAAAAATTTTTTCTGTTTTGGTATTTGCGTATAACATAATACTGATTCCTAATGAAAATAATATCAGAATAATTTTTCTCATAAAAGTAAAATTTGAATAGATACTTGAATATTGTTAAATTTATCTTTGATTTTATATTGCAAATGTAGAAATAAGCATTTTTTATTATCAATAATAGGCGAATATTTTTATATTATCTATTGGGAAAAGGTTGTGGAGTAGATAAAGTCCCTCCTAAATTAAATACCTGATTGTTGGGCAATTCTTTATTTCCTACACCTTGAGTCATAAGAGCTTTTAAAGCATTGAGATGATAAAAGTAGATTTGTCGGGGAAATGTATTGTATTTTTTACAGAGGGAGGCTGCCATGCCAACGACTTCTCCCATCATTCCGGTAGTACGCATTACTCGTGTTGTACCGAGAGCTACATGAGTTACACTTATGTTACGCCCCGCCATAAATAGATTATCGATATTACGAGAATAGAGACAACGGTAAGGAATAGGGTAAGGATAGATATTTATATGTTTTGTTTCAGCTTTGAACTCATTTCCAGGGAAGTGTTTAGAATTTTTCGGATCGGGAAAATGTAGGTCTATTGACCAAGTTGTAGTAGCCGAACCATCTTCGTGAAATACATTTTTTTCAATATCATCCTGTTTTAATATATAGTCACCTAATAATCGACGTGATTCTCGTTTGCCGGCGATATAAGCAACCCAGTCTAATTTTCTCTTTTTGTATTCACTATTATCTTTTAAATCATTTTTGAGATAACTCCAATTGGAATATACGACTAATAGCCCATAATCACGTATGCGCTCGAAATCTTTTATTTGGTCTTTGTTCATCCCAGTTTCCCAAGTCCATTCGCCCATGGTAACTTTTTCGCAGTTTTCATCATTAAAATTTATTCCGTAATGGAAGTGTGGAAATTTGGATGTTTTTTCTTCTTTTTTCGAATACCATTGTACGGAAGCTCCCATAGTCATTTTATCTGCTTTGGCAGGAGCTATGTCTTCACCGAATTCGTCACGACCTTCACGTCCCATGAGGTAATCGGCACCAGCAAGATAACCAATGGTCCCATCTCCTGTACAATCGGAGAATATAGGTGCAGACAATTCTATTTCTTGACTGTTTTCTATATGTTTGGCCGTAATGGATTTTATCTTTTTCCCATCCATTTTGACAGAAATGGCCCTATAATTGGGGAAAAATGTAATGTTTTTTTCTTTTTTGACAATTTCTTCCTTTTTAGAATCTTCATAAAACTCTGCGGGCTGAGCATTTCCTCCACGGCTGTGTCCGAATTCTTTTTGTAGACTACCTAATGCTTTATAAGGTCCAACTTCTATACGTCCACCCAGATGAACACGTACTTCTGAGCTGTTATTGCCACCTAATATTGGTCGGTCGTTTACAAGGGCGACTTTGCATCCCAGCCGGGCTGCAGATACTGCTGCTGAAATACCAGCGATACCACCGCCGATAACTACAAAATCGAAAGAACCAGCACTTTGTGGTTTTGAAGGTATTTTTAGAGCATTGTTTCTAAATTCCTGCAAAGCCTTATCGCTAACGGGTAACAGTATATCTTTATTGGTTGTAAAATAAATTGCATCACATCGTCCATCGAAACCACTTAAATCCCGTAACCCTATTTTTACTTGTGTATTTTTTATATTTATTTTTCCAGCTTCTTGCCACATCCAAGAATTGCCAGTAGTTCCTAATTCTGTTTTTACAGGTTGTCCGTCAATAGTTAATGTAAACTTTCCGGGTCCGTCTCCTGTGTACCATGGACTCGTCCAGTTATATGTTCGTACGTAGATGTAGTATGTTCCTGTTTGAGGAAAGTTTACGGTAGTAGTAGCATCATCTACAGGAGTTCCAAGACCATGAGCTATTAGGTAGGAAGAGCCCATTAGGTCCATGAATTGTTGGTCGATAGACCATCCACCTTTTTTCTCGAAACTTTCGGCTTCGAGAAATAATTCGGCTGATTGTATCTGGAGGTAATAACTTAAGAATAGGACGATAAGTGATAGTAAATGTTTCATGATATGAGCTAAACCTTTATATGATAATTTGTTCTATAAAGGCAAATATACAATTTTTTAAGGTAAGTGATTGAAAATTTGTTGTAAATTCTATGATAGAAGTAGAAGAGAAGGAGGATCGGTATATTTAAATAAATTGTTTATATATAATATTTTAAATATAAAAAATGATTTATTTCTTTTGAGTTTTATATTTTTATT
The DNA here is from genome assembly GCF_001403595.1 of Gabonia massiliensis. Lineage (NCBI taxonomy): Bacteria > Pseudomonadati > Bacteroidota > Bacteroidia > Bacteroidales > Porphyromonadaceae > Gabonia > Gabonia massiliensis. The sequence goes on along the minus strand of NZ_LN877939.1, from coordinate 642,893 downwards.
ATATTTGTTCATAATTAAATATTAATTCATCAAGTTAACTCCAGTATTTTTTATGAATAATTAGCCTAATCATGGATCCTTTATTGGAGTTGAAAAATAACAGAAAAACACGGCTTCTAAGAATATAAGGTTATATAAATTGGGAATAATAAAGTGCTGGATATGAAAAATAGTCTTTTTATATTATTCTTCTTTGTTTGCACAGTTTTACACTCTACATCTTCTTACTATACATATTCGATATCGGATGGTTTATCAAATAGTACTATAAAAGCTATTTACCAAGATAAGATGGGGTATATGTGGTTTGGTACTAAAGATGGGATAAACCGTTTTGATGGAAATGAAATCAGAACATACCGCTCTGATGTACAACAACGTAATGCAGTTTTTAATAATGATATAACATTTATTGCAGGAGATGAAAATGGGTATATGTGGATAGGCTCATTTAATGGGATAGAATTGTTTGATCCCTATACCGAGGAATTTTTGTCCCTTGATACTTATTTCCCAGGGCAAACAATGCCTACAGGAATTGTTTCAGGTATATATGTGGAGTCCAGTAGTAAAGTGTGGATATCTACGAAAAATGGACTGTATTTTTTGGATAAAAATGCAGGAGTAGTAAGTTGTATTTTAGAAAATGTTTATATCAACCGAATGAATAAATGTGCTGAAGGTTTTATTATGGCTGAGGTATTGGGCAAAGGTTTTACATTGATTGATCTTAGAACTCATGAAGTAAGTTATCTTGAAAAAGATGGGGCTAATAAAAGAAATCCTGTCAATGATATTTTTATGGATAGCAAAGGGAGAGTTTGGTTAGGAGCAGATCTTTATAATTTCTTTGTGTATGACCACCATTCTCGACAGATTATACCTGTAAAAATAAAGATACCGTCGGGAATTTATTCGGATAGTGGACAAATTCACACTATTATTGAGTATAATGATACAACATTGGTATTAGGAACAGATAATGGGTTGTTACCTTTTAATACCAATAATATGGTATTTTGTAGTAATTCGGATGGATTTTTAGCAGATCGACTTTTATACCATCGTATAATGAGCGTTTATAAAGATAGAGATGGTGCATTCTGGTTTGGAACTTTTAATAAAGGGTTAAAATATTATAATCCGAACCATTATTTATTTAAGTCATATGATTTGGCTACGGATAAAGGTTTGCCAGTAGGCGTAGTAGGTAATATTGTAGAAAATAATGGTATTATATGGATTGGACATGAACGTGGATTGAGTTTATTAGACATGAAAACGGATAAGACTTCTTATTTTAATATTCAGTCTCATGTGTTACAGAAAAATAAAGATAGTGAACTTTATTATATTTTTAAAGAGAGGTCTGATTTATTCTATTTCTACTTGTTAAATAGAGGAACTTATATTTTTGATTTAGAAAAAAGGAAAGATTGCAAGAGGATTAGTATCCCTCCTACATCTCAGGTCAGAAGCATGGTAAAAGATATGGAGGGTAATATATGGATTGCAGAAGAAAATCTTTCTATTTATGATCCGAAGACAGATGAAATAAAAACTGATTTGATAACCAACGAAAAAGGTTTGACCAAATATATGTTAGCGCAGGAATTGTTGATGAGATATAATGGTAATATTTTAATTGGTAGCCGTACGAATGGAGTATTGGAATATTACTATGATAAGTATATTCCTGGCGGTTATCTTATGGCGCATAAGTTGGATATAGAACCATTGGCCAATAAGAATGTAAATGTTCTGTTTGAAGACCATAAACATAATGTGTGGATAGGAACGTATAGTTCAGGATTGTGTTGTTGTAACATTGAAAAAGGAGAATATGTCCTTTATAATGAAGAGAAGGGCCTGATAAGTAATATGATTTGTGGAGTTTTAGAGGATGAGAGAACGGGACATATATGGGTTTCCACTGTTGCGGGAGTTTCTTCTATTCATCCGGAAACGGGGAAAATTTTAAATTATTCTTATAAGACCGGTTTTCCGTTACAAGAAGTATCTGTTCATTCATTTTTTTTAGCATCTGATGGTAAAATATACGTAGGAGGAATCGACCGTATCGTTTCATTTGATCCTAGTTTTTTTAATGCGATGTCAGATACTCTTTCGGTGCATATAACATCGATAAAGACCTTAAATACGAAAGCTGACCCGAAGACACAACAATATACCAGTACTGCGGCTCTAAAGAATGTTCATTTTTCTTATTCTCAATCATCGATTGTCATTAAATTTTCGACTCAAAATTATATTTATCCGAAAGAAAACAAATATATGTTTAAACTTGAGGGTTTTGATAATAATTGGAATTATACAGACCGGCCTGAGGTAACTTATAGTAATTTGCCTGATGGAGAATATACATTTTTAGTAAAAGCTTGTAATATTGACGGAGGTTGGAGTCCGATAGTTACAGAACTGGATTTTGTTATTCATCCTCCTTTTTGGAGGACTATATGGGCTAAAATATTTTATTTTTTTGTAGCATTTGCCTTATTATTGTTTATAATAAAATATATTATTAATCGTAAGACGTATAAATACAAACAGCAGATTGCCCAAATAGAAAAAGATAATATAGAAAAGTATTATCAGTTAAAACTTGACCTTTTTACTAAATTTTCTCATGAATTACGTACACCGCTTACATTGATAATCAGTCCGGTAGATGATTTGATGAATGATAAATTTTTACCTGAAAGATTGCAGTATATTGTACGTACTATTTATAAAAATTCAAAACGGCTTTTATTATTGGTTAATCAACTTCTTGATTTTAGAAAAATAGAACATGGAGCTATGAAACTTTCGATAAGTAAAGTTCCAGTTGAGAGTTTTATTTGGGAACAAATAGAGAATTTTAGAGAACTTTCTTCGAAGAAACAGATTACTATATATTATGAAAATTTATATAAAGAGGATGATGTTTGGTTTGACATTGAAATGATGGAAAAAGTTATATCAAATTTACTTTCAAATGCTATAAAATATACGGGAGAATGCGGCCAAATTAGTATAAGAAGTTATGAGTTGAATGAATTTTTTTATTTCATGATTAGTGATAATGGTGAAGGTATTTCGGAGGAAGATATTCATCATATTTTTGAGCCGTTTTATCAAGTTCACCAAGGAACGCACGGCGGTATGTTTGGTTCTGGTATAGGATTGAGTTTGGTACAATATATTGTCAAATTGCATGGTGGAAATATTTGGGTAGAAAGTGAAAAAGGGAAAGGTACTACATTTTATATTTCTTTATTTTTAGGTAAAGAACATTATGTGGAAAATAATTCGGAAATTGTCGAAGGAAATTTCAGGGATGTAGCGTCATATTCGATAAAGGAAGAAACATTGTTTGACGAAGAAGAGGTCTTGCCAGACTCATCTTTATCGGATAGGTCCAAATCTTGGGTATTGGTTGTAGAAGATGATGCCGATTTGCGTTTGTATATAAAATCTCAATTGGAAAAGGACTTTTTTATTTTAGAAGCTGTTGATGGAAAGGAAGGATATGCTATAGCTCTTGAACAGCTTCCAAATCTTATTATTAGTGATGTTATGATGCCCAATATGAGTGGTATAGAAATGTGTGATAAAATAAAAGATGATATCCGTACGGCACATATTCCTGTGATATTATTGACAGCCAAAGTAATGAATGAACATATTGAGGAGGGGTATGAGCATAAAGCTGATGATTATATTTTGAAACCTTTTGATGCTCATCTTCTGAATGTTCGTGTTAAGAATATAATTCAAAATAGAGAGAGACTCCGCCAGTTGTTTACTACCCGATTATTAACTCCGGGAGTAAGTGAGGAAGATGAAGTTGTATCACAGGATGATTTGTTTATGCAAAAACTGATGGATCTGGTTGAGAAAAATATCTCTAATCCAGATTTTTCAATTGATGAAATATGCCAGAATTTAGGAATGAGTAGAGCCCAGTTTTTTAGAAAGACAAAAGCTATATCAAATTCTACTCCTAATAAGCTTATTTTACAATTACGAATGAAAATGGCAGTGAAATTATTACTTAAAAATAAATTGTCTATATCAGAAGTTGCTTATAAGGTAGGGTTTTCGGACCCTGCTTATTTCAGTAAAACATTTAAGTCCGTATATAATATTTCTCCAACAGATTTTTTGAAAAATCGTCATGTAGATAAAGGAATATAAAATGTATTTGCATTGATGATATATTATTTGATAATTTTCAATATATATTATAGGAATATTTTGAGCAAAGTATATTGTTTATTATGTATTTGTGGGGATAGTGGAGGGATATTTCATCTTGTTTTTTAGAAAAAGGGATGACAGTTTGTATAATTAATATGTTGATTAATAGCGATATATTTAGTTAGATACTATTTTCCATGATTTTGATACTATTTTCCAATAGGGTTATACGTACTCATTCTATTTTTGTAATAGCAAGGGAAAAAAGAGATTCTATTATTCTTTAGATGAAAAACGTAATTTTTTTAAGTTGATATAATATTTATATAATAATATAGTAAAATTTGAAAGTAGAGCAAGACAAAAAACTTTTCTTTCAGATGTTAACCTTAAGTTTTATCGAAAATGAATTTATCAAAAATTGTAATTAATCTGTTCTTGTTATTTTTCTGTGTTAGTTTAGCTGCCCAGACGAAGCAAAACACAAATGAAAGTAAGCATCAAAAAAAGATCTCGGGTACAGTGGTCGATCAGAATGGGGAATCGGTTATTGGAGCGAGTGTGTTAGTGAAAGGTAGTACGATAGGTACTATTACCGATATAGATGGCAAGTATTCAATTGCAGCATCTTCTGAAGATAAACTGGTGTTTTCTTATGTAGGGTTTGACTCACAAGAGATACCAGTGAAGAAGAACACAATTATTAATGTTACATTAAAAAGTACGACTAAAGACCTGGATGAAGTAGTCGTAATTGGATATGGGTCGGTAAAAAAGTCAAATTTGACTACATCTATATCAAAAATCAGTTCTGAGTCCTTAGAGAGCCGTCCATTGACTACTATTAGTGAGGCTTTTAGCGGACAGCTGGCTGGAGTACAGACTCAAGTTTCCAGTGGTGTTCCTGGTGAAGATTTGCAAATAACGGTACGAGGCGCCAGTTCTTTGAATAGTACGACACCTCCTTTATATGTTATTGATGGGATAATTACAGAGTCTTTAAATGATGTCAATCCGAGTGATATCGAATCTATTCAGGTATTGAAAGATGCAGCGGCAACGTCTATTTATGGTGCGCGTGGTTCTAATGGGGTTGTATTGATAGAGACGAAGATGGCCAAAGGAGGAAAACCTGTGGTTACTTTTGATGCTTATTATGGTCTTCAGAAGGCAGACCGTTTGCCAGAGGTTATGAGCCCTAAAGAATGGTTGGCATACAATATTTATTGTCTGAATGCTAATTATTTGAATGCTAATGGGCTGAATTCGATGATGACTCCTAATAAAAATCGTCCTACCAATTATCAGATTCCAGAATCATGGTTGTTGAACCCGAATTCTGACACTCCAGATTGGCGTCTGAACCCCAATATTAATCAAACGAATTGGATTGACGAAATTTTACGTACAGCACCGGTTCAGAGTTATCAATTGTCTGCGTCGGGCAAAAGTGATATGGGCAGTATATATATGTCAGGTGGTTATATGGAACAAGTCGGCATAGTGAAGAATACTGATTATCATAGAATCAATTTTCGACTGAATGGAACATTGAATATAACGAAAAAGCTTAGGTTGGGAGTGAATTTAGCTCCGTCAGTGGCAAAACAACGACGAGGGGAATCTGAGGGTAAAGATAAAGTGATATTAACAGCTTTACAGTATCCATGCTTAATAGGCATTGATGAAAATACTCGTGATTTTGGGTATAATGCCGATTATCCTAATTATGTAAATCCATATGAAAGATTGATGCAAGTAACCGATAATAAAGGTGATAATCGGTTGAATGCATCTGCATGGTTCCAGTATGATATTATAAAAGGGTTATCGTTTAAGTCGATATATAATAATAACTTAAGGAGTACTGTATATGAATATTTTATTCCAGCCAATGTTGTAGCTCCTAATGCAACTGGAGGACAAGTGTCTTCTGGGAATAGTTATTCTGAGGTGTATAATAACTGGGGATGGCAGAACGTGTTATCTTATGATTTGAATGTTAAGAAACATACTATTAATATTATGTTAGGTCAAAGTCTGGATAATACAAATACTTATAGGGCTACGGTTGCTGCAACAGGGTGGCCATTGGAGAATGTTTATACACTGAATTTGGCGACAACTCCTACAACTGCATCAACAGAGCGTTATACCGTGCGTACGTCATCCTTTTTTGGCCGTGTTTCTTACGATTATGCTGATAAGTATCTGTTTACAGCATCTGTTAGACGTGATGGTTCTTCTCGTTTTGGTGCAAATAACAGGTGGGGGACTTTTCCATCATTTTCTGCCGGTTGGAAAATCAGTGAAGAGAATTTTATGAAAAATCTTGATTTTTTGAATTTATTCAAGATTAGAGCCTCATGGGGACAGGCAGGAAATGATCGTGTAGGCTATTATGATTATCTTTCTACATTCGATGTTTCTAATACTGTTTACGGTGGACAGTCTCAAGCTGCTATGTATCCGGCTAATTATGCTAATGCTGATTTAAAATGGGAGAATACAACTTCTGTCGATTTAGGCTTGGATCTTTCTTTTTTGAAAAACCGAATCCAGTTTAATTTTGATTATTATAGAAATACGACAAAATCATTATTATATGACTTGCAGATACCTTCTACTACTGGATTTACGACTACAAAAACAAATGTTGGAAAAATCAGGAATACAGGTTGGGAGATTGATTTAAATACGACAAATATTTCGACAAAAGATTTTAAATGGAGTAGTACGATAAATCTTTCGGCTAATAGGAATAAGGTGCTCGATTTGGGTGGGAATGATAATATCATAACTCCGGCATGGAATGCTTATTTTATAACACAGGTCGGAGGGCCTATTTCTCAATTCTATTTGTATCGCACAGATGGTTTGTTGACAGAAGATGATTTTGCTGTAGGACCCGATGGAAGTTATGACAGATCGCAACCTTTAGTACCAATTATGGCATCTCAGATTCCGGGTAATCTGAAATTTGTAGATACAAATAAAGATGGACAGATTACGGATGAAGATATGGTTCCATATGGTGATAATATGCCTGATTTGCTTTGGGGATTTACAAATCGTTTTAGTTACAAGGGATTTGAATTAAGTATATTTTTACAAGGACAGTTTGGTGGAGATGTGTATTATTTGGCATCTCGTAATATCAATTTTGGCCGTAGGTTTAATAACTGTTTGGTCGGTTGGCTGAATTCGTATAAACAGACTTACCGAGGAGGAGATCCCATTCCCTATGAGTTGGGGGTTGATATGAGCTGGGATGGAAAGACACCATTGTCTTATGGTTTGGGAGCTAATGGCGTGAATGAAAATACGACAACCGACCAGCGTATTTATGATGCTACATTTTTGAAAATAAAAAATATAACATTATCCTACAATTTACCTAAAAATCTATTGCAAAAGGCCAAAATACGGGCAATGAAATTTTATATCTCTATGGAGAATGTACACACATTTACTCATTATGTGGGAAATCCTGAAGTAAATAGCTATTCGTCATCTAATCCGGTATTGAGGGGTGTAGATTATTCTACTTATCCATTGGCACGAAAATACTCTTTAGGTGTAAATGTAACCTTCTAAAATCTGAAAATAATGAAAAGTATTAAGAAAATTATATTTGTTTTAGTGTGTTGCGGCAGTTTTTGTGCTTGTGAAGATTATTTAGCCGTGACTCCGGAATCGGCATATACCGATGAGTCTTTCTATTTGACAGCGACTGATTTTGAGACGGCAATATCCGGTTGTTATTCTGATTTGAATGAAATTTTTGGTAAAAATGGAACAGGGTATATAAATACTCTTATTGCTCGTTCGGACGAGTGTCGCAATAGTTCTGAGATTGGCCGTTTTATGGAATCATCCAATAGTACCTGGTGGTCGAATCCGTGGAAAAATCTTTGGTCTATGGTGAGCCGATGCAATAAAATTTTGGATAAGATAGATGGAGTAGATTTTTCTGATCAGACACAAAAGGCAAATATCAAAGGGGAAGCTCTTGCTTTGAGAGGATATGCATATTTCCAATTTGCTTGGTGTTGGGGTGGGGTACCCTTAATTACAAAACCTCTCTCTTTGAGTGAAACGCATAAAATTGCTCGTTCATCGCAAGAAGCTACTTATGCACAAGCAGAATCGGATTTTAAGCAGGCTTATGAGCTTCTTCCAGAAGCTTGGCCTTCTACCAAAACTGGACGTGTGACAAGATATGCTGCTGCTGGAATGTTGGGTCGATTATATTTATATCAGTGTATAAGCCAAAGAAGAGCTCAAAAAACGGGAGAGACACCGACACCTGCGATGGCAGAAAAGGCAGCAGAATGGTTAAAATTGGTTATTGATAAAGAGGGTTCTTTATATAAAATGGCAACAGTTTATACTGATTGTTTCGACGGAGCGAAAAATAATAGTGCAGAACGTGTTTGGGAAACGCAATATTTAAGTGGGGCTTCGGCTCAGGCATTAGGATTAAGTACCTATTTCCCTTCAATATTTATTCCCTCTTCTCTGAATTTACGTAGGGGGGATGGAACAAAGATGGGTGGAGTTACATTTACCGGAGGGTCTGGTTCTTTTCGTGCATCGCTTAGTATTGCAGATAGTTCGAAATATGAGCTTATTTCGGGAAATTTAGATGATCCGTTGAGTGTTGTTGTGTTTGATAAGCGTCGGGATGCGACATTGGTCAATGGCCTATATGTAGATAAAAGTACACCGGTTTATGATTATTATTTTGTAAAAAAGTTTTTGATAGATTCGGCTAATTTCCCGTCAGCTATTGATTATTGGGGAACCAATCTTCCGATATTACGATATACGGATGTAAAAATGATGTATGCCGAGGCTTTGAATGAGGTTGATTATGCAGCAAATAAGACAACAATATTTTCGATACTGAACGAGGTAAGGACACGGGGAGGCCTAAAACCGATTAGTGAAGTCGAATTGCCGGATTACAATACAGTGTTTGATTGTATTGTCCATGAACGTTTTGTAGAGTTTGCATTTGAGGGATTACGTTGGCCGGATTTAGTTCGATGGAGACTGGCTGAAGAAAAAATTGCGGAACATTTTGCATTGCAAGATGAAGGTTATGATGAGTCTACAGAGACTCCGATGTACGGAATGAAAAAATATCACCATCTTGCTCCGATACCTTATATCGATATAGTGGCGTACAATAATGAAAATATACTGTGGCAAAATGAAGGTTATTAAAAAAGGTAAAATCTAAAGACTACTTTTTTTAAAGTTATTTTTTGAACTTGTTAACATTCTAAGATTATGATTAAAAGCAAAAATATTTGGAAAATAATGGCTTGTGCCGTGATATTTCTTTCATTTTCATGTAATGATAATGACGATGAAAAATTTCTTGGTCCTACAGAACCAGGTGATGCATATTTTGGAGGAGGGGCAATATCTGAAGGTATACCGTTAGATAAGAGTAATATTGATGTTTCGTTATTGGGTAAAGTTGCTGGAGATCCAGATGTAGAAACTGACCCTGATGCCTATCATGCGCTTATGCAAGAACGTAAAGCTGTCATTGAAAAGGCGATATCAGATATGGTATATGTTGATGGAGGTTCTTTTTATATGGGAGCTACGGCGGAGCAGGGAAATGATACTCATATATATGAGAAGAATGTGCATAAAGTAACTCTTTCCAGTTATTATATCTCCAAATTTGAAGTAACGCAAGAATTATATCTGATTGTTATGGGAGGAACGAATCAGGGTGCTTTTAAAGAAGAGGGAAATTTACAGATTCCTATCGACAATCGTCTCTATGAAGAGATGAATAATTTTATAGCGAAATTAAATGCTGTAACGGGCTTACGATTTGCACTTCCTACAGAAGCTCAATGGGAATTTGCTGCTCGAGGAGGTCGTAAACGTACAGGGTTAATGTATCCTGGTAGTAACGATATTAGTACTGTTGCTTGTTATTGGGATAATAGCTTGTTAGGAGATGGCTCGGTAGATCACTGGCCTAGAAGTGTCGGTTTAGGTTTACCCAATGAGTTGGGATTATATGATATGGCTGGGAATATGCAGGAGGTTTGTTCTGACTGGTATGCCCCATATCCTATTGAAGATCAAGTCAATCCTATGGGGCCATCTGATGACGAGGGTTATACTACGAGGGTGTGTCGGGGAGGATCTTGGTATTCGTTTGCTGATGCATGTCGATCATCAGCTCGTGCTTCTTTTATACCGAGTACTCGTTATAAATATGTCGGTTTTAGGTTGGTACATCCGAAAGTTGATTAGAATACAATTAAATGTTTGAAATATACATGAAAAATCACACAATGAAAGTTTTCTTTATTTCATTATTTTTGATATTTTGGGGTGTAGGGAAAAGCCTTGCAACAAATTATATTCTTTCTCCTGATTCGAAAGTTGTCTTTGAGTATAAAGATTTTATCCATATCGAAACTTATTATTGGCCAGAAACAATGCTTTCATACCGGATTTCTTTTGAGGATAATGTAAATATGGAAGATTTGGTTCTTGTCAATTGTGAAAATGGAGAGGAAGTAGAGTATCAATTGTCTGATATAAAAAAGGAAAATGACAATTTGATGTCTTGCAAAATTCATTTTATGGCAAAATTACCATCGAATGGGAACTATAGCTATGAATTATGTTGTCGTCCGTCGAAAAGAAAAGCTGTAGTCCCGATGAAGATTTTACAAAAAAAATCATATTATGAAGTTTTTGGTGATAAGATACAACTGAGGATTCCAATGACATCAGAGAGTATTTCTGAAAGTATTCCTGCTCCGATATTATCAATGAATGTGGGTAATGATTGGATGGGTTGTAATAGGATAAAATCGAAGTATAATCGTATATTGTCATATCATACTGAAATTGTAGAAAATGGACCATTGTATTCTCTTTTTAAAATATCTTATCGATTTTCAAATGGGGGGGAATATCAGGCAAATGTAAAATTGGTAAAGAATTATCCCTTTGCTGTGCTGGACGAGTCAATGACTAACCTTTCTAAATCGGATGAAATCGTGATGGAAATGGAATGGAATGGGTTTAACCCAGTGAAGCGCTTCGGTACTCATTGGGATAGAACATTGGAAAGCAATCGTGATATGTGGATGGGAATAGAGCAACCAATATATACAAGCTATTCAAAAGAAGATCCACGATGGACAGGGACAGGGTGGATTGAAAATCCAGCAGAGAAAATGATTTTCCGAATTTCTCCATTTGGAGGAAATTCGGTCAGAGAGCAGGTGCCTGTTATGTCATTTTGGGAAGAAGGGAATAGTGCTCGAGAATTAGGTATATTTGTTTATGATTTTAATCGTTGGAACGATCGTCAATATGGAATTTGGCAACCAACTCCAGACTTATCCGTCTATTTTCGTTTCCAAAATCATAAGCTATTTTTTACTTATCCTCTAATTTCTGGAACGAGATCTACTGCTGTGTCGCTGTTTCCAGTAAATGATGGAGAAAAAAGAGTGGCAGAGTTTAATGACAAATTATTGTCTTTGTTGGAACATAATGTTTATATGCAGAATGGGTCATTGCATCATAAAAATGATCCCAAAGATTTATATTATCGCTATTCTCAGANAAAGGATTGGCAACTGATGTATCCTGAAGATGCTCGTCGGCCGGAAAATCCTTTTAAAAGCCGATCGGCTTCTTCAGCGGAAAATTTTTATAAAAAAATGCTTACTTCGGCTATGTCTTATTATCCTGTGGGTCTGAATTGTTATCCTGGAGTACATTCTATCGAGCATCGTATTTTATATTCTGAATTTGTAGAAGATTATTTACGTTATTATAAAGTGTTGACAGAGTCTCAACGCCAAACAGTGGAGGCATTGTTCATTTTAGGTGGATATGTCAATATGTTGGAAGCAATGAATCCGATACGTCATTCTCTTGCGGGGACGGCAAATATGGCTGCAGACGGATGGTGTATACCGCTTCAGATATCGTTCCTCTTTCCTGATCATCCTATGGCAAAAGAATGGGCAGATTTTTATGAAAAGGAATTAGAATTGAATGGTTTGTTTTATACTCGTCCAGATGTAAAACAATATGAAAGTTTTGGTGGGCGTTGGGTAGAAAGTTTAGGAATATATAATTGGGCTTTTTTGCGTCCGGTTACCCATTCTAATATCGCGGGAGAAATGTATGACGGGAAAAACCGCTTTGCTTCTCGGTACATGGCTTCTCGTGGACGTTGGATGGTAGATATGTTGACGGCACCAGTTTATATTCATTGGAATAAAAAGCTTGTCCCCGATTTCTATCCAAAAGGATGGAATCCTGGGGATAGTCTGACTCGTCCTGAATTTGCTCGCTGTTATCCTCCTCATGGAGCTCACAGTAAAGGTTTTCTTGTACCTACTTATATGCCTTATTTTCAGTTGGCGGAGTGGATGGAAAACTATGATCACTTGTTGTCTGAACATCTTTTTTGGCTATCTTCTGCAGGAGATGAAGTGGAGAAGAAAAAGACCGATACCGACTGGAATGCTCCTTATCTGAATATGCATCCCATAAAACGAACGGGAACTAATCCACATCTTAAAAGTACAAAATATACGGGACATGGTATTGTTTTACGAGCTGGAGTCGATACTCCCGAAGAATTATCCATTCATCTCAATCAAGTAGATAAAGGTCCCAATTATCGCTGGGGTAATCAAGGAGAAGGAAATACCGGGGGGCTTTATTTCTACGCGCAAGGGCAAGTATTTACTGGTCATGAAAACGAAATTGCAGGAGACCATGTAGTGAACAATCTTGATGGACTGACAAATTTCGGAGTGATGAAGGATGGAGAGTTCAGAACCATAGGAATGAACGAGCTCAAAGCCCCGTTATATGATTTTGGGGTAGCCCAGTTTGCTGAATTATTGTCGGATGGGGAAAATGATAAATATGTGTGGCCTGAGTATCTCTCCCGTAGTGTTATGCTTGCAGGAACTGATTATTTTATTCTTTTTGATGAAGTCGGAACAAACTGGAGAGCATCGACTCGTTTCTCGTGGTTTAATGTCAATGGAAAAGAGTTTCCTAAAATTATATTTTTATCCTCTTATGGACGTAAAGGAGGTTGGATGGCTGCCAGAACTGAAAATTCAAGAGGTTTTTATCGAGATTCGTTCGAGTCATTATTGACTTTAGTTACACATAAGAAAAAAGAAGTGAACGTAGAAGGAGGGAAATATGCTATTGCTCCGATATTGAAAGATTCCGATATAGCAGAATTCATTCCTTCGGGAAGTAGTTCTTTACCGCAAGGTGTATTTCATATTTCGACTGGAAAAAGTTCTGATATTGTATTCCGGGATAGAAGTGAAATAAGCTATGTTTCAGAGACCGAAACATTTGAGGGAAAGGCTGGATTGATACGTCGTTTTGGTGCCGATAGTTTAATACTGGCAATGTTCAAAGGCTCTCATATTGCAGCCGACGGATTAGATGTACGGTTAGAATCGAAGGGGAGAGCAGCAATAGCTTTGACACGAAATTTTAGAAAAGAATTCAACGGGACCTTAAAAACTGAGGTGGATACTGAACTGGAACTTTCTGGACTTTTTCCCGGTGGAACACTATATATAGATGGTGTGCGATACGGTTCGACAGTTTCGGGTAGCGATATGAGGATACATTTATCTAAAGGGGAATACACATTGGAATATACGGAGGAGGTTGCAACTCCAATGTCCAGTCGGATTATCCGTACAGAATATGAGAAAAATAGGGTGAAGTTATTTGTTGAGTCTCCTACATGTCGGTCGGTTCGTATAGAGCTCTCTTATGATGGAGGAAAGACATGGAAGATAAAAGGAAAGACTTCTAAGGGAATTTATTTTTTACCGAATGAGAAAGAAGGGAAAATACATGTGCGTGCAGTATCCTGTAACGGGAATAAATGTGCACGTTATGCTCCAGAGTATCCTATATATTTTACCGCTGAAGCACCACATTATCCTGAAGGATTGTGGCTAAAGTTGAATGAGAGACAGGTGGAACTGAATTGGGGAACTGTTTTAGGTGTACAAGAGTATCGTCTTTACCGTAGGAAGCAGGGAGATGAAAATTTTGAAATGATTTATCGAGGGAAAGAGAATACGTATACAGATACGAATGTTCCCGGAATACAAAAAGCGTATGCGTTGCCGGGTAGCCTTGACAACAAAGAGCAGAATCGTATGGGGCTTGTCGTATATGAGTATGCAGTAACAGCAGTTAATGGGCGAGGAGAAAGCCGAATGAGTCCGGTAGAAAATACGGATCCTGCTTCTTGGCGAAATTGGTATCCAGATACCGAATTGAAATTTAAGCGGCAGTCAGCTTTTTGGATGCCACCTTATACATCAGCTGAAAAATCTCCGGAAAGATATTATCCGGATTGACTTGAAAAAAGAATAAATCAAATATAAAAATGTAATGTATAATCCAATCGAGTTATGAAAAAAGAGAATCAAAAGTGGATGAAGTGGCCTTTGGGGATAATACTATGTATATTCGCCTTTTCCTCTTGTGCAGAAAATAAGTATGATTTAGAGCATTTTCCAAAGGATGCGGATCCGATAATTGTCGGAACGCGTTTAGTAAATCGTTTTTTGGAGCAACCGCATTCCCAATATGGGAATCCTTTGCGTATTAACGAGCCGAGAGTTAATATTACCTATCCGGATGTATGTGCTTGGGTGGGGGGCCTCTGGTTTGCAAAATCGGTAGATAATAAAGAGTTGACAAATAGATTGGAGGAACGTTTTCTTCCATTGTTGGCAGAGGAGTCTCGCTTACAACCTGTTCCGAATCATGTAGATAATAATGTTTTCGGAACTTTACCTTTGGAATTATATATGCAAACGGGTAAGGAAGAATATAAAAACTTGGGAATGATGTATGCCGATACTCAGTGGCAGCTTCCAGAAGAAGGATATACACCAGAACAAAAAAAATGGTCTGAGCATGGATATTCATGGCAGACACGTATATGGATAGATGATATGTTTATGATTACAGCTGTCCAAGGGGCTGCTTATAGAGTGACAAAGGATACTACTTATGCAACAAGGGCTGCCAGAGAAATGGTCTTTTATTTAGATTCGATACAACAGGGTAATGGCTTGTTTTATCATTCCCCGGAAGCTCCTTTCTGTTGGGGTCGGGGCAATGGTTGGATGGCGGTAGGTATGGCCGAATTGCTCCGTATATTACCTGAAGATAATACTTATCGACCGGAGATAATGAGAAGATATTTGAAGATGATGAACAAGCTGAAGGAATGTCAACAAGAAAACGGTATGTGGCTTCAATTAGTAGATGATCCGTCTATGTGGGAAGAGACGTCGGGTTCGGCAATGTTTACGTACGCTATGATTGTAGGTGTAAAAAAAGGATGGTTAGGAAAAGAGTATGCAGAGGCTGCTCGAAAAGCATGGCTTTCTTTAGTGAAATATATTGATGAGAATGGAGATATGACTAATGTATGTGAGGGAACGAATGTCGGGTTTACACAAAAATATTATCGAGATAGAGTACCTCTAACGGGTGATATTCACGGTATTGCACCTATGATATGGTGTGCTTACGCATTAACTTGCAATGATCTTTAAATGATATTTTGAGTTGATATAATTACTGATTTGTTTAAAAATCTTGATTTAAAAGAAAGTCTATTACCAATAAAAAAATGATTATGAGAACGAAATTGATTACTTTGGTTTTGGCGGGTATGACGTTTATTGCAACAGATTCGTTTGCCCGTAAAGTGTATGTGAAATTAGGTACTGATACTCAAGCGTGGAGTAATGTTGTAGAAGATAACGATAATGTTGTGATTACCCTTCCTTCCGGAAGTTCTGATTTTGTTTTGAATGTCATTGACCAGTTGCAAGAGGGTGATGAGGTATGGGTAGCAAAAGGTGTATATGAAAATTCGGCGACTATGATACTGAATGCTGATAATAATAGGACGGATGTTACTTTGTATGGAGGATTTATAGGGACAGAGACTTCAATAGAACAAAGAGTTAAAAGTGATGTGGACGGAAACGGAATAGTTGAACCCTGGGAGTTTACTAATGTGACTAATTTTAAGGGGAAAGGATCGGCAGATGATGCTTCTTCTACTTTTGTTATGTTGAGCATGCAGAGTGGCACTACTGTGGATGGAGTGACTATTTCTGATAATTATTATACCGGACAAACTGCTTCAGGCGGTTCTATTGGGGGGAGTGGAACCGTACGTAATACCATTTTTCGTAATTTAGTCACGGAGAATAAGACCGATGGTAAGAATATTACAGGGGGTGGTATTTATATTTCGGGAGGACATGTTGACGGTTGCTTGATAGAATCGTGTGCTGCTATCCAGACTGCCAATAACGGTGGTCAGAATCAGGGAGGAGGAGTATTGATATATGGTGTCTCTGATAACAATTGCGGGATAAGGACTCCATCAGGTTATTTGAAAAATTCTATTATTCGTAATTGCAAATCTGAAGGGGGCAGTAAGCCGATGGGAGCCGCAATATTTTATAAAAATGGGGCTATCGTTGAAAATTGTGTAATTGCCAATAATGCCTCGACAAGAGGAGCAAATGGCACGAAAGATGGTCAAGGCGTTATTCAAGGGCATACTAAAGGTGATGCTACGTATGAAGTGAACCGTTTTATTAATTGTACTATTGTGAATAATGTAGCCGATATTTATACTATATTTTTTGAAGCAGCTTGTACAGAGGTTTACAACTGTATTTGTTGGGGAAATACTACGGGAGGAAAAGATTACCCCACACAAGATTCTGATTATAATAATAATATTCGTTGGGCAGCAGAGAGTAATGTAAAGTCTGGGACTTATCCTTATGTTGAAAGTTTTGCTTATAATAGTGCAGGTATTTATAATATTGCAAGTGTCCAGAATACCTATTCTCCGATATTGTTATCTTTCCCTCTTGTTGAAGGAACCTCTGAAACTGAAGGGGAAAATCCGGAATTTGTGAATCCGACTATATATCCGGGATTGGCAATAACTGATGAAGATATGGATAATATCCGTAAAGCTAACTGGTCATTAAAGGAGGGTTCTCCGTTGATAAATGCCGGAGTAAATACACCGAATAATATGGGAGAATTTGTTGCAAATGCGACTTTACCTGCATCTTTACCCGAGATGGATTTATTAGGGAAGGTTCGTGTCGGTAATTTCGATTTGGGAGCATACGAATTTGGGGCTGTTTCGGGTATACGGAAGTCGACAATCGATACAACTTGTCGAATATTTTCGAATGAAGGTGCTCTTCAGATTTTGGGTTTAAATGATGTTGCAATTGTTCAAATATATGCTTTAGATGGAGCATTGGTATATAATGCGACCATAGATACTGAAAATGTTGTCCTTCCGATGTCTTTGAAAGGTTGTTATGTTGTGAAGGTACAAGATGTCAATGGGGTATATGGGCAGAAGGTGATTTTTTGAGATTGATAAAAGTTAGGTAAAGATGAAAAATCCGGAAGATTATTTTTCTTTCCGGACTTTTCGTCTAAAAGGCAACAGAGTTTTGTCTCTCTTACCGGAAAGATAATATTGTCCGATAGAGAGTGAAATGATAAGGTATAGGACTGTTATTGAACCATAAATATAAAAGGAATAAAATGTTGAGAAGATTAGAGTATATTACGGTATATTTAGTGGCAGTATTTTTTGTTCAAATGGAGAGTGTGAAGGCACAATTTACAATCACTGGTACTACATTTCGTGAACGATGTGATGCATTGATTGAGTGTATGGTAAATGATATACAGCCATATGGCAAGAACAGCACTTCGATAAAATATACCACACCTTTCTATTGGGCACGTATATATCAAGGAGTTGATGTCGAAAACTCTATTGCGGAGTTGGAGCGTATTTATGATTATTGGTTGACCGACCCATCTACGGTTTATCTCTCAGGGTCTGATGTCGATTTTAGTGACCATATGACTGTGCATGGTTATCTCTTGACCAAAGATAAATTACCTGATAGTTTGAAAGATAAAGTAAAACGTTTTTTACAGCTTTCTGATTTCAACACTTACGGTACTGGGACTAGTACATTGAATATGGATATGATGCATTATACTGCAGGTTTGCTTGCTGCTCAAGAATGGTCAGATTTTACAGATGTGGCCGGTCGTACAGCAGAAAACATAATTAATTATAATCGACCTCGTATTTTGAATGTGTTGGACAATATTTTTCATAATAATTGTAGTGAAATGGATGCTTTCGTCTATCTACCGACAGATTTTATGTATATTCGTATGCTGGCAGAATATTGTACAGACTCAGAGGTTAATCGAAAAGCAAAGGTGGTCTATCAACAGATGATTGCAGCCATGATAGGTGCTTGGAATCAAGGATTATATGTTGCTAATCCTCCACGTAGTAAGGGATGGGAACAGTTGGTAGGAGGTCCTTTGGGCATGAACTCTCGAATAACAATGTTGGCATGGCTTTTCTTCGGGAATCCTTCTAATTCAATAAAAATGGCAGACCAATGTATGTCGGATACGAATAATTCGGCTTCATTTTGCTTTTGGGTAGCGTATAAAGGTCGGGTAGTACCGCTACCTGCAATATTAAATGCAGAGAAACGTAAGACATATCCCTATGAGTATACCAGTTTTATTGATAATATTACAGTCAGTAAAACAAATACCATGACCAAAAACTGGAAGCAGTATAAGTATACTTGGCAAAGTCAAAATTATGGTTTAGCTACGCAGACAGAGATACCTTATAATTTGACAAAGGCTCCCAGTACATATGCATATAAGGAGATAAAACGTACATATTTGGTTTGGCGAGACGAGACTACTGATAAGTGCTTTTTTACAGTCTGTCAGGATAATCCTGAGCGACCGACTGATGCTGTGAATGCAAATGCCGTAGGATATGGAGAGAATCCTTATCATAGAGTTTTGCAGTATAAGGGAACAGCTATTGGAATTACAAATGTTCCGACAACGTATCTTAAAGATAATCGTTATCGGATGTATGTTCCTTTTACGAATGAGGGCATTAAAGCACGTCATGATAAAGAATGGATATTTTGCCATACAGGAAGTATGATGTTTGCTTTTCGTACTGTAGAACCTTTTACGATGGGAGGTAGATTGCCTTTTTCGGTGCCTGGTTGTACTGTACTTATGTTTAATCCTACTACTACCCATAAGGGCGCATGGATATTGGAAACGACTGAAATTACTGAAGATTTGAAAGGTGCAGATATGGATGAGGAGTTAGATAAATTTGAGGCTAAACTTTTAGCAAACAGTAAAATAGAAACATTGGATTATTCGACAGATTATCCTCGACTTCAATATACCTCAATGTCTGGAGATGTACTTGACTTAACTTATTTTCCTCCGACTTCAGCTTATTCGGGTCAATATAAGATAAATGGCATTACCCAAAGTTTAAATACTAGTTTGTTTTCTTCTCCTTATGCTGTGCAAGAAGATAAGAGTGAGGATGTATATATTTATGATACAGAAGAGACACCTACCAAATTATCGTGGGGTGATGATATACTGGGTATGGAGAAAGTACATCCGGAGGTAAATATACGATATCGAGTGTCGGGTGGTTATTTGTATGTATCAGGGATAGAATCTACAACCCCGGCTCAAATATCGATATTCGAGAAAACTGGAACATTGATTTGTAATAAACAAGTATTCAGTGAAGCGGATAGTTCGGTAAATGTAGCGGATTTTGCTTCGGGTATATATTTATTACGAGTACAATCATCTAATTATTGTTGGGTGACTAAGTTTATCAAGTAAGTGTTTTTTGATGGCTTTGTAATAGGTTGTATACTAATTTATTTGTGAGTATTGTTATGTGAAAAGATAGAAAATGAGAAGATTTTTAAGGTATTTAGCGGTTGCCGGTTTATTCTTTATAGGGATAGAATATTCATTGTCAGCAGAGGTGAGGATAACTCGTCCTGATTATTTATCGGACGGCCGGATGTATTATGACCTTTTGACTGCAAATTATAGTGAAGCGAAAATTCAGTCGATGATTGCAAATAAAAGTGTACGCTGGATATGTAATTATATGGCTGCTGAAGGTATTATGTACAAGGCTACGTTAGATCAGAAATATCTGGATCGATGTTTGTACGTATTTACAGAAACGATGACACAATGGCGTAGTAATAAAACTTTGATGAGCGGGACAGATGACTTTTTTGCGACAAAGCATATAGCTTATACATACCGACTTTTGCAGGAACTCGGGAAGGTAGAAAAAGGAGCTTATGATGATGTCGTGTTAAGCTATGCCAATTCGCATTTCCAATCGACTTTTATTGTTGACCATAATCAGGCACAAGAGAGAGCTTTGGGATTTGTTTTGATGCAGAAAGTATTACCCAATGCACCTGATGTAGATAAATGGAAAACTTATACTGATGCTGTGTGGAATTTTTGGTACGATAATTTAGACGTGGATGAGGATGCGACTAATTATTCAGCAATTCATTTGAACGATATTATGATGATTGCAGAAGAAACCGGAAAAACTGATTTGCTGAGACGTGATGAAGTAAAAAAGTGGTTTACTCGATATAGAGATCAGCAAGCTCCCAGTGGTTTTATGCCGGAATATGGAGATGATTACTTTTTTGCTTATTTTAATTGGGTTATTTGTTTTGAACGTATGGCGCGAATATTTAATGACCCTTCTTTTTTAAATGCAGCATGGAAGTTGTATAGAGCGGGTTTTTATAATTTAGCAGCGTCTTATAAAAATGCTAATTTCGATATGAAATTGGCTTCTGAATGGAGTGTGTTGGGAGAGATTAGCTTGTTACCGTCAATGGAAGCGGAACCTTTGCAGACAGATGCAGGGGCATTGGTAACAAGTAGAACTAATAAATATGGTGTTCAAGATATTCCTGATCAGTTATTATTGGCAAGTGCCCGAACACCGGGTGTTCCTTTTGTTATGAGTGATTTATATTCAAGAGGAAGTCATTCTCATCCACATTTACGAGGAACGATAAATTATTATGAGACTGATAATTATCCGTTGTTCCATGGGGTACAACGACATGCTACTGATGCACGATGTGGTAATACGGTAGCATTGGTAAAACAGGAGGATGAAGGGTTTCCTTTTGCTTCGGGGGGAAGTCGACGTCAGACTGATAAATGGTTTACTGATTGTGTCGATTTTTCTTCTTCTACAGAAATTTCATCAACTGATGCTACCATGCGAGGTTTTGCGTATCTGACTTTCCGGTTAGTCGGACAAGTTGGTGAGGAGATCTATATCGATAATGTTCGTTTGATTGGTAAAAAAGGGGAGCTTTTGTTACATGATTGTAACTCTTTGACCAATTGGTCTACTTCTTATACATCTTTGTCAAGTGATGCAGTGTCTGGAAATTCTGTAAAAATAACATTGGCAAATACCAATACTAATTTTATTACACTGAAAGTTTCGAAAAGTTTTAGTCTGAATGATTATCAGTATGTAGCATTTGATTGGAAGCATAAATCTCCTGTGGAAGCTGCAACAACAGATTTGAATTTTATTTTTAGAGTACAAAATAGTCTTGTTTTACCCGGAGATGAATATGTCGACGCTACAGTAGGTACACTTTTTAATTATAATGTTCTTACCGATGCTTATACAGAAATGCAAGGTAATGATTGTTATGGGGTAATAGAATTGGATAATCATTTTTTGCCGGGAACGCAGTTAAAGAGGAGAATATTGTTGACAGAAGAAGGGGTTCTTATATTGCAGGATTATTTATTACCTGGAGATGGAGCCGAAGGTTATACTGCAGGAAGTTTATGGCAAATGTATAATTTGAAGAGTCGAGGAGAAAATTGGTTTAATGCTGGTGAGGAGCGGAGCTGGGTTGATTGGACAGGTAAAGAGATGAAAAAAGAATTATTGGTCTATTTTGAAAAGAATAGTGTACGTACTTATGGTAGTCAGTTAGAAGAATATTCTGTAGCTCCTACTGTGGTATATGCTAAGCAGGCTATATCTTCATCCCAACCATTGACTTTTACTACGATTCTTGTTCCTCATGAGGTAGGGACAAATCCAGAATTCTATGCTAATAGTATCTCTTCGACAACAGTTGGTCGACAGAGTAATATTTCGTTGAATACAGGCGGTAAAATTTTGACTATTGCTTTAAATGAAGATGGTTCATGGAGTGTTGCTCGTGAAATTGTAGCAGCTGATCCTGATGAGAAAAGTATTATTACCAATGGGCATATTGATTATGTGACAGGAAACCTGCCTAATGACTGGGTTGTGGCAGGAGATAATGCTAAGGGGTGTGTATATGATACTGAAGTGGGATATATAAATGCCGGTTCGTTGAGGTTGACTGGGAATGGTTCTGATTGGAATGGATGGATGCATACTGATAATATTATTGTAGAAGAGGGAGAGACATATAAGTTTGGTGTTTATGTAAAAACAGAGAATGTATCAAGTACTTCAGATGTATATGTTTCGTTTGGTATAAAACGGGAGACTGGGAGGATTATTGTCAGTGAAACTTCGATGGAGACAGCTTCTGTGTTATCAGATAATCTGAAAGGGACTCACGATTGGAAATTGATAGAGGGTATTTATACCATCCCTTCGACTGGATATCGTGTATTTAGTTTCACACCACGATTATCTTCGACGTCAGTTGATGAGAAAGTCTGGTTTGACGATTTTTATATTACTAAGGTCGAGTCCACAGCATTACCTAATGAGTGGATTGATGTCGAAGGTATAAATATTTATCCCAATCCGGTGTCGTCAGGGGAAATATTGGGCCTATCGTTTTTTACTTGTCCTGGTAAAAATATTGTCACACTTTATGATATGGTTGGAGGGAAAAAGGTGGATTTGTATAATTGCATTTGTGGGAATACTGAAAGAAAAAATTTGACAATACGATTTCCTGAATACGATTCTGGAATATATTTAGTTCATTTTCAAAATGCGGGAATAAATAAGACGTTTAAATTATTGGTTAAGTGACTGAAGTATATTGATAGGTCAATTATTGATAATGGTAAGTAATATAAAAGTTTAGATATGAAGGTTTTTTGAGAGATAGATTCTTATTTGGTATATTGTGATAAAAGAAACTCTCTGACAAATGAAAATTTCTGTCAGAGAGTTTCTTTTATTTTATTGAATGTTGGTATTTAAAGTATGCCAGTCTTTAATTGCTGGTATAATACCCATAGCAATGACTTCGTCGCGTAATTTACATAGATGTTTATAACTTTCTTCCAGTTCTTTTTCTTCAATCGGTGTACCTTTTATTTCTTTATAAGATATACCATCTTTGGTAATAGATGTTTCCATTGCCATCATGATATGATCGAATTTTCCGGAAGATACATATACTCCGGCAGGCCAGCGGAAGGATGCTCCACCCATAGCAGCAGCTATCATCTCGATAGAGAGATATGCCGGACTCTGGAATGAAGAACGTCCACGAAGGTCGATTATATGTTTACCTCCTTGAATTACATTGTGTTTGATGTCATTCCATGATTCAATCGGCATAGCGTTAGAACCAATTATTTCGTTTAATGGTTTTCCTTTTACAGAAGTTGTAGATGCAAATACCGCCATTTGTTCACCGTGTCCACCATATGTACGGCTATTTTTTATTTCAGATGCTGGGATTTTGAAATATTTAGCCAACTCATTTTGTAACCGGGTACTATCCAGTGCAGCCAATGTAGATACTTGATTGGGCTTTAATCCAGAATAAAGTAAGGTGATAAGACCGGTAATATCAGCTGGGTTGAATACGACAACAACGTGTTGTACATTAGGGCAATAACTACGAATATCTTTTCCAAATTGGGCCGCAATTTCAGCGTTTCCTTTCAAAAGATCTTCACGTGTCATTCCGGCTTTTCGAGCTGCTCCCCCTGAAGAAACAATATACTCAGCTCCAGTAAGCGCTTCTTTTATATCTGATGTAAATGTTATATTTACATTTTCAAATCCGCATTGTAGTAATTCTTCGGCAACTCCTTCAAGAGCTGGGGCAAATGGGTCATACAAACAAACATTGGGTGTTAACTTCATCATTAATGCGGTTTGAGCCATGTTAGAACCAATCATTCCGGCAGCTCCAACGATGGTCAGCTTTTTGTCAGTCAAGAACTTCATATCTTAATTATATTTGGTGAATAAATTTTATCTTTTTATACTAACAAAGTTATAATATCTTTGGATTGTTTGTATATCAAAAAAAGTTTTTGCTGATAATAAAAAATTATACTGTTATTACAACAATATCTGCTTTGTTAAGGTTTTGGATTACTTGCATTTTCGACTAAGCATTTTAGAAGGCTGGGCATGTTTTCTTTTTCGCATTTTATGTTATCTATTGTATTTTTTCCTGTGGATGTTAAAAGGTAGTAAATTTGTCGCCGATCTTTTTCGCCTAATGTTCGTTTTACTAATTTTTTTGATTCAACCGATTTTAAAACTTTGGAAGTATTTGATTGAGATAGGTTTAGTTTTTTTGCAATTTCACCAGCTGGTAAACTCCCATTTTTTAGAGAACATAGCAGCATGCCCTCATTCAAACTAATTCCATATTTTTGATGAAAAAAAATTTCAAATTCGGATATTGCTTGATATATTTCTCGTATGTAGCATAATGTATCCATAACCAATTTAATTAAATGATTATAGTCTGTACTTCGTTTCATTATAAAAGAAGTACAGACTATGTTATGAGTTTATGAATTTACTATTTTTTGTTTTCTGGTGATTTCAATAATATAGTTTCGATTGCTTCTTTAAATGCACTTTTAGGCATGGCGCCTTTTGCCATTTGTGGAGCTCCTTCCATAGGTATAAACAAGAGGGTAGGTATACTCATAATTCCAAAAGCAGAGGAAAGTTCTGGTTCTTTTTCTGTATCTACTTTGTAAATATATATTTGTCCTTCGTATTCTTGAGCCAGCTCTTCAAGTATTGGAGCTATGCTTTTACAAGGGCCACACCATGAGGCATAAAAGTCTACAATTGCGGGTTTGTCACCGAGGTATTTCCATTCTTTGGGGCTGGTTTCAAAATTGGCTACTTTTTCTAAGAATTCAGTTTTAGTCAATGCTATAGTTCCCATGTTTGTTTCTTTTTTGAGTTGATTATTATTTTCTGTTTTATTTTCTGTTTTGTTCGAGCAAGCCGTAAAAATTGTGGCTGCCATAAAGAGTAGTCCTAATAACTGTTTTCGTTTCATATTGAATTCTATTTAGTTTAGTTATTATCTTCAGAATAGTATTTTTTATTGTGATAAATATTTGTTGGGGATAGGAGATAACCTATGGTTGCCCCCCATATAATACTTATGTAAGGAGATGAGGTAATAGGACAGCTTCCTGTTGTACAACCTATAAAATACCAATATGAAAAACCACTAATAGCTCCGAGCAATATCATTATAATGCGGAATTTGTTAGTGAATATCCATTTTTTTAAGTTGTTTGCTTTCATCTTTTATTTTATTAGAAATATTTTCCATTAGAAATATATTGCAAATATATAAATATTTTATAACATAAAAAATTTCCAATGGAAAATATTTCTATATTTAACAAAATACAATATAAAAAGAGGTTTATTTTACTTTTGAAGTGTATATAGATGATGGCCAAGGAATGATTTTGTATGTTATGTTGGTTGCATCGGCGTAGTCAGTCAGTAATCTAATTGTGTATTGTATTGTTTCCGGCAATAAATTTGCACATGAGTATGCATTGATAATGATAAGAATATTTTGAGTGTCTATGGAAAGTTGAGTTCGTATTTCATCACTGGTCGGAGTTCCTATCGGACCTTTTTTGTCTCGATATACCGGTAATCCGTCAATATTCAATAATCCTCTGCCTATGGCGTTAAAGATTTCTTCTTTGTGTCCTATTCCTAAAGTAAGATTACCATCTATCTTATCAGCATCAAAACCTCCGATGGAAAATCCGCTTTTTATAGAAACCAAATTGATAAGATCAACTAATGTAGATATCTGATATAGTTCTGTTTCTTTTACGATACGTCTACAGAGGGCTTCTGCTGAAGGGCGATATCGATTTGGATCTTTGCCAAATGTTTTATAAGCTTGCCGGGTAGCTTGTATGGTCAGTCGTTTGTTGATTTCTGATAAAGTATAGAGCTTTTTTATTTGTTCGGTTTCTTGTGTTATTTCTTTCCATAGTAAATTAGAGTATTTCGTATTATGTACATGGGCTTCTATGATTCCTGCCTGATAATCTGGGCAGGAATTTTGTATTTTATCTGATATAGAAATGATGTGTTCCATTAATCTTTGCTCCAAATGTTTACTATCTCAGCTATATATATTTGATGTAAGCTTCCATTTGTGTACCATTTGTCGAAAATTGTATTATCGAAGAAATTTTCCTTTTTAATAAAATCAGTGTATAATTTTTTACACTCAAATGTCAGACGCGACTGTTCAAAAGTTACATTACCTAAATTGGTAAATATAGGAAGGAGCCCTGTTGCTTTGATTTTGTCTGTATCTTTTCCTGATTTGCTACCGCATATCTTGTGTATATCTTTGTTTTCTTCTCCTAAAAAAGATAGAGTAAAATAATCATTTGTTTCAATAAATTTATGGGTATAACGTTCGGGGCGGATAAAGATATGTACTATTGGCTTGTTCCATAAGAAACCTATACTACCCCAATTTGCAGTCATTGTGTTGAATTTAGATGGATTTCCTGCAGTTACCAGCATCCATTCTTTGCTGATAGTTTCAAAAAAATTATCATTTAAATGGCTTATTTCGAGTTTTTTCATATTGTTTCTATTTTGAATTACACAAAATTATACAAAAATCTGATATTCATATAAAAATGTGTATTGAAATATTTGATTGAGGAAAGTCTATATTTTATTAGTTATGTTGTATGAAGGGCTTGTAAGAAGAAGTAATTTTATATGTAGAATTAAAGAGATAAATGAGTCAAGAAAAATTTAAATAGCAAGGGGAGCAAAGCTCAAAAACAAAAAAGGTTGTCTCACGACAACCAATCTTGTAAACCTTAAATCTAATACTATGAAAAAACATATTACAAATATATTATCTTACTTTATATTGTGCAACTTTTAGTGCAAAATAAATTGTTGTATTAACATTATTTCTGTAAAATGTGGTTTTTTGTTAACTTTTTAAATGTTAAAGAGATAATTTTATCTCTTCTCCTTCTTTTAGGGATATAGATATAGGAGTATTCGTTGAGAGTAGCAAAACTTTGCCTTTTTGTGATATTCTGATTTTGGTACTGTTCTCAGAAATGAATGCTGCTGGTAGTTGAATTGAAAAATTTCCGGCACGAGAAGCTACCAATTTTATATTGAGCCGGGGAGTTTTGATGAGTTCCCAATCGACGTCAACGGTAATACCTCCTTGGGCTCTCAATCCTTTGAAATAGCCTTTATTCCAATAACAGGCCGGGAGTATGTCTATATATCCGTCATGACTTTGTAAGAGCATTTCAGCAATGCCGGCAGTACCTCCGAAATTTCCGTCTATTTGGAATGGGGGGTGAGCACAAAATAAGTTGGGATAAGTGCCACCTCCTTTATAATCGATTGTTTTTCCTTTTATAGGATATAAGAGATTTTTAAGTAGAGTGTGAGCTTTATCCGCATCTTTTATTCGTGCCCAGAAATTTATTTTCCAGGCTTTGGACCATCCTGTACCACCGTCTCCTCGTCGATTGAGTGTTTTGCGACATGCGTTTATTAGTTCTGGTGTTTTGGTTGGGGTTATTTGGTTTGCTGGATATAGTCCGTAGAGGTGGGATATATGACGATGATGAATATCTGTTTCTTCATAATCTTCGAGCCACTCTAACAAATAACCCCCTTGGGGACTTATTTGCATGGGTGGTAATTTTTGGAGAGCTGTATTTATCTGTTGACAAAACTGCGGATCGATGCCCAAGATTTGTGCAGCACTTACTGTATTTTCGAATAGTTCTCTGATGATTTGAGTATCCATAGTGGGACCCATACATACAAATACCGATTGGCCGTTTTGTTTAAATGAATTTTCAGGTGATGATGATGGAGCTGTTACTAACCATTGATGTTTCGGTTCGGTAATCATGTTAGATAGAAAGAATTGTGATGCACCTTTGAGAACAGGATAGATATCGGTTACGTATGATGTATCGGGGTTGAATAGGTAATGTTGCCATAAATGAGAGCAGAGCCATGCCCCTCCGGTATTTGTTGCTCCCCATGATGCGTGTTCTGCAGGTGCAGTAAAAAGCCAAGGGTTACTTACCACGTGTGCTACCCATCCATCTGCTCCGTAAAATCCTCTGGCTGTAATTTCTCCTGAGGGAACGAGTTTTTTTGTGTAGTCAATAAGCGTATTATGCAATTCTGATAGATTAGTAACCTCTGTTGGCCAATAACACATTTGGAGGTTGATGTTCAGATGATAATCTCCATTCCATGGTGTTTGTATTGTATTGGCCCAAAGCCCTTGGAGATTTAGAGGTAGGGAACCTTCGCGTGTACCACATATCATTAAATAACGTCCAAAATGAAAATAGAGGGCATAAAGGGAAGGATCTTCTATTTTTTGATTATTTATTAGACGAAGGTTTGTCGGGATATCGGTTATTTGGGGAGTACCCAGTTGTAATTGTACTCGATTAAATTTTTTTTGATATTTTGCTTTGTGAGCTGATAGTAATTTTTTATAGTTAGTGGTTATAGACTTTTGCAGTAACTGGTCTATTTGTTCTTTATAGTTTGAATTTTCGAAGTTAGTTCCAGAAGAGATAATAATATAAGCGTCTTTAGCCCGGGTGATTGATAATGCTTTATGTTCGGGAGTTACGTTGCCATCAGTAATTACTTGTACTTTGGTTAGGTATTTTATACCATCTTCTCCATATCCGTTATTCATTGCACCTTCCATGTAGAGATTTTTTTCTTGGATATAAGTCTTATAATGTTCAGGTCTGGCTAAGTTTAGAGAAAAAGCTAACTGATTTTTTTTACTTGAAGATAACTTGATTACTATGACGTCGTGTGAGTGTGAAACAAAGTATTCGCGGGTGTATTTGATTCCATGCTTAGTAAAATGTGTGTAGGCTAAAGCATCGTTCAATATAAGCCCTCTTTTATAATTAGATATTAGAGTATCTTGGTCTTTATAATTATAATTTATGTTGAGGTAACCTAATGTTTGAAAACTCCCATAAGGAGCATTTGCTCCTTCTCCTCTGTTTGTCCCTTTTCCTGCGCATTTAAAATGTGCATACATTAAATCCTGTGCTTCTTTATTTTTGCCTGCCAATAATAGTTGTCGTATTTGTGGCAAATACTCTATTGCTTTGGCATTTATTGTATTTTCTTTACTTCCTGACCACAAGGATATATCGTTTAAGATAATTTTTTCGTGATATATATCGCCGTCAGGCATGGCGCCTAATCGTCCGTTTCCTAATGGAAGAGTTTCTTCCCATATTGTTGCAGGACTTTTATACCATAATTCAAGATTTTCTTGAGTATATCCTGGATGTACAGATAATAATAGGAACAGGAAAAATAAAAAGCTGGTTGTTGTGTTTTTTTTGTACATGATATTGTAATTAAATTTCTAAGTAACAGGTAAAATTATGTTATTTATTTGAAATAATAAATATGAATTATCTATTTTTGTTATAAACGCATTTTTAAAGAGTGTCATGGATGTGAATAGAAGACAGTTGGAAACAACGGCTACAGCCTGAATTCAATAAGCCTTATTTTGAAAAACTGGTTGCTTTTGTAAAACAGGAGTATGCGAGATATACGGTATATCCTCCCGGCCATTTGCTTTTTTACGCATTCGATACGTGCCCTTTTGATAAGGTAAAGGTGGTTATAATAGGACAAGACCCGTATCATGAACCAGGGCAATATTATGGGTTGTGTTTCTCTGTGTTGGATGGGGTGCCTTTTCCTCCGTCTTTAGTAAATATTTTTAAAGAAATACAAAATGATTTAGGGAAACCTGTCCCTCGTTCTGGCAGGCTGGAACGTTGGTCGAATCAGGGGGTATTGCTCATCAATTCAATACTGACAGTAAGGGCTCATCAGGCTGGTTCCCATCAGGGAAAAGGATGGGAAGAGTTTACAGATGCTGTGATAAAACGAATAAATGACGAAAAAGAGAATGTCGTTTTTATGTTGTGGGGTGCATATGCCCAAAAGAAGGGGGCTTTTATAGATCGTACCCGGCATTGTGTTCTTACAGCACCACATCCTTCACCATTGTCTGCAGACAGAGGATTTTTCGGTTGTAAGCACTTTAGCAAAGCCAATGAATATTTTAGGAGTAAGGGGTTACCAGAGATAGACTGGTAAACTTTGTATATATTCCTGTAAGGAATATTATGCATGGCAGATGTACCTTGGTTAAATATATAATCTTAATTCGATAATTTTTTTTGAAAAGGGTATAAATACTGTGATAAAGTTATATAGATTCAATATCCAAGAAAATTTGAGATTGAAATGATATTAGTACATAGTCTCATTCATGTCTGCTACAGTCGGGTTATGGATAGTCAATCCGCCATCAGCAATGATGGTTTGTCCGGTGATGTATCGAGCATCATCTGAGGCGAGAAATGCCGCTGTTGCTGCGATGTCTTCAGGCTTGCCCAAATAGGGAAGAGCGTTATGACGAAGAAATATTTGCCGATTTTTTTCTGGCAGATTATTTAATGCTGCAGGGGTCAGAATGAGTCCGGGGGCAATAGCATTACAGCGAATATTCTTTTTTCCCATTTGAGTGGCAGTATATTGTGTAAGACTGATAATTCCGGCTTTTGAAATTCCATAGTAAGTTCCCTGATAATCTCCGGTAATACCGCTTATTGAAGCAATATTGATGATATTTCCTCCATTTTGTCTTTCTAAAAAAGGTATAACCAGTTGGGTCAAATATGTAGCACAGCGGATATTAATGTGAAAAATTTCATCAAAATAATTTATGTCGAGGTGTTCGATATCCTTATCGAGAGTTAAATTACTTCCTCCTATATTATTTATTAAAATATCTATTTGTCCATAGTGTTCAAAAACTGAGTTGATAAGTTGGCGGCAACTTTCTAAATTATCGGCAGAAAAATAAATTGGAAATGTGTTTGCTCCTTTGGATGCTAAATTTTTTGCTAAAACATCAGCTTTGTCTTTTGCATAATCTGCAATTACGACACTTGCTCCTTCTGATGAGAATCTTTGGGTTATTGCTTTACCTATCCCAGATGCTGCACCGGTAATAATGGCAATTTTTTTATTTAATCGTTTCATTATTGTTTAAATTGTTATCGAATTTGGATAATATCAACAGGTTGTTGCATTTTGGGGTCTAAAGGATGAGATTGGTACGATATTTTTTCAAAATCAATATTATTTAGATTGATACAACGTATATTGCCATTATATGCAGTTTTATAATATAACTTCTTTTGGGTCAAGTCTATGGCAGAAGTCCATTGCGTTGCACTGGGAATATTGGGAGCTTTTCCTAAAGCATGTTCTACTCCGATAGGGATATCAAAATTATTTAAAATATGGAAACACTGAAAAATAGTTTCTTCAGATGTTTCCAGTTGCGGTGCAGTGGCTTTGTAGAAAGCAATTCGGATAAAACGAGATGGGGGAGTGACGTCTCCCGGAATACCTAAAAAGCCTGAACCGGCGCCAAAAGGAAATATTGTAATATCACCTATTTTCTGGGTGGGAGCATTACCGGGGAAGAGATTGACGTAATTGTTCAAGTTTGTTATATGCCAAGGAAAGTCCGGTGCATTAGTCAATACTCCTATTTTGTTTTCATAAAAATGAGGTATACCGTTTATAAATTCGAGAACAACTTGACGCCCTGAAGCCTCACCGATACGCCAGTGTACGGTGGAGCCCTGTTTGTCTAAAGAAGTGATTCGTACTTGTTTTGTAGCCTCTATAACTTCGTCTATTGTAGAGAATTGAGATAATATCCAGGATACAAATTGCAAGTCGGATAAAGTTTGATTATTTTGTCGGGGATCATATTCAGGGTATTTTCCGTAATGAGGGAAATAGAATAGGCCTGCAGACAATCCGACTTCGTTTAACCCCTCAGCAATAAATTCTTTTTGAATGATGGCCAATCCTACAACTCCGTATTTTGATTGAAATTTGAGCCCGTTTATACCCGTAGGGGTATAGGATATTTGCTCTAAGTTACGGGGGATAATCACATATTCGCTAGGGAGATAGCTGTCTCCCCATTCTATAGTACGGGCTTGTACGTAACCTCCATCTTTTGCAAATAATGAAATGCCAGTACATGCAAAACCCGAAAGAATTCCAGCAAGAATAAGCGTGATAAAAATAAAGAATGTTCTCATACTAATGTGTGTTAAGTTGAAACTATAGTATGAGAACAAGTAAGAACCCTTTATGTTTATACAAATGTTTTGTTTCTTGATTTTTAAGCCATATTATGGAATAATTTTGAATATGGTGTTCGATTTGTCTGTAATAATTTTCAACAAATAAATATTTCCGGGTTGTAGGTTTGTATAAAATGAATTATTTGGAAAAGATATTTGTTGATATAATACACCGGTAAGCGTATATATGCATACTTTTTGTATTCTGTCTTCACAGAATAGCTGTATTCTGTTATCGTTTCTATTATATGAATATTGTATAGTCGGTTTTAGAGACGTTTGTACAGATGTTTCTTGTTGTAGATATTTTAGCCCGGCTATAGCGTCCAGTTTGCCCATGCCGAATCTTCCGTTGTCTGCTTCTCCGGTATATGTATCATGATAAGCTGTATTTTTTATTATTTTTTTTACATCTTCAGCTGTCAGTTTTGGATTTATTTCCAACCATAGGGCTAATGTGCCGGTTACTACTGGAGTTGCCATAGAAGTTCCATTGGCTATACCCCAACTGTATTTGCGGTTGCTGGATTCATCTGTTATCTGAAAAACTTTATATTCTGGTTTTACTGAAAAACTTCCTGCATATGAACTGAATGAGGAAATGACTGTTGCTCCCGGAGCCACAACATCAGGTTTGATTCTATTATCATAGGTAGGACCTTTACCCGATAAGGTATACAATTCTTGTTGTTTCCATTCAGCGATATGTTTGTTTCCGTCTAAATCTTGATAACATTGTCTGGAAACATAGGCTCCTACAGCGATAGGTTCATATCCGGTGGCTGTACAGGCAATAGTATAGTCTGTTGTTCCTTCTGTATACTCCTCTTCGCCTTTAGATGTGAAATATCCATAATCACTGTTGATCATATATTTCCCGGATTCAGAACTGAATGTTATTTCCCAGATTTCATTTTCTGGTTGGGTGTAAGACATCGTTATACGAAAATTGGGGTTTCCGTTGACATTATTTGTAGAAGAGGAGATATTGATAAGTGCATCATTGTTTTCTCCAGTACCGAATTTTTCGAAACTTTTAGACCACGCTTCTCCACTGGTAAACGTTTGAGAAAATAATGTAGAATGGGTTGTCGTATTTTTTAGGGTTATGGTGAGTTGGTAGATATGTCCTTTTTCTCCTTGTATGAATAGATTGTCCCTGCCATAGCTGGGGGGGATCCAATAGCTTTTAGTCATTTGCTTATCCCCGAATATCCCGGCTAATGTTGATTTTCTGTCACCTTCATTGCCGGCAGCAATGGAAAGAAGTTTGCCTTTTTGGCCTTTTAGTAGTTGGTCTATGAGGACTGAAAAATTATCAGTACCATCTTTGTATCCTAAAACTGTTCCGATACTCAGGTTTATCGATATTGGTTTTTTAGCATTTTCAGCGTATTTTAGGAGGAAGTCTATTCCATCCATAATACCCTGTTCGGTTTTGTTTGTTGATACGAGAACTATGTCAGCTTCAGGAGCTACGCCTCTATAAGGGCCATCATAACTTCCGGCTGCTATACCGGTTACATGAGTGCCATGTGTATCGCCGGATAATTCCATATCTCTTTTGGCATTCGCAATATCTTCGGGTGTGTTATATACTATCCCATATCCATAGGGAGAATTGGTGGCTGAGAAGAAATTGTTTTGGTCCCAAACAGCCTGAATGCGGCATTTCCCATTATTATCTCGGAAATTAGGGTGTCCAAAATCCAGTCCGGCATCAATGATTCCTATTAACACGTTTTTTCCTCGGTAAGGAGTGTTTAACCCATTCGTACCATTGTAAGCTTCATCAATATGTGTGAAGATACGTACGGAATCCATCATGAAGTGTATCTCTTGACCGGTATCTATTTCTAAAATATGGTGATCTTGGGCGATGGCTTCTAAATTTTTTATTGGGATTAGGGCCGTATAAAGATTATTGTCCCCGACGTTTATTTTTATATCATACGATTCACATAACTTTTGGATGTTTGCGTCCGGGTGAAATCGCACATAAGCTTGTATATATTTTATTTTTGAAGAGCTTCGTGCATAGGGTGTAGTCTGGTATTGTTGTATTTTTAGTAGAGTGTTTGCTGTGTATTTGGGAGAATATTCTTTACAGATAACCTGTTTTTGAGCGGTTAATAAAAAACTGTATAAAAGGAATATAAGGAACAGTATTGCTGGCTTTTTCATAGACCTTCGTAAGATAAAATATGACTTAATTATTTTAGGACGAAAAAGGAATCGAATTATATAAAAACTATTCCTTTCGTCCTAAAATAATTGGTTTGAATTATCGCTTTTGACAAAAATATAAGTATTCTTTATTTAATAATCACTTTATGGTTATATTTTTGTCCGTTAGATAGTATGGTAACGATATATAATCCTTTGTTGTCGAGAGTTATTGTTTTGTTGTCTATATTCTCGTTGACAATTATTTTTCCACTGATATCGGAGATGATAGCTTGACATGATGCTTCTGATTGTATATACAAGTTATGCCCTATAGCATATACGTTGATATTAGCTTCTTGTATGCTTTCCGTGCTTACAGGAGTAGGATCAACTTGCCAGGATAAAACAGGGAATCCTTGGTTCATGTTTTTACTATCGGTTACCCATATATTTTGTCCATTATTAAGGTCTGTGATGAAACTTTCGGTTTTCATATCAGCTTCTTCCTTGGCAGTGACACCTGTATTTTCATCAGTAGCAGCGTTAGGAATATTCAAATAATAGCAATTTTCAATGGTTACACCTGCATCGGTTGCTCCAATAACGGCTTGATTGAAAATTCCATCACTCGGGACATTTCCCGTAGTGTAGCAATTTCTTGCTGTACCAGAAGTTAAATATCCGCATATTCCTCCGGCAAAGAATCCGCCAACTGTTATCATACCGGTGTTGTAACAGTTTTCTATTATTCCAGATTTATCAACATAACCGACAATACCACCAACATTGTTGTGTCCATTAATATTTGTACTATTAGAGCATCCCGAAATTATTCCACCACCATTGTTGGTTCCGACAATACCTCCGGCACCGTAAGGACCATCGTTTATAATGGTTAGAATAGCATTGTTTGAGCAGTTGATAACTTTTCCTCCATTCATGGCTCCAACAATAGCTCCGGTAGCATCAGCTCCTTCAATGATGGAGTTTTCTCCAATATTTAAATTTTTGATTTCAGCATTTTTGGATATGCAGGCAAATAAACCGGTTCCACCAATTGTATTTTCCGGATTTGGATCTACATAATATACGTGTATGTTATCGATTGTTTTATAGTTGCCATCAAAAACTCCTAAGAAATATTTTGAATCATCGATCATTCCACCTCCTTGGTTTTCGCTGTCGATATATTCGTCAAAAAATCCGATTGGGGTAAATTTCTGTTCGTCATTTATACCCATATCCAAGTCGGTAGTTAATTTGAAATATTTACCTTCATAAGTTTCTCCATTTCTGACTGTTTCAGACAGATAGGCCAGATGCTGGCCATTTTCTATTAGATATGGATTGCTGGACGAACCGTCACCTTGTGTCCATGCTGCTGCTGTTCCATCCCAAGTTTGGGCATTTGCAGCTGTCCCCATTATTGCGCTTAGCAATAGCAAGTAAAACTTTTTCATACGATGTTTTGTTTAGTTGAACATTAGTTTTATATAATCTCTGTGTTTTATTTGTTTGGAAGTTTTAGAGTTTCTTCAAAAGCTACACCGGAAAGAATGCCCCATTTCCCGTCTTGCTCTACCAAAAAATTCATTTGAGTAATAATGGTGTTACTGATTTCATTTAATTGTCCGGTTCCGGCGACATATACTACGCCATATTCCGGATAAATGAAAGCTTTCTGTTGTTCTATGGTTGCATTTCCGTTTTGGTCCAAGTCTATACGAATGTCACCATTTTCTACATAACAATCTTTAACGATGTAAAATGGGGCTTCTTCAGCTTTCATTACAGTAACTTCTTTTTCTGTTCCTAAAAATTGAGAGGTATAAATTCCTTTTTCCTCCATTTGGTACCAGGTAGGTTTGCGACTGACGGATACGGTTATTGCTGATTTTCCAAAAGGTGAAACACTACAATTTTCTTTTGGAGTCAGACGTATTTGAGTTTTAGCCTTGGTCAAATAA
Organism: Gabonia massiliensis; assembly: GCF_001403595.1. NCBI lineage: Bacteria > Pseudomonadati > Bacteroidota > Bacteroidia > Bacteroidales > Porphyromonadaceae > Gabonia > Gabonia massiliensis. The sequence continues at coordinate 605,997 of NZ_LN877939.1, read as the reverse complement.
TCGAGTTTGACTAAATCGATGTTTAATTTGATTTTAGCTTCATTATTGCCCTCTGTGAATGTAATTATATTGTTGTCGAGAGATATAAATTCTCTACCGGGCTGTTCTCCTCCGTTTCCGTCCTGTTGGAAAAAGAGCTCTGCTGTTACGCTGGCGTTACCTTGCGTGCTTTCTCTATAAATAGATATCTCTAATGTATTTTCAGTCTTTTCTACTTCTTTATTTAAAACGTCATTTTGAAAGGATATGTAGTTATGCGTATCTGATTCGTAAATACGTGTAATATTCTCTTGGTCACATCCGATCAGGAATGAGGGAATAAGTAGTGTTCCGAATATATATTTGTTCATTTTCATATTTATATTATTTAATTAAAGAGGATTTTGGTCTGCTACAGGGTCCATATTGACATTTCCATCAAATTCTGACTGAGGTAGTGTCAGGATAAAACCTTTATAATCCGGTATTTTTGTGTTATCGTTTAGCTTCACGATATGATTTGAGCCTTCGTAGTCCCGGGTATAGCCGGCTTTAAGACGGAGAACATCAAATATTCGACCGGTTTCTCCCCATAATTCGATTCGGCGTTGTAAAAGTATTTCGTCCAATAGAGTTTTTATTTCGGGAGTTGATACTGTGCCGTAGATGTCTAAAGTCATTTCATTGCTGTCTGTCACTTTATCCAGACGATTCTTGACATAATTTTTCTCTCGAATAGAGCCGAAATCTTTCATTAGGGTTCTTGCCTGATCATAATTTTTTAGTCGGCATAGAGCTTCGGCTTCAATAAGTAACATTTCTTCGGCCCTCATATAAATATTGTCTCCTAAATAGGATGAATATTCACTGAATCTAAATTTAGTTGTGCAATAGCTTTTTTGAGGTCCTTGTGTTTGTTCTAATGCAGGTGCTATGTTACCTTTCCACCAGTTATTGCGACGTATGTCCTGAATACCCATTTGTTTATATAGCCATGCACTTATACATTTTCGGTCGTATGAAGCGTGCATTCCGGCATTGGCATCCATATGGCAAAAGAAAGATGCATATGCTCCGTTTTGGTCTGTTTTTTGTATCTCGGTTCCCCATAATACAGAGGTCATATCTAAATCGTTAAATCCGCTTACCAGTTCAGATGCGTCGGCCAGACCCAAATTTGGTTTTTGTCGGGCTATATTTGCTGCATTGGCTGCGTCTTGCCAGCGGTTTTGTACCAGAGCAATACGTGCCTTGATGCCGTTTGCAACATAATAATCGATATGAGATTTGTGTATCTGGCTTATTCCTTGTTCTTCTGCTTGTTTTAGTAACCCTATTCCTTTTTCTATGTCTTCATTAATTTGTCTGTATACATTGGCTACTGTACCTCGGGGTTTTCCTTCAGTCGAAGAGGTTGTCGGTTCCGTATATACGGGAACCCCCGGAGAATTTTCATGACCGATGTATGTTTGTTGATAGAGTTGTATTAGATAAAAATAGCAAAGAGCCCGTAAAGAGTATGCTTGTCCGAACAGGTTGTCTTTTTCACTGGGAAGCCCGGTCAGACTCTTTTCATGAGATAGAATATAATTCAGGTTTGAGATGATGGTATAGTAAAAGTTCCATTCAGAATAAGGTCGATATAACATGCTTGAATAGAAGTTCCGTTCCTGTAGGTTATAGTCCATTGAGAACCATCCTTTGATGCTTGATGATACGATATTATCGTCTCCCATAAAGTCTGCTACCAACATGGTAGACATATATCCGAAAGTATGGGTAGAATTGTCTCCCGCCCAACCGGAAGAATACATCAGACGGTAAACCCCGTTCATGGCAATCATACCTCCATTTACGTCGGTAAATATGACGTTTCCTGATATCTGGTCAGTAGGGTTGGTATCTAAATAATCTGTGCATGAAGAGAGGGAAGAAGCACCGATTATGGCAAGTGCAATATATTTTGTTAATTTCATATTTTTTAGTTTTAGTATCATTAGAAGTTAATATCTATGCCGAAAGAGATAGTTCTTGACGGAGTATATGTATATCCGACTGTTCCTGTGAAATTATACTGAGGGTCCATTCCTTTTAGATGACTGAATAATGCTAAATTGTCTCCGGAAGCATAAAACCGAATTTTTTGCATTTTTATTTTGTCAGTCCATTTTTTAGGAAGGGTATATCCTAATGTGATGTTTTTGATAGCAAAGTATGACGCATCTATTAGGTTTTGGTCGGTTGTACGTATTTGTTGATCCCACATGATTTTAGGTACATCGGTGATATCTCCGGGTTTTTGCCACCTTCTTAAGGCATTTTTATGCCATACGTAGCCTTTATATCCTACATTCATCATGCTGCTGTAAATGCCATCCAGCATTTCACCTCCTATGGAGTAGGTGGTGAGAATGGATAAATCGAATCCTTTGAATGCTAAGTCATTGGTAATGCTCCCATATAAGTCGGGAATACGATTTCCTACAACTTCTCGGCTGTTGGCAGTCAGAGTTACGTCATCGGTTTTATATCGTTCTACGAGATTGTTGTTTTCGTCATGATTTACCCAATAAAGTTGATTACCGGTCAAAGGGTCAACTCCTGCAGAGATAGGCAGGTAGAACGAGTTTACAGCTTCTCCTTCACGGAAGATATTTGAACCTGAGATTATTTCCGGTTTATCGGCCAGTTTCAATATTTTGTTACGAATATGACTACCCATTGCTGTCAGTGTCCATCTGAAGTTTCGATTGTTGAATATGTCTATACTGGCAGTAATATCGACACCTCTGTTTCGCATACTTCCTACATTGGCAGGGTAGGCGTTGAAGCCGGTAGATGTTGCTTTGGGCATATTCAGCAACAAATCTTTGGTATGTTTGTTAAAAAATTCTGCAGTCAAAGAAAAGCGGTTGAATAACCGGGCTTCGATTCCTATATTCAGATTCTCGTTTTTTTCCCATCTTAGATCTCTGTTTTCCAGAGAATTTATGGCTGCCCCATTGTAAATGGCATTTGTCAGTCCCATATTGTACAAGCTTTGGTAGGCATAATAACTTCCGATATTATCATTACCTTGTGAACCAAAACTGGCTTTGAAAGTTAAATTATTTATCCAGTCCACGCCTGCCATAAAAGCTTCTTCAGAAATTCTCCATGAGGCTCCTAATGACCAGAATTTACCCCAACGGCTGGTTTTGTAAAATCGGGAAGAGCCATCTGTTCGAAAGCTTGCGGAAACATAGTATCTTTGAGCATAATTATAATTGGCGCGGCTTAGATATGATTCGATAGCATATTTGTCAGTTTGAGAACTTGCTGCAGCCAAGTTGGCAGCGGCGGCGAGTTCATAAAGACCTCCAAATGGAAATCCCGTTTTTTGAGCAGCTAAGTATTCTTGTTTTAGTTGGTAAAATTCGTGCCCGACCAAAATATCAAAACCATGCAATCCAAAATCCCGTTTGTAAGTTAATAATTGGTTGAATGTATAACTGAGTTGACGTTGTGCAGCTTTGGTTAAGCTACCGGAAATTGTGGCAGCGTTACCCGTGTAAGGATTTTGGTAACTCATTTCGTGGGTATTAAAATAGTCCAAACCTAAATTAGCTGTGAATGAAAAACCTTTCAGAAAACCGTATTTGTCATCATTGGCGGCTAACTCAACGTAAGTTCTTGCACTTAGATTATCTTTAGTGCTTTTTTCCTTATCGTCATAAAGCAATGCTATTGCATTGGAGTTGGATAGTGCAATACGATTAATTCCATAATCGAATATTTTATTCCCGTTGGCATCTAATTTTAAAGAGCCGTCGGCATTATGTTCGTACACGGGATAGATAGGTGCCATAATCTGGCTGGTGTACCATAAGTTTGAAACTTCTGAGCCTGAAGCACTATTATAATTACTGGTTGTTTGAGAAAAAGATGCATTCATTCCCATTTTTAACCAATCTTTAGCTTGCGTATCTACGTTGACACGCCCTGAATAGCGTTCGAATTCTGTTGTCTTTAGTAATCCGACTTCATCAAGATAGCCCATAGATACCATATAGTTGGTTTTAGAACTTCCTCCGGCTACAGATAACTGATACTCTTGCCTCAATGGATTTTTATTACTTAATTCATCTTTCCAATCTTCATGATATTTTAATTGGGCATTTGGATTTACTTTCCCTGTATAAGGATCTATCAATTGAGCAAGAGGCATGTCGAATGGGTTGTATTCTTCTTTATATCCCAATACCCCTTTAGCTATACCACCCATCACCTCGATAGCCTGTATTCCGGCTTGTGCAGGGTCTAATCCTTCCGTGTAGATAAGTTCGTTTTTGTATGCTTCGAAGGCCAGTTCCATATATTCGGCTTCATTTACAGTTTCATATTTGGGAATAGCTCTGGAGGCGATACCCCAATTTGCTTTTAGATTTACGGATATTTTGTCATTTTCTAATCCACCCCGTTTGGTTGTGATCATTACAACTCCGTTGGCTCCGCGAGAACCATATAAAGCTCCTGCAGATGCATCTTTTAGTACGGTTATCGATTCAATATCGTTGGTATTGATGCTGTTTAGAGTACCATCGAACGGTACACCATCTACTACATAGAGGGGGGTATTGGCTGCAGAGATAGAACCGAATCCTCGAATTATCATAGATGCTCCGGAGCCCGGTTGACCGCTTCCTGATGTGCTTTGAACACCTGCGACGGTACCTTCGATAGCTTTTGATACATCAGCTACAATACGTTTTTCAATGCGGTCGTGCTTAATTACTTCTGCAGACCCTGTAAATGAACTTTTTTTAGCTGTACCGTAAGCAATGACAACTACTTCATCCAGCTCTTCCGTATTTTCACTTAGAACGATTTGAAAATTTTTTTTATTTTTTATTGGGAGTTCTTCAGGATTATATCCTACATACGATGCTATTATAATTGAATTTTCCGGAACTTTTGATAATGTAAAATTTCCGTCAACGTCAGAAATAGTTCCAATATCGCTATTTTTCACTCGGATACTGGCTCCTATGATGGGTTCACCTTTTTTATCTTTAATGTTTCCTTTGATTTGTATTATATTTTGAGTCTTGGTTGCGGGGATATAAGATTCTTTTTTCTTAGTTACGGAGATTGTATTGTCTCTTTGTTGGAAACTGAGGCCTGTTTGTTTTTCTATTATTTTTAATATTTCTTGAAGAGATGCATTTTTTACATCAAAAGTTACAGGATTTACTTTATTTATAACTAAGGGGTCATAGAAAAAATTATATTTGCCGTTTTTCTCGATTTCTTTAAAAACGTTTTCGATAGGTTCATTTTTTACGCATAGAGTGATAGTAGCAAGCTTAGAGTTTTGTGCCATACATATATGGGATGTATTGCATAATACTCCTATCAGTATCATCAGACAAATGATGAATTTAGACCTTTTTTTCATCTTAAAATTAATCTTCATGTTAAGTTTATTCGGTATTTTGTTATATTAATTATATATTAAAAGCACTTTAAAATTTTATTTAAATAATAAGATTGTATCTCCTTCAATTTTGTATTTGATGCCGGTTATATATTCGATGGATTGTAGCACTGCCTCTAAACTTTTATTGTCATGCTGTCCACTAATTCGATTATTAAATGATTGATTTTCTGAATATTTGAATTGACAATTATAATAATGTTCCAAATCTTTGGTTATATCGTAGATTGTTGCGTTCTGATAATAAAGTTTACTTTGTATCCAAGCTAAAGCTCGAGAATTATCTTCCTTTTTCTTTATAAATTCATTTCCGTTAGCTTGAATTTGGACTTGTTCATTAGCTGTCAATTTCATGCTGGCTTGTGGCAATTCGACTTCGACTTTCCCAGATTTTACACTTACTAATGCAGTTTCTTGTTCCGTATATGATTTTACGTTGAATTTAGTTCCTAACACTTTTACTATAAAATTGTCAGTTTTGATTAGAAATTTTTTCTTTTTGTCGTGTACTATTTCAAAATAAGCTTCACCATTCAGTTCGATTTCCCGGTTTTTTCCTTGAAATTGCTGGGGAAATTTTATAGTAGAACATGCATTCAACAAGACTTTAGAACCATCGGGAAGTATGTATTCCTTCTTTTCTCCGAACGATGTACTTATTTCGGTAAAAAGTATGTGTTTATGTTCCGATATTTTATATTCTTTGATGCTTATTATGCTGATTAATAATATTATAATACATGCAATTGCTCCCCATACCTGTTTTCTGAATCTGAATTGTTTTTTTTCGATTTTATGCAATAATATTCTTGCTTCTTGCTTATATTTCTCTTGTTCTGTGTGATGTAAGAATGGAGGTTTGCTGATACTTTCTTCCCACATTTCAAGACTGATTTTATTCACTTCCCTTTGCATTTCGGGATTTTGAATATCTTTTAATATATCTTCGACCTCCGATTTGCTATATAAATTATCTAAATAGCGATAAATTTTCTTCTTTTTATCCTCTTCCTTTTTCATAAAGTGAATAATTGTAATAATTTCGTTACAATTATACTACACGGAAATTCTATTTTGCTGGGGTGTATTTAACTTATATTAACTATATATTGTTTAAAGATTGAAAAATAGGGAAGGATTTATCTATAAAATTGAAAGTATTATTAGTCTTTATTTCAATAAAAATAAGAAGATTACAATATTGACATAAGGCCCTGCGTGTTTATCTAAATAGGTTCTGATAGTTTTTAATGCAATTGAAATATGCTCTTGTACAGTGTTGAGTGAGATGCCTAATTTTTGAGCAATTTCTTTATGAGACATATCTTGATTTCTGCTCATGTCAAAAATTTCTCGTTGGCGTGGTGTCAGTTTTTCCATAGCACAAGTAAAATATTTCATAAATTCTTTTGAAAATAAATGTTCTTCGATATCTTCGTGGGCGTCTATAGCTTGGTCAAAGATATAGTTTTTCAGTTCTGCTTCGTTGTCTAAGTTACGCAATAAATTCAAGATACGGTTTCGCATTATAGTATATAGAAAAGATGAAAAAGGAATATCTGGATTAATGAATTTTCGTGTTTGCCAAATGGTTGTGAATGTATCCTGAAAGATGTCTTCTGCAAATTCGGATGATTTGAGAAATTTCATTGCAAAGTAGATGAGGCGATGCTTATAAGAGGAATATAATTCGCAAAAAGCATCTTCATTACCTTGAATTAGTTTTAATACAAGTTCTCTTTCTTTCTCTGATGAATTATTCGAATTTGTCATTTTTTTTATTTTCTTTTTTTCTAAAAGAAATAAATGCCGGTCGCAAACTTAAAGATTTATCAGAAAATTCACAAATGAATTTTAGAGAAAAGGTCCATTGCAATCTTGTTCCGATTTTAAATTTTAAATTTGTTTATAGTTTTTAAGGAGTTGCATTTATTCTTTTTTTGAAAGTTTCAGGTTTATCATTTATGATAAGCTCTTGTGGAAATTCTGTTTCCTGAAGTAAAGGATAAATATTTTCATAATTTGCTATGTCGAATGATATATGGGCATCACTGCCAAGTATTACCGGGACTTCGTATTTTTTACATAATTGAAGTATTTCTATATTATTTTTACGAGCTTCAGTTTTGTGTCTGACTGGATTCAGGGAGCTGTTATTTATCTCTAATAAAGTACCGTATTTTTTTGAAGCTAAAACAACTGGTTCGAAAAGTAGAGTAGCTGTGCCGTCTCCAGGGTGACTGATAATGTCTATATATGGGTTGGAAATTGCACCTATCATGGCAGAGGTATTTTCTTCTATGTTGCCGGGAGTATAACAAAGAGAGTGAATACCTGCTATTTTTATATCTAACATTTGGAGGTAGAATTCATCTAAGTCGATATGTCCCATATAGTCGATAATGTTTAGCTCTGCTCCTAATAATAATTCGATACCATACATTTTTCGAGGAACGACATGTAGGTTGCGAAAATAAATGGGATGGCACGTTCCCGGAATTCCAGGGGCGTGTTCGGTAATGCCTAATATCTGCAAGTGCTTTTCAGAAGCAGTATGAACCATTTCTTGTAGAGAACTGAATGCATGTCCACTGGCCACTGTATGGGTATGTACATCTAATAAAATATTCATAATAGAGATTAGAAAGTTGCTATAATGTATTTTTTAAATTTTAGTTTCTTTTTTCTCTTATCCATAATTGGAGAGAATTGATGCTGTTTTGCCAAACGACATACGATGCAGGACCTATAGAAGCTAACGGATTGAGGTAGGTTAGAGCCATCCATATTGCTAATACTGTATTTTTTTGCCCCAATCCTTGCCCTCCGGCAATTGTATTGTAATATTTTTTACCTATTAATTTGCCCAATATAAATTGTAATATGCAGACGATAAGAGCAAAAAGAGCAATTAAAATTTCTTCTTTGTATTCTGCATTTCCTCTACTGGCAATAAAGGATACAGTTTTTCCCATGACTATAGTCAAGGATATGGCCCATAAATAGAATGAGATGCTTTGATGATTTTGTAAAGCAGAATGTACTTTGGGTAGAAACTTTTGTAATATTAAGGCACAGACGAACGGAAATATCAATAAAGGAATCATTTCGGTACCGATTTTTAGAAAGGATTCAAAGAAAGGAAGGGAAATGTGATCTCCCATAAATGAAAATATAAAAGGGGCAATAATTGCAACGGTCATATTACTCAAAAGACTGTAAGTTGCCAGACAAGCAATATCGCCTCCCAACATTCCAGTTATAACAGCGGCTGCGGTAGCGGTGGGACAGAATACGCATATAAAGGTTCCTTCTGCTACTAAAGGATCGAACGAATATAATAAGACATATATGAGGAGACTTCCGATGACTTGTATCCCTAATAACCATACATGCAAAGGTGATAAATTCATATTGCGTAAAGATAGTTTGCAGTATGTAACTAAAAGCATGATGAATATTAGGTACGGAGTTAAAAAAGAAATTATTTGAACGTACCGATAAAAAACAGCACCGGTGATCATTGCTATAGGAAGCATCCATTTTTTCAATCGTTGCAATATCACTTTTCCTCACTTTTTGATTATGCAAAGTAAGAATGAATATTTGAATTATCAAAATATTATATTGTAATTTTATGGATCAAATATGTATTTATATGTAAAAATATCTCTATTTATACATGTATATTGAATATTTATACATTTTTGGTTCTGTTTTTTTGAAAATCGGCTTTTCGTGAAAAAGGGATATTTTCACGAAATAGTTTTCTATATGTAACGTGCGTTTTTACTCTTTTGGCTCCAATATATTGCATTAAATGTATCATTTGAGGATTAAAATCTCCAATCCAATTCATTTCTAAATATTTATATGGAGAATTTCTTTCTATAATTATTTCACAAAACCGAGTAATCATTGCAGCTTCAACTCCTTTACCTTGAAATTCGGGTATTATGCCAAATAATTGTCCTAAAGCTGTGTCCACTTTTTTTGTTCGTAAATAGTAATAAAATTTTAATATCCCGAAAAAATTCATTTTACCGTTCATCTGTTTTATGAGTTGATTTATTTCAGGGAACATAATAAAGAATCCGATAGGTCGGTTCTTAAAGTAAGCAAAATATATAAGTTCTTTGTCAAGTATCGGTCTTAATTTTCGATATAAAGTTTCTATTTGTTCGAGGGTCATGCCATCTACTCCGTGTGTTTGAGGATTCCATGTTTGGTTATATATATCAAATAACGATAAGACTGCTTTTTTATGACCTATATCTCCATAAGAGAGTATCTGATAATCAGGGTTACGGAGTAAGCGTTCTGATTTCCATACAACAATTCGGGAAAGATTATCCATTACTAAATGTGTACGATAGGTTAATTGCTGAAAGTAATCTTTAAAACCGTATGACTCAAAAAAGTCTTTATAATAAGAATGTGTATAAGGCATTGCATAGTTGGGGCAACGGTCGAATCCATTGGTGAGTAACCCCCACCAATGTAGACGTTCACCGAAGTTTACGGGTCCTTCCATCGCTTCCATTCCTCTATTTTCAAGCCAGTTGCGGCATGTATTAAATAAGAGGAATGCAGCGTCTTTATTGTTGATACATTCAAAAAATCCCATTTGTCCGACAGTATAGTCATCTATATGACTTGTTTGGTAATTTATGAATGCCGCAATACGGCCGATACATTGACTATTGTCATAAAGAACCCATCTGGTACATTCTCCATGTTTGAAATAAGGGTTTTTTACCGGATTGAATATTTGTTTGATATCATTATCTAAAGGGCGTATCCAATATGGATTGTTTTTATATAACTTTATTGGTAATGTAATAAAATCTCGTTCGGATTTTTTATCAGATATTTCTTTCAAGGTATACATAAAGTTTTTTTTAACATATTCATATATACAAAGATAACTTTTTGGTCGAATTCTGTTATATATATATAATTTTTTTGAGTCTGGGGCGGGAATTACCTTATTTTAGTTCAATCTATATATTGAAGTAGTTCAGTAACTATAAATTTGAGATACTTTCTTGTTCTATATCAGATAATTCCAATAATAGGTTTGTTATTGATACTTACTTTATTTTTTAGTATGTAATTATTAGAAGAATAAATGGTAGGGAATTGATAAGTGCAATGGATATTATTATCATGGTGTTAGAGCCAATATGAAATGTAGAGATAGTATTAACTTGGATATTTACATATTTTAAGTTTTCTTTATGCATTTATAGTTTGTAAATGTATAAAGAAAACTTATTTGATAAATTTGAAATTATTATCCTGAATAAGAATAATTTCAAATCTACTGTTACGATTATTTAGGACTGGTCAGCTTATTGTAAAGTCTAGTTTACTTCTTTGGCCAGATAAATCATGGTAGGGAAGTGGTCACTATACCCATTTAGATATACCCCTCCTGCATGTGTTCGTTTAGGATATCCTTTATATTTTCCTTCTTCTTGTTTTAAAAAATCCCGATTAAATACTTCTGCCTTTATAAATTTGAGCGTTGATCTATCTTTGCCTAACAGATTGCTTGAAATAATGATTTGGTCGAATAGATTCCATTGACCTTGATATGCCAATGAGCCTATACCTTTAGCAAAAATAGGCCACATCGTATTGAAATAACCTCTGGGTTTGACCTCGTTTTGTTTTTTCTTGGCTTCTAAAACTTTACTTGTACTACTGTTATTCGGATCGTCATTTAAATCTCCCATAATAACAACTTTAGAGTCAGGATCTGCTTGGATGAGTGAGTCTGCCAAATGTTTGGTAAGAGCGGCAGCTGCTTCTCTTTTAGGGCGAGAATTTTTCTCTCCACCTAGACGTGAAGGCCAATGGTTTACAATAAAGTGCATACGTTCGCCCGCCAGTGTTCCTGTAACCACAAGCTGGTCTCGTGTTCTCATAGATGTATCTGCAGGATAAACCAGACGAACACTTTTGCTGCTTTCGACGGTAAACAAGTCTGCGTTATAGATAAGTCCGACGTCTACCCCTCGGCGGTCAGGTGAATCGTAATGTACTATACCGTAATTTCTGTTGGCAAGAGGTCCGGTTTTTATGAGGTCTTCTATGACTCCGCGATTTTCAATTTCAGAAATTCCGATTACAGCTGGTCCTTGCGGACAGTAATCCAAAGCAAATTGACTAATGGCATAAGCCAAGTTATTCAATTTATTATGATATTTCATTGATCCCCATTTCATGGCACCTTGAGGGGTGAATTCTTCGTCTATGACATCTGGTTGGTTTATTGTATCAAAGAGATTCTCCAAGTTATAAAAGGCAATTGAATAAACGGCCAGTTTTTTATTTTGGTTCTGGGCGAGAATGGCCAATGTGCATGTGCAGGCCAACATAAAAATTAAGCTGAATTTTCTCATTAGTATAAAGTGTTTAGTTCTCTTTTTTATTTGTATTTATTCTTGGAGCTAATTCCGTTTGATTGTCCACTTGATTATTGGAATGTCCTTCTGTTTCTGTATTTTAGGCGAACAAAATGGATTAAAAAATTGTTCATGATTCATAATAATGTTGTTTTATTAATCTACCATGCCAAATAATTTATTCTTCAAATTTCACTCCTAATTTAGACTTTTACAAAAATCAGAAAAAAAAATGAAATATGTATGCCGTTTTGATGAAATTTCAAAAAAATGTGGTTGTTTTCTTGTTCAATATTTACTAATTCTTTGATTATGAATTGAAAGCTTGGATGTAACTTTCGTTAAAGCGTAACTAATCCCTTTATTTAAAGGCTTTTGGTTTGTGATTTTAACATATCAATATAGAAAATATAATGTAATTGTAACATGAATAATCAAAAAAAATGTGTTAATTTGCATTCCTATTTCCCAAAATTGGAGATGGATGGAATTAAAGCTAAAACAACTATTATTATAAACTAAACCTTGTATTTATGAATCGAAATCTATGGTTGTTTATAATGCTCTTTTTCAGCATTTCGGCTTTTGCTCAGAAATCCGAGCTGAAAGGTGTGATTATAGACTTCGGAACTGGATCTCCTGTCGTAGGAGCAAAAGTTTCTCTTAAAGTGAAAAATGTCTCTGTACCATCTGTGAAGAATGGTAAATTTATTTTTAAAAATCTATCTCCGGGTACTGATGAATTGATAATCGAATCTCCAGGTTATCAGATATTCACGCAGAATATATTAATTAAAAAAGGAGAGAAGATAGATTTAGGAAATATTGCGTTGATTAAGGCGGCTGGAGTTGTTCCGAAATCAGAGGAAAATATCCGTCTCTTTGATGAATCCGATTTGGATGACGATGACAATGTTTCTTCTCAGTCGGCTTCTTATCTTGCAGGAGCATCAGATGATGTTTTTCTAAATGCCGCAAGTTATAATTATAGTCCTATGCGGTTTAGTGTACGAGGGTACGAACAAAATGCTTCTACTACATATATAAATGGTGTGAATTTTAATGACCAGGAACGAGGTCGATTTAATTATTCAAGTTTAGGCGGTTTGAACGATGCTTTTCGTAATAAGGATCTTGTGAATGGAATAGAGATGCCTACTTTTGCTTATGGTAGTTTAGGAGGGGTAACGAATATAAATACTCGGGCAAGTGCTTATGCTGCGGGGACAAAAGCGAGTGTCGCTTATACAAATCGTTCGTATAATTTAAGAGCAACGGCGACTTATGCAACGGGATTGATGAATAATGGTTGGGCATTTACTGGGTCAGCTGTGTTCCGTTGGGCCAATGAAGGGATTATAGAAGGGACTTTTTATAATTCTTGGGGTTATTTCCTTTCAGGTGAAAAGGTTATAAATGACAGACATCGTATTTCTTTGACAACTTTCGGAGCTCCTACGAAGAGGGCACAATCGGCTGCAGTGACACAAGAAGTATATGATTTGCGTTCGATATATTATAATCCTTATTGGGGATATCAAGATGGAAAGAAACGTAGTTCTCGTGTTGTAAACAGCTTTGATCCGACGGCTATATTTAATTGGGATTATAAAATAACAGAAACCCAGCATCTAAAATCTGGGATAGGGTTCCATTACAGTAATTATAGTAATACGGCTCTTAGTTTTTATAATGCAGCTGACCCGCGCCCCGATTATTACAGAAATATGCCGAGTTATCAGATAAATGAATTGTTTGATTCACCAGAGAATATAGATTATGATTTGGTCAATGAGATAAAAGACCAATGGTTAAATAATAATACCGATATAACTCAGATAAACTGGAACTCATTGTATCATACTAACTATCTCAATAATGTTGCTAATCCGGACGGAAGTGCAAAATACGTTTTGGAGCAAAGGCATAATGATTTGGTAGAAACTACTTTTAATTCTACATATAGCAATCGTTTTAATAAGTGGGTAAATATGCTGGCAGGTATTGATGTTAATTACTCGATAGGTAAACATTATAAAACGATGAATGATTTGTTGGGTGGTAAACAGTGGATTGATATAGACCAATTTGCCGAGCGAGATTTTTCTGATAATAATATGATAATTCAGAATGATTTGCGTAATCCTAATCGGAAAATTTACGAGGGTGATCGTTTCGGATATGATTATAATATGAATGTAGTAAAAGCCGGAGCTTTTATTCAGGGAAATTTGTCTTTGACGAAATTTGATATTTCTGCGGCATTTCGTCTCTCTACTACATCTTTCTGGCGTGAAGGTAAAATGGAGAATGGTCGTGCTGCAGTAATCGGAGCTACGTCTTATGGCAAGGGCAAAGTACTGAATTTTGTAGATCCGAGTGGTAAAATTGGTGTGACTTATAAAATCAATGGACGGCATCGATTAGTGCTGAATGGATTGGCAGAAACTCGTGCTCCTTATGCAGGTTATGCTTATGTCGCTCCGAGAGTGAAGGATACCCAGATAGGTAAAGTAATAATAAATCCGAAAAATCCAAGACAATATAAAATTAAGGACCTCCCCTCTGAAAGAGTGTATTCTTATGACTTGACTTATCAGTTTAATACACCAATCGTAAAAGGGCGTATTACAGGATTCCACACGATTACGCAGGACGGGACCGAAGCTACAGGATACTATAATGATGAGTTCCGTACTTTTGTGAATCATACGCTTTCTGGAGTAAATAAACGGTATTTAGGGGTAGAAGCCGGGGTTTCGGTTAAGTTGAACGACAGTTTTTCTGTATCTGTTGCAGGAACATATGGGGATTACCGTTATACGAATAATGCTGTCGGAGTAATGAGTGCGGAAAATGGAGCTAACCTTTTGACCGGAGAACTCCCAAAGACTCCGGCGGATGCAAAAAATTCAGATATTATCGAACGGGTGTATACAAAAGATTTGAGAGTAAGTACAGGTCCTCAATTGGCAGCAAGTATAACTTTGGATTATTTCCATCCAAAGATGTGGTTTGCCGATGTAACATTGTCTTATTTTGATAATAATTATCTCGATTTTTCACCCTCTCATTTTACTCAGATGAACTACTATGGTGGTACTTATTTGAATGAGGCAGGTCAGGAGATAGAGTATAGCGGTTATTTGAAGCCCAAAGGTTCGACGTATACGAAAGAAGAGAAAGAACGCTCCCAAGCTTTGCTGAAAATGTTTGGGACCCAGGAAAAACTCGATGGAGGATTTATGCTGGATGCTTCGGTTGGAAAATTGATATATTTCAATAACCGTAAACAGTCGCTGAATATAAATTTGAGTTTTAGTAATATCTTGAATAATAAAAATATGGTGACTGGTGGGTATCAGCAAGGCCGTATAGGACGCAATAATAAGACTCCGAACAAAGACATAGAGCTGGTCGATAAATATCCTAATAAATATTATTATGCATGGGGATTTAATTGTTTCCTCAATGTTGGATTTAAATTTTAATAAATAACGGAATAGAATTATATTATGAGTAAGATAAAATATTTATTCGCAACGTTTTTGGCCGTAGCAGCTTTTAGTAGTTGTGTAAATGATTTTGATAATGTTCCGGAAGATTTAGTGATTATACCTGAAGGAGATCCTCGGGCATGGAAAGCAAATATGACTATTGGCGAGTTGATAGCCATGTATGATCGTATAGATAATATATATGTGTTCGGGAAGGATGATACATTAAAATTTGATCCGGATGCCGGCTATACATATTTTACCGTAAACCAAGACCCGATGCAATATCCGGTGAAGAGTGTATCTCAGACCGATGGTCGGTTGAAAATTTCAGTGGATTATAAAGGCAAGAGTTTTATGATATGCCGGGAAACGGGCGACACTTATAAGAACTTGTTTTCTTTAACCCCTATGGAGGCACCGGGAGATATTTATATTACCGGACGTGTAACGACTTGTGATACGGCTTCGAACATTTATAAATATTTTATGTTGGAAGATTTGGTTGATAAGTCTGCCATTAAAGTTTCTATTGATGCCGGTAGTTTAAGCGGTATTTTTCCATTGGGGCAAGTCGTTTCGATTAAATGTAACGGCTTGATGATGGGACGTTATGCCGAAATGCCCCAGATTGGAGTTTATGGTTTTCGTAATGACCCGCCTAATGCATTCAGCCCGAAAGTTCGTTTTGAGCCGGGACGTATACCTTATTCTCTTGTACCGGAGCATTTTCAAAGAATTGGGTTGCCTGATAAAAGTAAAGTAGTGCCTGAAGAGAAAACAATAGCAGACTTGGCCGGATTAGATTCTACGTGGTATGGACGTCTTATACTGATAAAGGATGTGCAGTTTACCGGTCGTGGAGATGGTGAAGAGCTTTTGCCATATGACCAGATGATAACGATAGAAGAGAGTATAAAGCAGACAGGAAACACGAATAAGTACCAAAGAAATCCTATTTATGCTCCGTCGACCTACAGTGTGGATGCAGGCTATAATATAGGTTTTCCTCAATCTCGAGAGATATCGGATGGAACGGGAACAGTAAATATAGCGACAAGTGAATATGCTCATTTTGCAAATACTCTTATTCCGCGTAAAGAAAAGAAAGGGTCGGTTATTGCAATTTTAGGCTGGTTTCATGATAAAAACTCTTCTCAGGGCGATTATCAGTTGACAATTCGTTCTTTGGATGACTTATCGAAAAGTTTTTATGAATAAGATTTGTATACTAACCAATAAAAACAGATAATTATGAAAAAAATGAGAAAATTAGTATGGATGCTTTTGGCGGCTACCATGGTAGGTTTTGCAGCTTGCTCATCAGATGATGATGAAGATTGGGTTGAAACTCCGGGTGGCGGTGGCGGCGGTACGACAGGTACTGTTGATGTTTGTGGCGATGCAACACCGGTTTCAGAATATACTTTTGATTTTCAGACAGGAGTAGTTGATAACGAAAATTTTAATGTTCAAGGATGGAAAAATGTAATCGTTAGCGGTACCCGCCAATTCCAGGGAAAAGAATTTGATGGTAATTTTTATATTCAGGCTACAGCTCATAATGCTACGAGTGATGTCGATTGTTGGGTAATATCTCCGGCATTGAATGTATCTGAAGCTGCAAATAAGGTTGTTTCTTTTGATTTGGCACAGGCTTATTGGAAAGAATCAACAGAGTTCGGTGTGTATGTATTACAATGCGATAATGGTACAACTAAGGAAACAAAGT
Source organism: Gabonia massiliensis (assembly GCF_001403595.1). Lineage (NCBI taxonomy): Bacteria > Pseudomonadati > Bacteroidota > Bacteroidia > Bacteroidales > Porphyromonadaceae > Gabonia > Gabonia massiliensis. The sequence goes on along the minus strand of NZ_LN877939.1, from coordinate 588,900 downwards.
TGACCGGATTTAATATGCCGACAGCTTCTACAACAAATTATTCGTTTATTTCTTCCGGAAATATAGATTTATCGGCATATTCGGGTACCATATTTATTGGATTCCATTATAAAGGTACGGGGGGAAGCCAACAGTCTACGACATGGTGTATCGATAATTTTGTTTTTGGTAAGGATGTAACGACCGTAACGACAGTTAGTATTACATCGGCTGCTGTAACGACTGTAACTCTTGGTAGCGAATATAACTATACAGTTAAGACAACAGTAAATAATCCTTCTGGTAATACAGAAATCTCTGCAACGGGATTACCTTCTTGGTTGACAATTCAGGATAATGGTGATGGTACAGCAGTAATTAGTGGTACAGCTCCTTCTGCAGAAGAGACTACAGGTGACATAACCATTACCGCAAAGAATAACAATGTTTCAGATACTCAAACATTTAAAATTGAAGTGAAGGCTCCTGTACAGCCTGGGGAAAATCTATTGTTGAATGGAGATTTTGCTACTTTTACAGATGGCGGTTTCCCAAATTGGACAAAAGGAAATAATGCATCTACCGTATGGGCTCAGTCGACTACTACAGTGCATGCTCCGAGTACGACGTCTTTGAGCCTTACTAATGTGACGGGAACAACTTATATCACTCAAACATTGAAGACAGGAATCACTGCCGGAAAGCAATATGATATTACTGTTTGGTATTATAATGTTACCGGAGGTAAGAATGACTCCGGATTGAGATTGTGGAGTTTCTTCTTGGATGCCAATAATACTTATGTATACTTACCGGAAGCTGGTAAAGATGATGCAGCGAACGACCCTTTGCGTACTAATAACAAATATTTCCCGAATAGTATAGGCGAATGGAGTTCGTATACAACGACAGTAACTGCCCCGGAAAATGCTGTAGGATTTAAGTTTGAAATCAGAGCATATAGAAATTGTGGTGATTTCTTTATTGGAGAATGTTCCATTGCAGAGAAACAATAAGAGACAGATTTTTGTTTAAAAAATAAATAAAGGGCTTTCTGCATTTGCAGAAAGCCCTTTATTTATTTTTCATAACAGAAAAATATGTAAAAGCATAAGATAGACAGTAAAAGAGATTCGAATATTTAGTATCTTTATGCCCTATTAATAAATTAAAATCCGCATTTATGACCGGAAAGCGTATTCATCTTACCTTTTTATCTTTGTTTATTGTTTCACTTTTATTTGCAGATATACCTGTAGGGTATTATACAAATGCAAGTGGAAAATCGGGAGCTGAGTTGAAGACTTCCCTTTACCAAATACTGAAGGAACATAAGCGAATTCCTTACGGATCGGCCTATGGTTCTACGTGGACGGTTTTTAGAAAAAGTGATGTTTATCCTTCTGGGATAACAGGGCACCCTGAGGGTTCTATTTGGGATATGTATTCTGACATTGTCCGTTATTTCCCGAGCGGACAATCCGGCTCGAACCGAGAAATGAACATCGAGCACAGTGCTCCTAAAAGTTGGTGGGGAGATTCTCAGTCCCCATTCAAAAAAGATGCATCTTACGATTTGCATCATTTGGTTCCTTCTGACGCCAGTGCCAATTCAGCAAAATCGAATTACCCTTTGGGTGAAATAACAGGTTCGGTCTCTTTTAGCAATGGAGTTTCTACAGTAGGCATTGCTACTATTGGAGTAACAACTACTCGGGCTTTTGAGCCGGCTGATGAGTATAAAGGTGATTTTGCTCGGATGTATTTGTATCTGGTTACTTGTTATCAGGATTATACTTGGTCGGTGACTTCCATGTTTGCCAGTAATACATATCCTACATTGACGGACTATGGAAAAAGTTTGTTGTTGAAATGGCATCGTCAAGACCCAGTTAGTCAAAAAGAAAAAAATAGGAATGAAGCTGTATATTCATTCCAGTATAATCGAAATCCCTTTATTGATTATCCGGATTTGGTTGAATATATATGGGGAGACCATTATGGAGAAATATTTTATTTTGGTGCAGGCATCAGTACACCTATCGATGGGGAATTATATGTTGCTCCTGTTGCTTATTTAGGCCAGTCCAGAGAGCTGCCATTAATGGTGAAAGGAGGGTTGATATCGTCTGCCGTAGATGTTTCGATAGAGGGAAATTCTTGCTTTAAATTGCCGACAACGTCTTTGTCTTCAGATGAAGTAAATAGGGGAGTTCGTTATGTGGTAACGTATGCGCCTTCTTCTATTGGAATTCATAGTGCACTATTGACTTTCTCTGGAAGTAACTTTAATAAAGTAACAATTCCGGTGAAAGGTGTGTGTGCTCCTGCTTCAATAGAAAGAATATATCCGGTCGGTCTGAAGTCTGTCTATTCAGTTTCTGATTCTTCGGTTTCTCTGCTTCTTAATGTTGTGGATGCTGGAGTGACGTGGAGTGGTGATGGTGTAAGTGGAAATACTTTTAGCCCTTCTGAAGCAGGTAAAGGTACTCATGTCATAAGATGGAAATCTGCATCGAATAGTGGGAATATACGTATTATCGTTAAATAAAGTAAATTATGAAATATATAAGCGTGACATATAAAATAGGAATACTTGTATCTTTGCTTTTCTGGGTAGGATGTAAGGAAGATAATAAAACTTATGCACCTATACAATTGAATTTTTCAAGAGTGGATGTAAAAGTCGGAGTAACTGCATTATTACAAGTTTCGGGGAGTGAAAATTTTACTACGGAGTTATCAAATGACCGGATTGTTGCTCTATCTGTAAGCAATGGAGTAGTGCATATAACAGGTATAAAGGTAGGTAGTACGACATTGACTGTTACAGGGGAAGGGGGAGATCAACAAACATGTACAATTACAGTTGTAGAAAATGCGCAATTGGAAACTGATTTTATAAAAGATGAGACTTCCCGTATTGAAGGCTGGAGAGATGTCTCCATAAAAATGGATGCTCAAGAAGGAGGAGTATTTTCTATGCAGAAAGATGTCAATGCTTTAGGTGTATCTGCTTTGGGAAGTGTCACCTATGATTATTCTTGGGTAGATGATGAAGATTCATTTTTCAGGGCAAGTGCTTTAGGGACATTTACCTCTTCGGGAATTTTGGATGATGGTCTGGTCGTTTATAAAGAGTCCGGTCAGGATATCCAGTATCTTATTTCAGAAAAAGTAGAAATAAAGCAAATAAAGAACGGCAAAGTCTGGTTAGTATTTCAATTTCCTGGTCGGAGGGATATTCGTATCGTGACAGATGCTTTTTAATTGGGAAGAGAAGAAGATAAGGGAAATGAGAGGCTTGTCTTCTTCTCTTTTTCAGTCCGGGTTATTTCCATTCTTTGTATGGATGTTTGACTAAATTGGAATTGTAATATTGGGTATCGCCTGTAACTTCTTTCCCTATCCAATCGGGGAGGATTATAGGATAATTTTCTTCAGGTAGTTCAACTTCAGCGATAACAAGACCTGTATTGTCACCCAAAAATTCATCAATTTCCCACGTTAAGTCATCTATTTTACAAGTATAGCGGAATTTTTCTATAATAGGATGTATACACAATGTGTCAATGAGTTCATTAGCCTCGTTTACTGGAATTTGATATTCGTATTCTAATCGGGTTGCACCTTTATTTTTGCCTTTTATCGTTATGAATCCTTTCTCTTCTACTATACGTATTCGTACGACTCGTTCTTCTGATGTAGACAGGTAACCTTGTTTGTAATACTTCTTACTCGAACAACTTCGGTAATTATCTGTTTTAATTAAATACTTGCGTTCTATTTCTTTACCCATTGTGATGAAATGTGCTGTTGCTTTAACTTATTTTGATTTTTTGTAAAGATAGAGTGGAATATTTAGTTTATAAAATGAAATCTGGGGAATGAGAAATTAAACTATGTTAAACTGAATTGGCGAAAACTTTTTTAGTTAGAATAGTTTTAATATTTTCTCTACATTTGCGGAGCTGAAAAAATATTGAAAATATCTTTATGACCAAAAATATAAAAATTGCATTATATATAGTCATTGTGTGTTTATTATTGCCTGTGAAGGTGTATGCACAACAAACTACAGTTGTGACAGGGATTGTGACAGATTCGTTGACTCATGAGCCTTTGTCGTATGTCTCTGTTTTTTTGAAGGGTACCCAAGTAGGAGGAATGACTGATGAAAACGGTAAATATTCTTTGCGTACGACAGGCAACTGCACAGAGGTTGTATTTTCGTCTTTGGGATATGTAGAAAAATCGGTTCCGGTACGTAAAGGAATTACTAACCATATAGATGTTGCTTTGCTATCGGCATCTTATACTGTTAAGGAAGTAGTAATTACCCCAGGAAAGGAAAAGTATAGAAGGAAAGGTAATCCGGCGGTGGAATTTGTGAAGAAAATGATTGCTCATAGAGATGATTATAGTCCTAAAAACCAGGATTTTTATCAATATGATGAATATGAAAAATTAACATTGGCATTAAATGATTTTTCGGAGGAGCAGAAAAAAAAGTGGTTATTTAAGAAATTTCAGTTTATATTCGATTATGTGGATACGTCGGAGGTATCAGGCAAACCAATATTGACTGTGTCCATTAAAGAAAAAGTTGCGAAAAATTATTACAGAAAAGATCCTCATACAGAGAAGAAATTTGTAACCGGAATAAAAAGAGCTGGAATCGATGAAATGTTTAATCAAGAAAGTCTTCAACAGTTCTATGATGAGGTCTTTAAAGAGGTAGATATTTATAATAATGATGTAAATATCATGTTAAATCGATTTGTAAGTCCATTATCTAATATAGGACCGTCTTTCTATAAATATTATTTGTTGGATACATTGGATGTTAATGGAGAAAAATGTGTTGATTTGGGTTTTGTTCCATTTAATTCCGAGTCGTTTGGGTTTACCGGGCATCTGTATGTTACACTTGATTCTACCTATTTTGTAAAGAAAATAAAATTAAATGTGCCGAAAGACATAAATTTGAATTATGTAAGTAATATGGCCATTAATCAGGAATATAGTCGTGCGAAAGATGGAACCCGTATTAAAGAGAAAGACGATATGATTGTAGAATTCCAGTTAGTTCCTGGAACACAAGGTCTGTATGCCCGAAGGTTGACAAGTTATAATAATTATGAATTTTCGCCACCGGAAGATATGTCTCTTTTTTCGAAAGAGGGGAATGTTATTGTTGAAGATGACGCAGAAGTGAAGCCCGATGCCTACTGGGCTGATAATCGGCAAATTCCTATTAAATCAAAAGAGAATGCCGTAGATAAATTGTTGGTTAAATTGAGGTCTGTTCCGGTTTTCTATTATACGGAAAAGATTATATCAATTTTGGTTTCAGGATATATCGAGACGGCAAAGGATAGTAAATTCGATATAGGACCGATGAATACGACTATTAGTGGAAATGGTGTCGAAGGTGCCCGTTTCAGGGTAGGTGGATTGACGACGGCCAACCTTAGTCCGAACTGGTTTACACGAGGATATGTAGCTTATGGTACCAGAGATAAAAAATTTAAGTATTCAGCGGAAGTAGAATATTCTTTCAATAAGAAAAAATATCATGCTCGGGAATTTCCTATACATTCTCTGAAAGTATCGCATACTTATGATTTGAATCAATTGGGACAACATTATCTTTATACGAATAAGGATAATATCTTTCTATCTTTGAAGCGTATGAAGGATGATAGGAGTGTATATGAGAGAAAATCGGAAATAAACTATTTGAGAGAACATGAAAGTGGTTTTTCATATGGATTGAATGCTCGTTATATGACGGAGTATGCGACTGCTTCACCGCAAGTGGAGTTTATATTGCAGAATGGAACTCGATTGAGACAATATTCTCAAGCTGAAGCTGAAATAAAGTTGCGTTACGCACCGAATGAGAAATTTTATCAAACTAAGACGACACGTTATCCTATTACAAAAGATGCTCCTATATTTACTCTGAGCCATACGGTTGGTATTAAAGGTATATTTGATAGCAAGTATAATGTAAACCATACGGAATTGGGCATACAGAAGCGTTTTTGGTTTTCTGCTTTTGGATATACCGATATTTTAATTAAGGCTGGAAAAGTTTGGGATAAAGCTCCTTATCCTATGTTGATAATTCCGAATGCAAATTTGTCATATACGATTCGAGAAGAGTCGTATGAACTGATGAATCCTATGGAATTTATTAATGATGAGTATGTTTCTTGGGACCTTACTTATTGGGCTAACGGTGCTCTGCTGAATCGTATACCTTTGATTAAATATTTGAAATTGAGAGAAGTAGTTGCTTTTAGAGGGCTGTACGGAAATTTGACGAAAAAGAACAATCCTGAGAATAGTATATTTATATTTCCTAAAGAAACTCAATTGATGAGTAAGATGCCTTATATGGAAGCAAGTGTCGGATTGGATAATATTTTTACAGTTTTACGCATTGATTATGTATGGAGATTGACTTATCGGAATTTACCTAATATAAGTAAAAGTGGAGTTCGTATAGCTTTGCATTTTAATTTTTAGAATATTGTAGAGGCCTATAGAAATTTTTTAGATATATTATTTCAGAAAAGATTTATAATCTACATTTTTATCTTTAATCAGAAAAATTTGATATAGATTTTGAAAGTTAAGTCGTTTTATCTATAATTAAATATGTGAAATAAATGTAAAAGGAACACTTTAGTAAGAATTCTTTTTATATTTGTATCGATATTATGATAACACACAATAATACCATTAAAATGAAACGACAGAACATTCTTGCCGGCTTTCTGATTGCCGGTATGAGCGTATTTGCTCAAGGAAACGAGTGGAAAGATCCGGGTGTAAATGCTGTTAACCGGCTGCCGATGCATTCCCATTATTTTGCTTATGAAAATTCGGAAGTGGCTTGTAACCAGGAACCAAGCCAATCGTCCAATTTTATGACTTTAAATGGGGCATGGAAGTTTTATTGGGTAAAAGATTCGGATATTCGACCAACAGATTTTTATAAAAATAATTTTGATGACTCTTCGTGGAAGACAATACCTGTGCCCGGAATGTGGGAGATTTATGGGTATGGTGACCCGATTTATGTGAATATTGGGTATGCCTGGCGGAAACATTTTAAAAATAATCCTCCAGAGGTTCCGGTAGAAAATAATCATGTAGGGTCTTATCGTCGGGAGATTACTATACCTGTATCATGGAAGGACAAAGAAATATTTGCCCATTTTGGTTCTGTTACATCTAACATGTATTTATGGGTAAACGGGAAATATGTGGGTTATAGTGAAGATAGCAAATTGGAAGCTGAATTTAATTTGACTCCATATTTGAAACCTGGTAAAAATGTAATAGCTTTTCAGGTATTTCGTTGGTGTGATGGCACTTATCTTGAAGACCAAGACTTTTTTCGATATTCGGGAGTCGGACGCGATTGCTATCTGTACGTTAGAAATAAGGAATATATAAAAGATATTCGAGTAACTCCAGACCTTGATGCTGTATATCAGAATGGAGTTTTGGATATAGACGTTGAATTGTCGAGTAAAGCTTCTGGAGCTCAAGTTATTTTGGATTTGAAAGATGCGGCAGGTCAGGTTGTGAAATCGGAAACAATTAAAGCGAAAGGTAAGAAAGCTCAAGTGACTATGGCTGTTACTAATCCGGCTAAATGGACTTCAGAGACTCCAAATTTATATGTGCTGACAGCGACATTAAAAGCCAAAAATGGTCAAGTAAAAGAAGTTATTCCAATAAATGTCGGTTTCCGCAAAGTTGAAATAAAAAATGCCCAGTTGTTAATCAACGGTAAGCCTGTTTTGTTTAAGGGAGCTAATCGTCATGAGATAGATCCTCGTGGCGGATATGTTGTATCAGTAGAACGAATGATACAAGATATTAAAATCATGAAAGAGCATAATATTAATGCTGTTCGTACTTGTCATTATCCTGACGATAGTCGTTGGTATGATTTGTGTGATAAGTATGGTATTTATGTCGTAGCAGAAGCTAATATAGAGTCTCATGGTATGGGATATGATAAAGAGACTTTAGCAAAGGTTCCAGCCTATGCAAAAGCTCATCTTGAGCGGAATCAGCGTAATGTCCAACGTAATTGGAACCATCCATCTGTCATTGTATGGTCTTTAGGTAACGAGGCTGGAGATGGTCCTAACTTTACAGCATGTTATAAATGGATAAAGGAAACCGATTCTTCTCGGCCAGTTCATTATGAACGTGCAGAGTTGGGTAGTAATACGGATATATATTGCCCGATGTATTTACCTTATGATGCATGTGAGAAATATTTAAAGAATAATCCACCTATGCCTTTGATTCAATGTGAATATGCTCACGCCATGGGAAATTCAGAAGGAGGTTTCAAAGAATATTGGGATTTGGTGCGTAAATATCCGAATTATCAAGGTGGATATATTTGGGATTTTGTGGATCAGTCTGTTCGAGTAAAGAATAAAAATGGAATAGATATTTATGCTTATGCCGGAGATTTTAATAATCATGATGATCCTTCGGACTATAATTTTTGTGATAATGGTTTGATAAGCCCTGACCGTCGGCCGAATCCTCATGCTGATGAAGTACGTCATATTTATCAGTCTATATGGGCATCACCTGTTGACTTGCAAAAGGGAGAGGTTGCTGTATATAATGAAAATTTCTTTACTGATTTGGCTGGTATATATGCCCAATGGAAAATTTTGGCCGATGGCGTTTCTATTCAAGAAGGTGTTGTTCCTGATTTGAATGTCTTGCCTCAACAAACATCTTCAATAAAACTTAATTATGATTTTGCATCGTTACCTTCGGATAAGGAATTGTTATTGAATATTGAATTTAAGAAAAAAGCAGCAGAAGAGTTATTGCCTGCAGGGTATGTAGTTGCTTATAATCAATTGGTAATAAAAGATGGTGTTATACCTGCTATTACTATAAAGAATAAAATTCAGGATAAAAATACATCTGTCCAATTACCTGTTGTTAAAGATATGGGTAATAAATTGACATTAAAGTCTGATATATTGGATATTGCATTTGATAAATCTACTGGGTGGTTATGTAATTATGTAGTAGATGGAGTTTCGATGTTAAGTGATGGTGCTGTTTTGAAGCCTAATTTTTGGCGAGCTCCTACGGATAATGATTTTGGGGCTGGTTTGCAAATGAAATATAGAGTATGGAAAAATCCAGGATTTGTACTTAAGTCTTTAGATATTGTGGAAGAAAACGGGTTGATTAAGGTAAAAGCATTATATGATATGCCTTCTGTATCGGCTCAGTTGGAATTGAGCTATGTGATTAATAATGTGGGAGAAATCGTTATAACACAGAAAATGACAGCATCTTCGACAGCTGAGGTGCCGGATATGTTCCGTTTTGGTATGCAAATACAGATGCCGGAATCATTTAATCGTATTTTGTATTATGGTAGAGGTCCTATTGAAAATTATGCAGACCGGAAAAATTCAACATTGTTAGGTGTATATAAACAATCTGTTGACGAACAATATTATCCTTATATCCGTCCTCAAGAAACAGGGACAAAAAGTGATATTCGTTGGTGGAACTTGACAAATATTGATGGAGCAGGGTTGAGTTTTATTTCGGATGCTCCTTTTTCAGCTTCTGCATTACATTATACAATAGAGTCTCTTGATGAGGGGGAAAAGAAAATACAGCGTCATGCTGCTGAAGTGGAAAAGGCATCTTTGACGAATTTCTGTATTGATAAGGCTCAAATGGGTTTAGGTTGTATCAACAGTTGGGGTGCTTTGCCACTGGAAAAATATAGACTTCCTTATGGTGATTATACTTTTACATTTAAAATGATACCAATAAAATCAGCTTATTAAGAAAAATATCTTGTAAAAAATGGGTTGCGGATAAATTCCGCAACCCATTTTTTTATTTATAGGTGTTTTGATGGATAAATTAGGTTTGAGAGATAAAAAGGTTTTTAGAGATTTCTTCTACAAATAAAATTTCGAAAATACGAAAGAGAATATGATATATATTCTTTTATAATTTTCGAAAAAGGTATTTTTTTGAAGATGTTTCTCGGCAAGACCTTACATTCCCGACCGAATGTTTTGGGGAGTCTTGCGTACGTAACGGATAATGTCGGCGTTTTGTGTGTGTTTTTAGTATAGAAGGATAACAAGATTGGCGAGAGAATTTTCTCTCTTCTCTTTTTTCATAACTTGACAAAGATACAGTTTTTATTTATTAAAAAACTGTTTTTGTGTGAAAAGTTTATTCAAAAAGCTACTTTTCTTCTAAAAAACAGTTAAAATACTGGTATAAGTGTCTATTTTACACTAGAAAATCTGCCATTTTGTTACGATTTGGTCATAAATTTAGTGCCGAATCTGTGTAATATATTTATGATGGTGGAAAGATAGGATATTATATTATATAATTATTTTAGGTATGATGTTTTTATATTAATGAAGAAAATAGGATAGATTGGAGTAGGTATATAATCTTTTTAGTTTTCCTCTTGTTCCAGAATTATTTGTTACTTTTACATTCAAAATCAGTATGAAGTAAAATGGTTAGTTATTTACAGGTTGATGGATTAAGAAAATCGTTTGGAGACTTATTGCTTTTTGATGAATTGTCTTTTGGAATAGCAGAGGGTGAAAGAATCGGGTTGATTGCTAAAAATGGTTCGGGAAAGACAACATTGTTGAATATAATAGCAGGAAAAGAGGATTATGAGGCGGGATCAGTTGTGTTTCGCAGAGACTTAAAAGTGGGTTATCTGGAGCAAGATCCCAAATATCCAGCGGCATTGTCAGTCCTTGATGCATGTTTTCATTCTGATAATGAGATAGTTCAGTTAATATCTGAGTATGAATCGATAATAAACTCTTCAGACCATTCAAAATTAGAAGAGGTATTAGGCAGAATGGATTATTTTAAGGCTTGGGATTATGAGCAAAAAGCAAAGCAAATATTATCTCAATTAAAAATAAATAATTTTACTCAAAAAATAGAACACCTTTCTGGAGGGCAATTGAAACGGGTCGCTTTGGCAAACGTACTAATAGCTGAACCCGATTTATTGATTTTAGATGAACCGACAAATCATTTAGATTTGGAAATGACGGAATGGCTGGAGGATTATCTGAAAAGAACGAATGTGAGTTTGCTAATGGTCACTCATGACCGCTATTTTTTGGATAGAGTTTGCAATGAAATTGTAGAAATTGATAATCGTCGACTATATAATTATAAAGGGAATTATAGTTATTATCTTGAAAAACGCCAAGAAAGAGTAGATGCTCAAAATGCTGCGATAGACCGAGCTAATAATTTGTTGCGAACAGAGCTTGATTGGATTCGCCGTCAGCCTCAGGCCAGGGGAACAAAAGCAAAATATAGAATAGATGCATTTCATGAGTTAGAAGAAAAAGCTCGACAGGAAAAATCTTTAGGAAATGTAAAATTGGAAATTAAATCTTCTTATATAGGATCTAAGATATTTGAAGCAAAGCATTTATCTAAGAAATTTGGAGAATTAAAAATTCTGGAAGATTTTAATTATGTATTTGCCCGTTATGAAAAGATGGGGATTGTGGGCAATAACGGAACAGGAAAATCTACTTTTATAAAAATGCTCATGGGGTTGGTATCCCCGGATGAAGGGGAAATAGAGATAGGTGAAACAGTTCGTTTTGGGTATTATAGTCAAGATGGTCTTCAGTTTGATGAGCAAATGAGAGTAATCGATGCTGTACGAAATATTGCAGAAGAAATTTCATTGGGAGATGGAAAGAAATTGTCAGCCTCTCAATTTTTGCAACACTTTTTGTTTACACCGGAAACACAATATAATTATATTTATAAATTAAGTGGAGGTGAGAAACGAAGATTGTATTTATGTACAGTTCTTATCAGTAATCCTAATTTTTTGGTACTTGATGAACCTACTAATGATTTGGATATAGTAACGTTAAATGTTTTAGAAGAATATTTGAGAACATTTAAGGGGTGTGTGATTGTCGTTTCTCACGACCGTTATTTCATGGATAAAGTTGTAGACCATTTATTGGTGTTTAAGGGTAATGCTGAATTGAAAGATTTTCCTGGAAGCTATACCGATTATCGGGAGTGGAAAGATTTTCAGGAACAAAAAGAAAGGTCGGAACTTAATGCTCAAATAAAGAAAAGTAATGCAAATGAAAAAATTCTGTATAAGCGAAATGATGCTCAAGATACAGGTAAGCGGAAATTGACGTTTAAGGAACGCAAGGAGTTTGAAGAATTGGAAAAACAAATACCAATGCTTGAAGAGGAAAAGTCTTGTCTTGAGACAGAGATGAGTTCTGGAGTATTACCGACAGATGAATTAATCGAAAAATCAAATCGTATTGCTGTTCTTATTGATTTAATAGATGAAAAAACAATGCGTTGGTTGGAGTTGAGTGAAATGCAATAGACTAAAAAAGATGGATTAGTAAGTATGTATTTTATTTATAATAAGAAAATAATATTATATGAATAGATGAGTTGTAGTTGTTGTTGGTGTCTTTATTTAAAATAAAATTTATAAATTTGAAAACTCAATTTAATTAATATCTTTTCTACTATTATAATGTAGATTTTAAATTGTTAAGATAAAGAGATGTGTGACCTATGCCTGAAAGTGAATCCCGACGATAATGTGGCTGTAGCTGTAGTACCTCTTCGTGCTGGGAAAAGATTGAATGTTGATGGATGGGATATTATTCTTCCTAGAGATATTCCTGCTGGACAAAAAATAGCTCTTCTTAATCTTGAAGCAGGAGATTATATTATAAAATATGGTTGTCCTATTGGTTATGTCACAGATTATATAGATCGAGGTGAATGGATAAATGAGAAAAATGCGCGTATTTGTCCGACAGGTATCCAAGATACTCGTAAAACTCATCAGGTAGATTTGTCAAGTCTTTGGAATCAGGATATTTGTAAAGGATATTTAAGGAAGAGTGGAGAAGCTGGGGTAAGAAACGATGTGTGGATTATTGCTGCTTCTGAAAATGTGACGTCTTTAATATATGAGCTGGCCGATTCTTTGCGTTCGACAATGGATGGTAATGGTATTAATTTTATAGTTCCTTTTCCATATAATAGGGTATTGTTTAGCCATCCTGAGCCAAATAGTTATTCATATAAAATTTTAAAAGATTTGGTGTGCCATCCTAATGCCGGAGGAGTTTTGGTAATTGCGTCAGAGAACGATTTTGATAAAATAGAGTCATTTAAAAAATTTTTAGGAAAATATGATTCTGGACGTATTCGTTTTATATCAGTAAAAGATAATAAAACTGGGCAAAAATCTTGTTTGAAGCTCCTTAAAGAATTATATATACGTGCATCTAAAAATGAAATCACAGAGATTCCTTTATCAAAATTACGGCTTGATTGAAAGTAGCGAATTATCTTTGGTCTTATAGATATTATGATTGTGATACTATCGAATATTAGGGTGTAATTATTCACTACAGCTATCGATAATTTTAAAAATGTTGAGGTTGTTGATTATAGTGGATTGTATGGGTTTATATAAGGTTCTATAATATTAGGATTGATTATTCGTTATTATATATATTATTGATTAATCATTATTTATTGCTTGATTAGGGGGGATTTTTCTAATTTATTGGATGAATAGATAGAAATAGGGATTTTGATAGAATACGATATTTTAAATGAAATAACATAAAAATAGCCTTGAATATCATATTTTATCAAATTATTTGGACTTTTCTTCCGTATTCTATTGCTGTGTGAGTATAATTTTGTTTCCATACAAAAAGTAAACAGTTCAATTCTGTACAAACGTATTTTATAATATATAAACGAAAATATATATTAATGTTTTTGTATCACCGTATAATAGATGATATAGAATAAGAATTTAATGAGAAGAATGTTCTTTTTGTGTATTTTTCTGGTTATTAATGTTAGTATGATTTATAAGTTGAATACAAATGAAATATTATGAAAAAGACGAGGAGTAGATTGATTTATATCTTGAACAGGAGTTTATTTATAAGTATGTTGCTTTTGTTTGCACCAAATATTTTGTCACAGATTACAATAAAAGGCAGTGTTGTAGATATAACAGATGAGCCTCTTGTTGGTGTAAATATTATGGTAAAGGATACGAAGATTGGCGCGATAACTGATATAGATGGGAAATTTTCTATTTTAGTTCCAAATACCGTGAAAAATCCGATTCTCCTTTTTTCTTATCTTGGATTTAATAAAAAAGAAGTCTTGGTGAAAAAATCAGAAACATTGAAAATTACGTTGAACGAAGAGGCTCAGTCTTTAGATGAGGTTGTTGTGGTGGGTTATGGTACAGTTGTGCGTCGAGACCTTACGGGATCAGTGGATAAAGTCGATATTAAGGAAATGCAGAAAGCTGCGGTTCCTACGTTTGATGAATCTTTGGCGGGTCGTGTTGCAGGGGTTAATGTTGTTGCTTCTGATGGAACACCAGGTGTAGATGCCTCTATTATTATTAGAGGGGCTAATTCTATAACACAAAGTAATTCACCGTTGTATGTTATTGATGGATTTCCGGTGGAATCATCATTAAGCAGTGTTGTCGATCCCAGTGACATTGAATCAATGGAAATATTGAAAGATGCTTCAGCGACAGCTATTTATGGGGCAAGAGGGGCAAATGGGGTTATTTTGATTACGACAAAGTCTGGGACGGCATCTAAACCGACACTTACTTATAATGGATATTTTGGTGTGCAGAATGTTGCTAAAACCATGGATTTAATGGATGGTTATGAGTTTGTTAAGATGCAAGGGGAGGTTTTTGGTCCGGAAACAATGGAAAAATATTATTTTTTTGATGGAAGAACACTTGATGATTATAGGGGTACAGGGACTGATTTTCAAGAGCAACTATTTCGGCAGGCTATTACTCAAAAACATGGAATATCTTTAATGTCTGGGTCAGGAAATACGAAGTATAGTGCTTCATTTTCGTATACAGATCAGCGTGGTGTAGTAATTAATTCGGGATTTAAACGTTATCAGGGGCGTGTTTCTGTAGATCAGGATGTAAGAAAGTGGTTAAAAATAGGGGTAAAGGCATCTTATTCACAAACTAAATATTATGGGCCTTGGCTGTCTGAAGGTTCTGGAACTTATAGTTTATTGCAGAATACATGGGCTTATAGACCGGTAACAGGTTCCAGTAATTTTGATTTAGAAAATGACTTGTTTGACCCAATATTGAATACACAAGATAATTATCGTATCAATCCTATTGTAGCTATGAATAATGAGATAGATAATCGTAATTATACTTATTTCATGACTAATGGATATGTGGATATTTCCTTACCATATGATTTGAAATTTCGTTCAACAATTGGTTATTCAAAAGATAATTCGAGAAATGATACGTTCAATAATTCCAAAACCCGAAGCGGTAATCCGGTGACTACGACGCTGGGTGTCAACGGAGGAATGGCTTATGATGAAAAAATGAGTTGGGTTTCTGAAAATACGCTGACTTATAAAAAGAAAATTAGGAAACATTCAGTTGAAGGTTTGGGAGGCTTTTCGGTACAAAAAGGAGATAGGGTATATACATATGTTCGTATGCAACAAGTTCCTTATGAGCAATTGGGTATGAGTGGTTTGGATCAAGGAGAATTTTATAGTATGGAAACCTATCGAAATGATTGGGTGCTGGCTTCAGGGTATGCTCGGTTTAATTATAATTATGATTGGAAGTATTATTTGACAGCGACTATGCGAGCCGATGGTTCTTCAAAATTTTCTGATAGTAATAAATGGGGATATTTTCCATCGGCATCGGTAATGTGGCGTTTCAATAAAGAAAAATTTATGAAAGGCCTAAAATTTATAAATGATGCCAAGCTTCGCGTTAGTTGGGGGTTGACAGGGAATAATCGGGTAAGTGAATATGCTTCACTTCCGCAGATTACAGCGGATAAACCTAACAAATATTATTTTGGAAATACACCTATTTTAGGTACGGCAAAGACTGTAATGGGGAATCCTGATTTGAAATGGGAGACTACAATGCAAAGTAATATTGGTTTAGATTTGAAGTTATTTAATAACCGGATTAATTTTACAGGAGACCTTTATTTGAAACGAACAAGAGATTTGTTATTGAATGCTCAACTACCAGGTTCATTCGGTTACGCAACTTCGTATAAAAATATAGGCGAAGTTGAAAATCGGGGTCTCGAACTGACATTGAATACATTAAATGTCAAAACGAAGGATTTTTCTTGGGAAACCAATTTTAATATAGCATTTAACAAGAATAAAGTGCTGGCATTGACAGAAAATCAGGAAACCATTGTAAGTTCGGTATGGTGGGAATATAACTGGCAATCTCAACCTGCGTATATAGCTCGTATAGGAGAACCTTTGGGTCAGATGTATGGTTTTGTTTATGAAGGAACTTATAAGTATGATGATTTTACTCGTACTGGGGATACATATTATTTGAAAGATAATATCGCTTATCCAGGTGCTCGCAAAAATGTCCAGCCTGGAGATATGAAATATAGAGATATCAATGACGATGGTGTTATTGATGATAATGATCGTACCATTATTGGGAGAGGAACACCGATTCATACAGGAGGATTTACCAATGTTTTTCGGTATAAAGATTTTGATTTAAGTATATTTTTTCAGTGGTCTTATGGAAATGATATTATTAATGCGAATAAATATATGTTTGAGCGTTATTATATGCCTAATTCCAATATGTTTGCTTCTTACATTAATCGTTGGACACCGGAAAACCCGAATAGTGATATTCCTCGTATCAATGAAGGCTCGGGAGGGTACTATTCTACATATGGTATTGAGGATGGTTCTTATTTAAGATTAAAAACGGTGACTTTAGGCTATAACATGCCGAAAAAAATTGCAAATAAACTGTATCTGCAGAATGTGAGAATTTTCGTATCAGGACAGAATTTATGGACATGGACAAAATATACGGGAATGGATCCTGAAGTATCGACACGCAATAATGTACTGACTCCTGGATTTGATTTTTCAGCATATCCTCGTGCAAGAACTTTCTCTATAGGGTTGAATATGAGTTTGAAATAATTAAATAAAAAATACTGATGAAAAAGACGATAATATATATAGGTTTGGCTGTATCTGTTTCTTTGTTTGCGGCTTGTAGTGATTTGCTGGATACTAATCCAAAGGATTTTCTTTCAATAGAGAGTTATTATAAAACAGAAGATGATGTCATAAATTCTTTAGGTGCTATATATTCTGTATTGGGTAGCCAGAATACTTATGGACGGTATTTGGTTATTGATGGTGCAATGGATGATTTGTGTTATTGGAACCAAAGTGAGGCTGATATCATAAATCGCCTTTGTAGTTGGAATTACACCCCGGCGCAGCCTCATTTAGCCAATTTGTGGAATAGTTTGTATGAAGGGATAGAGCGGTCAAATGTTTTGTTAGAAAATATTGGGAAGGTGGATGGATTGGAAGAAACAGTTCGGAATAAGTATATTGGAGAAACTCGTTTCCTGAGGGCATATTATCATTATTTGTTGGCTGATAATTGGGGAGCAGTGCCTTTGAAGATGGTTTCTAGCAAAAAAGTCTCTGAGGTTAATATTGCACCAACTTCGCAAAAGGAAATATTTCAGACTGTTGTTAAGGAGATTGAGGATATACTTGAAAAAGACATGCTTAACCCTGCTGATAGTTACAACCATGTATCACGTGTAAGTACGACAGTGGCTCAGGGTATCCTTGCCCGTATTTATTTGAAGATGGCTGGTTATCCATTGTATATGGGAGAGGATATGTATGAGAAGGCTCTCTATTGGGCTCAGCAAGTGGAATTAAGTCATTTACACATGTTGAATCGTGATTATGATCAAATATTTATAAATCATTCTCAAGATATACAAGATGTACAATATAGAGAAAGTATGTGGGAAGCTAATTTTGTTGGGAATTCTACGACAGATCCGGGAAAGAGTGATAAATATAGTTGGATAGGGGTTACAAATGGAATTATTTGTTATTCAGATAAGGATGATTTGGGATATTCATATGGATATATTCGTACTCGCTTGAAGTTGTGGGATTTATTTGATGATACTGATAAAAGAAAGATGCGGAGTATAGCTCCGTATAAGTTCAATACAACAGATGTAAACAAGTATGATGAGAAAACGACATCTTTTACATCTATTGCTGAGCGTTGTGCTGCAAAATGGAGAAGAGAAGAAGAAAGTGTGAAACCTAAAACGAAAAATTACAGTACAACTAATTTCCCTATATTGAGATATTCAGATGTGCTGCTTATGATTGCTGAGGCTGAGAATGAGTTGCATGGGGCAACAGATGTTGCTCTTGCTGCGCTTAATCAGGTAAGGGAACGTGCTGGAGTAAAATGTTACACAACAGGTACAACGGATGACACAAAAATTACAGTTACCGGTGCAGATGAGTTACGTCAGATAATTAGAGATGAGAGAGCTCGAGAGCTGTGTTTTGAAGGGATTCGGAAACATGACCTTATTCGGTGGGGAATTTATGTTCAGGAAATGCAAAAAGCTGCAGCGGAACCTTATGAAACCGGAAATGTAGGTAATGGGCGTACAAGTGATGCTAATCAACGGACGAAAATGGCAGCCATTGCCAGTAAAATGACGGAGAAGTATTTATTATTTCCTATTCCTCAGAGCGAGTTGAATTTGAATAATAAAATGAAACAAAACAAGTATTGGTAATTTTAAAATTAAAGTAAAAATGACTAAAAATATATTTTTGTTGGCAGGTATCAGTCTTCTATTTGGGTCATCTTGTGATAATTTGGATTTGGAAATACCGACGTTAAAGATAAGTGTGGATACTGAGAATGCTGTGACAATCGATGAAAATAATATTCCGGTATTTAGAAAAGGAGAGAATATAAAATTTAATATCGATGCACAAGCTGATATGATAACGTTTTATTCGGGTGAGCCGGGAATGATGTATAAACATAGAAACCGAACATCAATTGATGGTTCTCCTTATATGCAATTTGATGTGGAACTGGAGGGATCAGGTATGCCGGATGGAAGCTTGAAAGTACTACTTTCATCTGATTTTAAGGGGTTCACAAAAGATTCGAAAATCGATGCTCAAAGGATACAAGAGGCTACGTGGATAGATATAAGCGACCAATGTAATATTCCTGTAATACCTAATACTACAAACTCTACTCCTAAAATAGATTTAGGAGAATATGCGGGAAAGCCTTTGTATGTTGCTTTTCGTTGCGTACGTCCTAAAAATTCGGGGGAATGGCCACGTTATCAGGTAAAAAATCTATCTATAAATAATGAGGCGGACGGAACTTCTTATTCCGTGATGAATACAGGGAATGCAGGGTGGATTGTATATGATTTTAATGCTCCTATAGGTACTGATCCTTATTTATCGAATGGGGGTTCTGCATCAAACAGGGTATGGGACATCCGTAATGCAGTTACGGATAATCGTATTTATATTGGTTATTCATCGAGTGTGGCTTATGATGACTGGGCTGTAACTGAAGCGATCGATTTGACTTCGGTCTCTCCTGATCTGGGTGAGGGGATAAAGGCTTATGACGATGATCGTATCAGAGATTACCAGTATATATATAATACAACAGGTATGTTTACAGTGACTTTTGTTGCTTTTAATTCTCGTTTTTCAGAAAAAGAGATGGTTGTAAAGGAACTTACTATAAAAATAATAGATTAATCGACAATAAAAGGTATGGGAACGAAAATGGCGGTTGATTAATCGTGTGTTTTTCCGGTTAATTGGCTATTCTCTGTACGTTTATTAGTCTTAAATTGTAATAGAGGAATTTTTTTAAGAAATAAAAACATACACGTATGAAATATATTTATTTTATAACGCTATTATCGGTTTGTTTATGCTTTGGTTTAAACGGGATGGCGGAAATAAAGATGCCGACTATATTTGGAGATAATATGGTTTTACAACAACGTTCGCATGCTGCTATTTGGGGGTGGGCGTCACCTCAAAAACGTGTAGTAGTGAAAACGTCATGGAATGGAAAATCTTATACAGTTCTTGCAGATGAGAATGGAAAATGGAAACTTAAAGTGCAAACTCCGGATGCAGGGGGACCTTATACTATTAAAATCAGTGATGGGAAAGAAAAAGTCTTGAATAATGTCCTTATAGGTGAAGTTTGGTTGTGTTCTGGACAGTCTAATATGGAGATGCCAATGAGGGGCTTTTCTTTACAACCTGTTCGAAATTCTCAAGATGCAATAGTTAGAGCGAAAAATAAAAATATACGAGTATTTACTGTACAGAGGAATTATGATTTATCTCCATTAGATGATTGTACGGGGATATGGGAAGAAGCTTCTCCTGAGTCTATCGCTCGTACCAGTGCTGTTGCTTATTATTTTGGGCGATTGCTTAATCAAGTGGAAGATGTTCCGGTAGGGCTGCTTATTACAACATGGGGAGGATCTTCGATTAAGGCATGGATGAGCAAAGAGAATTTAGCAGGGTTTGATATTTATCCAGCAAAAAGTAAGGCTGAGATAAAGAAGCCGGTTCATAGTCCTACTGTATTATATAATGCTATGCTTCATCCTCTTATCGGATATGGAATAAGAGGTACGATATGGTATCAAGGAGAAACTGATGTGGCTATTCCTAATTTGTATATAGATTTGTTTAAGTCTATGGTTAGAGAGTGGAGAATGCAATGGGGAGTGGGAGAATTTCCATTTTATTATTGTCAGATAGCTCCTTATAAACATTCTAAAAATCAGGCTTTTTTTAGAGAAGCACAAGGAAAATGTATGAGTATTGTCCCTAATACAGGTATGGTAGTGACAATGGATGCAGATAGTCCCGATTGTATACATCCAGATAAGAAACAAGAAGTCGGTGAGAGATTGGCATATTGGGCATTGGCCGAAACTTATGGAATAAAAGGCTTTAAATACAAAAGTCCGACAGTGAAAGGAATGAAAGTCGAAGGGAATGTTGCTATTATATCTTTTAATGATGCTCCCAATGGATTGATAGCTAAGAATGGGGAGGTAAAAGGAGTCTATATTGCTGGAAAAAATAAGAAATGGTATAAAGCTAATGTCAGTTTTTTTGAAAATACAATGCGGGTATCAGCCCACGATGTATTTGAACCGGTAGCTGTAAGATATGCTTTTGATGAATATGCTCCGGGAGAGATTTTTAGCACTCAAGGGCTGCCTGTTTCTTCTTTTAGAACTGATGATTGGACAGAATAAAGGTGGAAGACTCTTATTTATTTTTTTGTAAATGGAGTATGACATACAATATTTTATAATTTGTTGTGAGCAAGATATCAGATAAAATTTAATTACACTTTTGTATCAAATTATTTAGACGATTTTGGCTATTAATTGGTGTTGAAACAGGTTTCCTTTGTTATGTAGTTCTTAACTAAAAATGGAAAATCATGAAAAAGAAAATGTTTGCGATATTATTCGCTGTTTTTTCTGTAAGCGTATTTGCTCAGAAAGTTGAATTAAGAAATGGAGGAATGGAAGAGTGGAAAAATGGTGCAGCTATGCCTGTTCGTTGGGGAGCATATTATAATGATATTGAAGCTGGATTGTATTCACAATCAAAAAATGCTCATTCTGGAAAGTATGCTTTACAAATAGATTTTGAGCCACAAAGAGAGCATGATAATCGTCGCTTCTTTTCTTTTCCAGTGAAACTTGAAGAGGGAAAATATTCGTTGACTCTATATGTGAAGGGCAGAGGTGAAGTGCGTTTTGTTTCTTTTACAAAGAAAGATGAAGCAGCCGGTAGCCATACTAATGATGTAAATGTGGTGGGTACTCCTAAAATAGAAATAATCAATAATAAAAAATGGGAGGCATATACATTGGATTTTGATATTAAGGAAGCCGATATATATCAGCTCTTTATTTGTTTGAATGCTGCAGATAAGCTTCTTATCGATGATATTACTTTGACAAAGAAATAATGTTTAATTTTAAATCTAAAGAAATGAAAAAGTTATACGTATTAGTTTTGTCTGTTTTTTTACTAACTGTAACAAGTAATGCTCAGACATTAACAAAATTGGGTATTCGTTTTAGTGAAGATACATCATTAAAATTGAATAGTGTGGTAGGTTTTGACCCGGCTAAGACTTATTATGAGGTTATCTTGCCGGTAACACAAATGGTGGTCCCAAAAGTAGAAGCTACTCCTGCTGAAGATTGTGGAACCCAAGTAACGCAAGCAAAGTCTATTATAGGAACAGAGACTGAACGTACGGCAACTGTTGTTGTTACTAAAGGTGAGGATATACAAACTTATACAGTTGTTTTTGTTAAGTCGGATAGTTTTATAGAAGGATTTACTGAAGAAGGTTCTGGTGTTGCAGGAAGTTTTTATCTTGATGGTGATGCCAATCATGGGGAACAGGTTGGCAACAGAAGTTGTCGTACCAGCAATAATGCAAATGCGTCGTATTGGACATTTACTGTACCGAGTGCTGGAATTTTGACATTCTATATAACTCAGGATAATTTGAATAATTCAAAAAAATTGTCGACATTTCAAATCAAAAAATCAAAAGATGGGAATACAGGGTGGGTTCCTTTAATGTCGGAAGATGCTGCTACTTATGAATTTCCTGAAGTTGGAGAATGGAAAAAAGTTGAAATTCCTGTGAATGAGGAAGGTGAGGTGTATATCCAATTTGCTGTTACGAAAACGGGAACGACAAGAGATTTCCGTTTTGATGATGTGGTGATTACACCCTATTCAGAAATATCATCTGTTTCGAATGGAGTTTCAGATAATAAGATTATTGCTTATGCTGTAGATGGTAAGATATATATTGACAAAGCTGTTGTGGGCGATAAATATATAGTGTGTGATTTGTCTGGAAAATTAGTTTGTGAAGGCACATTTTCTGGTTCTGTTGTAATTTCCATAGAGAAAGGTATATATTTTGTAAAAACAAGTGCAGGAGTAGCAAAAGTAATGGTTCGATAACTGGTATTGCTTATAGAGTTTGAGGAAAGTGGATGCTAGTTATTGTTAGCAGTAAGAATAATTATTGTTTTTAAGAAAATTCCGGAGAAGTAAAGAGTATTATTTTTTATATCTTACTTTTTCGGAATTTGTTATTCAACTTATATTTTTGTAATTGGATAGCAGTATAGGCTTGTAAATATGAATTTATATATTTTATTTACATTTTATTATCAAAAAAAGGAGGATGTGTTTGCCAAGAAATAGCTGATTTGTCCGTTGTTATTATAAAGGTAATTGATAAATAGAGAAACCATGAGAATACGTATAGGATTTGTTGTATTAAATTTTCTTTTCTTTTTTGTTTGTGTTTATGGACAGAATTATACTTTTGAGAGTTTGAATGTGGAGTCTGGACTCTCTCAGGTAACTGTTACGTGTAGTTATCAGGATGAATTGGGGATGATGTGGTTTGGCACAAAGGATGGCTTAAATCGTTTTGACGGTAACGAGGTAAAAGTGTTTAAGCCGATCTTGGGAGATACAACTTCTCTTACAAAAGCCAATATTCGAGCTATTACTGGGGATGGGGAAGGTAACCTTTATCTTCAGACACAAGGGGCTGTGATTAAGTTTGATATGAGGAAAGAAGTGTTTAAGGATTTATTGAAAATTGGTAATGGAGCGTTAGGTAAGGGAAGAAATGGTATATGGATAGGAGTACGTAATAGTTTGTATTGTTATTCTCCTGGAAAAGATGAAATGGTTTTGGTGCGAGAGATAAAAAACACGTCTTTCAATTGTATTTTGGAATCTGAAGATGGAGTTTGTTGGATGGGTACGAACCGAGGATTGTTAGCATTAGACGATAAGTATACATTACGTTCTTTTTTTACAGATTCTCAGGTTCGGGCAATGTACCGGGATAAGAATAAAAATATGTGGGTATGTACAAATAATCGAGGACTAATAAAACTTGCTCCTACAGGGGATGTAACTATTTTCCGGCATAACCCAAAGGATAATAAATCTATTGTCAGTGATTTTGTTCGAGCTATATGTGAAGATAATTTGGGCAATATATGGATAGGTTCTCAATTTGGACTTTGCCGGTTGGATATTAACACATCGGAGTTTAAGACTTATGTGCATTCTACTGAAAATACAGGAAGCTTGACTTCTAATTCTGTTGTTCATTTGTATAAAGATAGACAGGGCACGATATGGATAGGGACCTTCTTTGGAGGAGTGAATTATTTCAATCCGGAAAGTCAGAATTTTCGCTTTTATCCACCAGAAAAGGGTGGACTACCGTATCCGGTAATTGGAAATTTTATCGAAGATAAAAACGGGTTGATATGGATTTGTACGGAAGGTGGAGGTTATGTAACGTCTTTTAATCCACATACGGAACAATTTACCTCTTATCATTTACCGGGAAATAATTTCAAATCTGTTTATTATGATGCGAACCGGCATTGTCTTTGGCTGGGAACCCATTTGGAATATATTGTCAAATTTTATATAGACACACGTAAGACTGAAATTATAGAAAGTTCATCAAGTGATATTTCTCATTTTTTTGGACAGCATATTTTGGCTTTAGTCCCTTATAAGGGTAAATTGTTGGTAGGTTCGACAGCTGGAGTTATGCTTTATGACCCACAAGATGGGACTTCAATGAAGTTTTTTCAAGAAATTAGTAGTTTGGTAACTACAATGCTTGTTGATTCTCGAAAACGATTATGGATAGGAACTGAGAATGAGGGTTTGTTTTGTTATGATACTGAAAGTGGAAATATAACTTCATATAAACATAAACCTGGTGTTCAGAATAACTTGAGTTCTAATAATATCAATTGTATTCTTGAGGATGACAAACAGCGTATCTGGATAGGAACAAACGGGTATGGGCTCAATCTTTTTTTACCGGAAAGTAATGATTTTAAGGTTTTTTCTAAAGAAAATAGTCGTTTGATAGATAATACCATAGTAGCGTTAGCTCAATCAAAGTCTGGAAAAATTTTAGTAGGTACAGGAAACGGATTATCGATATGTGAGGTACAAAATAAGTTTTTAGTAGTTAATTATCCATTTAATAATGGATTCCCATTGACAACAATTAATGATAAAAGCCTATATGTATCGCGAGAAGGAGATATTTTTGTTGGGGGTATCAATGGTATGGTAATTCTGGAAGAAACAGATTTTAACTATCAGCAGAAGCCTTTTGATATTCAGTTCTCGAAATTGTATGTTAATAATATGGAGGTAAAGCAAGGCGATAAAACAGGAATTCTTAGTCAAGCTTTGCCTTATACTTCTGAAATAAAAATTAAGCCTGGATATTCAGTTTTTTCTGTAGCGTTTTCTACTGATAATTATATTTATCCCAGCCAAGAGGAAATTGAGTACCGTTTGAAGGGTTTTGAATCTGACTGGATGACTGCCCGGTTTGGACGGATGCTGACTTATACTAATTTGAATCCAGGAAAGTATGAATTAGAACTTCGTCTTAAAAATTTTCCGGAGATAACGAAAACTTTGTTTATTGACATTATTCCTCCGTTTTACAATACTTGGTATGCCTATTTTTTCTATGTCCTTGTTGCTTTAGGACTTATTTATTGGTATATCCGTCAAGACAAGATGCGTTTTTATTTGAAAAAATCTTTGGAATTTGAAAAGAAAGAGAAGGAAAAAACGGAAGAATTGACTCAGTCAAAATTACGTTTTTTTACTAATATCTCACATGAAATACGTACTCCGATAACTTTAATTATAGGACAGGCTGAAAGTCTACTTCATTCTCAAAATATACATCCTTCTGTATATAATAAAATTATCAATATACATAAAAATGCATCAAATTTGAGTGGACTAATTAATGAGTTGCTTGATTTTCGCAAACAGGAACAAGGGCATTTGAAGTTAAAAATATCGGAAGTAAATTTTGTGGAATTTTTGAAGGAGACATTTCTTACATTTTATGAATATGCTCAAAATAATAATATTTCTTTCAAGTTCTGTCGAAGTTCAGATGAGATAAATCTTTGGATTGATGTAGAGCAAATGCAGAAGGTTATAAATAATTTATTGTCAAATGCGTTCAAATTTACACCTCCGGGTGGTAATGTCGTGATTTCACTTGAAGAAAATGAATCGGAAGTTATATTTTCCATATCTGATAATGGACAGGGAATTTTACCTGATAAAATAGACCATATATTTGACCGTTTTTATCAGGCGGATTTAACGGATAATGTTCCAGGTACTGGCATTGGATTGGCTTTGACAAAAGGTATTATTGAGTTGCATTCGGGACAGATTCAAGTGAAGAGTGAAGTGGGCAAAGGAACAGTATTTAGTGTCATATTAAAAAAAGGTGATACACATTTTCCAGAAGGTACTATGCGCCTTGAGAAAAAAGTAGATATAAGTGATTATAAAAATAGTTTACCTGTGGAAGATGTTTCAGAGTTACCACAACAAAATTTAAGTGGAGAAAAAGATAAATTGTTAATTGTAGAGGATAATGAAGACTTGCGGAATTTTTTAAAAGAAATTTTTTCAGCTATATATGATGTTGAGGTTGCTGAGGATGGAATAATTGGATTAGAGAAAGTTCGGTCTTTTTTACCAGATGTTGTTATCAGTGATATTATGATGCCTCGTATGTCGGGAATAGAGTTGTGTTCCAAGATAAAGAATAACTTTGATACATGCCACATTCCGGTTATATTACTTACTGCCAAGACTGCACTTGAACATAAGTTTGAAGGGCTTCGTATTGGTGCAGATGATTATATTTCTAAACCTTTTAATGTGAAATTATTGGTATTAAGATGTAATAATTTGGTAAATTCACATAGGATATTACAGTCTAAATTTGTTCAGCAACCAGATCTTATTCATCAGCAACAAGTTGCGACGAATGCAGCGGATAAAGACTTTGTTGAAAAAGCAACTAAAATTGTGGAGGCCAATCTGGATAAGAATGAGTTCGATGTGAATATTTTTGCTATGGAAATGAATTTGAGCCGTTCTTCACTCTTTAATAAATTGAAAGGGGTAACTGGCTTGACTCCTAACAATTTTATATCCAATATACGTTTGAAAAAAGCAGCAGAAATGTTGTTGAATAATCCGGAACTGAAAATAAGTGATGTAGCTTATACTTTGAATTTCAGTAGTCCTCGTTATTTTAATAAATGCTTTAAAGATTTGTTTGGTTATGCTCCGGCAGATTATCGAAAAAGCAATAAAGTGCAGAATGAATAGTACGTTGAGGAAACGATAGAATAGAGAATATAGTCCATGATATTGCTTTCCTGTTTACAAAAAAGGATTGCAATAGTTTATGGAGCTTCTTGTTTATTTATCGAATTTTATCAAAAATTTTGGACAATATTTCCAGTTTATAGAGACGGTCAAAATTACTTTTGCTTTATCAACAATAAATAGAATTTAGTTATGTATCGTGTATTATTGGATATTGCAATTTTAGTTTCCTTTTTGTTATGTGTTGTTGACTGTCGGTCTAAAAGTTTAGTAGATGAGAGTTTCGATTTTGCCGAGATGCGTATGAGAGCATTGGTCCAGTCTTTGGATACAACTGAAAATATGCCTCGGAGTATAACGCCTGATGGTAAAATGAGTTGTGTAGATGTTTTTGACTGGACGAGCGGCTTTTTCCCTGGAAGTCTTTGGTATTTGTATGAATACACGCAAGATGAGTATTGGAGGCAACAGGCTGAACTATATTCGAAAAGATTGGAACCAATACAATATTATACAAAACATCATGATTTAGGATTTATGGCTTATTGTAGTTTTGGTAATGGGTATCGTCTTACAGCAAATGAAAGTTATAAAAAGATATTGCTGAATAGTGCAGAATCTCTTTCTACACGTTTTATTCCTATGGCAGGAGTTATAAAGTCTTGGGACTTTAGCCGCTCGTATAGCGGTACACCTTGGTACTGTCCTGTAATAATAGATAATATGATGAATCTTGAGCTTTTATTTTTTGCATCCAAAATGGGAGGAAACGACAAATATAGAAAAATAGCAATTAGTCATGCCGATAAGACTTTAAAATATCATATTCGAAAAGATTATAGTAGTTATCATGTCGTTAATTATGATACTCTTACAGGAAAAATGACAGATCGGGGAACTCGGCAAGGATTGGCTGATAATTCAACTTGGGCTAGAGGACAAGGGTGGGCTATTTATGGTTTTACTATGGTTTATCGTGAGACACAAGATGATAAATATCTTAAAGTTGCAAGAAAGTTAGCAGATTTCTATATCAATAATTCTGATTTACCTGAAGACTTTATACCATATTGGGATTTTAAGGCTAGTGACCTTAAATGTAAATCTCCATGGGGTTATAATCCTCAAGAGTATAAAGAAATTCTTCGAGATGTCTCTGCTGCGGCTGTTGTGGCTAGTGGGCTGTTAGAGTTAAGCCAATATGTAAAAGATAAAGATAATCGGTATTTTAGAATAGCGGAGCAAATGCTTGCGGTTTTGCAGTCAAATTATAGAAATAATGGAAATCGTCATAATTTTGTTCTTGATCATTCTGTAGGGGATTATCCAAGAGGTACAGAGATTGATGTACCGTTGGTATATGCTGACTATTATTTTCTTGAGGCTTTGGTAAGATATAATCGTATTGTAAAAGGTGAACCTGTAATGTAAAAGGTTGAAAGAATGAAAAACATAAGTATTAAATTAATATTGTTAGTATGGTGTTTAGCTTTACAGTTTCCTGTATTTGGTTTTACACAACGGAACTTATTGCAAAAGGCTGGTGTTAGTGTTGATTCTTTAAAAAAAGTACTTATAGTCGATTATAGCTGGGTTCCTTGTCCTGATTATGACGATAGAGACGGTTGGGATAATTTTTTGGGAGACAAGAAAGAATATTGTATTGGTCAGGGGGAAGAGTGTCTTGATTATAAGTGGCAGATAATTTTGGCAACTGATTATTTAGAATATCAGCGTTCAGGTTCAAGGGATGCTATGCAGACACCTTACGGTGAAAATAACGATGCTCTTTCTAAATTGGTTATAGCTGAATTAGCAGAAGGAAAAGGTCGTTTTATCGACCAGATTATCAATGGTGTTTACCAATATTGCCAGATGGCTTCTTGGGCTGTTTCTGCACATCTGAATATGCAGAAGTTTGATAAAGTGTTACCGTATTACAAAGAAAATATAATTGACTTACAAGTTGCCGATGTAGGGGCTTTTCTTTCTTGGACGTACTATTTTTTGCACAAAGAGTTTGATAAGGTAAATCCGGTAATATCCGATTATCTTCGTGCGGAGATAACGAGACGTGTTTTAGACCCTTATATGGCTAATCCTTCTATGATAGGGTGGATGGCTTTGGGACGTGTACCTCGGATGGTAAATAATTGGAATACATGGTGTAATAGTAATGTTTTGCAATGTTTTTTATTAGTTGAAGATGATAAGGATAAATTGGCCGCAGCAGTTTGGCAGTCGATGCAGTCGGTTGATCAATTTATCAATTTCAATCATGAAGACGGTGCTTGTGCAGAGGGCCCATCTTATTGGGGAGTTGCTGCTGGAAAGATGTTTGATTATCTTGATTTGTTAAGTTTGGCAACTGGAGGAAAAATATCGATTTTTAGTGAGCCTATCATTAAAAATTTGGGAGAATATATTTCTAATACTTACGCCGGTAATAAATGGACTGTTAATTTTTCAGATGCTTCGGCAAAGTCTGCTGAGGATTTTTATTTGTGGTACCGATTCGGTAAAGCAGTGAATAGTTTGGAGATGGTACATTTAGCAGCATTGCTGTATAATCCTGATATTTATCCTTTTAAATCGAATAAACGTCAATGTGCAGATATATTTAAGGGGTTGCGTGCTATGAATGTACGTGGAGAGTTGCTGGTATGCAAGCCAGAACATCGTTTTAAACCTTATGTAGCTTACCCTCAATCGGAAATGTGCCTTATGAGTAATAATGCTGGTTATTTTTTTGCAGCAAAGGGTGGAAATAATGGAGAAAGTCATAATCATAATGATGTTGGAAGCTTTGTTTTATATATAGATAGTAAGCCTGTAATAATAGATGCTGGAGTAGGAACGTATACTCGACAGACTTTTGGACCTGAGCGTTATACAATATGGACTATGCGTAGTGATTATCATAATTTGCCGATTGTAAATGGGATAGTTCAGAAAGATGGGAAAGAATATAGAGCTGGTAAATTGATATTTAATGAAAAGAAGAAGTTTTTCTCGGTTGATATTGCCTCTGCATATCCGGATGAAGCTCAATTGAAAAAATGGGAGCGTTCTTATCGGTTAGAGAAAGATAAACTAAGAATTATAGATTCGTTTGTATTGAATGAAATTTTATTGAATAATGAAGTTATTTTTATGCTTCCTACATTTCCTCAAATTGTTTCACCGGGAAAAATAATGTTTGATAATGCGGATGGAAAAGTGTTTTTACAATATGAAGCAAGACAGTTTGAACCGACAGTTGAAATAATAACTTTGGATGATACGAAGTTGTCGACAGTATGGGGAAAAACGATATATCGTGTCATACTTAAAAGTATACAACCAATGTTATCAGGGACGTATACTTATACTATATCTAAAAAATAATGTAGCTATGAGGTTTTTTGTTATATCACTGATTTCAGCATGTTTTATAATTACTGTTTGTGCACAGAATTATAGTAAACTTGTATATCCCGGGGTAGATGGAAAATTGGTATATGTCCCGTATAATGATAAAGGAGATATTATACCTGATTTTTCTTATTGTGGATATAAAGCCGGAGGAGTAAGAATTCCAGATATTCCGGTAAAAATAGAGATAGTTCCGGGAGATTTCTCCACGGATGATTCTAAACGCATACAGGCTGCTATTCAAAAATTGGCAAAGGAAAAACCTGACTCGAAGGGATTCAGGGGCACTATATTATTGAAGAAGGGAAGATATAACATTCAAAATTCGATAAAAATTCCCTACTCAGGTATCGTTTTGAGGGGAGAGGGGAATGGAGAAGATGGAACGGTACTGGTTGGAACTAGTGCGGTGAAATATAATATGTTTTATATTGGAACTACTGATAAGCCTGTACAAAATAAGTCTTCTTTACAGATTATAACAGATGATTATATCCCGTCGGGGACACGGGAAATAACGGTGGAAGATGCTTCTATATTCCGGTCTGGGGATGCAGTTATTATTGAACGTCCAAGTACAGCGGAGTGGATACGAGCTATAGGTATGGATCGTATTCCTGACTCTTGGAGTCGTATTTCTAATCCTACTGCTGAAAAATTAAAAAAGTATGCAGATGAAGGATGCCTGAGTGAAGATAAGAAATTCTATAATACGACAATTCAGTGGAAACCAGGAAGTAAAAATTTGCGCTTTGAACGGACAATTGTCAAGGTAGATGGAAATCGGATAACTTTGGATATACCATTGACTAATGCGTTGCAAAAAGAATATGGAGGTGGATATATTTATAAATATTCTTTTAAAAATCGACCACAGAATATTGGAATAGAGAATTTGAGAGGGGAATGTATTTTCGATAAAAATGAGGTATGTCTTACTCCTTCGATGGATGAATATTATTCGGACGAAAAGCATGTATCTCAATTTGTCGTTTTTGGTGCATGTGAAAATGTGTGGGTTAAAAAGTTGACATCTAAATATATTGATAATGGATTTAAGTCTACAATTTGGAGCCGTTTTATTACTGTTGAGGATTGCGAATATCTTGATCCGGTTTCTGTAATTACTGGGGGACGGCGTTACGCTTATCATATACAGGGTCAAATGATGCTGGTACAACGGTGTTATGCACGTAATGGACGTCATGATTTTGTATTGGGAGCTACTGTAGCAGGACCTAATGCCTTTGTTGATAATAAAGCTGAACTTTGTCATTCATTTAGTGAGCCTCACCAGCGGTGGGCTACGGGGTGTCTCTATGATAATTGTTCCGTTTCAGGTCCGGAGGCTTGTATAAATATTGGGAATAGGGGATTTTTCGGAACTGGACATGGTTGGTCAGGGGCACAAATGGTTGTTTGGAATTGCCAATCTCCGATTATTATTGTAATGAGTCCTCCTACAGCCCAGAATTTCAGCATAGGTAGTGTGGGTTTGAAAGATATGTGGTCGAAAGATAAAAGTATCCAATCTCGTATCAATCAGATAAATAAAGCATCGGGAAGTAATATGCAATATATGGGAATTCCTATAGTTGGGAATGGTCATATCGAATATTCAGGAAAACAGATGCTTCCACAGTATTTGTATTATACCCAATTAAAAGATCGTTTAGGAGATAATGCAATCAATGATGTCGTTTTAGAAAAGTAGTGAATAAATGGAGTAAAAAAATACAATTATGAAGAAACTGTTAATTATAATAGGGTACTGTTGTCTGACGATTGGGATAATTCGGGCCCAGATTATAAAGACAGATTTTTTTGATGGATTGAGTCTTGGAAGTGAAATAGAACAAGGAGAATATAATTCGGTTGTCCAAGATGGAACGAATCCTATAAAGGCGAATCAGTGGAATTTGACTGGTAGGGATGATATACAATATTTCCGCTCAGGGAGTTCTCCGGTTATAGCTGGTAAGCTTTTTTATCCTAATTATCCACCTTCAAATTTAGCGTTAAACGCAATACGTTTATCAAAATTATCTTCTGGAGGACGAATGAGTGTGTATTCATTAACTGCAGGAAATGAGTATGTAATGCAACCTTATTATTTAGCGTTTATGTTGAAGGTGGAGGATATATCTTCACTGCCGGACGATAATAATAATGATTTTATCTCGTTTGATGGAAATTACAGTGGAAATCATTTAAGAGGACGTTTGATTTTACGCAAAACAAAATTATTGGGAAAGTTTGCATTGGCATTAGGTGGTTATGATTCTGGTATTGAGCAGACTACGGAATATGATGTTGGGGAGACCCTTTTGGTAGTTCTTAAATATAATTTTTTTACATCGGATAGGTCAGTATCTTTGTTTATTAATCCAGATTTGGATGAGGAAGAACCCAAGCATCCTGATTTGAAACTTGATTTTACAGGAACAGATATGTTGGGACAAATACGAGGTATCTCAGTTCGACAATCTTCTTTTTATGCCTTGATGTTGGGGGGACTTCGTTTTTCGGATAATTGGGATGATGTTATTGGAAAAGATTCTGGAGATATTATATCAGGATATTCAACATTGGTAAATATTGGAGTGTCGGGTAAATTGGACTATAATCCAGATCCACAAGGATATTATTTGCCCGATTATAGTTACGCTGGATATCGGAATGGTGAAAAAAAAATACCTGTAGTACCTGTTGTGAAAACGATATCACCAGTTTCAGGTGACAATACTGCGCATATACAGGCGGCAATTGATGAGGTGGGGAGACGTAATCTTGATGTGAATGGTTTTAGAGGGGCATTGTTATTGCAGGCAGGAAAATATGAAGTAAAGGGTACGTTATATGTGAAATATTCAGGTGTTGTGCTTAGGGGTGTTGGAAACGGTACAGATGAGAGTAATTCGACAATTATATATGCAACAGGAGATATACCCCATCAGCGTAATGTGATGATATTAGGATACCCGTCTCAAGATACGTGGAATAATATAATATCTGGAACACAAAGAAATATAACGGATGAACTTATTCCAGTTGGAGCGCGAGAATTTTCAGTTACCGATTCTTCTCCCTATTCGGTTGGAGATCAAATAGTCATATACCATCCGTGCACCAGTCAATGGTTACAGGCCGTTGATTTTGGCGGTGTTCCAGCTCCTCAAGACGGTATGGCTGACGAACGTTGGAGAGAGGGAGAGTTGCCAATTGTATTTAACCGTTTTATAACCAGTATTGAAGGAAATAAAATTGTAATAGATGCTCCGATTTATTATACGTTGAATAAATCTTTATCGCAATCTTATATTTATAAATATGACAGAAGTAATATTCTTACAGAAATAGGTTTGGAAAATTTGCGAATAGACATTGAAAATGCTGGAGGAGAAGATGAAAATCATGCTTGGTCGGCGGTGAGATTTAAAAGTGCGGATTATTGTTGGGCGAAAAATGTGATAGTTAAAGGTTTTGGCTTATTTGGCATATCTGTAGAGTGTGTAACAAGGAGTACAGTAGATAGTTGCCAGGCGATAGAGCCAGTTTCTATTATTACAGGGGAAAGGCGGTATAATTTTAATGCTGGAAATAATTCACAGTTAGTATTATTTAAAAATTGTTATGCTAATAAAGGTCGTCATAGTTATGTTTCAAATGGAACGTCTTCGGTATCGGGTATCGTTTTTCTAAATTGCATATCGGATAGGGCTGTTGATGTTAGCGAATCTCATCGTAAGTGGTCGCAGGGATTATTATATGATAACTATAGGGAGCAAAATCTTTCTCGGAATTTTGTGTTAGGACTTTATAATCGTGTAGATATGGGAACAGGACACGGATGGTCAGCTGTACAATCAGTTTTGTGGAATTGCGATGTAACAGCTCGAGGTGTGATAGGATTACAGAAGCCTCCAACCTCTCAGAATTATGCTATTGGTTGTAAGGCTGGGGATATAACTGGACGTCCATTAGTAACTTCAGAATATGTCTCAGACTTTCTTTTAGGATTTGTAGAATCAAAAAATATGCCTATAGAGAGTATTCCTTCTTTGTATCTGGCTCAATTGAATGACCGTTTGAATAATACTACTTCATGTACTTCTTGTCCAGATGGTAAATCATATACCTTTACCCGAGATGGACAAACTGTTATTATTCATTTTGATGATGACATCCGAGATGGTCGGGTAGCAGTGTATACTTTGGATGGGAAATATGTTTTTACACAACAGTTTGAAGGAAATTCTGTACGGGTAAAGATGAACAAAGATAATGTATACCTCCTTCGTATTTCTGGTATTGGTTTTTGTTTTGTAGAGAAAGCAGTTCTATAAAATTGGAAATAATATTTTAAAGAGATAACGTGAAAATGCTATCTCTTTAAAATAAATATGGTAAAAGAATTAATCTATATTAGTAAAAGTGATGCGAGCATCATCATCTTGTATTGATACTCCTTGTACCTTAATTATGGGTTTATCCATGTTTGAAGGGATGCCAATTTGGGCCTTAGTGAGATTACCATTTGTCCATTCTATATCTATCAGATATCCATTTCGAGCAGCTAACCCTGAAATTTTACCTTCTGGCCACTCTGTTGGTAATGCAGGTAATAAATCAATAAATCCGTCGTGTGATTGTAATAGCATTTCAGCGAATAGACCTGCTGTAGTCATAGTTGCGTCTACTTGCATATTACCCGATTGATTCGACATCATATTTTCATAACCACTTTCTTTTATTAATTGGTTGAAAATTCGAATAGCTGTATTGCCATCGTGAAGTCGTGCCCATATAGCCATTCTCCAAGCTGCTGACCAGTTTCCTCCGGTGTGAGGCCAACGATTTCCAAGTTTTCCGAAATTTCTCATCTCTAAAGACTTTTTTACGGTGTTGGCCCACTCCGGAGTATGAGTAT
Organism: Gabonia massiliensis; assembly: GCF_001403595.1. NCBI lineage: Bacteria > Pseudomonadati > Bacteroidota > Bacteroidia > Bacteroidales > Porphyromonadaceae > Gabonia > Gabonia massiliensis. Next base: position 553,223 of record NZ_LN877939.1, on the reverse strand, counting down.
ATGAAATCATATTTCTAAGATTTTTAATGTAATCTTCATCCATATAGATTGAGGACTGTTTTTTCTTGGCTGACATGATTTGAACAAAGATATAAATATATATTATAAAATATTGAAATGTAGTAAAAAATATTAGAAAATTAGAGATATTTTTTATTCTATATATTCTATTTTATGAAATTGTTGTATTAAAAAAGAAGATAGAATAATAGTACGAATTTATGAGAGACTGTTGTTAATGTATGTCTTGAAGAATGAGCCGGATAAGTGAAATTATTGACTTATATATGGCAATTGCTAAGATCCCGAAAGCCAAATTTCAGAAAAAAAATGTTGTAAAACTCAATTATTAGTTATCTTTGTAGCCCGAATTTGGTTTGGATTTGATAAATTTTATTTTTTAAATCCAATGAAAAGGGAATCGGGTGAAATTCCCGGACAGTCCCGCTGCTGTGAAGCTCTATAGAAGTTCAAGATTATGAAGTCACTGGCATCTTGTTGGGAAGGCGTCTTGAATTGGAGTCAGTCAGAAGACCTGCCATGTTCGGTTGTGATTTTAATTATTATTTAATTGTAAAATCAACAGTTCTTATATTCTCGTGGGATAGAATTGGGAAATGAAAATTGAGAATAAGATACTATTATATGTCGGGTTTTCGTCCTGTGTGATGATGCATAATGCTATGACGTGTATCATCAGCAGTCAGATAGAGGGTGTACTTCCCTCTTTCTTTATAATTTCTATGCCACGGAATCACAAATTTTATAATAACGGTCTGAAACGGTGTAAATGCTGTGTTCAGAGTTGATATAGAAATAATAAATCCTAAATTAGGAATAGAATGATAAAGAAAATATTAGTTGCTAATCGGGGTGAAATTGCGGTACGAGTGATGCGCTCATGCAAAGAAATGGAGATAAAAACCATTGCTGTTTTTTCTGAAGCTGATAGAACTGCACGTCATGTTTTCTATGCTGACGAAGCGTATTGCATCGGTCCGGCAGCATCAAAAGAGAGTTATCTGAATATCGAGAAGATTATAAATGTCGCTAAAGAGCATGGAGCTGATGCCATTCATCCAGGATATGGTTTTCTTTCAGAAAATGCTGCTTTCGCCCGTCGGTGTAGAGAAGAAGGAATTATTTTTATAGGTCCTGAACCGGAGACGATGGAAGTTATGGGTGATAAGATATCTGCCCGTTTACGGATGATAGAAGCTGGAGTTCCGGTAGTTCCTGGGACACAGGAAAATCTGAGAAATGTCGAAGAGGCGATAGAGTTATGTAATAAAATAGGTTATCCTGTTATGTTAAAAGCTTCTTCTGGAGGAGGAGGGAAAGGAATGCGCCTTATACATAACGAAAGTGAAGTAGCAGAGGCATATAATAATGCTAAATCTGAAGCCCTTTCGTCGTTTGGAGATGATACGGCTTATCTTGAGAAATATGTAGAGGAACCTCATCATATTGAGTTTCAGATATTAGGTGATACCCATGGTAATGTAATACATTTGTGTGAGAGGGAATGTTCGGTACAGAGACGTCATCAGAAAATAGTAGAAGAAAGTCCATCATCGTTTATCACCGAAGAGTTACGGAAGGATATGGGTGAAAAAGCAGTTGCTGCGGCAAAGGCTGTAAATTATATAGGTGCTGGTACTATAGAATTTTTAGTGGACAAGCATCGTAATTACTATTTTTTGGAGATGAATACCCGTTTGCAGGTAGAGCACCCGATTACAGAAGAGGTATTAGGGGTGGATTTGGTGAAAGAACAAATACATATTGCTAATGGAAAGTCCTTACATCTGAAACAAAGTGACATTATGCAACGTGGACATGCTATTGAGTGTCGAATTTGTGCAGAAGATACCGATTTTAACTTTATGCCATCTCCCGGTATTATTCGTCAGATAACAGAACCAAATGGGATAGGAGTTCGTATTGATAGTTATGTATATGAAGGTTATGAAATTCCGGTACATTATGACCCGATGATTGGTAAACTTATAGTTTGGGCTACTTGTCGTAAATATGCAATCGAACGGATGCGACGAGTGCTTTATGAGTATAAAATAACGGGGGTAAAAAACAATATTCCGTATTTACGCCGTATTATGGATACCCCTGATTTTGTACAAGGTGGCTATGATACACATTTTATAGAAAAAAATGCAGAGTTTTTATTACATGGAGTTTCGGGTAATGAAGAAAAATCTGAAAATATAGCGATGATAGCAGCGTATATTGACTATTTGATGAATTTGGAGGAGAATACGTCTACTACAGTTGATAATCGTCCTATTAGTCGATGGAAAGCATTTGGTATGCATAAGGGGGTATTAAGAATTTAATCCAGAAAGTAATGGAGGTACATATAGGTAAACGAATAGCTGAGATTGAACTCGTAAGTAAAGATGGTAATAAAGTGCAATTGACTATCGATGGCAAATCATATGAAGTAGATGTGGTTATGGCAGAGAATGGAATATGTTCTATATTGCATGATGGACAATCTTATAATGCGGAGCTGATAAAGTCCGAAGGGGGGAAAAATTACCGAGTAAATACTCATTTTTCATCTTATTCTATTGATATTGTTGATTCTCAAGCTAAATATCTTCGTACTCGAAAGAAAGAGGAGGATAAACAAGACGATAAGATTGTGTCTCCTATGCCGGGAAAAATTGTAAGCATACTTGTAAAAGAAGGAGATAAACTTTCGGCAGGAGATACAGTATTAGTCATTGAAGCTATGAAAATGCAGAGCAATTTTAAAGTTACATCTGATTGTTCAGTAAAAGAAATCTTGGTAAAAGAAGGGGACTCTGTAGTGAATGACCAAGTGTTAGTTAAACTGGAGTTAAGTTCAACAGAAGAAATGTAAATATGGATAACGAAAAAAAATATGAAGCTTTTATCGAGAAAGATAAGATGGCCGAATTGGGTGGAGGTCTCGATAAATTACAAAAGCAGAGAGAATCGGGAAAAATGACAGCACGAGAACGTATCGAGGTTCTCCTCGATAAGGGGACTTTTGTTGAATTTGATAAGTTTGTAGTACATCGATGTACTAATTTTGGGATGGATAAGACCAAAATTCCGGGGGATGGTATTGTTTCTGGATATGGTAAGATAGATGGGCGATTAGTCTATGTTTATGCTTATGATTTTACTGTATATGGAGGTTCATTGAGTTCTACTAATGCCCAAAAGATTGTGAAAGTGCAGTCTTTGGCATTGCAAAATGGAGCTCCTATTATCGCTTTAAATGATTCAGGTGGAGCTCGTATTCAAGAAGGAGTGGAAAGTCTGACGGGATATGCCAGTATTTTTTATCAGAATACAATGGCTTCAGGTGTAGTTCCTCAGATTTCGGCTATTTTGGGCCCTTGTGCAGGAGGAGCCTGTTATTCTCCAGCTCTTACAGATTTTATATTTATGGTTCGGGATAAAAGCCATATGTTTGTGACAGGACCGGATGTAGTGAAGACTGTTACTCATGAGGAGGTAAATAAGGAAGAGTTGGGAGGAGCTTATACTCATAGTAGTAAAAGTGGTGTAACTCATTTTATGGGAAATAGTGAAGAGGAAGTTTTGATGGGAATTCGTGAATTGCTTAGCTTTTTACCATCAAATAATATGGAGGATGCTCCAATAAAAGCTTCTACAGATGATATTCGTCGTGAAGAAGAAAGTTTGCAGACAGTTGTCCCTGCTGACCCCAATATGCCTTATGATATAAAAGATATTATAGAGACAGTTATCGATGATCATTATTTCTTTGAAGTGATGCCCCATTTTGCTAAAAATGTGGTTATTGGTTTTGCTCGCCTTGGAGGACGACCTGTAGGTATTGTTGCTAACCAACCAGCTTATCTGGCAGGAGTTCTGGATATTGATGCATCAGATAAGGCTGCCCGTTTTATTCGTTTCTGTGACTGCTTTAATATACCTTTAGTGACGTTTGAGGATGTGCCGGGATTTCTTCCTGGGTGTACGCAAGAACATAATGGGATTATTCGCCATGGAGCAAAAATTGTATATGCTTATGCTGAGGCTACAGTCCCTAAGGTAACATTGATTACTCGTAAAGCTTATGGTGGTGCTTATATTGTAATGTCCAGCAAACAAACAGGTGCCGATGTTAATTTAGCGTATCCAACGGCTGAAATTGCGGTTATGGGAGCTGAAGGGGCAGTAAATATTCTTTATCGTCATGCTGATGCCAATACTAAAATGCAAGCCATTGAAGATTATAAAGCTAATTTTGCTAATCCTTATAAAGCGGCGGAATTAGGCTATATTGATGAAATTATTCTACCTAAGCAGACCCGTTATAAACTGATTCAGGCTCTTGAGATGGCTCAGAATAAGAATAAAAGTAACCCTCCTAAAAAACATGGAAATATGCCATTATAAAAATATTATATAGATGTTTTGAGAGCAAAAAAGCAAGTGTAAACTTGCTTTTTTGCTTTTATTAATTTCGGAGAGTATATCCTTTTTTAGAAGAAGGGAAATAAATATTTTTTTAAGAGTTTATTTTGTAGGTTTATTTTTTTTCATTCCTTTATAGACAAGGAATATTAAAACAAAAATACCTATAGCAATAAATACCCAGCCTATTTCTTGGCTATATTCAGATACTTTAGCCATGAGTTGGTCTTGGGGTACTACAGATTCAAGATAATAACCTATAGCTGCTAATATTCCGTTCCAGAGACCGGCTCCTAAAGTTGTATAGAGTAGGAATGTGGATAGTTTCATTCTGGCTAGTCCTGCTGGTATTGATATGAGTTGACGTACAGCGGGTACTAAACGCCCGATAAACGTTGATATACGACCATTTTCATCGAAATATCGTTCAGCTTTAGCAACTGATGCTTCGTCAATAAGGCACATGTGTCCAATACGGCTATTTGCAAATTTATATACCAATGGCCTTCCTACCCATAATGCTAAATAGTAATTGATTAGTGCACCAATATTTGCCCCGATGGTAGCAAATAAAATGACCAACCAAATATTTAATTCTCCAGCCGCAGCTTTATAAGCAGCAGGAGGGACAACGATTTCTGAGGGAAAAGGGATGAATGAGCTTTCGATAGTCATCAATAAAGTAATAGTCCAATAATTCAGATTATCAAGGCACCATTGTATAAAAGATAAAGACTCCATAAAATAGTATCAATTAGATAATTATATTTTTTGTCAAAAGTAGATATTATTGGTTGAAGCGGCAATGACATTTTTATTGCAATAATATTACAATAATATTACAAAAGTGTTTATATAAATAATAATGTTTTTATATGTTAAATTTGGGTTATTGTAGAACAAAGTGGGATAAAGATATGTTTTATGTGCAGAACGAGGGTTTCAATGGGCCAGTTCGTGGAAGACAACTTTCTACAGAGCAATCTGATAAGAAGAGAATAAAAGAGTTTATTTAGAGTCTTCTGTTGAGAATAAAAATTTGGTTAGAAAGATAATATATTCTTGTTTTTTGTGTGTTTCATTGGTATTATTATCCTTGCTTGTTCCTTTGAATAAGCATTATCCTCTTTCTTGTTTTTGATATATTTCAAGTTTAGGAAGGCTGTCTCGTGAGAAACAGCCTTTTTAAATTATAATTACTTTGTTTTAATATAGTTTGGTCTATTGGTTTGATAATAATAAAAAAGCACCTTTTTTAAATAAGGTGCTTTTGTCTAAGTTTAAATGCAGAGGCATTTGTAAATCGATTATCCAAAACTAAAAAAATCAAGAGGACGTTTGTTACTAATATAACATTCTCCTCTGTTTTCGCAGCAGAAAATTTTCTTTTCCCGCGCTAACCACCCGATAGCTGCAAACATTGCAACGTCGTCCAGTTCCAGTCTTTTCATCATTTGGGTAGAAGTGATCGTGTATGTCTCTTCAAGCACACGCCATATTCTCCCGGCATTTTCGGCAATTGTAAGTGCTTTCATAACATAAAAGTTTATATGTAAAGGAACTTTAGATGTAATAAAGTTACATCTATTTTGTCACGAAAACAAATAAATAAAACTATTTGTTTAACGATTTTACATTATTTATATTTTTATGTTATTCCCTATAAGTGTCTTATTGACAATTAATTGTCACTCTGTTCTATTATATCTGAAGGAAAGTCTGTTTCGTTAGAGTCTTCTTCAATTAGTGTTCCGGCAAATAGCCAATACATCATCAATATAATTGCGATGGCAATGGCTATAATTTTCCAAATTTCCAGTTTTTTTGTTTTCATATTAACGTGTAAATATATATTGATTTTCAGAAGAAAGATGACCATTGTAATGATACTTATCTTCCGTAAAATGTTTTAAATCTTCAGGATTATATAATTTATTTTTGATGATATATCTGGCTATTTTTCCTCGAGCTTGTTTTGAGTAAATTTGGAATGATTGTAGTTTTCCGTTACGATAATCTTTGAAAATAAGATTGATTACTCGTATATTTTTGTTTAAAGAAATGGAATCAAGAGCTTTAAGGATTTCGTTAGATGCCAGATTTATAAGTATTCTATTGTGTTTGAGAGTATCATCAATACAAAAAGGTGTTAGTTTGGGACGCCAGAAATTATATAGATTTCCTTTACTTATACCGGGTACGTGCATTTGGAGCATCATCCGATATACTTCAATTTTATCTAGAGGTTTTATCCACCCATACAAAGTTGATAGGATACGTACATTTTTCTGGGCATATTCAAAATCAGTTTTATCGAAATTATAAGCATTTAATTCTTTGTAGAGGTTCCCGGCGTAAGCTAATATTGCAGGTTTTGAAGGGTTCTTTGGTGTTCCGAAGTGTTGATAAGCAATATAACTATTTTTTGCCAAAGAAGGGTTGAGTTTCATTTCTTTTGCCAATTTTTCGGACGATAGCTCTTTCATACCTTTGGCTATTTGTTTGGCTTCGTTTAGAAAATGTGGTATTGTAGCTGGAGGACAGTCAGTCGGAACCGGGGTTGACATGTCCATTGTTCGGGTAGGAGAGAGTAAAATTAACATAATCTGTAAGTTTTTTATTAGAAAACAAAAACTTACAGAAATAGTTCTTTCTAATTTGTTTTTTAAACTGTTGGGTAATAGAAATAGGCTTGTATTATAATTTTATTTTCTTTTTCGTTCCTTTTATACTTTCATTGTGCATACGGTCGACAGCAGTTACAACGTAAGTATATTCTTTGTTCCCTTTTTGGTAAGGCAATACATAGCCTGTTTCACGAGTAATAGCAACAAGATTGTTTGCATTCGACAAATCTATCGGTTCTCCTTTTTTAAAACGATATATACAAAAATATATTTGTTTTTGCATCTCATCTCGTGTATTCCGGCGTTTCCATTCCAGAACATAGCCTTGTGATGTCCATCTTGTTTTTAGTTTTTTTACTTCTTCTGGCGCTTTTGCATCAATAAACGTGTAAGCTGGAATGAGTGCTGGTGATGAAAAATAATCGTTTCGTAATATGCCACTTATGTTTTTATAGTTGTTTATCAGTTCGTAACCAGGCCAAAAACATATTCCAGATATATTGTCAAGATAACGGCTTAATTGCATTTTACGATTCAATTGTGTAAAATTAGGATTTATATCAGCAGCATTCATCGTACGTTTTACATCTTGTCCGATGTACATATGTCTTCCGTTGGAATGGCGGTTCCACCAATAAATTAAAGTTTCGGAACATGCGGCTTTGTGTCCTATTTCCCAATATAATTGTGGCATCATATAGTCTATCCATCCTTTTTGTGTCCATAGAAGTACATCTGCATATAAGTCGTCATAATTTTGTAGACCTTTGGTTTCGCTACCGTTTGCATCATTATGGATGTTCCGATATATTCCGAACGGACTTATGCCAAAGCGTACCCATGGTTTACGGTGTTGTATAGTTTGATGTAATTTTTTAATTAGAAGATTTACATTATTTCTGCGCCAGTCATTACGATTCATGCCATTATTATAGCGGGCATAACTATTATCATCGGGGAATGGCATTCCATTAATCGGGTAGGGGTAAAAATAATCATCCATGTGTATTGCATCTATATCGTATCGGGCAACGATGTCGTCGACAACCTTTGTGATGAATTCTCTTGATTGAGGCAATCCAGGATCGAAATAAATACCGTTCCCATATTGAACAAACCACTCAGGATGCTTGAAATAAATATGGTTTGATGCCAATGGTTCATTTATATTGCTACTTACTCGGTAAGGGTTGAGCCATGCATGCAATTCCATATTACGGGCGTGGCATTCGTCTATCAGGAATTTTAGTGGATCCCATTTGGGCACTAATGCAACGCCTTGTGTACCTGTCAGAAATCGGCTCCACGGCTCAAGTTTGGATGGATAAAAAGCATCAGCCATTGGCCTGACTTGAAAAATGATAGCGTTAATACCCGTTTGCTGTAATTGGTCAAGCATATTTGTGAAATAGGTTTGCATGGCATCTCGGCTCATTGTACTGTATTGTGATTGATATACAGTTTGTATCCATGCTCCTCTAAATTCGCGTTTGGGGTGTTGTTGCGCTTGTGTGATTAGGCATAATGTAAGTAGAAAAAGAAAAATCAGGTATCTTTTGAGTTTCATCGAATTCTATATTTATATTTAAAAGCAAAAATAGGTCTATATGAGGCTATTTTCCAAATAATTTCTCTGAAATTTATCTTAATTCTCTGCTGAAAATTTTGTACCTTTGTATCAAATTTTTTGAAAATAAATCGTGTATATAGTGCCGGTTTTCTAAATTGAAAATAATAAAAGAAGATATATGAATGAAATAGCAACGAAGTATAATCCTGCTGATGTAGAAGAAAAATGGTATGCATATTGGTTGAAAAATGGGTATTTTAAATCGAGACCTGATGGGCGAGAGCCTTATACGGTTGTTATTCCTCCTCCTAATGTGACAGGTGTGTTGCATATGGGGCATATGTTGAATAATACTATTCAGGATATTCTGGTACGTCGGGCAAGAATGACAGGTAAGAATGCTTGTTGGGTACCGGGTACAGATCATGCTTCGATTGCAACGGAAGCTAAAGTCGTAAATAAATTAGCAACCCAAGGTATTAAAAAGACAGATTTGACCCGTGATGAGTTTTTGAAACATGCATGGGAATGGACTGACACTCACGGTGGTATTATTTTAAAGCAGTTGCGTAAGCTTGGAGCATCGTGTGACTGGGACCGTACGGCTTTTACAATGGACGAAAAGCGGTCGGAGAGTGTTCTTAAAGTATTTGTCGACCTTTATAACAAAGGGCTGATATATAGAGGAGTACGTATGGTAAATTGGGATCCTAAAGCTCTGACAGCCCTTTCGGATGAGGAGGTTATTTATAAAGAAGAACATAGCAAGTTGTTTTATCTTCGATATAAGATTGAAGGGGAAGATGGATATGCTATTGTTGCTACTACCCGTCCTGAGACTATTATGGGAGATACGGCAATGTGTATTAATCCGAATGACCCTAAGAATAAACATCTTCGAGGTAAGAAAGTCATAGTTCCTTTAGTGAATCGGATAATTCCTGTTATAGAGGATGATTATGTAGATATAGAATTTGGTACCGGATGTTTGAAGGTAACCCCAGCTCACGATGTGAATGATTATATGTTGGGAGAGAAATATAATTTACCAAGTATAGATATCTTTAATGATAATGGAACGTTGAGTGAAGCTGCCGGTCTGTATATAGGTATGGACCGTTTTGAGGTACGTAAACAGATAGAAGAAGATTTGAAAAAAGCCGATTTACTTGAAAAGGTAGAAGCTTATACAAATAAAGTCGGTTATTCTGAACGGACAAATGTTGTCATTGAGCCTAAGCTTTCCATGCAATGGTTTTTGAAAATGTCTGATTTAGCAAAACCTGCTTTAGAGGCTGTAATGAATGATGATATAAAATTCTATCCGTCCAAGTATAAAAATACGTATCGTTACTGGATGGAGAATATTAAAGATTGGTGTATTAGTCGCCAATTATGGTGGGGACACCGTATTCCGGCTTATTATTTGCCTGAAGGCGGATATGTAGTTGCTGCTAAAGAAGAAGAAGCATTGAAATTAGCTCGGGAAAAAAGCGGGAATTTTGCTTTGCAAATGAGTGATTTGCACCAAGATGAAGATTGTCTTGATACTTGGTTTTCTTCTTGGTTGTGGCCGATATCTTTATTTGACGGAATTAATAATCCTGGTAATGAAGAAATAAAGTATTATTATCCTACCAGTGATTTGGTAACGGGTCCTGATATTATATTTTTCTGGGTAGCGCGTATGATTATGGCCGGTTATGAATATGAAAAGGATAAACCTTTTAGAAATGTCTATTTTACTGGTATCGTGCGAGATAAAATCGGACGGAAAATGTCCAAATCATTAGGTAATTCACCTGACCCTCTTGAATTGATAGAAAAATATGGTGCCGATGGGGTGCGCATGGGGATGATGTTGTCTGCTCCGGCAGGAAATGACATTTTATTTGATGATGCATTGTGTGAGCAAGGTCGTAATTTCAATAATAAGGTATGGAATGCTTTCAGGCTTGTAAAAGGATGGGCTGTCGATGATAATCTGTTGCAACCGGAGTCGGCTGCTATCGCTGTACGTTGGTTCGATTCTTTATTGAACCGAGCAATGGATGAAATTGCAGATTTGTTTGGTAAGTATCGTTTATCAGAGGCTTTGATGACTGTGTACAAGTTGTTTTGGGATGAATTTTCTTCTTGGTATTTGGAGATGATTAAACCTGCTTATCAACAGCCTATTGATAAATATACCTATGAGTCGACTTTACAATTTTTTGATATATTGCTTAAGTTGTTGCATCCGTTTATGCCGTTCATTACCGAAGAATTGTGGCAGCATATTGTCTCTCGTAAGGATAATGAAAGCATTATGATTGAGCAATTGCCGATTGTGAAACCGATTGATGAAGCTTTAGTTTCGGGATTTGAATCTGTGAAAGAGGTGATTTCGGGTGTTCGTACTATTCGTTTACAAAAGAATATTCCTAATAAAGAGGCCTTGGAATTGCAAATTGTTGGAGAACATAATACAGATTATGATTCAGTTATTACTAAACTTGCTAATATATCAGCTATCATTCGGGTTACGGAAAAAGATATTACTGCTGCTGCTTTCTTAGTAGGGACTACTGAGTATGCGATACCTTTAGGTAATAGCATAGATATCGAAGCTGAACTTAAAAAACAAGAAGAAGAACTGAAATATTTACAAGGTTTTTTAAAGTCTGTGAAAGCGAAGTTGGGTAATGAACGTTTTGTAAGTAATGCTCCTGCGCAGGTTGTTGAAAATGAACGGAAAAAGCAATCTGATGCAGAAAGTAAGATAAAATCTTTGGAAGAGAGTATTGCTGCGTTAAAAAAATAAGTGAAAGGCACAGCTGGTAAATATAGTACTCGTATTGGCCAGCTGTGTTCTTTTATTTTTGTTTTAGACTATATGCATAAGAGAGGAAGAAAAAGACTTGATGAATGGCGAGAACAATATTGATAAAGATAAGTGAGTATATTGCTTATACTGATAGATAGGACGAGCAGTTTTTGTGTATTGCTGATACTTGTGAACCTATGTATACCTATGTCTTTGTTGGTATTGTTGATATTTAATAATAAAGATAATTATATTGTAGGTCCGAAAATGGCAATTGAAGTATGATGCGGTAGATTTGCATATTAAGAGAAAGAGAGTATAGTCATATTTCTGGTAAAAGTTTATTTTTCTTTTTTTAGTTTTTTCTTAAAAGTAAATTTCAGAACAGAGGGTTTAAAAATAAAGAGAAGAGCCATTAATGTTGATAGTCGTCTGAAACCCGATATAGACTTATGGAAATAATAAAAAAGGCGATTAAGAGAGAATAACCCTAAAACAAGAAAAACATAAAAAAATTCTTTTCCAACCCCCACAACATCAAAAATATATATTGTTAATTTTTCAAGTGAAGACTGGATAGTGCTCTAATTTTTTATTGTTATTGGGGAGTAAGATATCCGGTCAGACGAATACTTTTTTTTATGTTAGGTATTGTAGATGACGAATAGATATGCTATTATTTCAACTTTAAGTATGGTTATTTGTTATTTAATATAGGATTTTCTTTTAGGAAAAGAATTCAATAGATTGTTTTACTTAAAAAATAATGGAATTATGAATTTTCTTTGGTATATTATTATTGGTATTGTTGCTGGGTATTTAGCTGGAACTATTATGAGAGGTGGAGGCTTTGGCTTAGTTATCAATCTTATTCTTGGAGTGGTAGGAGGTGTTCTTGGAGGTTGGGTATTTGGTCTGTTCGGGATTACGGCTACAGGTATTATTGGTAGTCTTATAACATCTGTTATAGGAGCAATACTTGTTTTGTGGTTGGCAACGTTATTTTATCGGCCTAAATCTAAATAGAAAGAAGGTTGACAAACTTTTATGACGTTTGATATTTTTCATAATGTAATGATGTATTATATATGAAATAGAAAAGTATTCCCGGATAAAAAATTGTTATATATTTTTTGTCCGGGAATTTTGGTGAATCGCTTATGTTTTTAGCCAGTTAATCTGGGTATTTATTTTTTGACTTTTTGACTTGCCTTCTCTACTGCAGCATTGAGATTTTCGGTTTGTTCGTTAATTGCTTCTTTAGTGCTTTCCCATTTATCCAAAGCTTTTTTCATACCTTTCTCAACTTGTCCAGAAGCTTTGTTGATAGCTTTGTCAAAGGATTTACGGGTACTATGTATTTTCCTTTTTAGCTTGCAGTTAGAGTTTTGGTTGCAAGCGATAAAAGCCGCTGCACCAACAGCAGCTCCGGCTATTGCCAACAAAATGATTTTTTTCATATTCTTATACTTTTAATAAATACTATGTTATTATACGAACAATTGATGTATAAGGTATGTTTGTTCTATTTTCTAAAATATGCACTAAAAATTGATAAATATAAAGTAATGAAAAATGCGATAGTATATAATGGATTCTGAAATTGGTTTAGGTTTTGAGATATTGAAAATTAATAATGGAAAAAGAAATAAAAATTTTTCTTTTCAGATATATTTACTGTAGATATAATTAGATTTTAATTTTGTATATTTTTGTGGTCAAATTTCAAAATATGAGTAAAGAAATATTGTTGATAATAGGCCGAGGAATTGGGCAAGTAATGTTTCAAAATAATGCATTTTCTGGATTGTTAATGTTGATAGGTATTGCATGTAATTCTTTGCTTTTAGCTTTTTTGGCTTTGGCCGGTAATGTTGTAAGTACTTTAATGGCTCTGTTAGCAGGCTATTCTAAAGATGATATACGAAATGGTCTGTATGGTTTTAATGGTACATTAGTAGGTATAGCGATTGGGGTATTTATGAAAATAAATTTTATTTCTATATTTCTATTGATATTGGCTTCATGCTTTTCAACTTGGGTAACTAATTTGTTTAGTCGTCAAGAAAAATTACCTGGTTTTACAGCCCCTTTTATTATTACAATTTGGTTGTTATTGATAAGTTGTCATTATTTGTGTCCGTTTTTATTTTTATCTTCTGTTTCTGGAGTTATAGAACAATCTGCTGATTTGTTTCGAGCTTTTAGTTTGAATATGGGACAAGTTATGTTGCAAGGAAATAGTGTACTTACAGGATTATTTTTTTTGATAGGTATTTTTATAAATTCTCGGATAAATGCTATATATGCGATTTTAGGGGCTGTAATTCCATTGATGATGGTTTTGTGGTGTAAAGACGATTATTCTGCGTTCAATACGGGGATGTTGGGGTACAATGGAGTACTTTGTTGTATTGCTATAGGAGATCGGTCAAAAACGGGAATCGTATTTGCAACATTATCAGTATTTCTTTCGATTATATTGCAAGTAATTGGCATGAATTTAGATGTTACTACATTGACGGCTCCATTTGTCCTTTCTGTATGGATAGTTTTAGGCATACGGTATATTACCTTAAAAAAGTATTGCGATTTGGAAAATGCCTGCGATTGAGATAGATTGGATTTGTTTGTGTAAAATTACTTTTTGTCTGGCTTTATTTATAATCTTTTTGATTTCATTCATATTTAATTATGGCATTAATGAGGAACAAAGAGGAATGTGCTCTATGCTATATAGAGATTCTATTTTAGGTAGAATTTCTGTATAGTTTTTTCTCTTTGTAAATCCATTTGGTTAAGCCTTTTGTGCGATAATACATAGGTTTTCTTTTTTTCGATGATGTATAATAATGTTAGTAAATCCACATTTTTGAAGTATTGATTCTAATTGGTGTGCTGGATGTACAATCATTCCATCAATTCGGCTGGTCCATGTTTCATTGTTGGGGTCACTCATTTCGCAGCAGATAAGAAAATAGTTGTTCTTTTTTAGTACTCTGGCGATTTCTGTAAACGAGAGATTTAAATCATCCCAAAAATAAATAGTTTCAAAAGCTGTTACTACATTGAACATCTCATTTTCGTATGGAAGTTTGTTTACACTTCCTATGTGGACAAAGCAACGAGTCCCTAAAAATTTTTTGTTTTTCTTTTGGGCGAAAAGTACACTTTCAGGTGATATATCCAAACCGTAAACTTTTCCTTTTGGACAGTATTCCAGCATCTTTTCTAGATTTGCTCCTCCTCCGCAACCGATATCTAATACATTCCAGTTTACTTGCCAATTTAATTGAGACATTCCCCATAGGGATAGTTTAGAATGACCTATATTCATTCCTCGTAGAATCATTCTTCCGAAGAAGCCCTCAGGTTTACGAGTATTCTGCAAAATTTTGTTGATAAAACTTTTCTTTCTCATTTTATTGTTATATGTGTTATTATGAGAATGCAAGTTAAAGGGGGGAGCTGTAAAATACAATACCCAAATGTAGTTAATTTTAAACAAATGTAGACTTTACTATGGAGAATCTACATTTATTTTTAAGTGTAGTCAATTATATATTTGGGGGAATATTTTTAGAGAGAGGGATGTAAATTTTGTGTAGTGCTTTTATTGTTTCGAATCTTTTTCTATTATTTGGGGAATAAGAATTGCAGTGTACAGTTGTAATATGGCTGCAACGGTTAAAAGGAGAATCCATTCTGTACGAGTTTTAAACATAAAATAAGAGGCTGCGACCAATAATAGGGCAGACAGAGTTTCCATTCGGTAGAGCCGTTTGAGTCTAAAATTGGTACCTTCGTAACGGAATGTCAAACGACAGACAGCGATTCCTGCAGCTCCTAATGCAAAAATATATGGTACAGCAAACCATCCAGTAATATATAATGCTGCGGCTATTAATACACATATGGCAGATAAAAGAAAAATCGTATTACGGGTCTTATTGTTCATTATTGTTTTTTTCTACTTCTATAATATAAATGTCTTCGTTTGGTTTTTTCATTAGATATTGTTCTCGAGCAAATTTTTCTAAGTTTTCACTGTTTGAGCGTAATTCATTCAAGCGGCGGTTACTTTCGTCTATTACGTGTTGGTAATGTTCTATATCTCCCTTTAGTTGTCGTATTTTACGGTTATAAGCAAAACTTTGTAAAAAGCTGTTATCATCGACAAATATCATAATAATGATAAAAGTAAGGGCAAGAATTTTAACCAAAGATAGATGCTTTTGTGCAAATATTCTATATTTAAGTAACCTTTTTTTCATTTTTTGTCGATAAATTATTTTTACAAACGTACATAATCTTTTTTGTTTGCGAAAGTAATCGTTTCATTTTAAGGTTATGTTTAAATATTTCTCACATTTTTATAGATAGGAATTAATTTTGTGTATTATTCTGCATTAAATATCGGGAAAATTTACGTATTGGGAGGAATTTCTTGTTGATTGTTCATCATTATTTGTACCTTTGTGCGCAAAATTTTGAAACAAGTGAATTTAATCATTGATCAAGGAAATACAACGATAAAGTTAGCAGTCTTCAATGCTTTTGCACTTGAAACATTGATTACTTATGATACTTGGAATGAGCCGGTCATAGAAGATTTTTTATCTGGTTATGATATTGAAGCTTGTATATATTCTTCTGTGGCTCGTAAATGTGATGAGCATGTAGATTTTTTTCGAAATCGAATACCGATGTTTCATCTATTTTCATCTGACAGTCGCTTGCCTATACGTATAGGATATCGTACTCCTAATACTCTAGGTTTAGACCGGATAGCCGGAGTAGTAGGGGCTTATTATGAAAAGCCGGGAGTGCCTATATTGGTAATTGACGCAGGAACGGCTATTACATATGATTTACTTTTGGCTGACGGGCTTTTTGTAGGGGGGAATATTGCTTCTGGAATACAAATGCGCTTTAAGGCTTTGCATACGTTTACGGGACGTTTGCCTTTGGTTTCATTTGAGGGAGATATTCCTTTTTTGGGAGATGATACGTTTGCGGCTATTCGTGCGGGTGTAATTCGAGGAGCATGTTATGAAGTAGAGGGGTATATACGAGATTTGACCCATAAATATCCTGGGCTTTTGATTTTTTTAACGGGCGGAGACGCTTTTTTATTTGCCGAACGGTTAAAAACTCCCATCTTTGTAGATAAAAATATCGTAATAAAAGGTTTGAATAGAATACTATATTATAATGTTGAAAAATAAAGTCATAATTATTGCGCTTATTGGTGCTCTTTACAGTATTGGGATAATGGCCCAGAATAATACAAACTCTCCTTATTCACGTTACGGATACGGTATTCTAGATGATAATTCATTTGGTATGGGCCGTGCGATGGGAGGAATTGGGTATGGCTTGCGTTCGGCTCGTCAGATAAATGTGAAAAACCCAGCTTCTTATGCAGCAATGGATTCTTTGACGTTTTTGTTTGATTTTGGAGTAAATCTTCAAAATGTTTGGATGAAAGAGATTCCTACTGGGGCGAAAGAATCTCAAATAAATGGAAATCTTGAATATATAGCAATGCAGTTTCCTTTAGGAAAAAATATTGCTGCCAGTTTAGGTTTGTTGCCTTTTTCTTATGTGGGTTACAGTTATGGAGGGACGATTAATAATGGCTCGGAATCAAAATTAGGAGAAGGTGGTATAAATCAAGCTTATGCAGGAGTGAGTGTAAATGTTTACAAAGGATTTTCTTTAGGAGCTAATATCAGCTATCTTTTTGGAAATATAGTACATGATAATTATATTATACCGAGTAACCAGAATACGATTGACGGAATAATTGAAAATAAACTCCATGTGTCAGATTTTCATGTTGAATTTGGAGCTCAATATACTTATAAAATTAATGAAAAAGATAAGTTTACTATAGGGGCAGTTTATTCTCCTAAGAAAGCTTTGTTGGGACATGAGTATAGGACAGAGCAAGTTTATAGTAGTTCCTCTTCATCTACAGCATCTCAAGTCGAGAAATCGGATACCACTTCATTAAAGGGTAATTATGAGATAGCTTCGACATATGGTCTTGGATTTACTTATTCTCGAGATAATTTGTTTACGGTGGGGGCTGATGTTACTTTTCAGGATTGGAAAGATACTCGCTATGCAGGTCGTACCGATACTTTAAATAATCGGATAAAAGTCGCTGTTGGAGGTGAATACATCCCTAATATTCTTTCTCGTAATTATTTAAAACGGATACGATATCGTTTAGGAGCTTTTTATAACCAGTCTTATTTGAAGGTGAGTGATGCGTCTACGAATTCTTCAATGAATATGCGTGAGGTAGGAGTTAGTTGTGGTTTTGGTCTTCCTATTAAGAGTGATAAATCTATTGTGAATCTTGGACTTGAATATGTTAATCGACGTACAACGCCACAGGCATTGATTACAGAAAATTATTTAAGAGTTTCGGTAAGTCTTACTTTTAATGAGTTCTGGTTTTTTAAACGTAAATTTGAATAGTATAATTGTTACATAAAAATTTTATATGATTTTGTTTCTTATGGAGCAAAATCATATTTTTTATAAATAAAGGCTAAATATTTGTTGAATTTTGGAATGTATTATTTGCTGTTTTAAGTAGACGAAAGTTTTTGATTAGCTATTATTTATTTGTGAATCTAATTCATTATTGAGGGTAATAATGAGGTGTAAAGTGGAGATATGGAATGTACTTTAAAAAAATAGCGAGTTATTTTTATTTTGTTATAATTAAGCTATGGAATGAAGTTTGAAAATAGTTGGATCTATTAAATTTTGATATAAATATTAGATTCTATATCATGAATTCGCTAAATTTGTAATCAAAATATTGCCTTTTATAGTGAATTATTTTGAAAAGAGGCAAAATCTAAGTGAATGGGTAATTCTGAATTTACAACATATACTCGAAATAAGACGTTGGCAGGTATATATGTCGCGTTGTCTGTCGCAGTTTTTGTATCTGTTTTCTTTTCTTCATGTGAGAAAAAAATAAAAAATGAAGTAGTTAAAGGGTTTACCGATATTAAGAAAGTTCCTACTCTGCGTACACTTGATGTGACTACAATGATTTCGGATTCGGGTATAACTCGTTATAAAATAGTTGCTAAAGAATGGCTGATGTTTGAGAATGCAGATGAGCCGTATTGGTATTTTCCTCAAGGAATATATGTCGAGCAATTTGATTCACTTTTTAAGACAGAAGCTTTTATTATTGGAGATACAGCTATTTATCATAAGAATAAGCAATTATGGGAATTGAATGGTAATGTTCGTATGGAAAATGTGAAAGATGAAATATTCCTTACTCAACAACTGTTTTGGAACCAACGNGGTGGCAGTAATCAATGGAAAGAGAATTACGACAGAGGAGTTTCAAACAAGAGTACAAGCCCGTACTGACGAAATGCAGAACATGTATAAGAGATATGGTATGTCTCTTCCTGAAGGGTCTGCTGCTCGTATCAACAAAGAAGTTTTTGACCAGATGATTAACGAGGTTTTGCTGGAAGAAGAAGCTGATAAGTTGGGTATTGCAGTATCGAAAGAAGAATTGGCAGATTTATTACAGGGTGATAATATAGTTCCTCAGGTAAAACAATTGTTTACTAACCCTCAGACTGGAGTTTTTGATAAACAAGTATTGTTGAACTTTTTGAATGTTATTTTGAATGAGAATAGTCCTGAAGCTCAAAATCCAGAGACTGCTGAACAAATATCTCAACAGCGTAAGATGTGGCTTGATATGGAGAAGAGTGTGAAGCAGCAACGACAAGTTGAAAAGTTCTTTACTTTGATGACAAAGTCGGTACAGGCCAATAAGCTGGATATCGAAGCTGCTTATCAGAATGGTAAGGTGAGTGCTGATTTTGCTTATGCAGTACAGTCATATTCTTCAATTCCCGATTCTACTGTAAAAATTAGTGATTCGGAATTAAAAGAGCTTTATAATAAAGAAAAAGAAAATTTTAAGCAGGATGAGAAACGCGTTGTGAAGTATTTTTCTGTAGATATAGTTCCTAGTGAAGGGGATTATAAGATTACAGAAGAAAAAATAAATAATCTCAAAAATACTTTTACGACGACGCAGGATGTTGCTGGTATGTTGAGCCTGAATACAGATGTGCCTTATACTGATGCTTATGTGGCAGAGCGTAGTATGGATACCGATATGAAAAATTTTGTGGCTAATGCTCAAGTTAATGATGTTGAAGGTCCTATTTTTGTAAATAATGCCTATAAGATGTATCGGTTGATGGGGAAGACTGTAGCTCCTGATTCTGTTAAGGTACGTCATATTATGTACCCCTTACAAAAAGATGAGCAGATGACTGCACAGTTTGATAGCTTGTTGAATGTTTTAAAAAATGGGGGCGATTTTGCTCAGTTGGCTCAGAAATTTTCAGTGGATCAATCTTCTGCTCAGAATGGTGGGGATTTGGGCTGGATGACTGAAACTTCAGCTGTTCAATTAGGACAAAAATTTGTAAATGCTATATTTAATAGTAACGGTTCCGGATATATGACTGTGGAATCTCCTTATGGCCGCCACATCGTACAGGTGACCGAACGTACCGCACCGGTAGCAAAAGCAAAAGTTGCACAATTGGTAATGAATGTACGTCCTAGTTCCGAGACGTATAGTACGTTGTATAACGGGGTAAGTCAATATATTGCTACGAATACAGATGTCGAATCATTTGAGAAAAATGCGAAAGATAAGGGATATATCGTATCTACGGCAAATCTTACGCGAGATGATGTAAGTTTGGGTAACATCAACGACGCTCGTCAGGCAATCAAGTGGGCTTTTAATGCTAAGAAAGGAGCAATTTCAGAGATTTATAATGTCGAGAATAAATTCATGGTTGCAGCCTTGGCTGATGTGCAAAAAGAAGGTTATGCCGATGTGAAACAGGTGGAACCTCAATTGAAAGCAAAATTGATGGCTGATAAGAAAGCTGAAATAATCATGGATGATTTGCAGGGTAAAAATGCAAAGAGTCTTGATGCTTATGCTCAGGCTATGAAATCGCGTATTGATACAGCTAAATTTGTTAGTTTTGCTGTAAATGCTATTGCCGGTGTAGGTTTCGAACCGGTTCTGACAGCAAAAGCTCCGTATGCTGATTTAAATACTTTGGTTGGTCCTGTAAAAGGAAATAATGGAGTCTATGTTTTCTCAGTATATAATAAGACAGAAAATAAGGAACCGATGAATGCAGATACAGAAAAACAAAAGTATATGCAATCTGTCAATCAGATTATTTCCAGTCAATTGATAAATGTTATGAAGGATAAAGCCGAAATAGAGGATAATCGTATTAAATTCTTCTGATTTTCAGGTTCAAAATGATATAAAAAGCGAGGGTGCATTTAAAATGCACCCTCGCTTTTTATATCATTTTGTTTCTTTTCTGATAAGAAATCAATTTTTCCAATGGGTTCAGATAATGATTTCTTTAAGATATTATCTTCGTATAATACTGGTTGACATTTTTTGTTGGTAGTGCATAATCACAGTTATATTAATAAGTTAGTTTTATTGTTTATCTATCGTATAAAATCATATCTGTTTTTAAAAAGCTTTCATTTATAGTAATAGGTATATTCAAACATTCGTTATTTATTTCTACTTTTGTATCGATATGGATAATAAATCAGAAAAAAAGCATTTGGCTGGAATGTCAGCTTCTGAAATTACGGAAGTTGTAGAGAGTCTGGGAATGCCTCGATTTACGGCAAAACAGATAGTATCCTGGTTATATGAAAAGCGAGTAAATTCGATTGATGAAATGACCGATTTGTCAAAAGTGAATCGAGGGAAATTACTGGAAAAGTATGATGTGGGTTATGTTGCGCCAGTTCAGGAGATGCGTTCGGTAGATGGTACGGTAAAATACTTGTTTGCCACTTCACATGATAGTTCGGTGGAAGCAGTTTATATACCAGATAAGGAGCGGGCAACACTTTGTGTTTCGTCACAAGTCGGGTGTAAAATGAATTGTTTGTTTTGTATGACAGGTAAACAGGGTTTTACTCGTAATTTAACGGCAAATGAAATTTTGAATCAGATAATATCTATTCCGGAGAGCCGTACTCTTACCAATTTGGTATTTATGGGAATGGGAGAGCCGTTCGATAATATTGATGAACTGATGAAAGTACTTTCTATTTTGACTTCGGAATGGGGATTTGCCTGGAGTCCTAAACGGATAACTGTTTCTACCATTGGGCATCGTGTGGGAATGGAACGGTTCTTAAAAGAAAGCGATTGTCATTTAGCTGTAAGCTTACATTCTCCTTTTCCTGTAGAGCGATTGTCTTTAATGCCTGTAGAAAAGGCATATCCGGAATATGAAATTATTGAAAAACTTCGGCAGTATGATTTCTCGAAACAGCGTAGGCTTTCGTTTGAATATATTATGTTTAGAGGATTAAATGACTCGTTAAGGCATGCAGAGGAACTTGTACGCTTATTGAAAGGCTTGCATTGTCGTATAAATTTGATACGTTTTCATGCAATTCCTGATGTGGCATTAAGGACTTCGGATGAGTCTTCCATGGTGCAATTTAGGAATTATCTTACGAGAAAAGGTATAATTTGTACGATCCGTTCGTCTCGGGGTGAAGATATTTTTGCTGCATGTGGAATGTTGTCTACTGCAAGAACGCAGAAGATGAAATTAAGGGAATAATGAGTTTGTAGATTTTTTGCTAAAATGCTTTTTTTTACAATATAAATATTAACTTAGAGCTTGAATAGAAATATAGTATAATGGAAGATAATTATAAAGTCCGGGTAGGAATTACCCAAGGAGATATAAATGGGATAGGATATGAAGTAATATTGAAAACTTTATCCGATCCTCGAATTGTAGAGGTATGTACACCAATAGTTTATGGTTCACCTAAAGTTGCAGCTTATCATCGTAAAGCACTGGACTTACCTTCTCTTAATTTTAATATCATTAATTCTGCAGAGCAAGCTTCGGATTTGAAGTTGAATATTATTAATTGTATTGATGAAGAAACGAAAGTGGAGCTTTCAAAACCAACTTTACAATCGGGACAGGCTGCTTATTTGGCTCTTGAAGCAGCAGCAGCAGATATAGAAAGAGGTGTCATAGATGTAATGGTTACAGCTCCTATTAATAAACATAATATACAGTCTGAAAATTTTGATTTTCCTGGGCATACTGAATTTCTTGAGAAGAGATTAGGGAAAGGGCGTAAATCTTTAATGATATTGATGAATGAGCATTTGCGCGTGGCTCTTGTTACGGGACATGTGCCTCTGAGTCGGGTGCCGGAACTTATTACTAAAACAGATATTATACAAAAACTTCGTGTATTCAATCATTGTCTGAAACAAGATTTTGGGATTATCAAGCCTCGTATTGCTGTACTATCTCTTAATCCTCATGCTGGTGAAGATGGATTGTTAGGCACGGAGGAAAAAGATATTATCGTCCCAGCGTTGAAAGAGGCTGGAGATATGGGTATTTTATGTTTTGGACCTTATGCAGCTGACGGTTTTTTTGGGTCAGGTCATTTTACTCATTTCGATGGAGTTCTTGCCATGTATCATGACCAAGGACTGGCTCCGTTCAAGACTTTGGCTATGGAAGATGGAGTCAATTTCACTGCCGGGTTGCCCATTATACGTACTTCTCCTGCACACGGAACAGCATATGATATTGCTGGAGAAAATAAAGCTTCTGAGGAGTCTTTCCGTCATGCTATGTATTTAGCGATTGATGTCTTTGGCTGCCGTTCTCGTTATAAAGAAGCTCATGCTAATCCTCTTCGTAAACAATATTTTGATAAGAGTGGGGATAATGAGGTATTGAATCTCGAGGAGGAAGAGAAAGAAGAGTAATTGAGGATAATTGCTGTACAAAATATTCTGTAAGTAAATTTTTTTGTTTAACATATATTATGATTTTCGGACACTTGTGGTTTTAGATGTAAACTTCATAGGTGTCCGAAAGTTTTCTTTTATAGTTTATTTAAATCCTTTTATTTATTAGTAAAGTCGTTTTTTTTTATTAAATTCAGATTACTAGAAAAGTTTTTTGAGTTTTCTGAGTGAAATTATTTAAGTGTTAAAAATAACAGTTTCTTTTGTTTGATAACGAATATTACGGACATTTGCACTAATGAAATATAATTGTAATATATAATGAAATATGCAGTAATTGCAGCAGGAGAGGGTTCTCGATTGGTTGAAGAAGGTATAATAGAACCTAAACCTTTAGTTAGAATAAATGGGGAAACAATGATAGATCGTTTGCTGCGTATTTTTTTGGAAAATAATGCAGAATCGATAAGTATTATAGTTAATAATGAGATGACTGTGGTACAAAAGTATGTTCAGGGGCTGAAATTAGCAGTTCCTGTAAATATTGTCGTAAAGTCGACTCCGAGTTCTATGCATAGTTTTTATGAACTGACTCCCTATTTAAAGGGAGGAAAATTTGTTTTAACCACGGTCGATACAATGTTCCGAGAGGAAGAGTTTGCAGAATATGTATCGGAGTTTGATAAGAGTACTGATATTGATGCTCTCATGGCGGTAACGGATTATATTGACGATGAAAAGCCTCTTTATGTGGAAACGGATGGTAATTTAGATATCATCGGATTTAAGGATGTTGTATATTCGGGAGCACGATATATTTCGGGAGGAATTTATGGCTTGTCTGATAATGCATTAGATATTCTGAGAGATTCTATGATGGAAGGAGTTTCTCGTATGCGCAATTATCAACGTCGTCTTGTAGAAAACGGATTGAAGCTAAAAGCCTATCCTTTTTCAAAAATTATTGATGTTGACCATGCAAGCGATATAGAAAAGGCTGCAATTTTTGTTAAAAGATAAAATGATAGAAATGGACCAGTGTACTGTTATAGCCGGAGTAAAAAGAGCTGGAGCTTATTCGCCTAATCATATAGGAAATGATGCTGCGATATTTGAGCAGACAATGCAGCATTTGCATAGTATGGGTTATGTAATACATTATTATTCGGAAGAAGAGTTTCAGACAACGGAGATAAAAGAACCCATTATTGTGAATATGTGTCGAGAGATGACATCCATAAAGAAACTTCAGGCTTTAGAGAAAGAAGGAAAAATTATTATTAATTCGGGATTTGGAATAGAAAATTGTACCCGAGAAAGGATGACTAGACTTTTGGTAAGTGCAGGAGTGCCTTATCCTGAAAGTATAATTGTTTCTACTTCGGCACCAGTACAAGAAGAGTTAGAAAAGAAACGTTTTATCAATTGTTGGATAAAACGGGGAGATTTTCATGCTATGCATAAAGAAGATGTCAGTTATGTAAGGCATCCGGAGGAAGCACAAGATATACTTCGGGAATATGCTTTGAGAGGTATAAGACGAGCAGTTATAAATAGGCATCTTGAGGGAGATTTAGTTAAGTTTTATGGTATTGCCAATAGTGATTTTTTTTATTGGTTCTATCCTTTTGATATGCATCATAGTAAATTTGGACATGAGCAAATTAATGGAAAAGCAGTGGGAATACCATTTTCGATAGATGAGATGCAGTCTATTTGTAAAAAGGCTTCAGAGGTGCTTAACGTACATGTTTTTGGAGGAGATTGCATAATATCTTCTGAAGGAGATATACGAATAATAGATTTTAATGATTGGCCCAGCTTTGCTCCATGCCGGGATGTAGCATCATTACATATTGCTCGTTGCGTACATAATGTTATTGAAAAAGAGTTGTCGATACGGGCATATTCTACAGTACTAAAGGAGGCTTGATTGGAAATGAAAGAGAAGGGGAAACAGGAAAGGGTACCTTTGGAGGCAACTTTAAAATCAATGGATACAGAAGAGACCATTGATTTGTGGTTTTATCGTCCGATTGGATATAGGTGGGCTCTTTTATTCCAAAAATTGGGTATTACACCTAATGTAGTGACTATAGCTTCGATATTCATCGGAATAGCTGCAGGGGTATTGTTTTATTTTGATGATTTGGTGTATAATGTGATTGGAATGTTGTTGTTAGTTTGGGCTAATTCGTATGATAGTGCGGATGGGCAGTTGGCTCGGATGACAGGACAATATTCTCGTTTGGGACGTATTCTTGATGGGCTAAGTGGAGACCTTTGGTTTATAACTATTTATATATCGTTGTGTTTACGGCTTATGAACTCAGGATGGGGACTGTGGGCTTTTTTATTAGGTGCTGTAGCAGGATATAGCCATATTCGTCAGGCTGCTTTAGCAGATTATTATCGTAATTTCCATCTATTTTTTGTGAAAGGCAAATCTGGTAGTGAGTTAGATGATTCATGCCAGTTAGAAGCTAATTATAAAGCTATGAGTTGGAAGAAAAATTTTATCAATAAATTGGTAATGTTTTTTTATATTGGGTATACTCGTAATCAGGAGCGTTTTACTTCTTGTATGCAAAGATTGAGAGAAATAATCCGCTCGAAGTATGGAGAGGAAGTTCCTGTTTTATTCCGAGAAGCATTTAGAGCCCAAAGTAAACCATTGATGAAATATACCAATATGCTTTCATTCAACACTCGGGTTATTGCTTTATTTATTTCCTTGTTTATAAATGAGGTTTGGCTTTATTTTGTTTTTGAGTTATCAATATTGAATATTATGTTGATATATATGCGTAACCGTCATGAAAAAATATGTAGTAATTTTGTGGAGAAAATCTTGAAGAAAGGCATATAATTATGATAAAAGGACTAATATTTGATTACGGGGGGACTATCGATTCTGACGGTGTACATTGGAGTGAAATTTTGTGGGAAAGCTATTTGCAGTATAACATTCCGGTAAGTAAGGCTCAGTTTAGGAATGTTTATGTTTTGGCAGAGAGGGAATTGGCAAAACATCCGTATATAAGGTCTGAGTACAATTTTTATGATTTATTGAAGATAAAAATAGACTTGGAGTTAGGATATTTGATCGAGCAGGGAGTATTGGAGTTAATTTATAAAAAATATGCAACTGAGATGGCCCGATTTTGCTATGATAAAGCTCGGAAAACTGTAAGTAATGCTTGTAAGATTCTTGATTCTTTGAATGAGCGTTATCCAATGGTACTGGTATCGAATTTTTATGGGAATATACAGACTGTACTTACGGATTTTGGATTGAATAAATATTTTAGTCATGTAGTAGAATCTGCAGTAGTAGGAGTACGTAAGCCCAATCCACGAATATTTGAGCTCGGAGTTGAAGCCTTGGGATTAAAACCTCAAGAAACTGTTGTTATTGGGGATAGTTATAAAAAAGATATAGTTCCGGCTTCTTCGTTAGGTTGTCAAACTATATGGTTGAAGGGGAAAGGTTGGACAGACGAGGAAGATGTAATCAAACATGAGCATATTATTTATAGCTTTGGAGATTTAAAAAATATATTGTTAAAAGTTGTATAAGATGTCTTTTGCAAAGGTATATTATAAAACTGTTCTGTTTTTCTTTAAAAATATATTGAAAGGTCATATCTCTGGCTTTTTATAGTTTGCAAGGCAATTATTAACGTAAAAACCTTTTACAGAATAAAAAAAGAATATATATTTACTAAAAAATTAACCGGTAACAGAAGTAAAGTTATCTAACGATTTTATTCAACTAAAAAAGTTGTTTTAAAGAAACAAGATTATGGAAAAAATTAATGTGAAAAAGGCCGACGGTAAGTTAGGCGTTTTGGTTGTCGGTGTAGGGGGAGCAGTAGCCTCTACATTTGTAGTCGGTACGTTAGCCGTAAGAAAGGGATTAGCAAAACCTATTGGTTCTATTACCCAATTGGCCAATATCCGTTTAGGAAAAAAAGAAGAAAACAGATTTCCCAAAATTAAAGATGTTGTGCCTTTGGCCGATCTTAATGATATTGTATTTGGCGGTTGGGACATATTTGAAGATAATGTTTATGAAGCAGCAAAGCATGCAGAGGTTCTGGAACAAAAAGATTTGGATGGAGTAAAAGACGAGCTTGTTGCGATTAAACCAATGAAAGCTGCATTTCTTCAGGAATATGTAAAACGTTTGCATGGTACTTGGGTGAAAGAAGCCGGGACCAAATGGGATATGATGGAACAAATTCGTGAAGATATTCGTAATTTCAAAGCTAAAAATAATTGCTCTCGTTTAGTGGTGATATGGGCCGCAAGTACAGAGGTTTATATTCCGATGAGTGAAGTTCATATGGATTTGGCAAAATTCGAAAAGGCAATGAAGGAAAATAGCCCTGAAATAGCTCCGAGTATGTTGTATTCTTATGCTGCTATTTCCGAAGGCGTTCCTTTTATAAATGGAGCTCCGGCTTTGACTGTGGATATGCCTGCCATTTGGGAACTGTCAAAACAGAAGAATGTACCTATTTGTGGGAAAGATTTTAAGACAGGCCAGACTATGATGAAGACTGTATTGTCTCCGATGTTAAAGACTCGTATGTTAGGTTTGAGCGGATGGTTCTCGACGAATATTTTGGGAAATCGTGATGGTGAGGTTCTGGACGATCCTGATTCATTCAAAACAAAAGAGGTCAGCAAATTATCGGTTATTGATACTATTCTTGAGAAAGATTTGTATCCAGAACTTTATAGTAATATTTATCATAAAGTTCGTATTAACTATTATCCTCCTCGTAAGGATAATAAGGAAGGTTGGGATAATATCGACATATATGGATGGATGGGCTACCCGATGCAGCTAAAGGTTGATTTTTTGTGTAGAGATTCTATTTTGGCAGCACCTTTATGCTTAGATTTAGTCCTTCTTACTGATTTAGCACAACGTTGTGGCTTTTCTGGTATTCAGAAATGGTTGTCATTCTATTTTAAGAGTCCAATGCATACACTTGAGACACAGCCGGAACATGACTTGTTTGTTCAATATCGTATGTTGAAAGATAAGTTGCGTAATATTATTGGAGAAGAATCCGTTGAATATATTGATTGATAAGATTGATTAATTAAAAGTTAAAGTGAAGTTTCTGGATATTCTGGGAGCTTCACTTTAACTTTTTATTCCTATCTTTTGTCGATTTGCGAATTGCCCAAATAATGTTATCTTTGTATAATATTTCCAGGTGAAATAAGATGATATATAAACAAAATAAAATCTGAATTTATTTAAATGGGAAAAGTTTTAATTATTGGTGCAGGAGGTGTAGGTACCGTTGTTGCTCATAAAGTAGCGCAAAATCCTGATGTGTTTACAGAAATTGTGTTAGCCAGCCGTACCAAGTCGAAATGTGATACTATTGCAAAAGCAATAGATTGTAACCGTATTAAAACGGCTCAGGTAGATGCGGATAATGTAGAGGAATTGATAAAACTCTTTAATGAGCATAAACCCGATATTGTCATTAATGTAGCATTGCCATATCAAGATTTGACTATTATGGATGCCTGTTTAGCTTGTGGTGTGAACTATCTCGACACAGCTAATTATGAACCAGTAGATGAGGCAAAATTTGAATATAAATGGCAATGGGCTTATCAGGAACGTTTTAAGGATGCAGGTTTGACTGCTATTCTTGGGTGTGGTTTTGACCCAGGAGTATCAGGAGTATATACTGCTTATGCTGCAAAGCATTATTTTAAAGAAATGCAATACCTTGATATTGTTGATTGTAATGCAGGAGATCATGGTAAAGCATTTGCAACTAATTTTAATCCTGAGATTAATATACGAGAGGTTACTCAAAAGGGAAAATATTACGAGAATGGTAAATGGATATATACTGAGCCGCATGAAATACATAAAGCTTTAACATATCCTAATATAGGCCTAAAAGAATCGTATGTAATCTATCATGAGGAGCTGGAATCTTTGGTTAAGAATTATCCTACGTTAAAACGTGCTCGTTTCTGGATGACATTTGGGCAAGAATATCTGACTCATTTACGTGTAATTCAAAATATCGGAATGGCACGTATTGATCCTATTATATATAATGGAATGGAAATTGTTCCTATACAATTTCTAAAGGCCGTATTGCCTAATCCTGGAGAGTTAGGTGAAAATTATGTCGGAGAGACTTCTATAGGTTGTCGGATAAAAGGTATAAGTAAGGATGGTAAGGAGATGACTTATTACGTGTATAATAATTGTAGCCACCATGCAGCTTACCTTGAAACTGGTGCACAGGGAGTAAGTTATACTACAGGTGTACCGGCGATGATTGGTGCAATGATGTTCCTCAAGGGGTTATGGAAAAAACCGGGAGTGTTTAATGTAGAAGAATTTGATCCCGATCCATTTATGGAGCAGCTTAATAAACAAGGGTTGCCTTGGCATGAGGTATTTAATGAGGATTTGGAAGTCTGATATTGTAAAGATTTATTTAGGACTTATTATTTCAATTATTGTCATTTCAGATTACAGAATTTTTTGATTATTGGATTTATTTCTGTATCTGAAATGGCAATTATATTTTTAGGTTGGTCAGAACAGAATATTCTAAAGAAAATCCATGAAAAATATATATAATCTTTTTCGTATAGCGTCCCGTATTCGTAGTCAAAGGTTGAAATTATTAGGTATTTATTTTTTACATATGACCCGTCAGCGTTATCTGGGAGTTTTTATAGATCCTATATTAGCCTGTAATTTCAGATGTCGTATGTGTTATTTCAGTGATGGGGAAAAAAGAAAAACATTGAAAGGCAGTTTAGCTTTTCAGGATATTGAAGCTATTTCGAAGTCTTTATATCATCGGGCATTGAAGTTACAAATAGGATGTGGAGCAGAGCCCACTTTGTATAAGGACTTATATAAAGTAGTCGCTTTGGGTAAACAGTATAAAGTTCCTTATATTTCGCTTACTACGAATGGAAACATTTTGACTTATGAATCTTTGTATAAGCTTGTTGCTACAGGGCTGGATGAGTTGACTTTATCTATGCATGGAGTGAAAAAAGATACGTATGAGTACATGATGGTTAATGGGAAATATGAGAAGTTTTGTGCATTGATAGACGCGACGATAAAAGTAAAGCAACAGTATCCTGGTTTCAAGTTGCGGATAAATTATACGATGAATGGGGATAATGTAGAAGAACTTTCTCAGTTATTTGATATATTCCCTGATTTGCCAGTCGATATATTACAATTACGACCAATTCAGAATATAGGCAATACGGTATATAGTAATTATTCTTTGGAGAAACTTTTTTCTTATTTTGAATCTGTTATAAGACCTTTACATGATGAGTGTGTTCGACGTGGAATAATATGCATATCTCCGACAAAAGAAAATCTGAATGTATTGCAAAGTAAGGAAACTTCCGATATGATAAGTGATGTGACGTATTGTTATATTTCTCCTGATATTTGTTGGAAAGAGGATTTTGATTACCGTACGCAAAATTTTGAGCAGTATTCGAGGAAGCATCATTTAGGGTGGTCTTTGATAAAAAAGATATGTCTTCCGTTCAAAAGGACAAAGGTCAATAAAACACGTAAAATGAATTATACGGTAGAATAAAAAGATAAATATTATTGTAGAAGGGTTTGTTAATATCTGTTTATTTGTTGGTGATTAGTTTTAATAGAAAAAGAATTTATCTTCTTAACTTTAAGAAAAGCTAAGATACATTTTCTATTTATCTATTTCCGAGATAGCAAATATATTCAGGATTAGATTTGTTTAGAGTAAAGAGTCTCCTTTTTGAATATTTTTTCCAAGAAGAAACCTAGAAGATATTAAATAGAAATTTTGTAAGATAAAAATATTTGAGATATGCTATTATTTGGCATATCTCATTTGTATATTTGCCGATATAAAGATAGGAAGTTGAGGCGCTATCGTATTGCAGTTGTTGCATCAGTATTTTTTGTTATCTTTGAAAAAGTAATAATTATAATAACGGTTGTAAATATGGCATTAAAAGTTGGAGATAAAATCCCCGAGATATTGGGAGTAAATCAATATGGAGAAGAGGTAAAAGCTAAAGATCTTGCAGGTAAAAAATTGGTTTTATACTTTTATCCTAAAGATAGTACGCCAGGATGCACAGCTGAAGCATGCAGTCTACGGGATGGATATGAAAGATTGAGGGCTGCGGGCTATGAGGTTATCGGGGTTAGCAAAGATTCTATAAAATCTCATCAGAAGTTTATAGAAAAGCAGGATTTACCTTTCCAGTTGATTGCGGATACAGATACTACTTTAAATCAGGTGTTCGGGGTATGGGCAGAAAAGAAGATGGCTGGACGTACCTATATGGGAACTTTGCGTACGACATTCTTGATTGATGAGAATGGAATTGTAGAAAAAATTATTGATAAGGTTGATACGAAGCGACATGCAGAACAGATATTGGATGATAAATTAAGATAAATAGTTATGGACAGTACAGAAGTAAATGCTGAGAGCAAAGCAGGAAGAGTACCTGTGTCAAATGAAAAATTGAAGGCATTGCAAGCCGCAATGGACAAAATAGAAAAGAATTATGGTAAAGGTGCCATTATGAAAATGGGGGACGACCATGTAGAAGAAATAGCCGTAATTTCTACGGGATCTATTGGCCTGAATGCAGCTTTGGGAGTTGGTGGTTTTCCACGTGGGCGTGTTATAGAGATTTATGGACCGGAGTCTTCTGGAAAAACGACATTGGCAATACATGCAATAGCTGAAGCTCAGAAGGCAGGGGGGATTGCAGCAATCATTGATGCAGAGCATGCATTTGACCGTTTTTATGCTGAAAAATTAGGAGTAGATGTCGAGAATCTTTGGATTTCTCAGCCAGATAGTGGAGAACAAGCTTTGGAGATTGCAGAGCAACTCATTCGTTCGTCGGCTGTCGATATTGTTGTAATAGATTCTGTGGCAGCATTAACTCCAAAAGCTGAGCTTGAAGGAGAAATGGGTGATTCGAAGATGGGATTGCAAGCTCGTTTGATGTCACAAGCTTTGCGTAAACTTACGGCGACAATTAATAAAACAAATACGACATGTATTTTTATCAATCAGTTGCGTGATAAGTTAGGTGTAATGTTTGGTAATCCTGAAACGACGACAGGTGGTAATGCATTGAAGTTTTATGCTTCAGTGCGTCTTGATATACGGCGTATTAGCCAAATAAAAGATGGAGATGAAGTGATTGGTAATCAGACAAGAGTAAAAGTTGTAAAAAACAAAGTAGCACCTCCTTTCCGTAAGGCTGAATTTGATATTATGTTTGGGGAAGGAATTTCTAAATCTGGAGAAATTATTGATTTAGGGGTAGAAAAAGGAATTATTAAGAAAAGTGGTTCATGGTTTAGTTATGGTGAAATCAAGTTGGGGCAGGGGCGTGATGCTGCAAAAAAATGTATCAGTGACAATCCTGAGTTAGCTGAGGAGCTTGAAGGTTTGATAATGGAAGCACTGAAACCAGCTAAATAAGTTATTTTCAAAATATTCGTAATAAAAAATTCAGGCTTAAACACCTGAATTTTTTATTTAGTGATTTTTGTCTGTAATAAATAGGGGTGCAAAATTCAATTTTTGAAAATATGAACTTATAATTTGAAATTTGAGTATCCTAAAAGCCTAAAGAAAGGGGCGTATCATTACTCAATACAGAGTTTGATAACGCCCCTTTTAAGTGTTATAGTTACAATCTGTAATTTTTTGGAGTGGACATTTTAGTTTTGATACACCCCCATAATGAAATATGGAAATTCGTTATTTCATTCTGTAAAATTCTAAATCCTCGATATCAAATTGGTCGATAAATTTGGCATTTTTTGTAACTTCCGATTCTCCATAATGGATATAAACTTCAGCAGAGGTACGGAATGAGTCGCAACGAGTTGTGTCAAGCAATAGTAGATGTCCCATAATAATATGACCAGCCATTTCTACCATTCGACGGGCATGAAAATCAATGTACTCAGGATCTTTAGTTTCAGTAACTTTCGTAACAATCTTTTCGTAAATCTCGGTCATTGTTTTTAATCGATTACGTAGAGGAATCAAATCTGAAGAAATCTCTTGAGACTCATAAAATTTCATCATATTGAGGTAAGTTCCGGTTGTCACATGACGTATAGCAGCAACAACTTGCAGTTGGGTTGTACCTTCATAAATAGATGTTATACGGGCGTCACGATATATGCGTTCGCAAGCATAATCTTTCATAAATCCAGAACCGCCATGTATTTGTACACAGTCATAGGCATTCTGGTTACAGAATTCGCTACCCATACCCTTGGCCAATGGTGTAAATGCATCTGCTTGTTTTTGATACATCTTCATTTCTGCGCGTTCTTCTTTTTCGAGTTTGCTTTCTTTTGAGATGTCTTCAAGGGTTTTATACATATCAACAAAGCGAGTTGTCTCATAAAGTAATGAACGAGAAGCATCAAGTTTAGCTTTCATTAAAGACAACATTTCATATACGGCAGGAAATTCAATAATAGCTTTACCGAATTGACGACGTTCTTGGGCATAAGACAGTGCTTCGCGATATGCAGCTTCAGATACACCGACAGACTGAGCAGCAATACCCAGACGTGCACCATTCATTAGTGCCATTACGTATTTGATAAGGCCCATTTTCCGGTCACCACAAAGTTCTGCTTTTGCATTGCGGAATACGAGTTCACAAGTGGGAGAACCCTTGATTCCCATTTTGTTTTCGATGCGACGTACGGTAACACCTCCGTTGTTTTTATCATAAATAAACATAGATAAGCCGCGCCCGTCTTTGGTACCTTCTTCGGAACGAGCTAAAACAAGAGCAATGTGTCCATCTCCGTTTGTAATGAATCGTTTTACTCCATTCAGATACCAGCATCCGTCTTTCTCGCTATATGTAGCTTTTAACATTACAGCTTGTAGGTCAGACCCTGCATCTGGTTCGGTCAAGTCCATTGCCATAGTTTCACCGGCACAAACACGAGGCAGATATCTTTGTTTTTGTTCTTCACTGGCAAATTCATATATAGTTTCAGCACAGTCTTGTAATCCCCATATATTTACAAATCCGGCATCAGCACGGCTTACCATGTCTGCTGCCATAATGTAAGGTACCAGAGAAAAATTGAGTCCATTATAGCGACGAGGTAAAGATATTCCCATTAGGCCGGCTTTAACTAAGGCATCCAGATTTTTCTGTGTTCCTGCCGCATATTGTACATGTCCGTCTATGACATGGGGGCCTTCATGATCTACATCTTCGGCATTAGGAGCAACAATGTCACCACAAATTTCCCCCGCAATTTCGAGCACTTTTTCGTAGCTGTCTATTGCGTCTTCATAATCAAAGGGTGCATAATCATATTTTTGCGCATCAGTGTAATTGCGCTCTTTTAAGGCAACCAACCGCTTCATGAGCGGGTGAGTTAAGTGATGTTTCAAATCACTGTTATCCAAATAAAAATTGGCCATATTATTTTACTTTGTTGTTATTACTTAAAGTTTAAAGTTGATAGGAAGTGTGTATAACACATTTACCGGCAATCCGAACTGTGATCCGGGAGTCCACTTGGGCATCGATTTTACCAGATGCATCGCTTCCTGGTCGAGAAATGGGTCTATACTGTGAACTACCTTTATATCGTCAATAGCACCATCTCTTTTCACAACGAAGCGGACGATAACTCTGCCTTCTATTTTCTTTTTTTGGGCAGCTTCTGGGTATTTCAGTTTCTGCAAATAGTTTTTTAATGCTTCTTGCCCTCCAGGAAAGACTGGCAATATTTGATAATGTATGTAAGGTATCAGTTTACCTTCTTCATCGAAA
Source organism: Gabonia massiliensis (assembly GCF_001403595.1). Classification (NCBI taxonomy): domain Bacteria; kingdom Pseudomonadati; phylum Bacteroidota; class Bacteroidia; order Bacteroidales; family Porphyromonadaceae; genus Gabonia; species Gabonia massiliensis. The sequence continues at coordinate 518,022 of NZ_LN877939.1, read as the reverse complement.
CACCGGCTTTTTTCCTTATCGACTTTTCCGTTATCGAACCAATATTCTGCTCTGATATTTCCATTTTTGAAATAAGAAATAGTCTTACCATTTAGCTCATTTTCATTGTATTCGGAGCTGACTTTGATTTTTCCTGATGAATAAAATTCTTTAGAATTACCCTGACGAATCTTTTTTTTCTTTGTATATGACGAGTAATGGACATCACTTATCAGTATTCCCTTTTTATTGAATTTGCGTACCTTAGTAAGACCGATACCATCTATTTTATTTATCACTTCATATCTGTATATCTGGTTGACTTTATTGTTCGAAATCTTTTTATTGTCGACATCATAATATACCGTATCAGTTTGAGCCGATATAAGATGTATCGGATATAGAGTGGTGATAAAGAAAATATATGTAAGCAGATATTTGCTCATCGGATTCAGATATTATTTCGAATTTTTCTTATAATATTTGATCATTTTCGGAAGAATATCTTCTACTGTACCGGTTATAACATAATCGGCGATGGTATTAATAGGTGCATTCGGATCATTGTTTATTGCGATGATCATGGAGCTATCTTGCATACCAGCAATATGTTGTATTTGTCCAGAAATACCACATGCGATATACAGTTTAGGGCGTACGGTCACTCCAGTTTGACCTATCTGTCGTTCGTGTTCTGCAAATCCTGCATCGACAGCAGCACGTGAAGCTCCTACTTCCCCTCCAATAGTAGCAGCTAAGTCATAAAGGAGTTTGAAATTTTCTTTTGAGCCTACACCGTATCCTCCAGCTACAATAATCGGAGCTCCTTTGATATTGACTTTTGACTTTTCTATTTGCCGTTCGATTACTTCAACAACAAAGTCTGTGTCAGAGATGTATTTCGAAATGTCTAACTTTATAATTTCTCCTTTATATGAAGGTGAGACTATTTCTTTTTTCATTACACCTTCACGAACAGTTGCCATTTGCGGACGGCATTCGGGATTTACAATTGTGGCAACGATATTTCCCCCGAAAGCAGGTCGAATTTGATATAAAAGGTTTTCATAATTTTTTCTTTCTTTTTTATCTTCATGGGAACCTATTTCAAGAGAAGTACAGTCTGCAGTCAGCCCGCTATGTAGTGATGATGATACCCGCGGTCCTAAATCTCGGCCAATACTGGTAGCACCCATTAAGCAGATTTGGGGCTTAATTTCTTTAAAAAGATTTACTAAAACAGAAGTGTGTGGCATGGATGTGTAAGGATACAGTCTTTTGTCGTCAGCCAAGTATATAGTGTCTGCTCCATAAGGAAATATCTGTTTTTCGATGCCATCAAGCTTATGTCCAATAACCAGAGCTTCGAGTTTACAATTTAGTTTGTTGGCCAAGGTACGGCCTTTGGTAAGTAATTCGAGACTTACATCGGCAATGATGCCGTCTTCTATTTCGCAATATACAATAAGATTGTTCATAATTTTGTTTTTTAGGAGTTAATGTATATGACTTACAGACATCATCCGATAGTGTGGTTTGCAATTAACTCTTTCATCAAATCGTCAATTTCTACATCTGCACCTGTGAGTCGTTTACTCTCCTTGGCTTGGAATACAACATTTTCTATTGACTTTACTTTTGTGGGAGAACCGGAAAGACCTACTTGCTGTAAATCAGCATCTACGTCTACTACACTCCACTCATTTAATTTCAAATATGGTCGGCTATCTAAAATACTGCCTAAATAGTCATTATCTTGATTTTGACTTTCACTTACAGTTTTGGCATATTTGTATTTTTGTACCAGTTTGGCATTACGGGGCCGACATTCGTCAGCACTCCCATTTACAGTTACTACCAATGGTGTTTTTGCTTCTACTATTTCGATTCCTCTTTCAAGACGACGTTTGATAGTAGCTTTACCATTTTCTATTTTAATAATTTTTTCTGCATATGTAACCTGTGGTATATGCAATTTTTCTGCGACTTGAGGGCCTACTTGAGCAGTATCTCCATCGATTGCTTGGCGACCTCCGATAATAATATCATATTCACCTATTTTACGAACAGCACAAGCCAAAGCATAAGATGTTGCAAGTGTGTCGGCACCAGCAAAGGCTCGGTCAGTCAGTAAAACACCTCCGTCTGCACCTCGGAATAGTCCTTCTCGTAAAATTTCAGCTGCACGGGGAGGTCCCATAGTGAGCAATGATACAGTAGAACCGGGATGCTGATCTTTTAATTGTAACGCTTGTTCCAAAGCATTCAGGTCTTCTGGATTGAAGATTGCAGGTAAAGCTGCGCGGTTGACAGTGCCGTCGGCTTTCATCGCATCTTTTCCAACATTTCGGGTATCCGGTACTTGTTTAGCAAGTACAATAATTTTTAAACTCATAATTTATTAGAGATATTAGATTTGCAATTTTACAAATACAATTATTTATTTTTCGCTTACGCAAATTTACTTAATGCTGTTAATTTGCCAAGTTTTTTTCTACTTATTTTGAATAAGCCCACGTTTTTGATCCAAAAATCAGAAATTTAGGAGTAATAAAAATCTAATCTGAAACAAAATTGTGGATATTTCATTCTTTATTCTGGTTTTTTATTCATAGCTGCTACCATCAAAACAATGTGTACAAATGCATTCTTTGGGAAGACCAATAGATTTTACCAACGTTTCTAATGGATTAAATTTCAATGTGGTGATATTTAATTCTTTACATATACTGTTGACCATGCGACAATATTGTGGGGAATTCGTAGTAGCATATGACGATAGATTTTGAGAATGATTGCCTTCTAATTTTTGTATTGTGCGACGTGTTATTAGCTCTAGTTCAGATTTGGAAGCTGTAAAATTTAAGAATTTGCACGGATAAATAAGCGGAGGACAACTGATGCGCATATGTACTTCTTTGGCACCATAACGATATAAATCGTTGACGTTATCTCTTAGTTGAGTCCCTCTAACAATAGAATCATCACAAAAGACTACTTTTTTATCTTTCAATAAACTTTTGTTTGGAATCAATTTCATCTTGGCCACTAATTCACGCATTTGTTGATTAGGCGGTGTGAAACTTCGTGGCCAAGTAGGGGTGTACTTGACAATTCCGCGCTGATAGGGTATTTTTTTCCCTACAGCATATCCGAGAGACATACCTATACCCGAATCGGGAATGCCGGAAACAAAATCAGCTTCGATATCATCGTTTTTACCCATTTCCAGTCCACAGTCAAAACGCATTTGATCTACATTTTTCCCTTCATATTCACAGACTGGATAACCATAATATACCCATAGGAATGAACATATTTGCATTTTTTCCCCAGGTTTTCTCATTTGAGTAAAACCATCGGCTGTGATATGTACAATCTCTCCTGGACCTAAATTGTAATGAGTTTCATATCCCAAGTTGGGGAAACTACAGGTTTCAGAAGATACTGCAAAGCCATTTTCGCCTTTACCTAAGAGTATGGGAGTGCGTCCATATTTATCACGTGCAGCAATGATTCCGTTTTCAGTAAGTAACAGCATTGAACAGGAGCCTTTAATGCGGTGATATACATTCTCGATTCCTTCCGTGAAATTTTTCCCTTCAATAATTAGCATTGATACCAGCTCAGACTGATTGGTGATGTTATTGCTATGTTCGCAAAAGTGATTACCTTTAGCCAGCAAGTCTTTTTCGAGTTCAGGGATATTATTAATTTTAGCAACAGTTACAATAGCAAATTTGCCAAGGTGAGAATTAATAATGATTGGCTGTGCATCTGTGTCACTAATAACTCCGATGCCAGAGTTCCCACTAAACGATGGTAAATCATCTTCAAATTTAGAGCGAAAATATGAGTTCTCAATATTGTGTATAGCTCGGGTAAAAGTTCCATTGTTTTGAGTTACCATTCCGGCTCGCTTTGTTCCCATATGTGAATTATAATCGACCCCATAAAAAAGGTCGGCTACACATTTTTCTTTCTTGATTGTACCAAAAAATCCTCCCATAGTCTTTTTAATCCTCTGTTTCTTTCTGTATTTTGAAATATTTTTTTAATAAGAACGGGAGGACGACGGTGTTACACCTTTCTCCTCCCGTAGTATGTTCGAGTTTATTTTTGTATTTGTTTTTCTATCCATTTACGAGCATTTACAAATGCTTCTATCCATGGAGTTACTTGATCGTTTTCCTTACGTTCTCTAGGATAGTATGCGCATTGCCAGGGGAAAATTGCTCTTTCTAAGTGAGGCATCATTGCTAAATGACGTCCATCACTTGATGCGATTCCTGCTATTGCATAAGGAGAACCATTTGGATTGGCTGGATATGAGTCATAACTATATTGAGCGACGATGTTGTATTTGTCTTTAGAATAGGGTAGTTTAAATTTTCCCTCTCCGTGTGATACCCAAATGCCCAACTTACTACCAGAAAGAGATCCGAACATGACGGAATTATTTTTAGGTATTGTTAATCCTAAAAATTGGGATTCAAACTTATGTGAATCATTATGTTGCATTTTAGGTTTTTGTTCATGTTCTGGAGTTAATAAGCCTAATTCAACCATTAGCTGGCATCCATTACATATACCTAAGCTCAAGGTATCTTTCCGAGAGTAATACCTATCGAGAGTTGCTTTGGCTTTTTCATTCCATAAGAATCCTCCTGCCCAACCTTTGGCTGAGCCTAATACATCTGAATTGGAAAATCCGCCACAATAGACTATCATATTGACATCTTCCAGTGTTTCACGTCCCGTGATTAGGTCCGTCATATGTACATCTTTTACATCAAACCCCGCCAGATAAAGAGAATACGCCATTTCTCTGTCTCCATTTACACCTTTTTCACGAATAATAGCAGCTTTTATTCCACTTGGGGTACGGCGATCGGCACTAATTCCGTATTGAGATAATTTCCCTGTAAATTCAGGTGCAAATTTTAATTTGATAGGTTGTTGTTTGTAGTTCTCAAATCGAGCTTTAGCGCAAGCTTCTCCACTTTGTTTCCTATCAAGTAAATATGATGAGGAGAACCAGAGGTCGCGCAAGTAATCAATACCAAATTGATATTCGGCATTATCTTTGCTGACTAAAATATGACGCTCACTGCATGGACGAGCTATTTTTAGGAATCCGATTCCTTTATTTTGTAATATTTTTTCGACAGATGTTTTATCTTTTACTTGAATCAGTATCCCTGGATTTTCGCTGAATAATATCTTGATGATATCTTTTTCTGCAAGTTTGTCCAAGTTGACTTCGAGTCCTCCTTCTGTATTGGAGAATGTCATTTCGAGTAGACTTGTAATCATACCTCCAGCAGAGATATCGTGCCCGGCTATAATAAGGTCTTTGTTTATCAGTTCTTGTATTGTATCGAAAGCTGTTACAAAATATTCTGTATCTTTGATTATTGGTGCTTCGTGTCCTATTTTGTTTAATGATTGGGCAAATGCGGAGCCCCCTAATTTGAAACTATCGAATGAAAAATCGATATAGTAAACAGCAGTATTACGGTCACGCACTAATACAGGTGATACGACTTTTTTGACATCAGATACTTCTGCCCCAGCAGAGATAATTACTGTTCCTGGAGAATATACTTTTTCATCTCCGTATTTTTGAGTCATGGAGAGGCTGTCTTTACCTGTCGGGATATTGATGCCAAGGTCACATGCAAATTGACTACAAGCTTCTACAGCTTTATATAGACGAGCATCTTCTCCTTCATTTTTACATGGCCACATCCAATTGGCACTTAAAGAGACGCTGCTTAGGCCTTCTGAGAGCGGAGCCCATATGATGTTTGTCAAAGCTTCAGCTACGGAAAGTATAGAACCTGCTGCAGGATCTATCATCGCTGCTTGTGGAGCATGTCCTATAGACGTTGCAATTCCGGCTTTACCTCGGTAGTCGAGTGCAACGACACCACAGTCACTTAATGGAAGCTGGATTTCTCCTTGGCATTGTTGACGAGCAACTTTTCCTGTTACAGAACGGTCTACTTTATTTGTCAACCAATCTTTACAAGCAACAGATTCAAGTTGTAATACATTTTCGAGATATTCGTGTATCTTGCTAGTTTTGTATTCAATGTCACTATATGTTTCAGTGATAGTTTTATCTGTCATTATAGTGCGGGGAGCTTTTCCAAACATATCTTCCATTGCTAAGTCTATTGGTCTAACTCCATCAGCTTGTTCGAAAACAAAGCGCATATCTCCAGTCGTTTCACCTACATTATACATGGGGGCACGTTCTCGGTCGGCTATGCGTTTTACAATTTCAACATCTTTTTCATGAATGACTATACCCATGCGTTCTTGACTTTCGTTCCCAACAATTTCTTTGGCCGATAAAGTCGGGTCTCCTATGGGTAGTTTATCCATTTCTATTTTTCCACCTGTACTTTCTACTAATTCAGAAAGGGCATTTAAATGGCCTCCCGCACCGTGGTCATGTATCGAAACTATTGGGTTTTTATCCGATTCGGCTAAGGCTCGTATTACGTTGGCAACACGTTTTTGCATTTCAGGATTGGCACGTTGCACGGCATTCAATTCTATTGCGTTAGCGTATACTCCTGTCTCTACAGACGAAACGGCACCTCCTCCCATTCCAATACGATAATTATCTCCACCCATGACAACGACTCTTTCTCCAGCTTCGGGAGTTCCTTTTATTGCATCACGCATAGTTCCAAAACCGATACCTCCTGCGAGCATAATTACTTTATCGTATGCGAATTTTTTGTAATTTTCAGCATGTTCAAAAGTAAGTAAAGAGCCACAGATTAGCGGTTGTCCAAATTTATTTCCAAAATCAGATGCTCCGTTTGATGCTTTTACTAAAATTTGTTCAGGTGTTTGGTATAACCATTTTCTTTCAGGCATGGCATGTTTTTCCCACGAACGCCCTTTCTCAGTTCTTGGGTATGAAGTCATATATACAGCTGTCCCAGCGATTGGTAGACTGGCTTTGCCTCCTCCTAGTCGGTCGCGTATTTCACCTCCGGTGCCTGTTGCTGCACCATTGAATGGTTCTACAGTGGTGGGAAAATTGTGGGTCTCTGCTTTGAGTGAGATTACAGTTTTGATATTTTTTATTTCAAAAAAATCTGGTTTGTCTTGGGTTGCAGGTGCAAATTGTTCGATTTCTGGACCTTCATTAAATGCCACATTATCTTTATATGCTGATACCAGGCGATTTGGATTGTATTCAGAAGTCTTTTTTATAAGTTTGAATAAAGAACTTTCTTTTTCTTCACCGTCAATAATAAATAATCCATTAAAAATTTTATGACGACAATGTTCTGAATTTACTTGGGAAAAACCGAATACTTCACTATCTGTTAGTTTGCGACCTATTTTTTTACATAGACCGTTTAAATAATCGATTTCATCTTTGCTTAAAGCCAGACCTTCTTGTTGGTTATAAGAAGCGATATTCTCTATGTATACAATAGGATCAGGTTTTTTATTGATTTCAAATACTTGTTGGTTCAGACCGTTATACATGCGTTGTAGCATTGGGTCATGTTCAGCTTTTTCATTTTTTACTGGGAAGTATTCTTCAATACGGTTAATTCCATTCAATCCCATATTTTGGGTAATTTCTACGGCATTGGTACTCCATGGAGTGATCATTTCTTTACGTGGACCGACAAACCATCCTTTTATGTTGTCATTTTCAAGGATTTTTGCTTGGTCAAAGAGCCAGTTGAGCTTTTCGATTTCTTGTGATGAAAAGGTGTGATCGGCGTCAACGGCAATCACAGTTTGGGCAGATGTTTTGAAAAAAAAGACCATTATCTTGAGTTTTAGTTGTTCGGTTGTAATCCTCAATCTATTTACATAGTATTAACTATAATGCTCTTATACTCAAATTCGTAACAAAAAGTAGTTAAGAGCGGCATAAAAAGCAAATGTAAAAATACGCATGCAAAATTAATCAAAACCTGCATTCTTTAAAACATTTATGCGAAAACTATTGACAAGAATATGACAATTTAGCACTATATTTGCATTCATCAACGAAATATGTTAGGGTTTTCCCATCGTGAAAGTTAGAAGAGAATGGTGGATTTAATGCTATATACAATCATCAGAGGGTTTGCTATAGGTGTATTGGTGTCTGCTCCAATGGGCCCTATTGGAGTCCTTTGTATACAGCGTACTTTAAATAAAGGTCGATGGTCAGGTTTTGTTACAGGTGTAGGTGCAGCAGTCTCAGATCTTTGTTATGCATTGCTTACAGGCTTGGGAATGTCGATTGTAATTGATTTTATTGAAGCCAATCAAAATTTGTTACAGATTTTGGGGAGTTTTGTTTTGGTGGGATTTGGGATCTTTCTTTATCGGCAAAATCCGGCAAAGAGTATCCGTAAAGCAAGTAATACTAAAAATACATTTACACAAGATTTTGTGACAGCTTTTTTTCTTACATTGTCTAATCCTTTGATTTTGTTCTTATTTATTGGACTTTTTGCCAGACTTAATTTTTTTACTCCGGATACTTTACGTGCCGATTATTTTGCCGGTTATGTTTCTATATTTTTAGGAGCAATAAGTTGGTGGTTTACTATAACATATCTTATAAATAAAGTCCGTACCCGTTTTAATTTGAGAAGTATATGGCTTATAAATAGAAGTATTGGCATAATAATTATTATTATGGCAATTGTGGGTTTTATTATGGGAATTAATTCATATTTTAGTTTAAATTTATTTTGACCATGAAGAAGTCTATTTTTGTCCCTTTTTTACCTGAATTGGATAGTCTCGATTTAGAAAAAGTATCTGATGTACTTGAAGAGAAAGCTGTGCGTCAAAGTATAGAGTGTGTAAATTGGCCGGAACAATTTTCGTATAAGCCTATAACAGCGTTTAGCATAGCTCGAAGTCAAAAGTATTTGTATATTAATTACTTTGTGCGAGGCAATTGTTTATTGGCGATAAATGATAAGGACAATGGTCCGGTTTGGCAAGACAGTTGTGTTGAATTTTTTGTGCAGATACCAGGGGAGAAAGAGTATTATAATTTTGAGTTTAATTGTATCGGTACAGCTCTTGCTGCTAAACGTGAAAGTCGGGAACTTTGCACGCATTTTACTTCTGACAAAATGGCACAAATAAAAAGATATGCATCGGCTGGAAATAAGCCTTTTCAGGAAATGCAAGGAATATTTGCGTGGGAATTATTAGTCGCTATACCATTTTCATTACTTGGATTGGAGGGGGATAATCTGCCGAAGACGGTAAATGCCAATTTTTATAAGTGTGCCGATAATTCAAGTCTTCCACATTATTTGAGTTGGAGTCCTATACAAACAAAATGCCCAGATTTCCATCGTCCTGAATTTTTTGGAGAATTGCATTTTTGAATGAGTGAGTTCATTTATGTATAGTCTGATTTATTGTCGCTTAAAGAGGAAAGAATCGGAATAAAGGTTCTTCCTCTTTGAGATATTATGGTTATTAAATCTTTTGGGAAGCGTTTCTGCTTTCTTTTTACTAAAAATCATATCTTAATTGAGATAAATGTTTATCTTACTTTTATGTATTTTTGAATTGTAATATATTGTCATTTTTTGTTTAGAAGGTATTATGAACTTACTATAGAGAGTTTTTCCTATTAATATCAATTTGTTTACTAATGTTAATTAGGTTAAAATATATTATTATATTTATATACAATCTATAATTTTATATACTTTTTTTACCTTTGTAATCGTCTATTTTAGATATATATTGTTTTTGTATCTATTGAATTAATATATATGATTAAATAATAGAATAAGGTTGTTTATGAGGCTTATACTGTTGTTTAAAGGTTATATGTTGTCATAGATACGCTTTTGAGATATTGAATTAAATTATTAGGATTATGAAGAAGTGCTTGTTGATGGCTTTTGCCATGTTTCTTTCTTTTTTTATAGCAAAGGGAGAGGATTTGGATACAGCTCAAAGTAAGGAAACGAAACACTCAGGTGTTAATAATGTGGTGACGAATAAATTTAAAGACAATTGGTTTATTTCGTTGGGACTTGGAGGTGATGTATACATGGGACAAAATGATAAAGCTATGCCTTTTGGTGATCGAATAGGATTTACGGGCCATATATCTGGAGGAAAATGGATTGTACCTTGGTTTGGTGCTCAGATTGCTATAGACGGATATCGTTTAAAAGGAGCCTCTTATTCTGGCAATGGAGCATATATTCAGGGGTGGACGGATAATAAGTATTTTTCTCAGAAATGGTATGCAGCATCTCCACATGTGGATATGTTATTTAATTTATCTAACTTGTTTGGTCGGTATAATTCAAAACGTGTATATGAACCAGTGATATATACTGGTTTTGGATTTATTGCGGATAAAAATTTTGATAATTTTAGTCAAGCGACACATTTTGGATTGATAAACAAATTCCGGGTAGCAGATGCTTGGGATTTGAATTTGAATTTGAGGTTTGCATTGGTTAATAATGACTGTGACGGGCAAGGAGGAAGCCGAGGAGACCTTATTGGCGGATTGACTGTGGGAGCTTCTTATAAATTCAAAAAACGGACATTTGCTTCTTTTGCTGAAGCATCAGAAAGTACTTTTAAGCAGCCGGTATCCACAGAAAATAATAATGATGATGCTAAGTTAAAAGCTTTGGAAAATCAATTGAGTGCATCTGAAAAAGAAGTAGAAAGTTTGAGAGAAAATGTAAAAGATTTGAAAAATCAATTAGCTGAAGCAAATAAAAAGATCGAAGATGCAGAAAAGAATGTAAGTGTCCCAGGATTGACACTATATTTTACAGCTGATAGTTATACAGTACAATCTCGTGATTTATATCTGTTGAAGAATCTTGCACGTCAGATGAAGGATAATCCTAGTCAAAAATATGTAGTTTGTGGTTATGCTGATAGTAAGACTGGGGAAGCTTCTTATAATGAGGCATTACGGAATAAAAGAGCACAAAGTGTAATTAATAAATTGGTGTCTTATGGTGTAGATAAAGATCAATTGATTAAAGAAACTAAAGATAGTAGTTTAAATCCATTCGGTGCCTATGTATTGGATCGTGCTGTTATGATTACAGAGAAATAGTTTATAGAATAAGTATAGAAAAAGGCGTATAGGAAATTCTAATACGCCTTTTTTTATAATAAAAAAATATAGAAAAATATATGATTATTTGAAGAATTTGTGCTAATTTAGTTGCAAAAAAGTGATAGTTAATGGTAATATATAAAATTGGATTATAAGTATGAAAAGATTATTTGTATCTGTTTTTACATTATTTATTATTTTCTCATTATTTGCAAAAAATGGTGAGAAAAAGTATGACTCTGATTTTTATGAACCGAAAATATCTGATTATATGGATCATAATTGGTTTATTACGCTCAATGGGGGAGGAAATGTCTATTTAGGACAAAATAATAAATCAATGGATTTTGCTGATCGAATAGGATGGACAGGTAATATTGCTTTTGGAAAGTGGGTTGTTCCTTGGTTGGGAGTTCGTTTGGAAATTGATGCATGGAAATTGAAGGGTGCTTCATTTTTGGAAAGTGGTAAGTACGTTATTGGAGAGAAAGCTGGTTATTATAAACAGCAGTGGTATGCGGGATCACCTCATGTAGATGCAATGTTTAATATGGGTAGTTTGTTTGGAGGATATTCTCCTAAACGAATATATGAACCTGTTATATATGCAGGTGTTGGGTTTATAACAGATAAGAGTTTTGATAATATAAGCCAATCTACACATTTTGGATTAATTAATAAATTCTATCTTTCTTATCATTGGGATCTCAATTTGAATGCGCAGTTTGTTTGGATGAATAATGATTTTGATGGAAAAACAGGTAGTCGGGGGGATATAATAGGAGGTGTAACTTTAGGATTGACTTATAAATTTAAAAAACAAGGATATGCTTCTTATGCAAATGAAACGAGTAATACTTTTAAACCGGTAGAAAAGGTAATTGTTGAAAGAACAGATAGTGCAGAATTAATATCTCTACAGGAGCAATTAGATGCTTTGAATTCAGAAAATAGTAAATTGAGAAATAAGGTAAATACCTTGAATACACGCATTGAGACATTAAAGAAAATGAACGATACCAAAGATACAATGGATTCGTTTGTAAAATTTTATCCTTATAATGTTGTGGTGGGAAGTTTTGAAAATAAGGAGAAAGCCTTGACTTTACAGGTTAATTTAGAGAAAGAAGGGTATAACCCTATAATTGCTCAAAATGAAAAGGGGATGTATCGGGTTATTATCGCGGGATATGATAGTGAACGTTTGGCGTATGATATGTGTAAAGAACTTCGAAGTAAATATCCTAAACGTTTTGGGGATGCGTGGATTTTGATTAATAAATAAAAATGGAGTTTTTTGTTCACAATAAACATTCTTCTTTAGAGAGGAATCTGACACGGAAAAGCGAGTGGGAATATTTCTACTCGCTTTTCTGTTCTTAACGAATTAATATTGGGTGTTTTATTTTTTATAAATTTTAAGATATTCGGTTTCGTATGTTATTATATTAGAATCATAATTCTAAGTCATTTTAAAGTCTAATTTTTCCATTAAGGCATTGTTTATATATCAAGTCTGTTGTTGTCAAGTTTACAACCATTATAATATAAAGATATGATCCGGTAATATTAATTGCTGCTTGATAAGAACATTCTCTTTTTATAAGGAGGGTTTATTAGGCTAACCGGTGTAGTAATGTTTTTTCGCTATGATGACACGCCTCGTCATTTCCATAATATATTTGTATTTTTATAATTAGAAATATAAACCGAATCCTACTTTGAATCCGTATTGATTGAGCCGATCAGCAAAACTATGTTTCCAGTAGATTGCAGGTTCTATAGATATATTAGGGGTTATAAAAATAGCATATCCTAAATCTGCCCCAAAGAAAAAGTAATTATTTTTTAATGTTTTATCCCCCTCATAATCTCGTAACCATTCACGTTCATAGCCAATTTCAGCACCTAAAAAAAGATGAGATAAAATGTAATATTTCAATCCACCACTAAGTTGAAGACTGTTGTCTTTCCATTTTTCCTGTTTGTTTATATCAAATCCTATACCTACATTTACTAAAAGATCATCATAAATAAAGGAGCCGCCCTTGAATCCTAATCCAAAATTAAAACGGTTGGATTTACTTTTATCGTTATCTGTACCTCCCACTCCAAATGTGGTAATTTCGGGGTTGATCATCCATTTCCCTTTTTCTGTTTGGGCCATTATTCTCGGGATAAATAAAAAAATAATTATGGCCATACATAAAAAACGTTTCATAATCATTCTTTTTAGTAGGTAGATATATTATTTTTTTGAATCTGTATTATGTGTCTTTTTTTCTGATTCTTCTTTATAATAGTTGCGCATTTTTTCTTTTTTGCCTTGTACGTACCGGAGTGCAAAAATAGCAACTAAAGTACCGGCAATGATTCCTGCATATTCCCAGTAACGTCCTTCATCTATGTAATTGGGCCAGCCGATATAAGCCATTATGCCTAAGTAAATAAGTAGTATAATAGTGATAATATTTCTTTTTTTCATAATTGTGAATTATTTTAGGAAATAGATGTATCGTTTTGAGAGGCTCGAAATTGTCTAGTAAATTTACCAGAACGTAATCTTTTATATATTTCTATACATGCCCATGCATCTGTTGCTGCATACTTTTTTTGGGCATCAGTCAAGTTTTCTGCTTCCCAGTTTGACAAGCGTTGTGATTTCGAAATCTTTTTACCGAATATGATAGCGTAGACTTTTTGTAAACTCATGTCTTGTATATTAAAGCGCTTTACGTATTTCTGTAATTCAATGAAGTTTTGTGGAACGAAATCTGATATTTTATGTAACATTGTAAAATCATCGTGTATAGATAAGCCTATTTTTGTAATATGTTCGTTATTAAGAAGTTCTTTTATCGAATCGAGGAATCCAATTTGATTGATTCTGAAAAGGAAACAAGTATCTTCTGTTGCAATTTGTATAAGAGCTACTTGATGGGAATGCCCTTTCTTAAAAGATGGTCGAGTTTCGGTGTCAAAGCCTAGTATGGAAAATTTTGATAAATACGATACCGCTTTCCGTGCTTCCTCTGGAGTTTGTACTACAATGATACGTCCGGGAAACAGGACTTGTTCCATTTGTGAAATTGCTTCTTTGCTGATAGTTATAGGTGCTATATTTTTATTCATTCCATTTATTCCATTCATTCAGGTCCATTTCTTCACGCCAGATATTTTGCTGTTGAGTGAGAAAATCATGTTTATTTTCATTTTGATAATTTATGACATTATCATTATCGTTTTCATCTTCATCTTGGCTAAAGTACAGATTATGAAGTGCTCTTAAAACATTAACTAGTTTTTGACCCCAATATGAAATAAAATTTTCTTTACAATAGGCTAAAGCTTCTTGAGTAGCCTCTTCGTTGCCAAGACTATAAATTGATATGAAATCTTTTATGTCCTGATATATATCGGATATATCTTCTGATATATTAGCAATGATAGGAGTCTCGCTATACTGCATATCTGTTTGGAATACTTCAAGATAGGAATCATGTTCGCCAAACATTCTACTGATACTGGAACGAATGTATTCATAAATGTTTTCTGTTACAAAATGTTCTACCGGCAAGTCTGGTCTACTTTCGCAATTAGGCAGTAATGTAGCTTTTAGGTAAAGTAGTGGTAGTATTTTGATAGCAGTATCGGTGAATGCATTACGCGAAGTTTCGTTTGCTTGTTCTATGAAAGAACAAAATTCAACTCCAACTGTAACAAACTCAATGATATTTTTATCATATATATTTTCATTCATATTTTTAGAGGTATAGCTTATTCTTTATAATGTAATTATATACATTCGCAGGGATAAAATAGTTCATATTTTTCCCATGCTTCAGCCCGTAACGAATAAAGGTCGAAGAAATTTCTATAATCGGAGCCTTTGAGAAAGTTATATTTTTTTTAGTCATGCTGTTTTCTTCTATAGGGTATCCTTGTCGAGGATAGACAATAAGATTGTATTCGTTAAGAATACGTTTGGCATCTTTCCACAGGCCAAATTTTGACCAGTTGTCAGCGCCTATTATTAAATAAAAATTGTTTTCAGGATATTGTGCTCGCAAAGCATCCAACGTATGTATTGTATATGACGGTCGAGGCATAGTTAATTCTATATCGCAATGTTTGAAATAAGAATGTCCAATTATTGCTAATTCTGTCATTGCCACTCGATGTTCATCACAAAGGAGACTTGATTTATCTTTTATAGGGTTTTGAGGAGAAACGATAAACCAAACTTCATCTAAATCCTCGAATTGACACATATAATTAGCAATAATTAAATGTCCAGTGTGTATAGGATTAAATGAGCCAGAGAATAGTCCTATTTTTATCTTTTTCTCCATTTTTGTTTATGGTTTGTTTATGAAATCTCTAATCTTTTTTGTTGCTATTTCTTGGGCAGTTTGCAAATTATCATTTATAATGACAATATCGAATTGAGGTGCAAAAGATAATTCATATTCAGCTTTTGCTAATCGACATTCGATAACTTCAGGAGCATCGGTACCTCGGCTAATCAGGCGTTTTCGTAAAGTTTCAATACTCGGTGGTTGAATAAAGATTGAGAGGGCTCGTTCGCCATAAAATTTTTTTATATTTATGCCTCCTTTTACGTCAACGTCGAAAATAACATTCTGACCATTATTGGTTAGGCGCTCGATTTCAGATTTTAATGTTCCGTAAAATTTGTCTGTGTATACTTCTTCGTATTCCAGAAATTCATTATTGGCAATTTTCTGTTTGAAATCTTCAGGGGAAAGGAAATAGTATTCAATACCGTTCTTTTCATTACCTCGAGGTTGTCTTGAGGTTGCCGAGATAGAAAATGCCAAGTTTAAATTTTGTTGTAATAGGTAATTGATAATAGTTGATTTTCCGGAGCCAGATGGGGCTGAGAAAATAATGAGTTTACCTTGCATATTAAATAAGCATTAAAATGAATGTTTAAAAAGATATCAAGTTTACATTACATTTAGAACTTGTTCTTTGATTTGTTCCAATTCATCTTTCATGCGTACAACGATTTTCTGTAATTCTGCGTGATTCGATTTGGAACCTAATGTATTGATTTCCCTTCCTATTTCTTGACTGATAAATCCTAATTTTTTCCCTTGCCCCTTACCATTTTCCATTGTTTCGATAAAATATTTCAAATGATTATCAAGGCGGTGTTTTTCTTCATTGACATCTAATTTTTCGATGTAGAAAATCATTTCTTGTTCAAATCTATTTTTGTCGTAATCAAAATTCTCGATTTTGCTTAATGCATCATTTATCCGTGACTTAATTTTATCGATACGTTCAAGCTCAAAGACATTTGTTTCTTGTAATAGAGTTGCGATGTTGGTTATTTTTTCATTGAAAAGACGTTGAAGCATTTCCCCTTCTTGTATTCTGAATTCTTGTAATTGGTCAAGTGCTCTGTTTACCGTTTGCATAAGAGCTTCGGTTTCTTCTTCTTCCAATTCTGTAATCTCTGTTTTTATAGCGTCTGGTAGTCGGAGTAATACTTGGAACCAGTCAGAGGGTAGGGGAATACCTATATTTTTTGAAACGTCTTTGATTTGATTATAATAGTTTTCTATAATTGGCTGATTGATTTGGGTGCTTGTTTCTCTGCCAAGACTTTCAACATNATCCATTTCTTTTTCCCTGTAAATAGCAGGTATACGAGTAGACAAATCGAGTTGTTTACTATTTAAAGATTTTATTTCAACGGTTATTTTTCTGTTGGGTAATTCGGTAACAGCTTTACCGAATCCAGTCATAGATTGTATCATTGTTTCGAATGTTTTTGCAAATTTAATTTTAATTCTGTATCCGAAAACAATAAAGTCAGAAAAAAAGACTAATTTTGCCAAACTTATATAACATAATTAGGAATTTAGGAGATGCCTTGCATATTAAATATAGAGACTTCTACTACTGTTTGTTCGGTGGCGCTTACGTGCGAGGGCCAGATAGTTTTTCGTCGTGAGAATTTTGAGGGTCCTTCTCATGCTGCGAGTTTGGGAAAATATGTCCACGAGGCTTTAGATGTGGCGCAAAAGTATAACCTTAAGCCAGAAGCTGTAGCTGTAAGTTGCGGTCCAGGCTCGTATACGGGGTTGCGTATTGGAGTTTCTGAAGCAAAAGGCTTATGTTTTGGCTTTGATATACCTTTAATTGCAGTACCAACGTTAGAAATAATGGCATGTGCTGTAATGTTTCAGGGAATACATGCTGAAGATGTACTTTTTTGTCCCATGATTGATGCTCGGCGTATGGAAGTATATTCAGCAATCTATAATATGGCATTACAACCGATAAAAGCTGTTTCTGCTGATATTATAGATAAAAATTCATATCGAGATATATTAGATAAGCATAAAGTTTATTTTTTTGGTAATGGTTCGGAAAAGTGTAAAGATATATTTTCTTCTTATCCGAATGCATTGTTTATTGAAAATATACATCCGTTGGCAGCAGATATGTTAGCTTTATCCGAAAGGGCTTTTCGAAATCGGGAATTTCAGGATGTAGCCTATTTTGAGCCTTTTTATTTAAAGGAATTTGTTGCAACTAAACCCAAACATAAAGTTCTTTAATTTTTAAACTTCAAAACAGATGCTTGATTATAATACACAGCTTAAAAAATTGATTATGCCGGAGTATGGCCGTAATGTACAGCAGATGGTTGACCATTGTGTTGCGTTAAAAGACAGGGAAGAGCGTACTAGGTGTGCCAATACAATTATAAATATTATGGGAAATCTTTTTCCACATTTAAGGGATGTCGATGATTTTAAGCATAAGCTGTGGGACCATTTGGCAATTATGTCTGATTTTAAGCTTGATATTGATTATCCGTATGAGATTATCAAGAAAGAGAATTTATATACGCGTCCTGATACTGTACCTTATGCTCTTACGCCTATTCGTTATCGTCATTATGGAAAGGCTATTGAGGGAATGATTGAGAAGGCTGTTGAGATGCCTGATGGTCCAGAAAGAGATCAGTTGATTTCTCTTTTAGCGAATCATATGAAAAAGTCATTTCTTACTTGGAATAAGGAAGGTGTTGAGGATGACAAAATATTAAAAGATTTACGAGAATATTCTCATGGGAAAATAAATCTTGATCCTGAAACTTATAAATTGAAAGATGCGAAAGAGTTCCTTCAAAAAAATAATATGAATAAGAAAAATAATAATGTAAGAAAAGCGGGACGATAACCGCTTTTTTTGTATCTTTCCGGAGATAAATCTAATTGTAAAAGGTTATGGCATCGTTTGTAATAGAAGGCGGTCATCGTTTGAAAGGTGATCTTGTTCCCCAAGGGGCTAAAAATGAGGCACTACAAATAATTTGTGCTACTTTACTCACTCCTGAGGTAGTAAAGATTTATAACATACCCGATATTCTCGATGTGAATAATTTGATACAGTTATTACGTGATATGGGGGTAGAAGTGCAACATATTGGCGTGAATTCATATAGCTTTAAAGCTGAAAATATAAATTTGGATTATTTGCATACCGAAGATTTCCTAAGAAGAAGTGGTTCTCTTCGAGGGTCTGTAATGATTGTGGGACCGTTAGTTGCCCGTTTCGGAATGGCTGTTATACCCAAACCAGGTGGAGATAAAATTGGTCGTCGACGTTTGGATACGCATTTTTTAGGAATACAAAAGTTGGGTGCGGATTTTTGTTATTCTCCAGATAAACAATTATATGAGATTACGGCAAAGGAATTGAGGGGAGCCTATATGTTACTGGATGAAGCTTCTGTTACAGGTACAGCTAATATACTTATGGCTGCCGTAATGGCTAAAGGTATAACGACTATATATAATGCTGCTTGTGAGCCTTATCTGCAGCAACTATCAAGAATGTTAAATAATATGGGGGCTCGGATTTCGGGGATAGGTTCGAATTTATTGACTATTGAGGGTGTCGATTATTTGACGGGTTGTGAACATACTGTGCTTCCTGACATGATAGAAGTGGGTTCTTTTATTGGTATGGCAGCGATGACAGGGTCGGATATTAATTTAAAGAATGTTTCATATAATGATTTGGGTATTATTCCTGATAGTTTTCGTCGTTTAGGTATTATTGTCGAACAAAATGGGGATGATATACATATTCCTTGTCATGATACATATGAGATAGAAACGTTTATTGATGGATCTATTATGACTTTTTCTGATGCTCCTTGGCCGGGCCTTACACCTGATTTGCTTAGCGTTTTTTTAGTAGTGGCTACTCAGGCTAAAGGGAGTGTGCTTATACATCAGAAAATGTTTGAGAGTCGATTGTTTTTTGTCGATAAACTGATAGATATGGGAGCTCAAATTATTTTATGTGATCCCCATCGTGCAGCTGTAATAGGACAGGGACATGCTCATACTTTAAGGGCATCTACTATGGTGTCACCGGATATACGTGCGGGGATTGCGCTGCTTATTGCTGCAATGTCGGCCGATGGTACAAGTACTATACATAATATTGACCAGATTGACAGAGGTTATCAGGATATAGATAAGCGTTTGAATAGAATAGGAGCTCGTATTACACGTATATAGATGATAGATAGAGAAGAACTTATAAAAATCGGTTTTTTTAATAAACCGCATGGGATACATGGAGAATTGTCATTCACTTTTACAGACGATATATTTGATCGAGAAGATTGTCCCTATATCGTCTGTGAAATAGAGGGAATTTTTGTTCCTTTTTTTATTGAAGAATATCGTTTTAAGAGTGATACTACGGTGTTGATGAAACTGGAAGATATTGATAATGATGAAGATGCTCGGTTGTTTACTAATCTATCTGTATTTTTCCCAAAATCTTATTTAAAAGATAACAGAGATGAATTTCAGGCTCCCGGAGATTATTTTATAGGTTTTACTATTGTAGAAGAATTAGAGGGAGAATTAGGCAAAATAATAGGAGTGGACGATTCTACGGTCAATGTTTTGTTTGAAGTTGATTATTCAGGGCAAGAGTTGTTAGTTCCGGCTAATGATGATTTTATTTTGTCTATTGACGAAGAGAATAGGTTTATACATATGCGTTTGCCACAAGGGTTATTGTCTTTATAAAAAGTATTTGTGGATTTAAAATGTTTTTGAGTATTTTATTTATGAGAGGTAGCTGGCGGTAGATTTTTATTTGAAAATTGACGTAAGTTTATAGTAGTCAGTCTTCTAGATATATATATCAGAATCTTTATATATTTTTAATCATCAAAGTTCTCTAAATTATTATTTGTATAACGTTCAGTTTATTTTTTGTATATAATATAAATGTTTTCTAAGATATTACCATTATATATTATGTCTCAGACGATTTCGATAAGTAGTCCAATGAAAATTTTTCAATGTGCAAAGTAGAAAGAATTATATTTTATCATTGAATGAACCAGCAGCAAAAAATAGATTCTTATTTTTTTATTAGTTATAATTTTCGTATGTTTTTGTATATTTTTTAGGGGACAGTAGATTATTGTTGGTTAAAATAGTCATATAAATTATTTATTTAAAATTATTTATTTGAATAAATGAAATATAAACAAAAGCTCTATCCTATATGTTTTATGAAGTAAAAACATATTTGGTATGGATTTGGTATCAATTCTTTTATTATTAGTAGGAGGTATACTTTGTGGTGTAATAAATGTTGTAGGAGGGGGAGGTTCTTTATTTGCTTTACCTATTTTACTGGCTTTGGGATTACCTGCTCAGGTTGCTAATGGAACGAATCGTGTGGCTATCTTATTTCAAGATATAAGTTCGTTAGTGTTTTTTAAAAAGAAGGGGCAACTGGATATACAAGAAGGATGGAAATTGGCGCTACCTACTATATTAGGAGCTATTTTGGGAATATGGGTAGCTTCGGTATATCTGACAGAGATGATAATGAATATTTCGATTTTGGTGCTGACTGTGTTTATGATTATGGTTCTTTTTTTCCAACCTGATAAATGGACAAAGAAAAAAAATGAAAGCTTGAATTATAAACTTAATTTTATTGATATACTTATTTTTTTTATTATTGGATTTTATGGGGGATTTATTCAAGCTGGATTTACTTATCTTATTTTGGCTGTGTTGGTCTTGAAAGTAGGTAATAGTATGGTCAAAGGTGATGCTTTGAAATTATTCCTTAATTTTTTGATTTTACCGATTGCATTGTTGATTTTCGCTTGGCATCAGCAAATAGATTGGTTATATGGTTTGGTTATGGGATCCGGTAGTGCGTTAGGAGGGTATTGGGGAGTTCGGTTTGTTACATCTTGGAGCCCTAAACTGATACGGAGTATATTATTGATATTACTTATTTTGTCAGCATTATACATTATTTTTATAAGAATGTGATTTTATGGAGAAAGATAAAGTTGCATTACAGCAAGTAGCATTGAAAAGAATATGGGTATTTGACGTTATGCTGATGATGTATTTTATTGTGGGAGTCTTTACTGTGATTAATCAGCAATTTCAGATACCTTTACGGTCATCTATGTTGCCTAAAGAAGGGAATATAACGAATGCTTTGGTAACATTATTAAATTTTTCGTGGTTTTTGGCTTATCCTTTTTCTGAAAAGTTTGCTGCCCGTTGGCTAGAGTCATATGGTTATCGAAAGACTATACTTTTGGCTTTGATTATATTAGTATCAGGTTTGGAAATATATGAGTTGGCTGTATTACAACATCTTTATATTCCTATAAGATTAAATATAATAGGGACTGGAATACCATTAGGTTTTTTCACTTTTTTAATAGGTTCTTTTGTTATTGGTATTTCAGCTGCAGTATTACAGGTAGTTCTTAATTTATATTTGTCCGTTTCTTCTGTTGGAAATACTACAGCATTACAAAGACAAATGATTGGAGGTTCGATAAATTCTATTGGTATGGTTATTGCTCCTTTGATAGTTAGCCATTTTATTTTTTGTAATGTTTCCCTTTCTGATGTTAATTCCTCACGATTTTTATTCCCTGTTTTTATTATGATATTAATTATGATTTTAGTAACTGTATTAGTAAGCCGTGTAAAATTTCCGGATTTACCGGAAAATACTAATGCTCAAACTATTTCTTTACAAAAATCAATATGGAGTTTTCGTCGAGTACGACTTGGTCTTTGGGCATTGGGTATATATGTAGGCGTTGAAGTTGCTGTTGGAGCAAATATAAATATGTATGCCGTGAGCTTAGGGCATTCTTTTGCTTTGAAAGCGACACATATGGCTGCTCTTTATTGGGGCTTTTTATTGATAGGCCGTTTGGTCGGGTCATTTCTTAAGGATGTGTCTTCTCAGAGGCAACTATTAGTCTGTACAGTAGGGGCTATCTTTTTTTTATTATTGGCTATCATATTTGATAATCCTTGGATATTGACTTTAATAGGGTTGTTCCATTCTATTATGTGGCCGGCTATATTTACATTAGCTACAGACAGACTTGGACCATATACAACCAAAGCGTCTGGAATATTGATGATTGGAGTTATTGGAGGAGGAATAATACCTTTACTACAGGGCATCGGTGCAGATGTTTTGTCTGGGATTTGGCGTTGGACTTGGGGATTGATTATATTAGGAGAGGCTTATATTCTTTTTTATGCTCTATCAGGATATAAGATAAAATCAGAATTACCTGAAGATTAAATATATAAACTTTTTATGAATACTATCTGTTATTTATTTCAGAACATTTGATGTATAACTAAAAAATATTATATGGCAGGAAAAATAGCAGAGTTATTGGTTTCAATGTTAGCCGATGCAGGAGTAAAACGTATTTATGCTGTGACAGGTGATAGTTTGAACGAAGTAAATGACGCAGTTCGAAAAAATGGTAAAATACAGTGGATACATGTACGACATGAAGAAACCGGTGCGTTTGCTGCTGGGGCTGAGGCTCAGTTGACAGGAGAATTGGCTTGTTGTGCGGGTAGTAGTGGACCGGGGCACGTACATCTAATTAATGGCTTATATGATGCTCATCGTTCAGGTGCACCTGTATTGGCCATTGCATCGACTGTTGCTACTTATGAGATGGGAACTCGTTATTTTCAAGAAACTGATACCATAAAATTGTTTGATGATTGTAGTTATTATAATCAAATGGCTACTACACCAAAACAGTTTCCTCGAATGCTACAAGCGGCTATGCAAACAGCGGTGACCTTAAGGGGTGTTTCTGTTGTTGGACTACCTGGAGATTTAGCTGCGACAGAGTGCCAACCTGTGGATAGTTCTCTTATTACATACGATATGTCGTCAGATATTGTTCTTGAGCAATCTTGGGTAGAACGGTTGTCTAAGTGGTTGAATAAGGCAAACAAGATTACGATATATTGTGGTATAGGAGCGAAGGATGCTCATCAAGAAGTAGTAGAATTATCTCAAAGACTGAATGCTCCGGTAGCGTATTCATTTAAGAGTAAAATGGAGATACAATATGATAATCCGAATGAAGTGGGGATGACAGGACTATTGGGCATGCCTTCAGGCTATAATAGTATGCATGAAGCTCAAATATTGTTATTATTGGGAACAGATTTTCCTTATACACCTTTTATGCCTGAGGATAATATAATTGTTCAGGTGGATATAAAGGCTAATCGGATAGGACGTCGGGCTAAAGTTGATATGGGAATCTGTGGTGATGTAAAAAATATTTTGCAGACGTTGTTGCCTCATATTAAGCAAAAGACAGATGGTTCTTTTTTGAAAGAGCAGTTGGAGGGTTATAGAAAAGTAAAACAGCATCTTCTGTCTTATGTAAGGGATAGGGGAGATAATAATAAGATACATCCAGAGTATGTCATGTCCGAGATTAATTCTGTCGCTGCAGAAGATGCCATATTTACGGTCGATACGGGAATGACTTGTGTTTGGGGGGCCCGTTATTTGCAAGCGACAGGCAAACGTAAAATGTTAGGTTCTTTCAATCATGGCTCTATGGCTAATGCTATGCCTCAGGCTATTGGCGCAGCTTTGGCATATCCAGAACGTCAGATTATAGCACTTTGTGGTGATGGAGGATTATCTATGTTATTAGGTGATATGGCAACTATTGTACAATATAAATTACCTATTAAGATTGTCGTATTTAATAATCGGGCATTAGGAATGGTAAAATTAGAGATGGAAGTGGCCGGGTTGCCTGATTGGCAGACTAATATGTATAATCCTGATTTTGAAATCATAGCAAAAGCTATGGGAATGAAGGGATATACAGTTTCTAACCCTGAAGATGTGTCTCCAGTCCTTATAAAAGCTATAAAAAGTGAAGGTCCGGTCTTGATAAATGTAATGACTGATCCTAATGCTTTGGCAATGCCTCCTAAAATTGAGCTTGGACAGATGACCGGTTTTGCTCAATCTATGTTTAAGTTGATAATGAATGGGAAGACTAAAGAAGTACTTGATACAATACAGTCGAATTACAAACATATAAATGAGATTTTTTAAATGTAAGTTTAAGATGGAGGCGGTGTAGAATGAAAATAGATTTCCACTCTAATTTGTTAACTGACATTTTTGTTATAGTTGTGACAAAATATCTTTTTCATTATATGGATTTTTTATATGAGTATGAGACATATATAATATTAACTTAAATATGATTATAATAAATAAGTTTCCTTAAAGATTGGTATATGTTTTGTTGTATATTTCATGATTAAGAAAAAGAATAATAGAAGAAGGATAAAGAAAAAACTTCTTATTTGTTTAATAATTATGAATCAAGATAAAAATAAATAATTTATGGCATATATCGATTATTACAAAATTTTGGGAATTGATAAAAGTGCTACTCAGGAAGAGATAAAAAAGGCTTATAAAAAGCTGGCACGAAAATATCATCCTGATTTGAATCCCAATGATTCTTCTGCACATAAAAAATTTCAGGA
>NZ_LN877939.1:320111-492858 GCF_001403595.1 Gabonia massiliensis | reverse complement strand
CTGCACATAAAAAATTTCAGGAGATTAATGAAGCGAATGAAGTGTTAAGCGATCCCGAAAAAAGAAAAAAGTACGACCAGTATGGAGAGAACTGGAAACATGCAGATGAATTTGAAGCACAGAGGCAGAGGTATAATCAGCAAAGTGGAGGTTTTGGAGGAGGTGAGGGATTTTGGTCTTCATCTCAAGGATTTGGAAGTGGAGATACAGGAGAATTCTCTGATTTCTTTGAACAAATGTTTGGAGGAGGGGCGAGAAGTCGGCATCAATCTGCAAGATTTCGAGGGCAGGATTATACTGCTGAGCTGCATTTATCATTGAGAGATGCTTCTAAAACTCATAAGCAGATATTGACGGTAAATGGTAAGAATATTCGTATAACTGTGCCTGCGGGAGTTGCAAATGATCAAACTATAAAACTTCCGGGACAAGGAGGTCCTGGTATGAATGGAGGTCCTGCGGGAGATTTATATATAACTTTTGTGATAGAAGAGGATCCAGTATTTAGACGATTGGGCGATGATTTATATATCACTTCAAACATTGATTTATATACGGCTGTGTTGGGTGGAGATCAATTAGTAGATACAATGGAAAGTCGAGTGAAATTAAAAATAAAACCTGGTACTCAACCTGGTACGAAAGTTCGTTTGAAAGGGAAAGGGTTTCCTGTATATAAGAAAGAAGGTCAGTTTGGGGACTTGATTGTTACGTATAGTGTTTCTATTCCGACAAATTTGTCGGAAAAACAGAAACAATTATTTGAAGAATTGAAGAAATCGTGAATTAAAAGGATGTAATTATGCAGACAGATTTAATTGTAATTAGTGAGTATTGTCAGAATTGTCATGTTGACCCTTCATTTATCAAAATGCTTGAATCAGAGGGGCTGATTAGTTTACAGACAATTGAAGATGAAAAATATATTGTTGCATCCGAATTACGCGAACTTGAACAATATACGCGTATGTATTATGATTTGTCAATAAATATCGAAGGGATAGATACGATACATCATTTGCTGGATCGTATAAAAGATATGCAACGGGAAATATCCGATTTGAAGTCTAGATTGCAACTGTTTGAAACAGAATATTTTTCTCCTTTTGATGAGTAGGATAAGTTATAGCTTTAGGACAGCTGTTGTACATCGAGTGAGTGTAGTACTATGAATAAAGTGTCTGAATATTTTGTGTGAAAAACATGTGTGAAAGTGCGGAGCTTAGCCCTATTTATATTAAATTTGCGCTGAATTTGGAGAAAATTATTGCCTTTGGAATAGTTAAATAAAGGAGAGATAAAATTGTATGAAAAGAGTTCATGTAGTTTCAGCAGGTGATTCATATATGTATCGTTTGGCAATAGCGCTAAAAAACAAGGGGTACGATGTCAGCTGTTCTGGTGTAAAGTATGATTCTCCCGAGGCACAGGAACTTTTGCAGAGTGATGTTTTGCTGGAAGAATTATCATATTTTACGGTATCGTCGCGTCCGAGGATAGATTATGTAGTACCGTCTTTGCAAGTTACGGCAGAACATCCTGAGATAAAAAAAGCAAGGGAACAAGGTTTGTTGGTGGTTGCTTTTCCTGATTTTATCTTACGCATGGCAAAAGATAAGATAAGAGTCGTGATTAGTGATGTAAGATATCCGACTCGTATTTTGTCAATGATTTATCGAGCAGTTGTTCGTCAGAATATGAGGTGCGATTATGTTGTGATGAATGAAATGAAAGGACTAGAAAAACGTATAGTGCTGAGTTATGATGCTCGCATAATACTTTTAGAAGGAGATGAGACAGATACCTACATGTTCGAAAAAAAACCAACACATCATCTATATCGTCCTCATATATTGTTATTGCCAGATGTAAAATGGCATGCTTCTGAAACGTTTCCGACGTTGGAGTCTTATAAAAATCTTTTAAAGGAAATGGTGGCGTCAATTGAACGAGATGGGAAATTTATATATAATCAGAATATTCCGTTTTTGCAAGAGTTAGCCGATTCAGTGCGAGAAGACATTACAGCCATACCTTATTCTTCGCATAAAATAATGGAGAATGCGGGTCAGGTTTGTTTGGACACGCGTTATGGATTGATACCGGTGTGCCATAGTGATGAAGATTTTCTCAGTGATCTCAATGCCGCACGTTTAGCAAGCCGTCAGTTGGGAGTAAATGATAAAGATTTTTATCAATTAGTGTCGGAATTTGTAAATGAATAACAGATACATATCATGATAATTGCCAGTCAGAAGAAAAAAGAAAATATCGCAGAATATCTGCTGTATATGTGGCAGATAGAGGATTTAATACGAGTCTATAAATTGGATATTGATGCTATACAAAAATATATTATAGACCCATATGATATCTCAGATGAGAAGAAAAAAGAGATGCGTGACTGGTATGAAAGTTTGATTGAGATGATGCGTTCTGAAGGTGTAGAAAAAAAGGGGCATTTGCAATTGAATAAAAATGTAATTATTGATTTGACTGATTTACATTTAGCTCTTTTAAAGTCTCCTCGTGAACCTTTTTATGGAGCTTCTTTTTTCAAAACTTTACCTTATATCGTAGAGTTGAGAGGTAAATCAGGAAATGAACAGGTGGGAGAAATTGAAACCTGTTTTAATGCTTTATATGGAGTGCTGTTATTAAAGTTGCAGAAAAAAGAACTTTCGGAAAATACACAAGTAGCTATTAAGCAGATCACTACTTTTCTGGCTCTTCTTTCCGAAAAGTACAAGCAAGAAAAAGCAGGTGATTTAGAATTATAAAAGATTGATACTGAAATAAAAGAGAATGAGCACAATTTTGGTTACAGGGGCTAATGGCCAGTTGGGTAATGAGATGCGCGATTTGTCCAAAATACATCTTGTACATAATTTTTTATTTACGGATATAGATGAGCTAGATATAACTAATACTCAGGTTGTTATGTCGTTTGTGTCGAATAATAAAGTAGACTATATTGTCAATTGTGCTGCTTATACAGCCGTAGATAAAGCTGAAGATGATATTTTATCCTGTCGGAAAATAAATGCTTTGGCTGTACAGAATTTAGCTAAAGCAGCTTCTATTAATGGTGTGCGTATGATTCATATTTCTACAGATTATGTGTATGATGGATGTGGTTATAGGCCCTATGAAGAGGATGATCAAGTAGCTCCGGTCTCGGTTTATGGAAAAACTAAACTCGAAGGAGAAAAACTTTTACTTGATGCTTGTTCTCAGTCCGTCGTATTGCGCACTTCGTGGCTTTATTCTTCATATGGCAATAATTTTGTAAAAACTATGTTGCGTTTGGGGGAAGAGAAGGAACAGCTCTCGGTGGTTTTTGACCAGATTGGGACGCCTACATATGCTGCTGATTTAGCTCAAGCCATTATGAAAATAATTGATTCTCCAGAGTTTGTCCCAGGGATTTATAATTTTTCAGATGAAGGGGTATGTAGTTGGTTTGACTTTGCTGTGAGCGTGCATCGTATTGCCGGAATAAGTAAATGTAAAGTATTGCCTATAGAAAGTAGAGAATATCCGGCAAAAGCTGTACGACCATTTTACAGTGTAATGAATAAAAAGAAAATAAAGAAAACATATAAGTTTGATATTCCTCATTGGGAAGAGAGCCTTGAAAAGTGTATTACAATTTTAATGAAATAATCTTTATATAAAGTGAGCACATTAAACGAAGAAATTCTGAAACGACGTACGTTTGCGATAATTAGTCATCCTGATGCAGGTAAAACGACACTGACAGAAAAGTTGTTATTATTTGGTGGTGCAATCCATGTAGCAGGAGCGGTAAAATCTAATAAAATAAAGAAAACTGCAACCTCCGACTGGATGGAAATAGAAAAACAGAGAGGTATTTCTGTTGCTACATCGGTGATGGGATTTAATTATGGTGATTATAAAATCAATATTCTTGATACACCTGGACATCAGGATTTTGCTGAAGATACGTATCGTACATTGACAGCAGTAGACAGTGTGATTATCGTTATTGATGCGGCAAAAGGAGTGGAAATGCAAACTCGTAAGTTAATGGAAGTTTGTCGGATGCGTAATACTCCTGTAATTGTCTTTATAAATAAGATGGATAGGGAGGGAAAAGACCCTTTTGATTTGCTTGATGAGGTGGAGGCTGAGTTGAAAATTAGTGTGAGACCCTTGAGTTGGCCGATTAATATCGGGCAGCGTTTTAAGGGTGTTTATAATATCTATGAAGAAAATTTGAATCTCTATACTCCTAGTAAACAGGTAGTAACAGAATCTGTAGAGTTTCGAGATATCAATAATCCTGAACTTGAGAAATATATTGGTGAGATGGATGCTGAAAAATTGAGGTCGGATCTTGAACTTATTGAGGGAGTATATCCAGATTTTAATGTTTCAGAGTATCTTCAGGGACATATGGCTCCAGTCTTTTTTGGCTCAGCATTAAATAATTTTGGTGTAAAGGAATTGTTGGATTGTTTTGTAAAAATAGCGCCTACACCGCAGCCAATTCAAGCCGTAGAACGAGAAGTGAATCCTGAAGAGGAAGCTTTCTCAGGATTTGTTTTTAAGATACATGCTAATATGGATCCCAATCATAGAAGCTGTATTGCATTTGTTAAAATTTGTTCTGGAAAATTTGAACGGAATGCCAATTATAAGCATGTACGTCAGGGTAAAATGATGCGTTTTTCGAGTCCGACTGCATTTATGGCCCAGAAAAAGTCTACAGTTGATGAGGCGTATCCGGGTGATATTGTGGGACTTCCTGATACAGGAAACTTTAAAATTGGAGATACATTAACTTCTGGAGAGAATTTACATTTTAAAGGTTTACCCAGTTTTTCGCCGGAAATGTTCAAATATATTGAGAATACAGACCCGATGAAGACCAAACAGCTTAATAAGGGAGTGGAACAGCTTATGGATGAAGGAGTAGCTCAACTGTTTGTGAACCAATTTAATGGTCGAAAATTGATAGGTACGGTAGGTCAGTTACAATTTGAGGTTATCCAATATAGATTGTTGCATGAATATGGAGCGCAATGTAAGTGGGAACCTGTAAGTTTGTATAAGGCTTGTTGGATAGAAAGTGATGATTACGAGGCTCTTGATGCATTCAAAAAACGTAAATATCAATTTATGGCAAAAGATAAAGAAGGGCGGGATGTTTTTCTGGCTGATTCGAATTATGTTTTGCAGATGGCTCAATCTGATTTTCCAAAAATAAAGTTTCATTTTACTTCTGAGTTTTGATATAAGATAATCATATTTATAAAGTGAAATAATACAATTCTGTTCTTAATCTAAATATATGGCTGATGGGACACCTAAATACATTAATATCAGATTTAGCCTTGATTCTTGTTGTTGCTGGCGTTACAACATTGTTGTTTAAATGGCTAAAACAACCGGTTGTTTTAGGTTATATTGTTGCCGGTTTTTTAGTTGGACCTCATTTTTCATTTTTTCCAACTGTATCGGATTTGGCAAATATAAACATATGGTCTGAAATAGGAATTATTGTCCTATTATTTTCTTTAGGGCTTGAATTTAGTTTCCGTAAATTGGTTAATGTTGGTGGTTCGGCAGTCATAACGGCTGCCGTTATTGTTGTAGGCATGATGCTTTTAGGATATGCGGCAGGTCGAATACTTCATTTTACATACCTCGATAGCGTTTTCTTAGGAGGGATGTTGTCTATGTCATCTACGACGATTATAATCAAAGCATTTACTGATTTAAATATGCGTAAGCAGAAATTCACGTCTATTGTATTTGGAGTACTTATTGTGGAAGATATGTTTGCCGTATTGATGATGGTATTGCTTTCTTCTATTGCTGTAAATAATGAATTAGAAGGTAGTGAACTTATATACAGTATTTTAAAACTTGCTTTCTTCCTGATTACGTGGTTTTTGGTTGGCATCTTTGTTATTCCTACTTTCTTGAAAAAGGCCCGTCGTTTCTTAAATTCGGAGACATTGTTGGTCGTTTCTATGGGCTTATGTTTGGGGATGGTGGTTTTAGCTTCTTATGCAGGGTTTTCTTCAGCATTAGGTGCATTTGTCATGGGGTCTATTTTAGCAGGAACAAATGAGGCTGAAAAGATAGAAAAGGTAGTTCAACCTGTTAAGGACCTATTTGGAGCGGTATTTTTTATTTCAGTGGGTATGCTGGTTGATCCCGTGATATTGACTCAATATGCTTTGCCTATTGTTCTTTTATCTTTAGTTGTCATTTGTGGGCAAATATTATTTGGTACGACAGGAATGCTTATTTCCGGTCAGCCATTAAATGTTGCTGTGAAATCCGGATTTAGTCTTTCCCAAATAGGAGAGTTTGCTTTTATTATAGCAACGTTGGGAATGACTTTAAAGGTCATAGATGGATTTTTATATCCGATTGTTGTTGCGGTTTCTGTAATAACAACCTTTACTACTCCATATTTTATAAAGATGGCAGATCCTGCTTCCAAATGGATTGAAAATCATTTACCGGAGCGATTGAGTTTTCTTATTGATAGATATAGTGCTAATGCTTCGACTGTACAAGTTGAAAACCCTTGGAAAAAGGTGTTCGGGGTATATTTAGGAAAGATAGCTTTATATTCAACTATACTCATTGGAATTTTGATTTTGTCTTTATCTTGGTTTATACCAATGATAGAAGATGTCGTTCCTGATTCATGGGGCACTACGTTGGGGGTAGTGATAACGTTAGCAGTCATGTCTCCTTTTTTGTGGGGATTAGCAATGAAACGCATTAACAGTCGGAAACTGATGTCAATAAAAGAAAATAAAAGTGCAAATTTTGTACCTTTATTTTTAATGGTTATTCTACGTTTTTTGATAGGCTTGGCATTTGTAGTCTATTTCTTGTCAAAAGTATATTCACAGAGGACTGGGGTTCTTTTGGGGGTTGTGTTATTTGTTCTTATCACGCTCTTTTTATCAAAAAGATTACAACGGCAGATTTTGTCTCTTGAAAGTCGATTTATGGATAATCTTAATGAGAGGGAACTTCGACGTACAGGAAAGAAAAATAATCTAGTACATAATATGCATTTGGCCCATATGGAAGTATATGGTAGTTGTGAGTTTATAGGCAAACGATTGGCAGATGCTAATATCCATAGAAATTATGGGGTGAATATTGTTAGTATAAAACGAGGAAATAAGAGAATAAATATTCCGAAAGGAGATAGTCGTATATTTCCTGGAGATTTAATTAGTGTTATAGGGACAGATGAACAGATTCAACGCTTCCTTGAGGCTGTAGAACCTGAGGATACGGGTACAGATGCCGAAGAGCCGGAAATCCATTTTGAATTTGAAAGAATTGCCATACCGGATGATTCATCATTAATAGGAAAAACTTTAGCTCAGTCTGGTATTCGTGAAAAAGATTCATGTTTGGTTGTTGGGATAGAACATGCTGACGGAAGTTTTTACGAGCCTACGGCTGACTTTCTATTTAAGAAAGGAGATATGATATGGATTGTAGGGGAAAAGGAAAAAATAGGAGCGATATTGAGTTAATATTGTATTGTGTATTTGTCTTGTAATAACTATTTTTGTAAAACAAATAAAAAATAATAAATATACTTCATGCAGGAAAAAATCATTATTCTTGATTTCGGGTCTCAGACCACACAGTTGATTGGGCGTCGAGTGCGTGAACTCGATACGTATTGTGAAATTCTACCATACAATAAGTTTCCTAAGGGAGATGCAAATATTAAGGGTGTGATACTATCCGGTAGCCCTTTTTCTGTGTATGATCAGGATGCATTTAAAATAAATTTGGATGAAATTCGTGGTAAGTATCCGATTTTGGGTATTTGTTACGGAGCTCAGTTTATAGCTTATACTAATGGTGGAAAAGTAGAGCCGGCAGGAACTCGGGAATATGGCAGGGCACATTTATCGTCGTTTGATAAAAACAATATCTTATTTAAAGATATTAAGCTTGGAACGCAGGTTTGGATGTCCCATGGTGATACAATAACATCTATTCCGGGAAACTTTAAGAAGATAGCTTCTACTGATGAGGTTGCCATTGCTGCATACCAGATTGAGAATGAAAAAATATGGGGAGTACAATTCCATCCAGAGGTTTATCATACGGAGGAGGGAACTCAATTATTAAAAAACTTTGTAGTTGATATTTGTGGTTGTAAACAGGATTGGTCACCCGCATCGTTTATTGAAAGTACAGTTGTCGAATTAAGACAGCAACTTGGAGATGATAAAGTAGTATTAGCTTTAAGTGGAGGGGTAGACTCATCGGTTGCTGCAGTGTTATTGAATAGAGCTATAGGAAAGAATCTTACATGCATATTTGTTGACCATGGAATGCTGCGTAAGAATGAAGCAAGAAATGTATTGCGGGATTATGGATGTTTAGGTTTGAATGTAATTGGGGTGGATGCTAGTGCGAAATTTTTTAAGGAATTGGCTGGAGTAACTGACCCTGAGCGTAAGCGTAAGATTATAGGTAAGGGATTTATTGACGTATTTGACGAGGAAGCTCATAAAATAAAAGATGTAAAATGGTTGGCTCAGGGGACGATTTATCCTGATTGTATAGAGTCGTTATCAATTACGGGAACTGTTATCAAAAGTCATCATAATGTAGGAGGATTACCTGAAAAGATGAATCTGAAATTGTGTGAGCCATTACGTTTACTCTTTAAAGATGAAGTGAGACGAGTAGGTCGGGAATTAGGTATGCCAGAACATCTTATTACACGCCATCCATTTCCGGGGCCCGGATTGGCGGTTCGTATATTGGGGGATATAACTCCTGAGAAAGTGCGTGTTTTGCAAGATGCTGATGATATTTTTATTCAGGGTCTTCGTGATTGGAATTTATATGATCAAGTTTGGCAGGCCGGTGTAGTATTACTTCCTGTTCAGTCGGTTGGTGTTATGGGAGATGAACGTACATATGAGCGGGCTGTGGCTCTTCGTGCCGTGACTTCGACCGATGCAATGACTGCAGATTGGGCTAAGCTTCCATATGAATTTTTAGGGAAGATATCAAATGAAATTATTAATAAAGTAAGGGGTGTTAATAGAGTCGTGTACGATATAAGCTCAAAACCACCTTCAACTATTGAGTGGGAGTAAAGAGAACGACAAAAAGTATATAAAATAGCTTCGGCTTTTTAAAAAGGTCGAAGCTATTTTATTAAAAAAAGATATTTGATAAATAGAGGTAAACTTTTTCTTTATGCCTGTGTTATGTTTAATGTGTTTCGTGAATACGAAATTGATAAACGTTAAAAATAGTCATAATGAAAAAGTTGTTATTATTGTGTATGATACTGTGCCTTTCTTTATCTGAATTTCCAGTTTGGGCACAGAAAGAAAACAAACGTCCGCGTGATGTGATATTTTTGTTGGGGAAAAGTAATGGCAATGATGAAATCATTGGCATTTTTTATGAAACCCAATTACAGCATTTTCAGGATCCGAGGGCACCACGTTTTTTATTATTAGATCAAAAACGAAAAGTCGCTTTAGGTATTGGTGGATATGTAAAGATGACTGTATCCAATGATTTTAAGGGAATTTCAGATAATATAGATTTTGTTCCTTATGATATTGCTGTACCGAATAATCATGTTGATAATGGACAGTTTCAAATGGATGTATTTACTTCTCGTTTATTTTTGAAACTTGTAGGTGCCAATAAGACTTTAGGTAAATATACAGCTTATATAGAGACTGATTTTAGGGGGCCACATCATACATTACGTTTGCGCCAAGCCTATGTATCCATGAAAGGTTTTTTATTGGGACAGTCTTGGAGTACGTTTTCTGATCTGTCGGCTTTACCTCCCACGATTGACTTTCAAGGGCCGAATGGAAATACGGCTTTACGTAATGTGCAATTACGATATACATTTAGTTTAGGAAAACATTGGTCTGCAGCAGCGGCAATAGAAGCCCCACAAGTTAGTTACACTTTGGCAGATAACACTCAGATGATCCATCAACGTATGCCGGATATACCCTTATGGATACAATTTGATTGGGGTAAAAATAGCCATATTCGGGCTTCGGGATTGTTTCGCGGATTATCGTATCGCAATGATATACTGAGAAAAAATAGAATGAAAATGGGATGGGGAGTACAGATGAGTGGTCTTGCTGAAATTATTCCGAAGCTTTCATTTTATTATCAAGGAACTTATGGTAAGGGCATATCCCAGTATGTTACAGATTTATCAGGAAATAATTTAGATTTAGTT
The DNA here is from genome assembly GCF_001403595.1 of Gabonia massiliensis. Classification (NCBI taxonomy): domain Bacteria; kingdom Pseudomonadati; phylum Bacteroidota; class Bacteroidia; order Bacteroidales; family Porphyromonadaceae; genus Gabonia; species Gabonia massiliensis. Next base: position 482,594 of record NZ_LN877939.1, on the reverse strand, counting down.
CCTGACCCTAAAAATCCGGGACATTTACAAGCCGTTCCTGTTTTGGCTGTAGTTGGGGGGATACGGTGGAATATAACTCCCAAATTATTCACTTCAGCAAATTATAGTTTAGCGCACGTATATTATGAAAATGGATATACTGTTCCAGACAGATATAAACAAGGTCAATATATTTGTGGCAATATGTTTTATAATTTGACTTCGAGCTGTATGTTAGGAGTAGAATATTTGCATGGTATTCGTGAAGATAAAAATAAAACTTTGGGACATGCCAATCGTGTACAGGCTTCTGTACAATACAATTTTTAATAGGTGGAGGTTGTTATAATTGATAAGTTGAGATAAAGAAGTCAAAAATATCTGTAATATATATTTTTGACTTCTGCTCTATTTAAATACTCTTTTACTTCATGTTTTTTACTTTAGTTCGATATTTTTTAATGTCTAAGATAGTGACGATAGGTAATTTATGAATCTCTCCAAACTTTGAAAGTTCAGGAAGTCTTGACATTGTACCGTCGTCATTCATCAATTCACAGAGTACGGCGTAGGGAGAAAGTCCTGCAAGTCTCATTAAATCGACACTGCCTTCAGTATGTCCTTCACGTTCGAATACTCCATTGGAACGTGCAATGAGAGGAAATACATGTCCAGGATGGTGTAAAGATTCGGGTTTGGCATTTTCGGCTATAGCTGTTTTTATAGTATGCAATCGATCGTAAGCGGAAACTCCGGTTGTAACTCCTTGGGCAGCTTCAATAGATATGGTGAATGCTGTGTTATATTGACTTGTATTTTTTTTAACCATAAGTGGTAAGTGCAGGTTTTCTGCCTTTTCTTCAGGAAGGCATAGACAAACAATTCCACTACAATGGCGTATCATTAGAGCCATGTCAGATACATTCATTTTTTCTGCAGAGAAAATTAAATCTCCTTCATTTTCGCGGTTTTCATCATCAATGAGGATGATACCTTTTCCTTTTTTCAATGTTTCTATTGCTGTTTCGATTCGGCTTTCAGGTGTCCCTGGCAAAATATATTTTTCATTCATATTGTTGAATTATTGTATTACTGCGAACAAAATTAATATATGATTGGAATTGTTCCTTATATTATATTTGCATAATAACTTATTATATTTGCAATTATTATCCATAAATATGACAATCTTAGAAAGGAAAATAATTTATGGAATAAATTCATCATTTAGCCATGTAATTTATTCACAATTTAAATTACCTCAACATTAGGCATATAGAATATGAGATTATGATTATTACTGCGGGAGAGGGACGCCAGTTTGTTGGAGAAGGAGTTTCTCCATATAAGGCTGGAGATTTGACATTGATAGGGAGTAATGTACCTCATTTGCATCTTTGCAATTCAATATTGAATGGTACAGGAGATTCCAAGAGTTCTGAGAAGTGTTACAGTTACCTCCATGTATTTTCCCTGAACATATGAAAACTTTGCCTGATTACAAGGTTGTATATGAATTATTACAGAGAAGTCAAAGTGGGATACGTTTTAGTGATTTTTCATTATCTGCACGAATTTATGATATGATGCAGAAATCTGATCATATTACAGGTATAAATTGTATTATATTGTTATTTGATATTTTAGATGAGTTGAGCCGGTGTACAATATATAAATTATTGTCTACAACAGCCTATAGTGTATATAATAATGGAAATGTACAGGCTCGAGGACCGGTAGATAGAGTATATGATTATTTATATAATCATTTTAAAGAGAAGGTTTCATTACATGTGTTGGCTCATTATGTGAAATTTAATCCAACGGCTTTGTGTCGATATTTTAAACAACATACGAATAAAACAATTTTTGAATGTTTGGCTGAAATCCGTATTGAACACACGTGTCATTTACTAACCTATTCAGATATGACAATTTCGGAAATAGCTTATGAATCAGGATACAATCAGATATCATTATTTAATAAACAGTTTTATATAATAATGCATATGACTCCGACGGAGTATCGAAAACAAATGAGATGAATATTTTGTGTTGATGTAAGATAACAAACTGGTTTCATTTGAACCAGCTTGTTATCTTTTAAATAAAATTGCTTTTTATTCGGAAATAATACCGTCACGTTGCATCAGGGCATTAATACTGGGTTCTTGTCCACGGAAGCGTTTGTATAGAATCATTGGCTCTTCTGATCCTCCTTTCTCTAATATATTATGAAGGAATGAGTTGGCTGTTGTTCTATCAAAAATTCCATTTTTCTTAAACATCGAAAACGCATCAGCATCTAAAACTTCTGCCCATTTATATCCATAGTATCCTGCAGCATATCCTCCGGAAAAGATATGGCTAAGTTGGTTACTTATCATTGTATTATCTACAATTGGAAGTAATTGTGTTGGAGCTATTGCTTTTCTTTCAAAAGTAATAGCATCAGTTACTTGTGAGCTTTGTGTATGCCAAGCCATATCAAGCAATCCGAATGTTAATTGCCTTACACAAAGGTAACCGGCATTATATTGTGATGCAGAAACTATTTTGTTTACCAGTTCGGTGGGAATCTTTTCTTTTGTTTCATAATGTTCGGCAAACGTGTCTAAAAATTCTTTTTCAGTTAGCCAATTTTCCATAATTTGAGAAGGAAGTTCGACAAAATCTTGGTATACATTAGTCCCAGAAAGTGAACTATAAGTACATTTTGTTAAGAGTCCATGTAAAGAGTGTCCAAATTCATGAAGGAAAGTTTCGACTTCGTCAAAAGTCAATAAGGCCGGTTTATTTTCAGTTGGACGTGTAAAATTCATGACAATAGTAACGTGAGGACGGCTATCTTTTCCGTCTTTTTCTTTCCACTGACCCTTAAATTCTGTCATCCATGCTCCATTACGTTTGCCTTCACGAGGATGGAAATCAGTGTATAGAACACCGATATATTCATTGTTTGAGCCGAATACTTCGAATGCTTCTACATCTGGATGATATACTGGTATTTTGGAATTCTTTTTGAATGTAATCCCATATAATCTGGTTGCTAGTCCGAATACCCCTTTTTTCACTTTACTAAGCTCGAAATAAGGTTTTAGTATTTCGTCGTTTAATTTGTATTTAGCATCTTTCAATTTATCAGCGTAAAATGACCAGTCCCAAGGCATAATATCTATGTTTTTGCCTTCCATACCGACAGCGAAACCTTTTATTTCGCTTACTTCTTGTAATGCTACGGGTTTATAAGCTTCTAAAAGTTGATTGAGTAGATTATAAACATTTTTACTATTTTTTGCCATTTTGAATTCAAGAGCGTATTCGGCGTAGTTTTCTTTTCCCATAAGTTGGGCAATTTCATATCGTATTTGTGCAATACGTTCCATAATGATGGTATTGTCAAATTCTCCACTCATGCACCGACTATTATAGGCCCGGTATAATTTCTCTCGTAAATCTCGGCGAGTAGAATATTTCATGAATGCAATATAACTAGGGAAAGAAAGGTCAAATAAATATCCGTTTTTACCTTTAATTTTAGCCAGGTGTGCTGCTGCATCGAGTACACTTTGAGGAAGTCCTGCCAATTCGTCTTTGTCGGTTAATAACATCTCGAACTGGTTGGTTGCTTTCAAAACATTATGTCCGAACTGGAGTGTAAGTTGGCTTAGTTCAGTACTTAGTTTACGATATTTTTCTTTATCCTCCCCTTGAAGATTTGCTCCTTTTTTAGCCATTCCTTCATAGGTTTCGGTAAGTAACATGAGTTGCTCAGCGGTAAGATTTAAATCGTTGCGTTTATCGTATACAAATTTTACTCGCTCAAATAATTTTTCATTTAGAGTAATATTATTTGAATGTTCTGTTAATTTGGGAGAGATGCGTTGTGAAATCTCTATCATATCATCGTTGCTTTCAGCTTCAAGTAAAGCAAAAAAAACATTTGCAACTCGATTTAGTAATTTTCCTGATGCATCAAGAGCTTCGATTGTATTTTCGAATGTCGGTATTGCCCGTTGATTGATGATTACATCGATTTCCTTTTGATGTTGGCGCATACCTTCTTCGAATGCTGGTTCATAATCCGTTACTTTTATTTTATTGAACGGAGTAGTTTCGTGAGGAGTCTTATACTTCCCGAAAAATGGGTTTGCTGCTTGTGTCATGTAAATAAATGTAATTAATACTACAGATAATAATAATTTTCTCATAAAAAAGTTTTTGGTCTAGCGCGACAAAGTTATAAATAATCGTTGCTTTAACATAATGTAGCTATTAATTTATATTAATAGAGATTACAATAATCTGAATAAAAGAATCATCTAATTGTATTTTGGCATATTTTTGCTGTATATATTTAAATTTTTTCCATAAAATGAAACATCGCCTATTCTATTTGATAAAAACATACGCTTGGTTCTTATTTATCTTTATATTACAGAAACCTATTTTCATGATTTGGCATTATGATTTATATCGTAATGTACCTCTTTCTGATTGGTTTGACGTAATGTATCATGGTTTGCCTTTGGATTTTTCTCTTTCAGCTTATATTCTGGTTATACCTGTATTTATTACTCTTCTGACTGTTTGGGTTCAGGGATGTTGGAGCGAGTTGGTCAGTCGTGTTTATTTTGGAATAATATCGTTAGTGCTATCTATTATATTTATATGTGATATAGAACTATATTCATATTGGGGATTTCGTATGGACGCAACCCCATTGTTTTATTTGAGTTCACCGTCCGATGCAGCAGCTAGTGTCCCATTATTAGTTATGATACTTGTTCCTGTTTGCATCATCTTTTATTTTATGTGTATATGGTTCCTTTTATCTCATTATATAATAAAGAATATGCGCAATTGGCGCTTTTGTAAACATCGTTGGAAGTGTACGATTTCATTTATTTTTGTTTTAGCATTTTTATTTGTTCCTATCCGTGGAGGATTTTCTGTTTCTACGATGAATGTAGGAAAAGTATATTTCAGTTCTAATATTTCGCTGAATCATGCAGCTATCAATCCGGTGTTCAGTTTTATGACATCTCTGTCGAAAGAGAAAGACTTTAAAAGTCAATATCGCTTTATGAACGATGAAAAAGCGGAAGAAATATTTACTTCGTTAAAAGGTGGAGATAATTATTTGCTTGAAGATTCACTTCGGTGGATAAAGACAGATAATCCAGATATTTTGCTGATAATATTGGAGAGTTTTTCGGGGGCAGCTATGGATAGTCTATGTGCCGATGCTCCTGCGGGGATAATGCCTAATCTTACGCAATTAGCAAAGGAGGGATTATTTTTTACTAACTTTTATGCAAACAGTTTTCGTACGGATAGGGGATTAGTTGCTGTTTTGAGCGGATATCCGGCTCAACCGACTACTTCTATTATGAAATATCCGTCAAAATCACAATCATTGCCTGCTATAGCTAAATCTCTTGTTAGAAGGGGCTATGAAACCCAATTTTTGTATGGAGGAGATGCTGATTTTACAAATATGCGTTCTTATTTTATATCTACTGGTTATCAAAGCATTGTTTGTGACGAAGATTTCCCGATTAGTGAGCGTTTGTCGAAATGGGGAGCTAATGATGAAGTGACATTTGATAAATTTTTTAACTTAATAGCAAGTCAGGAATATCATCCTTATATGAAAACTTTTTTGACATTGAGCAGCCATGAGCCTTTTGATGTTCCATATAAAAAATTTGATGATCCATATTTAAATTCGGTAGCTTATACTGATAGTTGCTTAGGTGCTTTCATTACAAAGTTTAAGAAAACTCCGCAGTGGGATAATACATTGGTTATATTAGTTGCAGATCATGCCATGAGATATCCTGCAGGTATTCAAGAAGCTGATATTTTGAGACATCATATACCTATGGTTTGGACAGGCGGTGTGATAAAATCCCCTCGTGTCATATATGATTATGCATCGCAAATTGATATTGCTGCCACGCTTTTAGGACAGTTAGGTATATCTTATGATGATTTTATATTTAGCAAAAACTTGGCTAATCCGAAACAATATAAATTTGCATATTATACATTTAAGGATGGATTTGGTTTTTTGGATGCAGACAATAGAGTGGTTTATGATAATGAGTCAAATAGCATAATAATATCAAAAGGAAAGAGTGTTGAGAGAATAGAAGAGCGGGGTAAAGCCTATTTGCAAAAATTGTATGATGACTTAGGAAACCGCTAAAATCCATTGATAATTTTTAATATTGTTTATAGCGATTATATATCTTTCCAAGAAAAAGATGATTACTGAATAATTATTTTTTTCTTGATATTCGGAGTATTGCATGTATAATATTTATCTATTGTGATACACTGTACATAAGTTGGTCTAAAAGGATAGGAATGTCGTTTGCCGATATTCCTGCGTGGATGAGTTCGTCCGTATCTTGGGAAAAATTATGTAAAAATTTTTCCATGTCGTTATTGTCAGCAGCGACGGATTGTCTATATAATTCTATTGCTTTTCTTATGTTACCTAAAGCGAATTCAACGTGTCCGGCATTCATAAAATCGAGAGTTGAGGGTTTCTCTGACAATATTTTTTCATAATATCTCTGGGCTTGATCACATTTCCCGATTAGGAATGAACACCAAGCAATAGGACGCCAAGCTTTGGAGCTTTTGGGATCGAGATAATCTACTTTAAAATAATGCTTTAAAGCTGCCCCATAGTCTTTCTGTTCCAGATAACAGTGGCCTATGTTCATTTCTATAGATAAATTATCGGGTCGAAGTTTCTCTGCACGATGGTAGTATTCAAGGGCCATCTCAGATTTTTTCAAATTGCGATAACACTGAGCTATACGTCTTATAGTCCAGAAACTTTCTGGATTTATCATTTCTGCTTTAAGATATTCTTCCAGAGCTTCTTCATAATTTCCAGCCATTTGAAGACAATATCCGGTTTTTTGATAAAGCTCACTATTTGAATGGTATCTTGTGGCTAATTCATTAAATATTTCAAGCGCATCGGTATAATATTCTTTTTTGAAATAAAATTCACCGATCAGTTGTAAACTTTCATCGTCAGAAAATACAGGTTTTAGTAGGGGAATATGATACAAATTTAATCCCGTAGAAAAAGGGTCTTTAAATTCATTTTTTCTTGGATGTAATTTAAAAAAACGATATAAGTCTTGGATATACTGATTTGAAATATACTCACCTTTTTTATTTTTTTTCATGAAAGCCTCTTCTTTTTCGAGACTATTCATTTCTGTTCCTTCATTGTTAAATTGTGATATCATCATCTGTCGTTGTGCTTCAGGAACATGTGTCAAACTCAGGCAAAAAGAATATTTGTCTGAATTGCACAAAAAGTGAGACATTCCGATAATTTTTTTGAAATTAGCGTCTGTCCCGTCGTTGGTAAAGACTTGGCTTAAGGCTGTATGTTCAGTTGAAAACGGTAAAAGCCAATTACCTGGTTCATTAAAAAATGCGAAGCTTTTCAAATTGGCAAAAGTGCTCATGAAAATATCAGCACCTTCCATTTGTAAATTAGTAAGCTCTTTTAGCTTGTCTGTAATTCCGGCTTTATCGAGGATGTCCTGCCATTCAGGATTTTTATCTAAAGCATCGATGTCGTTCATCAGCTCTTCAGGCTTTATCTTTTTATATAAAGATGGGCTGATTTTCATCATTTCGGGTAGCAATTCTTCTGTAAATTTTTTTGAAATACGTTCTGTTTCACGGCTTTTGATGAATTGCAGAAAAAGATTACGAGTGTCAGAACAAAATGCTGGATTTTCTTTTAACGAGTCTATTTGTAGGTTGATGGCTGAGGATAAGGAAATACGTTCATTATACATTGACAATGCCATTAATGCTCCGCATAAAGCTCGTAGTCGTATTTCGTCTGAATCGATGTTATAAGCTTCCAATAAAATAGACAATTTACGTTCATCATATCTGTGAAATAGATTTAGTGTCAGGGCGGATATAATGAGAGATGTTATTGTTTCGGGAAATTGTTTATCTAATATGGCATTTTTTATTAATGTACAGTCTTCTTCTGATGCCGGATAATTGGTCCATATGTTTAGGAATAATTCGTTACAATATTTTTCTACATCTTGTTTTAATTTGAATTGTTCTTCTGAACAATTTTCTTGTTCGTCAAGTAAGTGGTTCAATGATAAATTGTTAATAGCATTATCAACTTCAGTAAAGCTTTTTTGAAGTGAATTTTCAGATTGGGTATTGATATATCTTCTGTGGCTGTAGTATAATGAAGATGATTCTCTTTCAAGAAGTCGATCAGTCACCCTATCGGTCAAGTTATAAGTCGATAAGATTAGTTTATCATATATTTTTTTTCTTTCAGGGTCATTAAATCCATCAAGCATGTATTGAATCATGTATTTGTAAGAAGTTTCCATTTCGTTTAGGGATTCAGTTATTTGCCAATCTTGTAGAACGGATATTAACTGGCTCAATAAACCAAATGATTCTTTTAATCTTCTTTCAAAAAGAAATTTATATATATTATTTTGAGTATTAATGATTTCTTTTGTTGTCATTTTTTATTTCTTATGGGATATTTAATTTTTTAATGAGCAGTTTTATCTCTCATTTATATATACCAAATTTTGTGCCAAACTTTTAATATGTCAGTTAAACTTTTATATATAGTATGTTTGTTTTGATTTACTTCATTGATGATAAGTTCCTTTTTCTTTTACTAAAATAACGGATAATTGTGGGTCTTTTCTCATTCGATAACCTAAAGGAGAGAACATTAGTTCAAGGGGATGAGAGCGGTGGGCCCACGTAAGTAAATCTATATCGCTATCCAAATATTTTTTTATGGAGCGATACCACCAAAATGGAAAAGATAAAGCTTTAACGCATTTACTGTTGGCAATTTGTTCAAGAGAATCAGTATAGTGAATGATTTCTTCTTTTGATAGATGACTGGGTTTATCTAAGTCTATGTAGCAAGATGTGTACCATCCGGCATTAGTGAATTTTGCTAATGTCTGCCAATTTTTACTTTCAAGAATAATGCGGTCTTTGTCTATGTTATCTTCAGCTGTATTTTCTTCCAACCAGGCTAACCAATCATCTGCATTGTCTTCAGTTAAATTTTTGACATCAATCCAAATATGTTGTTCAGTAGTAGTTAGTTCTTCAAAATATTCATCAAGAGTAATTCCAAATGTTGTATCTTCATCATGAGTGATATCAGGTATACCGGAATCCCGTAAAACAACGTCAACTTCTATACCGGGATACTTTTCTCCTATTTCATTATATTTTTCCAATGAATCTACACGATGTAACCACATTTTTGAGGGATAATACCATGGATATGAAATAGCAGCTAATAACAGTATTATGATGATACTGCCGAAGAATCCCCAAAAATGAAAATTGCGTACTTTCATAAAATTAACTTAAATTCAGGTATCACCTTTACTTAATTGCTAAAATATGCAGATACCTTTCCAGAATAAATAAGCATAAATATATAATACAAATATAGAGAATTAAGAAATATATTATATTAGGTATTCTGATTATTTGTCAATTTATAAAAAAATTTAGAAGTGAAAGATGTAAAGTGAAGGTTCACTTTTTGGTGTAAAGTTATAAGAGATAAAAAGTATTATTTACTTGAATATGAAACGGGAAATCTTTGTCATTAGAAATTTCACATTTTTGAATAAGCATATTTTTTACTTTATAATTCATTTATAGATTTGTCTGTCGATAACTGAGATATAAGTTCGGGATTGAAAAACTGAAATTATGACGGATTTGTTGAGTTGATATTGTAGAACATTGTATATATCATAAAACTATGACATTTTCATTATCTTTTAGTGTTCCTTTTGTCTTAGTGGGCCATTTATTTTGATCATAAATAATATTTGAAATAGTTCCTAATTGAACAATATCCTATAATCCATAGGTAAAGTTTAAGATAGTTCTGTTATATATCGAAATCTAAAGATATATCTGGTATGGCTGTAAATGTGAAAGCTTCTGGTTACTCTTTTGATTTTGTAGGGAGGCGGAATATAGTATATAGTGTTAAAAAAAGTGTAATTTTTCTCATAATTTGACTTCGATTTAAAGTTATGTTTATATTTTAATGTATATTTGTCACAAAAAGAGAAGGAAATGTACTCTTTTGAAACTTTTATTCTAAAATTTTAAGTGAATTCTAATTTATTGATGGCTTATTTCATTAGATAACAGTATGTGAATGCCTAAATGCTTCAAAGTTGATTTCGTATGTATATGAAGCCTTAATTGTGAATTTTATATTTGTTTATTAATCATGGGAGTAAAGCGAATTTTTATATTGGTGTTATTGGCATGTTTAGGTACATCCCATTACATGTTGGCAAAAAAGAAAAGTACAAAAACTTCTTTAGCGTCAGTTTCTGTATTAAAGATGTCAAATGATAGTACGGAATATAAAAAATTGGTAAAAGATACAAAGACTAAAAAGGGATTATTCGTAACACACTTTTCTAAAGCACATAAACTGTATTTTGAAATTCCAGATACGGCATTTTTTCATACTTATTTGCTTACAAATCGAATTGCAAGTACAAGTAATACTCAGGATTTTGTTGCAGGGCAGATGGTTACGCGACCTTTGCTCATACGTTTGAGCAAGGATGGAAATAATGTATATATACATAAAGTACAAACCGATAATGTTGTTGCAAAAGCAGATCCGATTGCTTCCGCATTTGATAAAAACTTTATGAATCCGGTGCTCAAGGCATTTAAAATTGTTGCAAGGAATGGTAAAAATGTGGTAATAGATGTTTCTTCTTTTTTTGGTGGAAATGAAAAATGTATAAGTCCTTTAAAGCCAGAAAATCCATTAGCAAAGCTATTAGGGAACAGTAAAGCGATAAAAGGAACATTTGTTTCGGATGCTTCGTCTATCACTGAAGTGAAAACTTTTCCTCAAAATATAGAAATAAAAAGTTCTATGTCTTTTACAACTTCACCTTTGAACGAACCGTATACGGTAATTGTTCATCGGTCTTTTTTGTTGTTGCCAGATGAACCTATGAGAATGAGATTGCAAGATAATAGAGTAGGGTATTTTAGTTCAGATCAATCTTTATATACATCATCAAGAGATAAAGTTGAACTTTATACATTTATTCATCGTTGGCGTTTAGAGCCAAAAGAAAAAGAGAAAGAGAAATATTTTAGGGGGGAATTGGTCGAACCTCGTAAACCGATTGTGTTTTATGTAGATAGTGCTTTCCCAGAAAAATGGAGAAAGGTAGTGAAACAAGGCATTGAGGATTGGAATATAGCCTTTGAGGCGGCAGGTTTTAAAAATGCAATAAGAGCTTTGGACTATCCAAAAAATGATCCAAATTTCGATCCCGACGATATGCGTTATAGTTGTGTGAAATATGCTGCGACAACGACAGCTAATGCTATGGGACCAAGTTTTGTGGATCCTCGTAGCGGTGAAATTCTGACGGCTGATGTTATTTGGTATCATAATATTATATCATTATTACATAATTGGCGTTTTACACAAACGGCTGCAGTTGATCCTCGTGTACGTAAATCTGTGTTTGATGATGATGTAATGCAAGAGTCTATGCGTTATGTTGCAGCTCATGAGATAGGGCATACTTTGGGATTGATGCATAATATGGGTGCGAGTTATGCTTTTCCTGTAGATTCTTTGAGAAGTGTAACATTTTCGAATAAATATGGTACGACTCCCAGTATAATGGACTATGCTCGTAATAATTTTATCGCACAGCCTGGTGATTTTGAGCGTGGAGTAAAACTTACTCCTCCAGTTTTAGGCGTCTATGATATTTTTGCGATAAAATGGGGATATAGTATTATTCCTAATGTGGATTCTAAGGAGCAAGAAAAGGATATTTTAGATAAGTGGATTGCTGAAAAGAAAAATGATTCGATGTATGAGTTTGGAGCACAGCAATTTTTTGGCACGATAGACCCTACTGACCAGACTGAAGATTTGGGAGATAACCACATGAAAGCTGGAGATTTGTCAATTAGTAATTTAAAAATTATAATGCAAAATTTGGAAGTTTGGACATTACAGCCAGGACATACTTATGATGCTGTTGCTGATATGTATGCTCAAGTGGTGAAGCAGTATTCTCGCCATTTAGGACATGTGATGCCATATATTGGTGGCGTAAAATTTAAGGAGGTCCGTCAGGGGGAAGGTGAGCCAGCGAAGACTTATTTAGATAAAAAAGTGCAGAAAGAGGCAGTGTTGTGGTTGTTGAATCAGGCTCGTACTTATAATGAATGGCTTACTCCTCCATCTTTAATGTTGAAACTATCTATTGATTTGAATTCGAATGATAAATTGCAGCATGCTATTGTAGGATGTCTTTTGTATCCGGCTAATTTGTATCGTATTAAAGAAAGTGGGTTGGTTGACCCTAAGAATAATTATACACTTGAAAAATATATTAATGAGGTTATCACTGAAATATTTAGAGCTACATATAACGGTGAAAAACTGAATGAAACGGAACAAAATTTACAGACAGCAGCTTTGTCTGTGATTATGGGCTATACGAATCTTATGACGACATCTACGGCAAAGAGTTCGTCAAAATCATTGTCAGATTATCTGGATATCGTTGCTTTAGGGTATGAGCATTCTATTCCTTGTAATTATCCTGATGATTTATTGGGAGAGGGCACAACCTCTTTTTTACGAATCAATTTTGGGTTGCCGACTGTATCGCAAGCAGAAATTGCTCCTATTATGACTGCTAACCTTAAAAGGATACAATCTCTTTATAAGCAGAGAAGAGGGCAAATATCTGATGGACCTACTCGAGATTTTTATGATTATCAAATATTGAGAATTGAAAATTTATTTAAACAGTAATATTTATATAGATGAATGATATGGCAAGAATACTATATATATTCTTACTGAGCTTTTTTTCTTTTAATGTATTGGCTCAGAATACCTTGAGTACATTTACGGTCAAGGGAACAGTAGTGGATACATCTGGAGAGCCGGTGATTGGTGCAACAGTGAAAATCAAGGATACTACAACTGCGACAATAACTGATGTTAATGGTAGTTTCTCAATGTTGGTTTCTGGTAAAGATGTGAAATTAGTGGCTTCATTTATAGGATATCAATCAAAGGAAATTACAGTAAAGAAAGGAGAGACACCTATCCGTTTTGTTTTGGCGGAGGATGCCCAAAATCTTGATGAAGTTGTTATTGTTGGATACGGAACACAAAAAAAATCTTCGTTGACCAGTTCTGTTGAAGTAATCAGAGGAGAGGATCTTTTGCAGATGCCTACTGCAAATCTTGATGAGGCTCTTAATGGACAAGTAGCAGGATTACAGGTTATGTCATCTACTGGAGATCCTAGTTCTGCTAAGGAAGCGGATATTCGTATTCGAGGGGTAATTGGTGCCCCCTTGCTTGTTATTGATGGAGTCCCTCGATTTGGTAATAATACATCGGACGGAGAGATGAGATTATCGGATTTGAATCCGGATGATATAGAAAGTATATCTGTATTAAAAGATGCAGCAGCAGCAGCAGTTTATGGTGCTCGTGCTGCGAATGGAGTTATACTGGTAAAGACAAAGCGTGGTGTCAATGCCAATCAGAAAGTCCGAGTAAATTATCGGGGACAATTTAATTTACAGCAAGCTACGGAGCTTCCAAAATTCCTTGGAGCATATGATTTTGCTCAATTGTATAATACTGCTGTTGAAAATTCAATGAGTGAAAATTATACACAATATACAGAAGAACAGCTGGAAATGATTCGTACCCATTCTAATCCTAATGTATATGGAGATGAAAATTTGTTAGATTATTTAAATAAGTTTGGATATTCGACAATACATAGCTTATCTGTTTCTGGAGGATCTGGATTTATTAAATATTATGTTTCTGGAGGATATACCAATACAAAAGGTTTATATAGTGGAGTTGGTAGAGATAGATATAATTATTCTATAAAATTAGATGCGACTTTACTTAAGGGATTAGTCCTTTCTTTAGATGTAAATGGAAATCGGTCAGAAAACAAAAACACCAGCTATACAACTATTGATGCTGCGTATAGTTATTCTCCATTACAGACATTGAAATTTACGGATGGTTCTCTTGCTAGTTTAAGTGGCAGTAATCCATTGCTTGCTGTTGAGGGGTTGGGAGGTTATATAAAAAATAAGACTAATTTTAATACGATTTCGGCAAATTTGAATTATGAGTTTTCTCGTATTAAAGGGCTTTCGATGTATCTGAGAGCTACTTTTGACAGTAATAACTCGATAGAAAAAAGATTCAATAACCCCACTACTTTGTATCTTTATGATGAGAAAGATGGTTCTTTCTCAGAAGATCCGCTTACGACTTATCCTAAAGCAAAAATTACTTTGGAACAGAGGGATCAATTTGTTGATAATAAATTACTTGAAGCAGGGATTAATTATAGTAGAACATTTGTAGAAAAACATAATGTCTCAGGTATGTTTGTCGCTAATTATCAAGACTATAAAAACTTATATATGGATGGCACAAATAATGATATGCCTGGGGAATATCCTGAAACGATGGGGACTGTTACAGATAGTAGTTTGAGTGGTAATGAGTATTATTATCAGAGAGCCTCTTTTATAGGACGAGCTACTTATGGGTATGATAATCGATATTTTATTGAAGGTAGTTTCCGTATTGATGGGTCTACCAAATTTCATCCAAATAATCGGTGGGGCTTTTTCCCTACGGTTTCGGCTTCTTGGATATTGTCGAATGAACGTTTTTTCAAACAGTGGGACCAACCTGTCATATCAAATATAAAATTCAGGGCATCAACTGGTATCTTAGGTCGTGATGGAGGTATCTCGGATTATGCATATCTTAATAATTATATTTATGTTGTATCGCAAGGATATAATATAAATTCTTCATATAAACCGGGAATTATAATGGATACGAATACTTATCCAAATCCTGATTTAAAATGGGAGAAAAGTAAGGATTATAATATTGCTGCTGACCTTGGTTTATGGGGAAATCGTATTGGAGTGACGTTTGAACACTATTGGAGATACAGGACAAATATGATTACTTCAGCCCCTACTTATTTGTATCCTCCTTCGACTGGGACAAACGGGGTTGTTCCGGAAATGAATTTTGGTAAAGTGAAAACTTGGGGTTGGGATCTTACGCTGACTCATAAAAATACTATTCGTAAAGTCCGGTATGATGTTGCTCTAACTCTTTCTAAAGTAAATGATAGAGTTCTGGATTATGGAGATGAATCTACTGTTACTCCGTCTCTTCGTCGTAAAGGTGGAAATTATATGGTGTGGAAAGTATATGAAGCTGACGGATTGTTTCAATCATATGAAGAAATTATGTCTGCCCCAGATCATGATGGAAATGGAAATGCGTCTATTGCTCCGGGAGATATCCGATATAAAGATCAGGATGGTGATGGCTCTATAACTGAAAATGATCAGATATATGTTAAGAATTCATCTTATCCAGATATGGCTTTTAGTATAAAGTTGGGACTGCAGTATAAGGGCTTTTTCATGAATGCGATGTTTCAAGGAGTATCAGGATACCAGCAAAAAGTTAATGAACTTTATACTCTTGAAAGTGGAAGCTTACCTAGGTTTCAAGAGTATCATTTGAATGATAGTTGGACAGAAAGTAATCCTGGTGCCAATTATCCGAGAGTAAAATTTGCATCTAAGACTGATAATAATAGGAGGGAGTCTACATTCTGGATTAAAGATTGCAATTTTGTCAGGCTTAAAAGTTTGTCAGTGGGATATGGATTACCTGCATCCTTGCTTCGGAAATGGAAAATATCATCATTGAGTATAGCTTTGCAGGGAAGTAATTTATTTACATTGTCTTCTCTTGATAATATGGATCCGGAATCTTTACGAGGATATCCTATTCAGAGGTCTTATGGTGTAACACTTAATTTTGGATTTTAAAGGATGATTGGTTGTTTTGGAAAACTAAAAATATGATTGTAAAGATGAAATCTTATATAATATTAGTATTGGCTTTTGTTATTTTATTGACACAAAATTCATGTTTCAGAGAAGAGCCAAACAATAAGCTTTCTCAAGAGTCTATTTGGAAAAATGAATTATTACTTGATGAATATGTGCTTCCTTGGTATAGGAATATGGACAATGGTTTTTCCACATATGTAACGACAATTATGAAAGGGCTCGGTCGAGAGTATGAACCTTGGTATGGAGATCAAATAACTGTAAGCCGTTCAGACTGGTATAGTGCCGATTATGGAGATATTTTGAAAAGCAATATGGAAGGAATTACAAGACGAGCAAGAACTCGCTGGTCTACTTATTATACTCAAATACAGTCTATAAACTTATTGTTAGAGAATGAGAAAGAAATTGCGGATGGAGAACATAAAACAAGAGTGTTGGGGGAGGCTCATTTTTTTAGGGCTTATTATTATTATATGCTTCTCCGTAATTATGGTGGTCCGTTATTGATTAAAAATACGTATGATCCGTTGCGTGACAATAAGAAATTTCCTCGGGCGTCTTATGAAGAGACGGTAAATTATATTGTGTCAGAAGCTCGAATTGCTGCTGGATTATTACAACCAGCAGAAAATAGTGATGTTGGAAGAGCAAATAAAGGGGTTGCTTTGATGTTAATTGCAAAGACATATTTTTGGGCATCTGGAAGTAAATTTCAAAATCAAACCAAAGAATATTTAGGCTTTCCTGATGACCGATCTGATGCGATGATGACCGAGGCTGCAAAAGCCTATGATGAATTGATGAAATTGAATTATGGACTTGTACAGATTAATGCAACGACAAAAGATGAAATCGTATCCCAATATAGGAATATTTTTTTGACAAAGAATACTACTGAGTCTATTTGGGAGATTCAGCATTCGGATGATGGTAATTTTGATACAGGATTTGGGCATAAGTTAGATAGAGATGCTGCAGCTCCATCTTTTGGCGGAACTTATGCAGCTTATGTTCCTACTCAGAATCATGTAAATGAATATCGTACGATTACGGGGAAAACAATTACAGAAGCAGGTACGGATTATGACCCTGCAAATCCATATGAAAATCGAGATTATCGCTTTTATGCAAATATATTATATGATGGTTGTAGTTTTAAAAGCCATACGATGGATATTCACTATACTAAAGTTGATGGTACAGAGATTCCAGGGGAAGATTTGGTTAAGTATGGCTCGTCAACCACAGCTACATTTACAAAGACTGGTTATTATTTGGGAAAGTTTGTAAGAGAATCTCAGAAGATAGATAATGACGAAGTGTATGCAAGTAGCCAGAATTGTATTATTTGGCGTTATGCTGAAGTCTTGTTGGATTATGCTGAAATTGATTTTAAACAGGGACGGGTTGGCGATGCAAAGGAAAAATTGAATCAGATACGACGTCGGGTGCATATGCCAGAATATAATACTGTTACTTGGGATGATATTGTCAATGAACGTAGAGTGGAATTGGCTTTTGAAAAGTCAACATATTGGGATTTTCTACGTTGGGGAAATGCTGAAGAGAAGATGACCGGAACTACAAATCCTTTGAAAGGTATAAAGATTGTAAAAGAAGAAGGTAAGCCGACTACTTATACAGAAACAATTGTAAATGGAAAAAATTCAAAGATGAGACTTTTCAGGGCTATACAATATTTTCAGCCGATACCTTGGGATGAGATTAGATATCATGGGATTGAACAAAATCCGGATTGGAAAGAAATGTAAATTGATTCGATTAATAAATTTAAAAATTGATGTGTTATGAAAAGATTATTACTAACAGTGACGTGTTTGGGGTTATTGATGACTGTGCATGCACAGTATAATGTGTTTGATGCTGCTGACGTTGATGAACAGGGGTGGCTCTGGTTTGATAGTCAAGCAAAAATTGACAAGTATGTCGGATTGGAGGGCTCTGGCAAATTAATAGAAATGATTGCAGCCGATTATGAACCGTTTGAAGATGATGAGGCTTCTGCAGATTTTGTGGGAGCAGGTACGGATGGTAATGAAGGAGGTCCTGAAGCTAAGAAGGGAGCCATAAAATTAGTGGAAGGACAAACATCAGGTTCTTCTGATGGTGGAGGGATTTATATGAAAATATCGGACTGTGTTGAGTTTAGTTTATTTTTGTCTTCGGAAGGAAGAATGGCCCCGGGTGTATATCGAGGAGAATGGTCTGATATATTGGGCGATTTCGCTTTGGTTAAGGGATATATGCCTACAGCTTGGACTCAATTAAGTAAGGCAGGTCAATATACATGGAACAATATTCAGGAACTGTCCAATGCTAATACGGGTGCCACTATTGGTTCAGAAGGTGATGTTGCCGTTTATATTAAAAATCAAGGTACGAGTCCTTTATTTATTCATGGTATAAAATTGCTTTCTTCTAAGTTGTCGGGAATGGAAACTTCGACAAAGGATAAGCATCTGGAAATTTTGTTTGATGGTACAACTATACGATTGGAAGAGAAAGCAGAAATAAATGTTTATGATTCGAAAGGAGCACTTGTATGCGCAGCAACAGCATCCGGACTTTCGACCCAGGGATTGGCTCAAGGGGTGTATATTGTAAAAGCTCATAATGAAAAAGCTCAAAATGTATTGAAAATTGTCGTACGATAAAATATAAATCTGGCACAGTTTTTATAAAACAATATAAAACTGTGCCAGATTTGTATTTATAGGGATTTCACGCTCAAAAAATAGATATGAAAAATCTTTTATTATTCATTTTATTCTTGTTTTTAGAAAGTTTTCTAATCATGAAAGCTGCAGATAAGAATAAAGGTGATTTTAGCAATTTGGTAGTATTTTTACGTTTTGCAGATGAGGATGAAGAAGTATTTGAGAATACATTTTCTTATTATGAGAAAATGTTTAATAATTCAGAAGTTGGTGCTAATTCTGTATATAATTATTTTAAAGAAGCATCATACAATCAACTTTTTTGGTCTAGCGTTTTTTATCCGAAGGCATCAGATAGTGGGCGTATAATCTCTTATCAGGCGAAAAATAATAGAGCGTATTATAGAAAATATTCCAGTATTAATCCGGAAGGCTATGCCGATGATGTGTTAGGTGTAAATAAGCTTACGAGAGAGCAAAATCTTGTAAAAGAACTTTCTGATGCATTAGCAGATATCGTTCCGCCTAATGAGATAATTGATGCGGATGATAATGGAATAGTCGATAATTTATGTATTATTGTAAGTGGTCGTTCAGAAATAGGTAATACTCATTTGTTGTGGCCTCATCGCTCAACACTTTATACTAAGGATGGAATAATTCAAGGGAAAAAGGTAAATGAGTACATAATGCTTTTTGATGATGCGAATGGTTTTGGTTCTACTGTAACCCCTTTGAAGATAAATACGGGTGTTTTATGTCATGAAATGTCTCATACATTGGGAACTTATGATTTGTATCATGAGAATGTTCGTACAGATTTAAATCCTGTAGGAGTTTGGGACTTAATGTCTGATAATATGGAGGTTCCACAACATATGAGTGCGTATACCAAATATAAATATTGTAAGTGGATTGACGAAATACCTCAAATTTCTGTTCCGGGAAAATATGTACTTAATCCAGTCGGTGGAACATCGAATGAAAATGTAGCATATAAAATACAGCCTACTGGTTCGGATGAATATTTTATTTTAGAATATCGAAGTAAGACTAATGGTACATTTGATAAAAATTTGCCGGGATCAGGATTGTTAATTTATAGAGTAAATCCGTATTATACTGGGAATAATGCTTATGATGGTAGTAGCAAGTACGATGAACTCTATCTTTTCAGACCGGGGGGAACGACAGTTACAGATGGTAAAATAGAAGAAGCATTTTTTAGCCGAGAAAGTGGACGTACAGCTTTTGGTGGTGATGCCGAATATAAACCGTTCTATACTAATGGAGAGGAGGCCCGTTTTGCAATAGGTAATGTATCTTCTTGCGGAGAGACAATAGAGTTTGAGTTGTTTCCTCTTGCATCGCGTATTTATTTACCTCAATCAAAGGTTTCTTTGCCAGGGAATGCAGATAAAACGACGCAAGTAATTTTGGAAGCTGATATTGCTTGGCAAATTCTTACGATACCTGATTGGCTTGATGTTTTTCCCAAACAGGGTAAAGCTGGAAAATCTGTGATTACGATTGTAACAAAAAGTGAGAATAGTACAATGGTTCCCCGGTCGACAGAGTTAAAAATAGAAGGAGTGTCTGCTTCTGATGTATATGCAATGCTTTCTGTGATTCAAAATTCGGGAATGATACAACCACCTTCAGAAGTAAAGGCAACTCTAAATGGAGCATCTGTAGAATTAGTTTGGAAGGCTCCGGTTTCTGGTGTGACTGTATTACATGAAGATTTTGAATCGGAGTCATCAATGGCGTACTGGGAAATAAAGAAAGATTCTCAAAATCCGGCAGGATGGGTAAGAACAGAATCGGATAAGTATACTGAAGTTTATAATGGGAGTTTTGCCATGCGTTTGAATAGTGATATGTCTGATATGCATCAAGATGAATGGTTTATTTCTCCTGTTTTTGCAAAAGGTGCAAAGTTGGTATTTTATTCTAAATCATTGGCTCCGCAGAAGAATAATTCTCATAATTTTTATTATGTGTTGGTGAGTTCTGATGGAGGAGAGAGTTGGAAAACTGTTTATGATCTTAAGACTCAAGGTACGGTAGTAAATAAGTATGAGAAAATAACTGTTGACTTAATACCATATATTTCAGATAATATGAAAGTTGCTTTTAGAGCATATGATGATAATAATGGAGGATTGGCGTATTGGTGGATTATTGATGGTGTGGAGGTATATCCGGAAGCTGATTCATATGTAATAACTGGATATGAAATTTTCCGCAATGGAGTCAAGATCGGAACTTCAACAGAATGTATATTTACGGATAATATGCCTGTTGAGGGTGAGAATAAGTATACGGTTAAGGCTTTAGGAGATTTTGGAGAAACAGGGGAGTCTGAAGAATGCATTTTTAATTATTCAGTTTCTTCTATAAATAAAATTACAGATTCTTTTGCAAGTGTATATTATTCAATTCAATCACAACAGCTTAAAATAATGAATAAAGATGTACATAAGATTGAATTGCTGAACGCTGCAGGTGTTCCAGTGAAGAGGATTTTGGATGTGGCTAAAGATGGTAGTTTTTATATTGGAGATTTGACTTCTGGAGTATATTTTGTCCGACTTATTTTTGATAATGGAGAATTTGAAGTTACTAAAATAGCGAAATCGAATTAATCATCTTTTGGGCAGAGGGGTTCCGATATAAAAAATGAAGGAGCTCCTTTGTTTTCCATTGGAAAACGGAATCAATACATATTTTTTTCATTTTGAATATCTATTTCTCACCGATATAGATAGAACATACACCGAAAGTTAATTTTTTGTATTTGGTATTTTTGAATCCTGCGTCATGAAATACTTTTAGCATATTGTTTCCTTGAGGAACACCTTTTATAGATTTGGGCAAATAAGTATAAGCCTTTTTATCTTTAGATAAAAATCTTCCTAATATAGGAATAATGTAACCAGAATATAAATGATAAAGTTGTCGAAAAGGAAATTTTTCAGGAGTAGATAGTTCGATAACTAATAATACACCTCCGGGTCGTAAAACACGGTACATTTCACTGAATCCTTTATCAAGATCTTCAAAGTTTCGTACGCCATATGCTACAGTTATAGCATCGAATTGTTCATTTTTGTAGGTAAGATGTAGGCAATCTTGATTTTCAAAAATGATATTCTCCCAAGACTTGAGATTAGTAGCTTTTTTTCGGGCTATTTGGAGCATACCTTCCGACAAATCAGCACCTGTTATTTTTTTTGGATTCAATACCTGATTCATAAGGAATACCAGATCTCCTGTACCGGTAGCAATATCTAATATTTGTTGAGGAGCATAATGCCGTAACATATTTACAGCAGTTTTGCGCCATCTCTTATCTATGCCCCAAGTCATTGTTCTATTGAGTAGGTCATAAGCCGGAGCAATAGAATCGAACATTTTTCGTACTTGTGTACTCTTTTTATCTTCTTTGTTATATGGAAGTATAGATTCTGCTTTGTATTTAGTCATTGTTTAATGATAAAAGAGGAGATTTAGTAAGCATATGGTTCAAAAAACTTTTTTGAACCATATGCTTGTTTTAAAGTTTATTTCCGGTTGTTTAGAAATTCAATTACGTTTTTTTCAATACGAGCAGCTAAATTGTCTGTGTCAGCTTTTATGAATTTTTCACCGACAATATGTTCATACAATTCTATATATCGTTCTGCCACACTATTACAATATTCTTCAGTCATTTCTGGAATCTTTTGTCCTGTTTTTCCTTGGAATCCATTTTGGATAAGCCATTGACGTACAAATTCTTTGGATAATTGCCGTTGTTCCTCACCTTTGACAAATCTTTCTTCATAACCTTCAGCGTAGAAATAGCGGGAAGAATCTGGTGTGTGAATTTCATCAATTAAAATGATTTTACCATCTTTCTTACCGAATTCATACTTAGTGTCAACTAATATCAATCCTTTTTCTGCCGCTATTTCTGTCCCTCTCAGGAAAAGGGCTTGTGTATATTTTTCTAATTGTTCGTAATCGCTTTTTGATACTAATCCTTGGGCAATAATCTCTTCTTTGGAGATATTCTCATCATGGCCTTCGTCTGCCTTAGTCGTAGGTGTAATAATAGGAGTTGGAAATTTTTGATTTTCTTTCATACCTTCAGGCAATTGTATGCCACATAGGTTTCTTTCTCCTGATTTATAAGCACGCCAAGCACTACCAGTAAGATATCCACGAATGACCATTTCTACTTTGAAAGGTTCGCAACGGACACCAATTGTTACCATAGGATCAGGAGTAGCAAGCTTCCAATTTGGTACAATATCGGCTGTAGCATCCAAAAATTTAGCTGCAATTTGGTTTAATACCTGACCTTTATAGGGAATTCCTTTGGGAAGAATTACATCAAAAGCAGAAATTCGGTCACTGGCTACCATCACGAGCAATTCATCGTTGATGTTATATACATCCCGTACCTTTCCATGGTAGACTCCTTTTTGACCAGGGAAATTGAAGTCAGTTTTTACTAAAGCATTTTTCATTTCTGTAATACTTATATTATAAATTAGTTTGTTATATTATTGTTTTTTCCACTTATCTCTGCTGATCTGAGAGCCTTTTTCTTTTCATCATATTTTTCATAAGCCTCTACGATTCTCTGTACTAATTTATGGCGGACAATATCTTTTTTATTAAATTCTATTCGTCCTATACCATGTACCCCTTTTAGAATTTGTAACGCTTGGATGAGTCCTGATGATTGTGAAACAGGCAGGTCGATTTGGGTCATATCTCCTGTTATTACCATTTTAGCATTCAGCCCTAATCTGGTTAGAAACATTTTTATTTGGTGAGGTGTGGTATTTTGAGCTTCGTCCAGGATAATTATAGCATCACTAAGAGTTCGTCCACGCATAAATGCTAAGGGGGCTATTTGTATGACATTATTATCCATATGTTCTTTAAGCTTTGCCGTAGGTATCATATCTTGTAACGCGTCATAAAGGGGTTGCAAATAAGGATCTATTTTGTCTTTCATGTCTCCGGGTAGAAATCCTAATTTCTCTCCGGCTTCTACAGCGGGACGGCTTAAAATAATCTTTTTTACTTCCTTATTTTTTAATGCTCGTACAGCTAATGCTATAGCAACATAGGTTTTTCCTGAACCGGCTGGGCCTAAAGCGAATACTAAATCATTGGATTCGAAAGCCTTTACTAGTTTTTGTTGATTTTCAGTACGAGCAACGATAGGTTTTCCATTTACACCGTGTATAATAAGATGGTCTTGCTTTATTTCTATCGGGGCATTGCCTTTAATAATATCGGTTATGATTTCTTCATTTAATAGGTTGTATTCAGTACAATATTTCTCAAGCTCTTTTATCTTCTGTTCAAATATGGCCGTTTCGTTTTCGTCTCCGATAACTTTTAATACATGGCCACGCGCCATTAGTCTAAGTTTTGGAAAAAGTGTCTTGATAAGTTGCATATTACAATTATTCACACCGTAAAATACAACAGGGTCGATGTTTTCTAAAATGATTACTCTTTCGATCATTTAGTATTTGCTACTTTGTCTATTTTAATAAAGTTTTATATATCAGTAGGTTATATATGTATTTTATCCTATCTGTTTTACTCATGGCAAAGGTAATAAATATGCATCACATATTTTTTTTTATTGAATGAAAAGATGTAAATAAATTGGAATCAGTATTGGGGGGTATTGTATTGAAAAATCAGCCATAAGATAATTATAATTATCTTATGGCTGATTTTTTTGAAGGTTTTATTTATAATAGGGATATGTTAAAATAGACTCCATGCAACAGTAAGTCCTGCCATAACAATAGCTACCATGCTCATTAGTTTGATAAGAATATTTAGACTTGGCCCGGAAGTATCCTTGAATGGGTCTCCTACTGTATCACCGACGACTGTAGCCCGATGCACTTCTCCACCTTTTCCTCCAAATTTACCTTCTTCCACATACTTTTTTGCATTGTCCCATGCACCACCTGCATTTGCCATAAAAATAGCTAGTACAAAACCGGAAGCTAAGCCTCCAATCAAGAGGCCTATTACACCTGGAACTCCGAATATAAGCCCCGTGACAATGGGGGCTATTATAGCCAGAAGTGATGGAAATACCATTTCATGTTGAGCACCTTTGGTCGAAATGGCCACACATCTTTCATAGTCGGGCTCTGCTGTTCCGGAAAGGATACCTTTTATTTCTCGAAACTGTCGACGTACTTCTTCTACCATATGTGATGCGGCTCTTCCTACAGCATTCATAGTCAATCCACAAAATAGGAAGGCCATCATTGAGCCTATAAATATTCCAGAAAGTACTTTTGGATTCATGAGTGTAACGTCATAATAGTACATGAAGTCAGTGAATCCAGCTTGATGAATTTCGATTGTAGAACCATCGGCAAAGGTTAATACCGTTTCTCCGATTCTACTTAGCCCTATGCGTATTTCTTCAATATAAGAAGCCAACAATGCTAATCCTGTAAGTGCTGCAGAACCGATAGCGAAGCCTTTTCCTGTAGCTGCAGTTGTATTGCCTAAAGAATCAAGAGCATCGGTTCGTTTACGTACTTCTTCTCCTAATCCACTCATCTCTGCGTTGCCACCAGCATTATCAGCTATAGGCCCATAAGCATCAGTGGCTAAAGTTATACCTAAAGTCGATAACATACCTACGGCTGCAATTCCTATACCATATAATCCCATGGAGATGTTGGCAAAATCAAAACCAGAAGCAAACCAGTAAGAAAGAATAATACCTACGACAACTGACAATACAGGAATAGTTGTAGAAATCATACCTAAACCTATACCTGAAATAATAACGGTAGCGGGACCGGTTTGTCCGCTTTCTGCTAGCTTTTGAGTGGGTTTATAAGATTGGGACGTATAATATTCGGTAGAGCGTCCAATTACAATACCGACGAGCAAGCCTATAACAACAGCACATGATATGTTGAACCAATTATTTAATTGTAGGGTCCAAAGAATAAGGAAAGTGAATATAACAATCAAGATTGAACTCAAATTAGTTCCAAATGATAGTGATTTGAGCAGGTCTTTCATACTGGCATCTTCTTTGGTGCGAACAGAAAAGATACCCAGAATAGAAAGTAGAATTCCGACTGCAGCTATTAACATAGGTGCGATTACAGCTTTGAATTGCATATTTATATCGTTGGTAGTAATGAATGCAGCAGCACCAAGAGCCGATGTTGCGAGTATTGAGCCACAATATGATTCATATAAGTCGGCTCCCATTCCGGCAACATCACCTACATTGTCACCTACGTTATCAGCGATAGTAGCAGGATTACGAGGATCGTCTTCAGGTATCCCGGCTTCGACTTTACCTACAAGGTCGGCCCCGACATCCGCAGCTTTAGTATAAATCCCTCCACCGACACGAGCAAATAGGGCTTGAGTAGAGGCTCCCATACCAAAAGTCAACATCGTTGTTGTAATTACACATAGTTTTGCCGAAGGATTTAATATATCAGTCGGAATACAATAATCAAGCAGTAGATACCAAAATGAAATGTCAAGAAGACCAAGCCCGACAACAACTAGACCCATTACGGCTCCGCTTCTGAATGCTATACGCAATCCTCTATTAAGAGAAGTTCGGGCTGCATTTGCAGTCCGAGCTGAAGCATAAGTGGCTGTTTTCATGCCTAGGAAACCTGATAGTCCGGAAAAGAAACCTCCGGTGAGAAAAGCTATAGGGACCCAAGAATTTTGTAACTGAAATCCATAAGCCATGATAGAGAAAAAAATAACAAGTCCTAAGAAAACAAGGCCTACAACTTTGTATTGTTGCTTTAGGTAAGACATAGCTCCTTTACGAACGTACAAAGCAATTTTTTGCATAGCTTCTGTTCCTTCACTTTCGTGCATCATTTGTTTGTAGAAATACCAAGCCAAGGCAAGTGCTACAAGAGAAGCGGTTGGAACCAACCAAAATAAATAGTTTTCCATACAGTGATATCAGATTAAATATTTATGGTTTTAAAAGTACCTATTTGAAATGTTAAATACAACTTGAATAGAACAATTTTTTACTAAATAAGACTAAACTATTATAAGTTTGATGTAGGGAATTATTATTAATAGGTAAAGATATGTTTAGGTTTTTTATTTTTATATTTTAGAAAGAGCGGGAAAGAAGTAATAAAAAAACTATCTCAATTCTACTTTGAGATAGTTTTTTATTTTGGAATAAGAGAGATTTATTTATATTCTTGCCAGCTCTTAATCTGTATATCTTCCATTTTCAGGTTACAGAATGCTTCAATAAATGCACTTGCAAGACGGGCATTAGTAATCAGCGGGATATTGTGGTCGATAGAAGCTCGACGTATTTTGTAACCATTGGTTAATTCTCGTTTGGTATGGTTTTTGGGGATATTGATTACTAAATCAAAACGATGGTTGGCAATCATATCCATTACATTTTCTTTTCCACTTTCATCTGGCCAAGAAACGACTTTTACATTATCTATGTTATTCTCTGCCAAAAACTTTTGAGTACCGGCAGTGGCATAGATTTCATATCCTTTGGAAGATAGGGTGCGGCATGCCTCTAATAAATCCACTTTTGATTTTGCAGAACCAGAAGATACCATTACACTTTTTTGAGGAATGGGATATCCTACAGCAATCATGGAAGTTAGTAAGGCTTCATTGAAGTCGTCACCAATACATCCTACTTCTCCAGTAGAAGCCATATCCACTCCTAATACCGGATCAGCATTTTGTAAACGGGCAAAAGAGAATTGAGATGCTTTTACTCCTATACAGTCGACGTCGAATGCAGTTTTATCTGGTTTTTCGTAAGGAGCATCAAGCATGATACGAGTAGCAGTTTCTATAAAATTACGTTTTAGAACTTTAGAAACAAACGGGAAACTGCGGGATGCTCGTAAATTACATTCAATTACTTTTACATCGTTGTTTTTAGCTAGAAATTGTATATTGAATGGTCCGCTAATATTGAGCTCTTTTGCAATTTGTCTACTTATTTTTTTGATGCGACGGGCTGTTTCAAAATATATTTTTTGAGCAGGGAATACTAGAGTTGCATCTCCTGAGTGAACACCTGCAAATTCAACATGTTCTGATATGGCATATTCTACAACTTCTCCGTTTTGAGCAACGGCATCAAATTCGATTTCTTTCGCATTTTGGAGGAATTGAGATACGACTACTGGATATTCTTTAGAGACGTGAGCTGCAAGTTGTAGAAAATTTTCTAAACCTTCTCGGTCATAACAAACATTCATTGCTGCACCGGAAAGCACATATGATGGGCGTACTAATACTGGAAATCCTACACGTTCAATGAAGGCATCAATTTCTTCTTTACTGGTAAGTTCTTGCCAAGCAGGTTGGTCTATGCCCAATTGGTCAAGCATACTGGAAAATTTGTGACGGTTTTCAGCCCGGTCGATTGATACCGGTGAGGTACCTAAAATGGGAACATTCTGACGATGCAATTTCATAGCCAGATTATTAGGTATTTGTCCGCCAACCGATACGATAACTCCTTTGGGAGATTCCAAATCAATCACATCAAGAACTCTTTCATAAGAAAGTTCGTCGAAATATAAGCGGTCACACATATCATAATCTGTTGATACGGTTTCTGGATTATAGTTAATCATGATTGACTTGTATCCTAATTTTCGAGCAGTTTGGGCTGCATTTACAGAGCACCAGTCGAATTCTACTGAGCTACCAATACGATATGCACCTGAACCTAAGATGACTACTGATTTATCATTTTTATAATACGGAATATCATGATCACTACCATCATATGTCAGATATAGGTAATTAGTTAGTTCTGGATGTTCAGATGCCACTGTATTTATCCGTTTTACGGAGGGCAAAATTCCAGCTTTCTTACGGTAATTTCGTACACGAAGATTTTCTGCTTCCATATTTCCAGAAGGATTTTCGGTAATACGTGCAATTTGGAAATCAGAGAATCCCATACGTTTAGCTTCCAGTAATATGTCTGCTGGAATTTCTTCGATTTTTTTGTAAGACTGTAATCTTATTTTATAATCGTGTATGTTTTTTAGTTTAGTTAAGAACCATTTGTCTATTTTAGTCAAATCATGTATTTTGTCAATACTGTAACCTTTATCAAAAGCAGTGGATATAGCGAAGATTCGAAGGTCAGTAGGATTAGATAATTCTTTATCAAGGTCTTCAAACTCAAGGTCATTATTGCCAACGAATCCGTGCATACCTTGTCCAATCATACGAAGTCCCTTTTGTATAATTTCTTCGAAGCTTTTACCGATAGACATAATTTCACCTACCGATTTCATGCTGGAACCGATTTGTCGAGATACTCCAACAAATTTACTTAGATCCCAACGAGGA
The DNA here is from genome assembly GCF_001403595.1 of Gabonia massiliensis. Classification (NCBI taxonomy): domain Bacteria; kingdom Pseudomonadati; phylum Bacteroidota; class Bacteroidia; order Bacteroidales; family Porphyromonadaceae; genus Gabonia; species Gabonia massiliensis. The sequence continues at coordinate 453,492 of NZ_LN877939.1, read as the reverse complement.
ATTTTGCAAATTAGATAATCTAAGTTTGGAGCTACATATGCAGAATTAGGAGTATTCATTTCTCCAATTTGGTCAAGAGTATAGCCTAGTGCTAGTTTTGCGGCAACAAAAGCAAGGGGATAACCTGTAGCCTTAGATGCTAGTGCAGAAGAGCGGCTTAGGCGGGCATTGACTTCTATAACTCGATAGTCGTCTGTTTCTGAGTTGAATGCATATTGGATGTTACATTCTCCAACAATTCCTAAATGACGAATTGTTTTTTTTGATAATTCTTGTAATAGTGTTAGCTCTTTTTCATCAAGTGAACAAGTAGGTGCAACAACGATACTTTCACCGGTATGAATGCCCAGAGGATCAAAATTTTCCATACTGGCGACGGTAAAACAATGATCATTTTTGTCTCGTATTACTTCGAATTCTATTTCTTTCCATCCTTTTAGGGATTCTTCTACTAATATTTGACTTGAATAGGAAAACGCATTTTCGGCAAGTTCTTTCAGTTCTTGTTTGTTGTTGCAGAATCCACTCCCCATTCCTCCTAATGCATATGCAGAACGGATAATTAGGGGAAAGCCTATTTTTTCTGCTGCATCGAATGCATCTTCCATGCTTTCTACTGCTATGCTTTTGGGGGTTTTTACTTCTATTTCGTCTAGTTTTTTGACAAATAGATCCCTATCTTCGGTACTCATAATGGCTTCGACAGAAGTTCCAAGGACCTCAACTTCATATTTTTTTAATATACCTTTATTATACAATTCTGCGCCACAGTTTAATGCAGTTTGTCCGCCAAAAGCCAATAATATTCCATCTGGTTTTTCTTTTTTGAAAATCTCTTCAATGAAGTAAGGAGTTACTGGTAGGAAATATACTTTGTCTGCGATACCCTCAGATGTTTGTATTGTCGCAATATTGGGATTTACTAATATTGTTTTTATACCTTCTTCTTTCAGTGCTTTTAATGCTTGAGAGCCTGAATAATCGAATTCACCTGCTTGCCCTATTTTTAAGGCACCTGAGCCTAACACTAAGACTTTTTTGATAGATTTCTGCATAATTTCCGTATAGTTTTTAGTTCATATTTCTTATCTTATAAAAAAAATGCGTTAACTTAAAAAGCCAACGCATTGTATTTAAAAAATGAATAATCGTTATAATAAAAAAACGGGAATACACTGTCGTATATCGACAAGAAAGAGTGTTGGGCTCCTATCTTTATAAGTGTATTATTCATCGGAATCTGTTCTTTGTTTTCAAAATTTTTACAAAGATAGATGAAGTGTTATAAATATTCAAACTTTTCATCTTTTTATTTCGTATTTTACTTAACTTTTAAGACTTGTCCTGGTCTAAGTTTTGTAGATTTATTTATTCTGTTCAATTTGCACAATTGATTTACAGAAGTATGATATTTTGATGCTAAGGCGTAAAGTGTATCACCCTTTTTTACCCGATGAGTCGCATATTTGGATCCATTTTGATGTTTGTCTGATGAAGCAACGGCTTTTTTAACTGCAGCATTGTTTTGATTTTTCCCAGAATATTTATTGGTACTGTGTGGATGATATACAAATATATCAGTATGAGGAACTTGATTTTCAAAATCAAAAATATCATTTGGATTCAAATCTATGCCTAAGAAACGAGTTTCAAAATGAAGATGGGGGCCAGTAGAACGCCCTGTATTTCCTCCTAAGGCAATAGGCTCTCCAACTTTTACTATTTGATTGGGGCGTACTAATATTTTAGATAAGTGCCCATATATAGTTTCCAAACCATTTCCATGTCTTAGCAATACATAATATCCGTAACCTCGGGCATCATACTTAGTGATTCTTACTTTTCCTGAGAATGCAGCTCTAACGGTATCACCTATTTGTAATTTTAAATCTACTCCTCGGTGCATTCTTCGCCAACGAGGACCGTAATCTGAAGTTTTGTATCCCGGTACAGGCATACAATAATCTGCTACATTGATGGCAAAAGAATCTGGTAATTGGGACATTGATTTTTTATAAGGATTTACCCATTCATTATTCCATTCGTCTCCGTATAAGTCAATTGCAGGAAATTCTTCAGCTTCTTGTTTTAACTTGCGGAAAAAGGTTAAGGAATCTATTAAGCTGATCTCCTTACGAATATTACGTTGATTAGCTAAGAGATCATGATGCTGTTGATTATGAATATTGTTTGTTGGTTTACCCGGATTAACCTGGGCGGATATTTCAATAAATGGCGCTGTAGCGATTAATCCAGTGATAATCAATTGCTTTAGTCCGGTAAAATTCATTATATAAATACGTTTATTTCTCATTTAACTTGTATGAATATAATTTTTACTTAGTCTATTATAAAACAAATTTTCTAGGGGAAAGTAATATTCTTTCCTCTAAATTTATTATAGAAATATAGTGATGTTTTATAATAAGTAAATTATTCATGTAATACATTTAGGCCTTTATATTTAAAGCTTACTTCTTCAAAGATAAAAAAAATCTTCTGAAAATGAGAAGCTTAATTAGCACAAATTAAAACTATGATTACCTAAAAAATAAATTTTTTCGATGTAATAAATTGATTATTAATATAATATATGTATATATGTTTTACAGCATATTTGTACATTTTAATATTGTGAGCTTGAGAATTAAATATAAAAAAGATTATATCTGTAATATTGTAAAATTATTTGTACAAGAGAATATAACTGAAAATAGGATTTCAAAATATATATTTGAGAGGGTTATAGTGTAGTTTGTTAAAGTTTTTTTATTGAAGTTATATCTCAACTAATTATTATAACAATTATATATAGCAATGTTTATAATCTGAGATTTTTGATTTATCATTTGAGTACTTATACTGATTATTTGTTTCAATTTTAGTGGTATTTGTTCCTTTAAGATTCTTTAGGGATTCGAATGGTACATTAGTCTCTGTCGGATATTATGTATAGAGTTTTATTTGATATAAAGAGGAATATTTTTAGATTAGTTTGAGTTTTTTATAGGTTTATATTTTTTTTAATTACTGAAATAGAAAACATTTCCGAAGTTTATAGTATCTTCATAATACCCTAAACTTCAAAAAAGATATATTTATCAGAAGATTTATATATTGTGATTTTTATTTTCTATTTTTACATCTGGTGGGGTAGAAGTGATTTGTCCGGTTTCGTCGATATAAGCTATCATATCTTCAAAATTTTTTTTTGAATTGTTTGCTTTTCGTTCATCTTTTCTTTTTTGTTTTTCTAATCTTTTTGAGATTTTTTTCTTTTCATTTTCTTTTTTATTAGATGAAATTCTATTTGACATATAATTTAGTATATAATTTTATAATCCGATAATTTTAAGCAGGAGCAACTATTTGTTGTATTTTTTGTCCAGTTAATTTTTGTATATTTTTTATGATAGGATGTTCTTCCTGAGAGCAAAATGACATAGCGACTCCGGCGTTACCAGCTCTTCCTGTGCGTCCTATTCTATGTACATAGGTTTCTGCCATAGCCGGTAAGTCGAAATTTATTACTAATTCTAATTGTTGAATATCTATGCCTCGAGCTGCTATGTCTGTAGCTACCAAAACTTTAGATTTGCCGGATTTGAAATTGGAAAGAGCATTTTGACGAGCATTTTGAGATTTATCTCCATGTATAGATTCACTTTGTATACCAGCCCTATTTAATTGTTTTGCAATTTTGTCAGCTCCGTGTTTGGTCCGAGAAAAAATAAGAGTTGATTTTTTTGAGTCAGTATTTAATATGGATAATAGTAATTCTTTTTTTTGTGCTTTTTCGACGAAATATATTACTTGTTTTACTGTATTTATGATGGAAGAAGTTGGGGTTACTTCGACAATATTGGGTTGCAAAAGGATTGTGTGTGACAAAGTAACGATATCGTTAGGCATGGTTGCTGAAAAGAATAGTGTTTGCCTTTGTTTGGGTAGTTTAGATAAAATTTGTTTTATATCATGAATAAATCCCATATCAAGCATGCGGTCTGCCTCATCTAAGACAAAATGTTGTATAGAATTTAAATTCACGAGCCTTTGATTCATTAAATCAAGCAATCGGCCAGGAGTAGCTACTAGAATGTCTATGCCTGCATTTAATTGGTCGGTTTGTTGTTTTTGTTTTACTCCTCCAAATATGACGGAATGTTTTATATTAGTATATTGGCAATATTCGGTAATGCATTCATTTATTTGTAATGCTAATTCGCGAGTGGGAGTTAAGATTAAGGCTTTGATTGTCTTTTTATTGGAATTACTATTCTTTTTTATTAATTGTTGTATAATGGGAATAGTAAAAGCTGCGGTTTTCCCGGTTCCGGTTTGTGCTATACCTAATATGTCTTTTCCTAATAGAGCTAAGGGTATAGCTTTTTCTTGTATAAGAGTTGGATTTTTGTATCCTTTTTTGTTGAGAGCTTTTAAAATAGGTTCTACTATTGATAATTCTTTGAATGTCATAAATAAACGCTGTAAATATTGTACAGACTTTTTTAATAAAATTAATAATTGACCGGTACATATTGGGTAATATGAATCAGTTTGAATGTTTTGGTTACATTCATAACAAGAAAGTTTATAACAATTGATTTCAACAGTAAGAAATGCGGTAGATTATAACCGAATATATACAGGAAGAAGATGAAGACCAAAGATGAACTTTATTGCTTTCGCAACAAAGATAAGGATTTATTCTTAATAATACATTATAAATACAAAATAATTGAACGAATGATATTATAAAGGAGAAATTTCTGTAATAGATATATCTTTTGTATATGTTAAATTCTCAAGTAGTTTTATTTGTTAATATCTTGGATGATAATGACTTACATTCTCATTATTTAGCTGATAAGACTCCAGTTAAACTTTTTCTTGAATATTTTTTGTAATTGAAGTTTTAATATATGATGTTCTGTCAATATTAGTTCTGGGTCTTTTTCCAAAACTTCGGTTGCGATGTCTCGAGCTAATTGTAATATTTGCCCATCTTTAGCTATATTTGCTATTTTTAAATCAAAAGCAATGCCGCTTTGTTGTGTACCGTCCATGTCTCCCGGCCCTCGTAATTGTAAATCGGCTTCAGATATTTCGAATCCGTCGTTGGTCCTTACCATGATTTCTAGTCTTTTTCGGGTATCTTCTGAAAGTTTGTGAGAAGTCATGAGAATGCAATACGACTGGTCTGCTCCTCGACCTACACGTCCTCTGAGCTGGTGAAGCTGAGATAGTCCGAATCGCTCAGCATTTTCTATTATCATTACAGAGGCGTTTGGCACATTTACACCCACTTCAATTACAGTAGTGGCTACCATAATGTGAGCTTGACCGGAAATGAATTTTTTCATTTCCACTTCTTTTTCTACAGGTTTCATTTTTCCATGTACCATACAGACTTCATATGCGGGGAAGACTTCCTGAATATGCTTGAATCCGTCTTCCAGATTTTTTAGATCTGATCGCTCGCTTTCTTGTATTAGTGGATATACAATATAAATTTGTCTGCCTTGCTCAATCTGTTTGCGTATCGATGCATATAGAGCTCCCCGACGATTATCGTATTGGTGTATTGTTTGTATTGGTTTTCGTCCAGGGGGTAACTCATCTATGACAGATACGTCTAAATCTCCATATACTGTCATTGCTAACGTTCTGGGTATTGGAGTTGCTGTCATTACTAAAACATGAGGCGGTTTGTTATTTTTTTTCCAAAGTTTAGCTCGTTGGGCTACACCGAAACGATGTTGTTCATCGATAACAGCTAAGCCCAAATTAGAAAAGTTGACAGTATCTTCGATCAGAGCGTGTGTTCCTACAGTTATATGGGTATCACCTGTTAGCAGTCTATTATGTATTAGTTCGCGTTCTTTTCTCTTTGTGGATCCAGTTAATAAGTCTACTTGCAAGCCTAAAGGTTTTACTAACTTATTGATAGTTTCGAAATGTTGTGTTGCCAATATTTCTGTAGGAGCCATTAAGCAGGCTTGGAATCCATTATCTACAGCCATTAGCATACTCATTAGAGCAACTAAGGTTTTACCGCTTCCTACGTCACCTTGTAAGAGCCGATTCATTTGTTTACCGCTTCCTACATCTGCTCGTATTTCACGTAAAACGCGTTTTTGAGCATTTGTTAAGTCAAAAGGCAGATATTCATGGTAGAATCGGTTGAAGATATCACCTATAATTTCGAATCGGAATCCTCCAAGTTTACGTCGTTGTAATTTGGTGAATCGTAATATATTTAATTGCAAATAAAATAATTCTTCAAATTTTAAACGAAATTGAGCTTTACGCAATATATCGGGAGATTTGGGAAAATGTATATTTCTCAATGCTTCATTTATATAGATGACTTGGGCTCTTGCAATAATCCATGCGGGGAGAGTTTCAGAGAGTGCTTCAGGAATAGTTTGCCAGAGATTATACATAATTTTTTGCATTGCCTTGGAATTCAAAAAATGAGTTTTCATTTTCTCTGTTGTATTGTAGTAAGGCTGTAATCCCGGACTTTTGTCAATAGCTTCTATCGGATCTATTTCCGGATGGGCAATATTTAGTTTAGAACCGAATACGTTAGGTTTCCCGAATACCGTATATTCTGTTTGTAATTTATATTTTTCAACTATAAATTTTATGCCTTTAAACCATACTAATTCTATAGTTCCAGTTCCATCGGTAAAAAGAGCGGTAAGTCTTCTTCCTCGGCCTTCTCCTATTGTTTCAAAAGAAGTGATGAATCCTCGGAGTTGAATATATGGCATGTTTCCGTCTATCTCACAGATTTTATATGTACGACTTCTATCTATGTATTTATATGGATAGTAAAATAATAAATCTTCACAAGAAAATATGTTTAGTTCCTTGTTTAGTAGTGCAGCTTTTTGAGGTCCAACACCGGGTAAAAATTTTATGTCACGGGAGGATAAATCAGGCATGGGAAATAAACATTTCTGCTAATAATAAATCTTGAGGTGTAGTTATTTTTATATTTTCAGTATTCCCCGATATAAGATGTACAGAGTATCCTGCACTTTCGACAACTGAGGCATCATCTGTAAACCATTCGTTATAGGTCTGAGTATAAGCTCTTTTTAATATATCGGATCTGAATACTTGAGGGGTTTGTACCGCTCTAAATTTTTGGCGGGGTACACTTTTACTACTTTTGTCAGGCATGATTTCGCGTAGTGAATCGATAACTTCTATAACGGGTATTACTGCTCCGAATAATTCTGCTTTTTTAAAAGCATTAGCAATTACCTGTTGTGAAGTGAAAGGTCTTACTCCATCATGTACAGCTATTAACCCTGGTTCAGATATAATATTTAGTCCATTATAAACTGAGGCAAAACGGGTGTTTCCTCCACTTACTACTGTATGTTTTATGTGGAAATTATAATCTTTACATAGTTGATTCCAATATTCTTGGTGGGAGTGAGGTAAAACAAGGATAATATGTATGCTATTATCATATTGGTAAAAAGTATTTAATGTATGCATTAATATAGGATAGTTACCGATTACCTTGAATTGTTTAGGGATTTCACTTCCCATGCGTAGTCCTTGTCCTCCTGCTACAATAATTACATATTTTTTTTTAATCTCCATTCTATTTCCTTTTTACAAAGACAAATTTATAAAAAAATAGAGAGATAATCTTTTTATAAATATATAAAAAAGGCAGGTTAGCCCTCTTTCGGGTTTACCTGCCGTACATCATCCACACAACATCAACATTTTCGGTAAGCGAGAGCAAAAGTTAAATAGTATAACTAATGCAAAGCATAGAAAAGTCGAATGAGTCAACATTTAGCCTATAAAATGCACCAGAGTATAGAGGCTAGTGGAGTTAACAGAATGATTTTTCCGATTTATTTTCGGTAGTATCTTTTTTCTCAGTAGTATCTTTCTTGGTTGGGTTTTGGGCAAGTGCGAGAGTCTTTTTCTCACATTTTGTTTCAGTAGAATCATTCTTTTGGGTAGTAGATTCTTTTTTTACAGGTTCTTGAACGAAAGCTAGGGACTTGTTTTCTGTCTTGTTCTCGGTGGAGTCTTTCTTTACAGGTTCTTGAGCAAAAGCTAAAGACTTGTTTTCTGCCTTGTTCTCGGTAGAGTCTTTCTTTTCAGGTTCTTGAACGAAAGCTAAAGACTTGTTTTCTGTCTTGTTCTCAGTGGAGTCTTTCTTTTCAGGTTCTTGAACGAAAGCTAAAGACTTACTTTGAGTGGTATCTTGTTTTTCTGTAGTTTCCTTTTTAACAGGATCTTGGGCAAAAGTTACAGTTGTAAATCCGCAGGCTAATACAAACGCTACTGTCAATGCTAACTTTTTCATAATTCATCAATTTTAAATGGTTATTCTATTGTGTTTTTATATTTTCGTTGTTTGCTGAAATATATTCAAGAGCTGTGCCAAAAAGTTTGTGGAAAATATAATATGCTGTTTATCATTTATTTATTTGCTTGTAAGTATAGTGAGATAAACATTTATTTGTGGAAAATTTCTACAATGATGTGGATTTTGTCTACGTAGAAACTGTTTTAAAAGAAAGATTTCTTTTTAACTGGAAGATGATTGGGATTAATAAAAGAATTCTTGTTTTTGGGAAAATAAAGTTTTTATTCAAAAAAATAAAACGTTACTCAATGTGATATAATTTCAGTTTATTGTATAATGTTTTACGATCAATATTTAGTAACTGAGCAGCCCGGCTTTTATTATTACCCGTTTGTTTTAGAGCTTCAAGTATGCGTTCTCGTTCGGTATTGGGATTCTTTAGAGAGAAATCGTTTATAGAAATAGAAGCCTGTACCTCATTAATATCATTTAGTTCTTGTTTAAGTTCTGACGCTGTTATGTAATCGTTATTGGCTAATAAAGTAGCCCGTCTTATAATGTTTTTCATTTGACGCAGATTTCCTGGCCAATTGTATTGGAGTAGCATAATAGATGCTTCGTTGTCAAATCCAAAGATATGCTTATCTAGTTCTTGATTAGCTTGGTCAAGAAAGAAATTTGCAAAGTGGAGTATATCTTCTTTCCTGTCTTTTAGTTGGGGCATACGTATCGTAAATTCGTTTATTCGATGGTATAGATCTTCTCTAAAAGTCCCATTAGAAATAGCGTTTTCAAGGTTTTCGTTTGTTGCAGTAATTAGACGTATATCTACCATTATTTCTTGATTAGAACCAATAGGTTTTATTTTTCTTTCTTGTAGAGCCCTAAGTAACTGTATCTGGGTCTCATAATTGAGATTTCCAACTTCATCTAAGAAAAGAGTTCCTCCATTAGCTTCAAGGAAAGCTCCCGTTTTATCATTGATAGCTCCAGTAAAAGAACCTTTTATGTGTCCAAAAAATTCAGATGCTGCTAACTCTTTAGGTATTGCTCCGCAATCAATAGCAATAAAAGGTTTATCAGAACGTTTACTTAGCTGGTGGATTCGGTGGGCAATGTATTCTTTACCTGTGCCGCTAGCACCATTAATAAGTACAGACATTGGAGTAGGAGCTACCAATTTCACATAATGATATAATTCCTTAGCTGCATCACTTTCTCCTTCTAAATATTCTTGATGTATAGTAACTTTTGCCTTGTTTTCCTTTAAAGAAATATTTTTTAGGGGCTGTTGAGTATCTACTTTTAAAGCTTCTATTATTTTTTTTAAGAGTTCATCAGGATTGATTGGTTTTGATACGTAATCTTTTGCTCCAAGTTTCATAGCTTGTACAGCCGTTTGTATTTCTGCATATCCAGTCATGATAATGAGTGGAATAGGATTTTTTTTTACATTCATCCATTCAAGAAGGCTGATACCGTCGTGGTCAGGTAAACGAAGATCTGAAAGAATTAGGTCGATATGGTAATTGTTTAAGATTTTTTGTGCATCCTTTATATTCCCTGCCGTTTCGACTTCAAATTCTTTTTTCTTTAGCCAGGTTTTTAACATCAGGCTGTATGTAGTATCATCTTCAACGATTAATATCCGCTTCATTTATTCCACATATTTCATATGTTATATACAAAGGTAAAATATTTTACTAAAATCGTCTTCTCATTTTAACAATAGTTTTGTTTTTTATATTTTGTGATATTATTTATAAGATTATCGATAAGGTGTAATAAATGTGTGGTTTGTTTATCGATATCTTCGTTGAATGTGTTGTTTTTAAGTCTTTCCAAAGATAGAAGAATTTTTTGCATTTCAGGTATACCAATCATCGTAATTACAGGAAGCATTTTGTGAGCAACAGTTGATATTTCATTTACATTCTTTTGAGAATATGCGGTTGTTATCCGGTCTTTATTTTTTTGAGTTTCATTTATAAATGTTTCAATAATTTCTTTAGAAGCTTCAATATCATCAGAAGAAAAAGCTGTTAATATTGAGAAATCAGGTTCTTCATTTTCATTTTTGGGCGAGATAGTATCATTATTATTTTGTATTGTTATTCCTGTGATTTTTTCTATAATTGCTGACATTTCGGATAGCGAAAAAGGTTTATGCAAACAACCGGCAAATCCTTTCTCGATAAAATAGCTTTCATTTATGTCACTTCTTGCTGTAACGGCTATAATAGGGATGGTATGACCTTGGGAAATATCCGAATTTCTTAAATATTTGAGTAAATCAAAACCATTGATGCCGGGCATTTGTACATCAGTGAATAGTAAATCATATTTATTTTCCCGTAATTCTTTATAGAGGATATTTGCTTGCCAGCAAGCTTTTGCAACAATCCCTTTTTGCTGTAGTTGAGCTGTAAATAATTCAAGCTGTATGCGGTCATCATCAATAAGCAGTACTTGTAAATTTTTATCTGAAAAATCTTTTGTAATAGATGTCGTTGCTATAGTGGAATTGGTAGTCTGTAAAGGAATTTTTACTGAAAATTTACTGCCTTTCCCTTGTTGACTTTCCGTATCAATATTGCCTTGGAGAAGAATTACTAATTTTTGTACTATTGATAGTCCTAATCCAAATCCTTCTTCTCCTTGAGCACTTTTTAGTCGAGTAAATTCTTTGAAAATTTTATTTTGCTCTTCGTGGGTCATACCGCAACCAGTATCTGCGATAGAAAAAGATAATATTTTATTTTGTATGTTTACTTCTAAAGATATTTTTCCTTGTGTAGTAAATTTTATAGCATTTGAAAGTAAGTTATTAGCGATTTGTGTAATTCGCAATGGATCACCTATATAATTTTTTTCAAGTTCATCTCCTGCTTTATACTCAAGTTTTAATCCTTTTTGTGTTGCGATTGGAATAAAGCGATTTTTTATTTCTTCGAATAGTTGGAGTGGAATAAAGGACAAATGTTGGACTTCTGCCTTATTTGAATCCAACCTGTAAAAATCAAGGAGATTGTTTACTAATGAAAGCAAATGTTGGGATGATTGCTTCATATTTTGTAAGTAGAATTGCTGACGCTCGTCTTGTATAAGGCGTTCGAGTAGGTCACTATAACCGATTACAGAGCTTAGAGGAGCTTTGAAATCGTGAGTTATGGTCAACATTAATTTTTCTCTTGAACGTAATAGTTCTTCAGCTTTTTTATTTGCTTCTTCAAGTTCTTTTCGATAACGATGACTTCTGGTAAGGTCACGTCCAATAATGATTAAGAAAGCTAGAGCAAGAATTACTGCTGCAGCGGCTATACAACCTAATACATACACAGCTTGTTGCCGTATAGCTTGTTGCTTTTTTATTTCGTGTAAGGATACTGATAGTTCTTCTTGTTCATAATCTCGTATGATTTGGTCTATTTTTGCATTTAGAGTTTGGTTGTTTCTCCATAGTCTATTACTTTGGATTGAGACTTTTTCTCTTAAATTCTCACGGCTATCGTCAATTTCGGTTCTCAAATTTTGTGACACAGTAACAATACTGTCAATAGGAATATATTTTCTTAAAGAATCAGTATTATTTGTAACAGTAATATCATCTTTATCTCCACTAAAGGCGTCAGCAAGTCTTTTAAGAAATCTTTTTGGCCTTTGTTTTTTTAATAAAGAGTCTTGTTTTTTCATTATTTGGTATTGCTCATGTTGTCTTTGTAGTAAAGAGTCTTGTTGTGCAATGATTAAGTCTAAGTTCTTTTCGTAGATTTCATTATTTTGTGTAGAGTGCAAAGCTTTAAGTAAATTGATGACATTTTTGCTTTTTTGCCGTAAAAGCGTATTTACGCTATCTATCCTGTTTATTTGTACAGAGTCCGTTGCAGTAGATTTTAGTGTATCGAGTGCTGCTAATGCTGTCGTAAGAGATTTTTGGTATCGAGGGAAGTCATTTTTTCTTCCTATAATGAGTGTTTGACCAATGGCATCTGTTTGATAAAGATAATTTAATGTTCTATTTATTGCTTTTCGCTTCACCATTAGTTCGGTTTCGTAAGGATTGGGGGTAGTGAGCAAAGCTATTTCTCTTCCAATAAAATAAAAGGAAGAGAGAAGTAAAGCAACCAGTAGAAAATAACTGGTTGCTACTTTTTTGATACTTATATCAGTACGAGTATTTTTCACATTTTTTTATGTCTTATTTCCTTTTTATCAATCTGATGATTTCACCTATCCATAAAACTATGGAAGTCCCACCAATGATGATGCCCCAATCTTTTAAGCTGATAGGTTCTGTTCTGAATACATCACCACCAAAAGACACAATCAATATTTGTCCTATAAGGATAACTAAAGCAACAGACAAGAATCCTCCATCATGAGTTAACCCATTAAAGGCTGATTTGCCTGTGGCAAATGCTTTTGCATTGAATAGATTCCAAAATTGGAGCATTACGAATATAGTAAAAAAGCAAGATAAATCGTACCTGCTGATATTTCCATTTACGTCTGTTGGGAAAATGAATAATAGCCCTAATAAAAGGATAACAAATGATATTCCTACGAATAAAATATTCGATCGCATAGCACGTGTAATGATAAAATCGTTGTTACGACGGGGTTTATCTTTCATTACATCTTTATTAGGTGGTAAAGACGCGAGAGCTCCGGCAGCAAAAGTATCCATGATTAGATTAACCCACAACATCTGAGTAACGGTTAAGGGTAATTCATGACCTAATAAAGATCCCAAAAATACAATAATCAGAGCTACTACATTAATTGTAAGTTGGAATAGTAGAAATCGTTGTATATTTTGGTATAGAGAACGTCCCCACATGACAGCTGTCGCAATACTTTTGAACGAATCGTCGAGTAAAGTGATGTCACTGGCTTCTTTAGCAACAGATGTCCCTGAACCCATAGAAAGTCCTACATGTGCATGGTTTAATGCTGGTGCATCGTTTGTTCCGTCCCCGGTAACAGCTACGATAGCACCACCCTGTTGCAGTAATTGCACCAATCGTTGTTTATCTGTTGGTCGGGCTCGGCACATAACTTTTAGTTTTTTTACTCGTTCGAATGCGACATCATCTGGCAATGCTTCAAAGTCGATTCCAGTAATAATGTTTTCTTCGTTGTCTTCAGGTTTCCATGTTCCTATTTGTCTGGCTATTTCTTTGGCTGTTCCAGGTGTGTCTCCAGTTACTATTTTTACATCTATACCAGCATTTAAACATTCTGCGACAGCATCAGGGACATCTGTACGTACAGGATCAGAAATTGCAACTATTCCCAAAAAGGTGAGGCCGCTTTCTACTAATTCCTGTATGGAGACATTAGGAGTGTCTTCTATAACTTTATAAGCAAAACCTAATGTTCGCATTGCTTGATTCTGATAGTCTAATAGCTGTTTTTCAATCTGTTTTCGATATTCGTTTATTGGTTGATACCCTTCAAAGGTTTTTATTTCACGACATTTTGAGAGTACAATTTCTGGGGCACCCTTTACATATAAAATTTTTTTCTTTAAAAGAGGAGAATGTACTAAAGTTGCCATGTATTTTCGCTCGGTAGTGAACGTGAGCTGTTCTATTACTGAAGCATTTTCTCGTAACAGTGTATATTCGATATTATTCTTATGTAACCATAGTAAAAGTGCCGCTTCAGTTGGATTTCCCAAAGATTTTACTTTTTGGGGGTCAGTGTAGTCTAAAAATGCTGTGGAGTTGACAGCAATACCTTCCTTAATTAATTTACTTTCTTCTGAATCATCGAGAGATTGGCTTGCTGTTAGTCCGTAGAAGTTGGTTTGATGCACTTGCATTTGGTTTTGGGTCAAAGTTCCTGTTTTATCGGTACAGATAACTGTTGTAGCACCCATTGTTTCACAAGCATGCATTTTACGTACAAGATTGTTCGTTTGTAACATACGACGCATGCTCAGAGCTAAACTGAGAGTTACACTCATAGGCAAACCTTCAGGAACAGCTACCACGATAAGCGTTACAGCAATCATAAAATATTGAAGAACTCGGTTTGCTGTCTCGATAGAAATCCATGCATCGGTTTGTAAGGCGTTTACTCCGAATGGATAACCTATGGCACAACATACAATGAAAACTATCATTCCGTAAATGAACCACGTGAACCATCCTTTTTTAGAGACTGAGGCAGGAATCCTTTTTTTCTTTCCTGCTAAATCAAACGCATCATAAAGAATAGGAATCCAGACTTTTGATAATGCAACGATAAGTCCTAATATTGCAGCGCCTAATAATCCGAGTTGTCCTAATGAAATAGGGTTCTGGATGAGATCTTTTATAAATAAGGCACTGAAAGTTAAGATAGCAAGAGCAAAACCAATGACACCAATGAATTGAGCTAACCCATTTAATTGTAGATTGAGAGGTGTTTCTTCTTCGTTGATTTCGGTAGATTTTTGAGCAACTTGTCCATATTGGGTCTGATCTCCGACTTGTTTTACTTCCATTATACCATGACCATCCAAAACTTTAGTTCCACGCATGACCCAGTTTGACGGATAGGTAGCATCTTTATCGAAATCATCAGGGTTCGTAGTCTTGTCTATCATGAGTTCTCCTGTAAGGCACGATTCGTCTATTTGTAATGAAAGGGCTTCAAGTAGTTCGCCGTCTGCAGGAACCTCCTCTCCAGTTTCGAGTAATACAATATCGCCAACAACAATATCTTTGCGAGGTACTTCTGTAATGTTTCCGTTTCGGTAAACTTTAATCATTATATCATCATTTACCTGATTGAGTATATCGAATTTTTTATTTGCATCCATTTCAAACCAAAATGATACACCCGTCGCTAAAAATATGGCACAAAAAATACCTATAGTTTCGGCATATTCATTATGAATGAAAGATATTCCCAAGGAGAGCAATGCTGCAATAAGCAATATGCGTACAATGGGGTCTGCAAATTTTTCGATAAATAGTTTCCAAAGTGGAGTTTTAACTGGGGGAGTAAGTAAATTAGAGCCGTATTCTTCCCGGCTTTTCAATACCTGGGCATCTGTCAGGCCCGAGTAATGCTTTTTTTGTTCCATTATATTTTGTGTTAAGTCTGACAAGAAAATGAAAATAGTTAAGAGTACTCCTAATTATTTTCATTTGTGTGACGAAGATATATATAATAGCGAATAATTTATATTTAAAAATCAATAATTGTGTTTCATATTGAGAAATGTCGAAATATTTGTAAGAAAATATAACATTTTAACATAATTTTTGATGTAGAAATAAAGAACTATCAATATTATTGAATATTTATCCTATGTATTCGGAGTCTTGTTTATTATGTGTTGTAATAGGAAACGGATATTGGTCTGAGTATTTATGTGAAAAATCTAATTTTTGTATTTCTGATGTATGTCTATTAATGTAAAAGTCATATCTGAGAATAATGACGTATTTCCTCGAAATTATTTTATTTGTGATATTCATTTAATTTGGATGTTAATTTGCTGCGGACTGGGTGTGTATGTCCTGATTTGAGATAAATAAGATTCTCGGATATTTCCTATTCCAAATTTGTGAAGAAAAAATAGTACATTGGATTTATGACTTATTCTCATTAGGTTGTATTTTTTATAAAAATAGAACTATTTTATTTTAAAAACTATTTTGGGATGATTAGATGAATTCATATTTTTTATTATTGTGATGTAATATTGATATGTTCCTTTCGTTATAAAGTTAAAAAGGAGCTTTTTCTCAAAAGCTCCCTTTTATAGGTTTTCAATAGGTATTAATTTTTAAGGTAAAAAAGATTGTTTTAGGTTAATGCTTGCAAAGTAGCCTCTTTTTTTTGTTCTCTCAAAATAAATTTGTATGTTTTATAATATGTTTTTGTGTGTATATTATACGCTTAATATAGGTTAAAAGCCCTTAAATGTGATAATAACATCAGAAAAACATAGTGCGTGTTATTTAATTTTTTTATCAAATAGTTGTTATTTTTTGCCAGATTTGGTCGGTCTTATCAGTCGTAATACCATTGCCGAGCGTGCAGGAATATATAATTTGAGCCATTCTTTTTTATCTTTTTTGTATAGTGGATCAAAATTGGTAAAGTGAGGAATAGATTCATCTATTAGACCATATCCCCCATATTCAGGAGAATCGGTATTTAATATAGTTTTGTATTCTCCTTTAGGGGCTAATATTCCATAGTCGGTAAATGATTTGTTAGGATGAAAATTAAAAACGAATATGAGATCTTTACGTTTGAATGCAAGAATTTGGTCACCTTCATTATCCCATAATTTATCGATAAGTGATTTCTCGAAATTATGTTCATTCTTGATGAGAGAAATCATATCAGCATCGAATTTACCCAAATAACTGTATTTTAGGTCTTCTCGGTCTACCAGGCTCCATTGTCTACGGGCATATTTATATGACCAACCGTTTCCCTCTCTAGGGAAGTCAATCCATTCCGGATGGCCAAATTCATTACCCATAAAATTCAAATATCCTCCATTGATAGTAGATAAAGTAATTAAACGTATCATTTTGTGTAAAGCAATACCTCGATCTACAGTATAGTTTATATCGTTTTTCATCATGTGCCAATACATTTGGTCATCGATAAGTCTAAAAATAATAGTTTTATCTCCTACCAATGCTTGATCATGGCTTTCCGCATAATTTATTGTTTTCTCATCAGAACGTCTGTTGGTAACTTCCCAGAAAATGGCTGCAGGTTTCCAGTCTTCGTCTTTTTTTTCTTTAATTGTTTTTATCCAGAAATCAGGTATACCCATGGCCATGCGATAGTCAAACCCCATTCCTCCATCTTCAATTTTCACTGCCAATCCCGGCATACCACTCATTTCTTCTGCAATTGTAATTGCATTAGGATTTACTTCGTGTATCAGTTTATTTGCAAGGGTTAGATATGTGATTGCATTTTCATCTTGTCCTCCATCATAATAATCATTATAATTACAAAAAGCTTTTCCCAATCCATGATTGTAATAGAGCATTGATGTAACACCGTCAAAGCGGAACCCGTCGAACTTGAATTCTTCCAGCCAGTATTTGCAATTGGATAAAAGAAAATGTATAACTTCATTTTTCCCATAATCGAAACATAAAGAGTCCCAAGCAGGATGCTCTCGACGGTGGTCTCCATAGAAAAATTGGTCATATGAGCCGTCAAATCGACCTAATCCTTCAACTTCGTTTTTTACGGCATGAGAATGTACTATATCCATTATTACTGCGATTCCTAAATTGTGGGCATCATCAATCAGGTGTTTAAGATCTTCTGGAGTACCAAATCTGGAAGAAGGAGCAAAAAAACTTGAAACATGATAACCAAATGACCCATAATAGGGATGTTCTTGTATAGCCATTATTTGTATGGCATTGTAGCCGTCAGCAGCAATACGAGGCAAAACGTTTCGCCTAAATTCGTCATATGTTCCTACTCGTTCTTCTTCTTGAGCCATTCCAATATGGCATTCATATATCAATAGTGGGGATATTTTTGGTGTAAATTTTTTCTTTTTAAAGATGTATTTTTTTTCGGGATCCCATACTTGAGCCGAAAAAATATAGCTTTTTTCGTCTTGAACCACTCGTGTTGCCCAAGCTGGAATACGTTCGCCTTGACCGCCATTCCAATGCATCGAGAGTTTATATAAGTCGAGATGTTTTATTTCATTGGATTTTAATTTTATTTCCCAGATCCCGTTTTTTAATTTTTTGAAACGATACATTGCTTTCTCTTTCCATTCAGAGAATGTCCCAATTAAATATATTTCGGTTGCATTAGGTGCCCATTCTCGTATGACCCATCCGTCGGATAATTTATGCAATCCGAAATAAAGATATCCAGTAGCAAAGTCTGAGAGCGTTTCAGCTCTTCGTATCAGGTCTTTTTCTTTATCGTTTGCTTGTTGATACCGACGTTCTATAACGCTGCTGTAGGGGGCCAGCCATGGATCATTTTTTATTAGATTGAGAAGCTTCATAGTACACAAGATTAAGTTGATAAGTAAAATCGTGAAAAGCTCTCGTATATTTACTTTTCACGATTTGTTGTTTATTTATTATTAAATCCGGACTTTTACAATGACCTTTCTGAATTTTCCTTCGGCAATACCGGGGGCATGTCCGTCTTCAGGGAAAAAAATAGCAAATTCTCCGGGAGAAACTTTGATGAAAGTCGTAGCTTCATCTTCGAAGAAAGTAATATCATTTTTTTCGTTATAAGGCTGTGATATTTTTTTTAAGTTTTTTCCTGCCTTCCACCCGATGGTTTCTGTCGTAGTTAGAGGCATTTGGATGTCAATATAGTGATTGTGGGTCTCTAATTTGGCTGCATCTTTACTTTTTCCTGTCGGTTCAGCTACCGAAATATAAAGATTGTCTCCATCCAGAACTATTTTCCCAGCTTCTTTTTTAGAAAAGTCTGTAGATTTAAGATAATCAAAGGCTTGTTTAAATAATGGATGCAATTGCTCTATTGAGGCTGAATTGCTTAAAGAATCTAAAATCATAATAATATTGTTTGAAAAATGTATTGAATCTTTATTGTAATATTGAGATATTTTCTTGCAATAAAAAATATCTCCATTCATTGCAAATTTAAAAAAAATAATTGTTATTTCTGTTATGATAAATGATTTAAAATACAAGAGTTTGTATTTCTTTTATAGAAAGAGTATCTCTTATTAAGAGATAATAACAAATAGCCGAGGTATATAGAATTTTTGGTATGTAAGTTAAGTTATTTGGGAGATTTGAAATAACTTTATAAATTCTTGTTTATTTGCATAAATAATGATTTTTGTTATTGTTTTTTTATCCAAGGTATGTTTATTAATTTGTCTGGCAAGTGTTTACTTCGTATACGCCATTCTTGAGGATATAGATTATTGGTTCTGTTTCCTATATTTTTTATCCACCCTAAAGGAATATTCTGATAGGTTACTAATATATGACCTCGAGGAATATTACCGGAGATTTGTATAGATTCTCTTTTTAGATAAGTAATTGCGGTAGAGTGACTTATTTCGATACAATAAAATGCGTTTCTATTGAGTTCGAGGGATGTGGCTAAAGCATGTTCGGGAATATAATCTTTACCTCTGAGATAACATAAAGGGATACCTGAGTGCAAAATATTTAGGCGAGAAGATAATAACCATAAATCATCTTTGTAGTGTAGAGGGAATGCTTGAATTCTATCAGAAGATGTCCATATATAAAAAGTTTCAGGGTGATTTATCCATGTTTTTATTTCTGGTAGAATAGATATTTTTGAGTCTTTTTCTGTTTTTTTTCTGTAATTATGCCTATCATAAGAGAAAGAGTTCTCATGTCTTTTTTCTGATGTTTCAGGTTTACGAACGACAGCCATAAAAAATCCTTCTCCTTTAGTCATATGAGGCATAAAACGGTATACGGGAAAATTTCCTTTAATAGCTTTTTTTATATACCAATCAGGAAGTGTTTCGACAGGTAGGATTTCAGCGGCATAGTTTTGATGTAAGAACTCAATCATTTCTTCATCCTCTTCTACATTATAAGTACATGTGCTATATATCAATAATCCTCCGGGACGTAAAGCTTCCCAGATATGACGTAAAATTTTTTTTTGGCGTTCAACACATTTTTGAACATTTGCAGTAGACCATTCATTTATGGCATCTGCATCTTTTCGAAACATACCTTCTCCAGAACATGGGACATCTGTTAATATTACATCAAAATAATTTTTAAAAAAACTGAAGTCTTCAGCGCTGTTATTGGTGACAATACAATGGCTGTTTCCCCATTTTATAACATTTTCTACTAAAACATGAGCACGATTTTTTAAAATTTCATTGCTAACTATTAAACTTCCTTCGGGTAATGTAGAGATGGCATCTGTCGTTTTTCCTCCTGGTGCAGCACATAAGTCAAGATAGCGAACAGGAGTTTTTATATATTGTTGAATGACATGTCCAAGAAACATAGATGAAGCTTCTTGTACATAGTATACTCCAGCATGAAAAAGAGGATCGAATGTAAAATTGGGGCGTTTATCTAAATAAAAACCATTTATTGACCATGGTACTTGTTTACTTTTATTTAAAATACCGGGAGCTTTTGATGGATTTAGTCGAACGCTTATAGGGCTCTCTTCATATAGGGCTCTTTCAAATGCGGGATATTCATCTTTTAGTAAATCTTGTGTTCGAGAGATGAAAGCTTTCGGTAAATTCATTTTGTTTCGTTATTTTTTAAACAAAAATACGATAAAAAGTGCAATAAAGAAAATAGCTGTGGTTTTGAACATGAACTTTGTAATAAAATATTGATATATAGGTTTGAAAATTCGTATATTTTATTAATCTTGTTTTATGATTTTTCAATTACTTATTTGAAAAACGGATTCACTGATTTTGCTATCTTGCCGTGTAGATGTTTATATTTAGTGAATCTATAAAAATTGAATACTCCCATAAATTCTTAACTTGCCGTTTATCTGTTATTTTGTTACTTTTGCAAGTAAATAAAAATACGCAAATGAGAATACAACTTCTTACATTTTTAATGTTGATATTTATCAACTATATAGTCGATTTATATATTTATTATAGAGTAATATGTGCGTGGTGCAACCGACGGTGGATGAAGTGGAGTTTTTGGACAACAAATGTCCTTATTTTAGGAATGGTATTGGTTTCTGTAAATGCCATTAAAAGCGGTTATAATGAGCGGTGGGACTATCTCTTGTTCTGGTTTTTGTTTCTCTATTTTGCTTTGTATATGCCTCGGCTTATCTTCTTTGTCATATCTTTATTTGATTATTTACCATTACTATTTAGGCATAAAATTACTCGGTGGGGTTCAAAAGTAGCTTTGGTAATATCTTTTATTGCATTTGTGACAATGTTGTCCGGTGCATTTTATGGGAGATTGCATCCTGTTATAAACGAAGTCGAAGTTGTATCCGATAAGTTGCCAGGAGCTTTTGATGGTTATCGTATAATTCAGATTTCAGATTTGCATTTAAGTAGTTTTGGTACCGATACGGCATTTGTATCACAGATTGTAAACCAAGTGAATGGATTACGTCCAGATATGATTGTTTTCACAGGAGATTTGGTATCTCGAAGAGCCGATGAGGCCGATGCTTTTACTACTGTATTATCACGTTTTCAAGCAGGAGATGGAGTTTGGTCAATCATGGGAAATCATGATTATGGTGATTATGTAAATTGGAATACTCCGGAGCAAAAAATAAAAAATTTATCGGATATTAAACGTATGCAAACCGATGCAGGATGGAAGATGCTTAATAATGCATCCACTTTTATTTTTAGGGGAAATGATTCTATTGCATTGATTGGTGTGGAAAATTGGGGTGAGCCGCCTTTCCCACAATATGGTAATCTTAAGGTAGCTTATACAAATCTTAATGATAATAATTATAAAATTCTGCTTACTCATAATCCTATTCATTGGGATAAGGAGGTTGTTCCTGAAACTAATATTGATTTATCTCTTTCCGGTCATACTCATGCTATGCAGATGAAAGTGAAAATTGGTCGTTGGCAAGTATCACCTTCATCTTTACGTTATCCGCGTTGGAGTGGCTTATATCGAGAGAGTAATCAGTATTTGTATGTGAATGAAGGGATTGGTTGTGTTTTCTATCCGATGAGAATAGGTGCAAGACCTGAGATTACAGTGCTAACTTTGAAAAGTAAATAGATACAAGATGAGGAGAATCGTATGTTTGATTCCTGTTATTTGTTTAACTTTAACTGTAATAATCGGAGGTTGTTGGCAGAAAAATGATAAGACCTCAACAAGTAGTTTGCGGATAGCTTTGTTGAAAGGGCCCTCTGCAATGGCTTTTATATCGTTGTCTGACAGCGGTAGATATCTGCAAGATAAATTATTAGATGTTGATTTGTATGATTCCCCGGCACAGATACAAGCATTGATGACTCAAGGAATGGTCGACATCGCGGTGCTACCTATGGCCTTAGCTGCTAACTTGTATAATAAAGGGGTGGACTATTCTTTATTAGGTTGTCCGGTGTGGGGAAACTTATTTTGGATATCGAAAAAAGGTACTCTATCGGCAGACAAGAAAGAGGTGTATATATTCGGACAAGGAAGTACTCCTGATTTGATTACTCGTTACCTTCAGTGTCAAGAATCATTGATTTCTGTAAAAAATTATCATATTGTATATACTTATAACACTCCTCAGGAGATTGTTCGAGGGTTATGGGGTGGGATAGTTACAGATGCAGTTTTACCAGAGCCTTTTGTCTCTATGTCATTGCATAAAGATAGTTCTTTGTATATACGCTATGATTTAGCGGAGTTATTTTCTCCAGGAGGCTTTCCTCAAACCGCAGTCCTTTTACGAAATGGGTTGAGAGATGATACAGTTCTTATACGTAGTCTCGACAGCTTATTTAAAGAATGTACAGTAAATATTAATGAGTATTCTCCCGATTTAGTAAATAGATTGGTCGAGAAAAAATTGATATCAGATACGGTTGGAGTAAAATCGTTGATACGACATTGTCGTATAATTTATAGACCGGCATCTTTTATATGTGAAGATATAGCAGATTTAATGAATTTACTATATCTTTACCAACCGAAGTCAATTGGAGGAAAAATTCCGGATAAGGAATTTATAATTTATCATTAGACCTGACCTTATGCGGATAAACGTTTTTAATAGGCGAATGCAAAACCACAAGGAAACGAATGTGCAGAATAGATACTGGCCATTGTCGTTTGGGGGATACTGCAAGCATGTTGCAATAGTGTTTTCGATTCTTACTTTGTTGGGCTTATGGGAAATCCTTGCTCTTTATTTAGATAATTCGTTGTTATTTCCTGGTATTCCCGATTTGTTCTCGGCAATTTCGGGATTATTTTTTTATTTTGATTTTTGGACAGATATATATGTTACTCTGATAAGAGGGATATCAGGTATGGTTATTGCTTTATTTATTTCTTTTGCATTAGCTTATCCGATGGCCCATAATCTGTTTTTTAAATCATATATTCAGCCTTTTCTTTCAATATTCCGAGCGACTCCTATCATATCTATTATACTGTTGTTGCTTATTTGGCTTCGCCCGGAGCAGATACCTTTTGTTATGGCATTGATAACGATGATTCCTATAGTCACAGAGAATTTGATTGCTGGCTATGAAAATTTTGATATACAAATACGAGAAATGATGGCGCTTTATCGTATACCTGTTATCATGCGTGTGAAATATTTTTATTATCCATCATTAAAACCATATTTGTTTAGTGGGCTTATTTCTGCTTCTGGATTGGGGTGGAAAGCTATTATTATAGGAGAGGTATTAGCACAACCACAATGGGGTATCGGTGTTTCTTTAAAAGAAGCTCATGGATTTATCGAGATACCAGTACTTATAGCATGGACGTTGGTTGCTGTATTTTTGAGTTATTGTATAGAACAAATATTGCGTTTTTTGAGTAAAAAGGAGTTTCCCTTTCATTTTTCTGGAGTTCCTGTTCGAAGTAATAAATTTGTTGCGTATGTGTCTTTTAAGAACGTTACGAAAGGATATGGTAATCATGTAGTATTTCGAAATTTGTCTTTAAAAATTCCTCGAGGAAAAATAACTTGTATAACAGGTCCTTCTGGTTGTGGAAAGACTACTTTGTTGCGTATGATTGCTGGTCTTGAAGCACCTCAATCTGGCATTATAGAAAGGCCGGGGAACAATGTTTCATATTTATTTCAGAAACCTGTTTTTGTGTCACAATTAACTGTATTGCAAAATATACTATGGCCATTGTCTAGATATATGAGTATAATGGAAGCTACGGATTTAGCTGTATCGGCTTTGGAACGTATGGGAATTGAAGATAAAGCCCATTGTATGCCGGAGACATTAAGTGGTGGAGAGCAGCAAAGAGTAGCATTGATACGAACTTTTTTATATCCTGCTTCTATAATTTTGTTGGACGAGCCTTTTACCGGGTTGAGTCAGACACTTAAAGAAGATATTATGAATATGATAAAAGTGTGGCATCAAGAACATGAAACGACACTTCTTTATGTGACACATCATGACGATGAAATCGGCATGGCACAGAATCATATAATACTAAATAACATGTGTGCAAAAGAATATGAGTATACTATTTAATAAAATTGTTTCTTCGGCTTTAAATATTTCCGAGAAACAAGTTGAAAATACAATTCGACTTCTTGATGAGGGGGCAACTATACCCTTTATTAGTCGTTACCGAAAGGAAGTAACTGGAGCTCTTGATGAGGTTCAGATTGGTAATATTAAAGAGCAGTATGACAAATTACGGGAACTGGAAAAAAGAAAGCAGACTATAATTACTACAATTGATGAGCAGGGCAAATTAACTCCTGATTTACGAACTCGTCTCGAAAATTCTTGGGATGCGATGGAGATTGAAGATATTTATTTGCCGTATAAACCTAAAAGGCGTACTCGTGCTGAGGTAGCTCGTGAAAAGGGTTTGGAGCCTTTGGCAAAAATCCTGATGATACAAACCGAGAATAATTTAGATATAAGGGCTCAAGCTTTTGTCAAAAATGATGTTGCTGATACGGAAGAAGCATTAAAAGGTGCTCGAGATATAATAGCTGAATGGATAAGCGAGAATGAACGTGCCCGTAACATGGTTCGCTCTATTTTTAGAAAAGGAGCTATTATATCTTCTCATGTGGTGAAAGGTAAAGAGGAAGAGGCTGCTAAATACCGTGATTATTTTGATTGGAGTGAACCTTTGCGTCGATGTTCCTCACATAGGCTATTGGCTGTCAGGAGGGGTGAATCTGAAGGGTTTCTGAAAGTTTCTATCGAACCGGATAGTGAACTTTGTATTGAGCGGCTCGAAGGTCTGTTCGTAAAGAATGCAACAGCATCCGCAGCACAAGTAAACGAGGCGGTGCGTGACGGATATAAACGTTTGCTTAAACCCTCGATAGAAACGGAGTTTGCCGCATTGTCGAAGGAACAGGCAGATGATGAGGCTATACGGGTATTTACCGAAAATCTTCGACAATTATTATTGGCTGCTCCGTTGGGACAGAAAAGGGTTATGGGTATTGATCCCGGATATAGAACCGGATGCAAATTAGTTTGCCTTGATGAACAAGGGAATCTTTTGCATAATGAGACAATTTACCCACATCCTCCTAAACAGGATGTGGTAGGGGCTTCTCGGAAAGTTACTAAATTGGTTGAGGCTTATAATATACAAGCTATTGCCATTGGGAATGGCACAGCCAGTCGAGAGACAGAACGATTTATAGCTAATTTGCGATATGACCGTAAATTACAGGTATTTATCGTTAGTGAAAATGGAGCATCTATTTATTCGGCATCAAAAGTTGCTCGAGAAGAATTTCCTAATTATGATGTTACCGTTAGGGGGGCGGTTTCTATCGGCCGTCGCTTAATGGATCCACTTGCTGAATTGGTGAAAATAGATCCTAAATCTATAGGAGTAGGACAGTATCAGCACGACGTTGACCAGATGAAATTGAAAAGAGCACTTGATCAAACAGTAGAAAATTGTGTCAATCAGGTGGGAGTAAATGTAAATACGGCTAGTAAGCATTTACTTACTTATGTTTCCGGGTTAGGACCGCAGTTGGCTCAGAATATTGTTGATTATCGTCAGAAGAATGGGGCATTTACTCAGAGAAAACAATTGATGAAAGTACCTCGTATGGGAGAAAAAGCTTTCGAACAATCAGCAGGTTTTTTGCGTATACCGGGAGCGGAAAACCCTTTAGATAATTCAGCAGTGCATCCGGAAAGTTATGCAGTTGTAGAACATATGGCAAAAGATTTGAACTGTACTGTACGTGAATTGATAGAGAATAAGGATTTAAAGAAAAAGCTTCATCTTGAAGATTATATGTCTGGTACAGTAGGGATGCTTACCATAAATGATATTATAAGTGAGCTTGATAAGCCGGGGAGAGATCCGCGGCAAACAGTAAAGGTGTTTGAATTTGATCCAACAGTGAGAACGATTGAGGATTTAAAGGACGGACAGGTATTGCCAGGTATAGTAACGAATATTACTAATTTTGGATGTTTTGTGGATATAGGTATCAAAGAAAATGGGTTGGTGCATATCTCTCAATTAGCCAATAAATATATTTCTGATCCCACAGAAATAATTTCTTTGCATCAGCATGTGACAGTCAAAGTAATTGGTATAGATTTAGAAAGAAAGAGAGTGCAATTGTCGATGAAAGATATATAAAAACAGATATGAACAAAGCGATTATAGGATTAGGATCAAATGTAAAAGGCGGATTGCTCTTGTTGAAAAAGAGTTGTATGGAGATAGCTGCTATGGCTGTATCTGCCCGTTTTTCATCTTGTTATGAAACAGTGCCTGTGAGCAGTATTCCTCAGCCTAATTATCAAAATTGTGTAGGAATTATTGAAACCGAATGGGATTATGACCGATTATATCAACATTTTAAAGCGATGGAAAAAGCTGCTGGTCGTTTCCCTCAATCAAAACTTTCCGGAGAGGTACCTCTTGATATCGATATTATTGTTTGGAATGATGAGGTCAAACGTCCTCGTGATATGGTCCAGGATTATATGCAAATAGGTTTGTTGGAATTGAAATAAGGTTGTTTATTTTCTTTTAAATCTGAATTTTTAAGTGATATTCTAAACTGTGATTTTTTATGAAATAGGAATAGTTTAAGAGTATGAATTGTTTTATTGTTTTTATATAAATAAGGTTGACAGATAATATATTCTTTTGTATTTTAATAATTTGAAAAAAAGTTCTTTTATTTAATTTATCATATCCAGTACGATTAGATGTAAAAATCCTATTTTTATCTATTTGTTTGTTCTTTGGATAGACGATTTAAAAAGATAAATATTTTAAGAAAATGAAAAATTAGTTTTGAAAATTATAATTTTTTATTTGGTAAAGTTGATGATTCCACAATCTTTCGAATAGATTTGTTTTTGAAACTGTCTTTTAATTTATGTATTTTTACCATTTTAAAAGATGCCGTAATGTTTCATTCATTTACAAAAAGAATTTCTCATATAGCTTTGCCGGAAAGGTTCACNTGCATAGAGGCTGCTAATGAATTGCAAGAATATATAAAATCACATATATTGTGGGCAGAGGAGTTGAATCGAGGTAAAATGTTTGGAGTATTAGTTGTACGAACAGATACTGGCGGAATTGGGTATTTGGCTTCATTTTCAGGAACTTTGGCGGGGAGTTATAGACATTCGTATTTTGTTCCTCCAATATATGATTTGTTACAACCAAATGGATTTTTTAAAATAGAAGAGGAAAAAATATCCACTATTAATGCTAAAATTGAGCAGATTAGGGCTGATGTTTATTATCAGGAGTACAAAAATTTATTGGAGAAAGAGAAAACTTATTCATTTCAATTATTGAATGATGCTAAAGTTTCTTTAATAGAAGCAAAAAAGAAGCGCGAAATTAGGCGAAGCGTCTATCCGGAAGAAGCAGAATTGCGGGAGATGGTACGCGAAAGTCAATATCAGAAAGCAGAATATAAAAGATTGGAAAGATATTGGAAAAAAAGAATCTCAGATTTATATGAGCGTGTAGATATATATGAAAAGGAAATAGAAAAACTTAAAGTAGAAAGGAAGAGACGGTCGGCAACTTTGCAGCAGCAACTATTTGCTCAGTTTAAAATACTCAATGCCCGGGGGGAAATAAAAGATTTATGTACTATTTTTGAAGAAGAAGTCCACAAAATTCCGCCAGCTGGAGCGGGGGAGTGTGCAGCACCTAAGTTATTGCAATATGCATATTTAAATCATTTGGAACCTGTTGCGATGGCAGAGTTTTGGTGGGGTGATTCTCCTAAAACTGAGATACGGCGTCATGGGTATTTTTATCCCTCGTGCAAAGGAAAATGTGGACCGATATTAAAATATATGTTACAAGGCTTGAATGTAGAGCCGAATCCCTTGTCGAATGTATGTGGAGTTGGAACTGAACTGGAAATCGTGTATGAAGATGAATATCTGCTTGTTATAAATAAACCCGAAGGATGGCTTTCTGTACCCGGAAAAAATAATGCAGACTCAGTTTTTCGACGGATACGAGAACGGTATCCCGCTGCGACGGGGCCCATGATTGTGCATCGGCTCGATATGTCGACTTCAGGGCTGTTACTTATTGCGAAGACCAAAGAAGTACACCAGAATTTACAAGCCCAGTTTAAAAAAAGAACGATAAAAAAGAGATATGTTGCTTTGTTGGATGGTATTGTTCCGTATGACGAAGGCATCATAAACTTACCTATATGTGTAAATCCCGACGATCGGCCGAGGCAAATGGTCAGTTGGG
Organism: Gabonia massiliensis; assembly: GCF_001403595.1. Taxonomy (NCBI): domain Bacteria; kingdom Pseudomonadati; phylum Bacteroidota; class Bacteroidia; order Bacteroidales; family Porphyromonadaceae; genus Gabonia; species Gabonia massiliensis. The sequence goes on along the minus strand of NZ_LN877939.1, from coordinate 424,725 downwards.
AATATGGGAAACCCGCAATAACGCGATACGAAGTTCTTGACCGTTCCCGAAATCGTACCCGTATCGCTTTTTATCCGGTAACCGGACGGACCCACCAATTGCGGGTACACGCAGCTCACTCCCAAGGTCTCAATTGTCCGATAGTAGGAGACCGCTTGTATGGCAGAGAATCTGACCGGTTATATTTACATGCCGAATATCTCGAATTCGAACATCCAATTTCTTCCGAAATAATTCGAGTGGAAAAATCTCCTTCATTTTAAGTTTTTACAATTGTTATATTTTGAAAATTATTTTATAAATTTGAGAATATCTGAATAATATTCAAAATAAGAAAATGAGATTCAAAATAACTTTACAAGTAAATAGTCGGGCATTCGGACGTTCATTACCATTGAATTATATGTATGAATTGTCATCTGCCGTGTATCGTATTCTTTCTAAATCGAATGTTGATTATTCTTCGTGGTTACATGGAAATGGTTTTGAAGCAGACCATAAGAGATTTAAGTTATTTACTTTTTCTCGGTTTGTTATACCTCGATATGAAATCGATAAAGAGAATCAGAGATTGAATATTTTATCGGATGAAATTGATTGGTATATAGCCTTTTTACCGGAAAAAAGCACACGTCAGTTTATTGAAGGTGTATTTCAATTTCAAAAAATGCAAGTTGGTGATAAACGAAGTATCGTAGAATTTATGGTTCGGAGTATAGAAATTCTTCCATCATTACAATATAAAGAGGAGATGTTTTTCGAAACACTTTCTCCTGTATGTATATCGCGTAGAGGAGCTGAAGTAAGGACAGAGTATTTGTCCCCCGATCATCAGGATTATGAACGTGCGATTATTACCGGAGTGTTGGCTCGTTATAAAGCTTATAATGGAGAGTCTTATACCGGGCCCCTGTTTTGTAATTTTAAATTGCTGAATACGCCTCGTTCAGTATTGGTGAAAATGAAATCCGATACACCTGAGCAGACCTTTGTCAGAGGATATAATTATAGGTTTAAGATACACTTACCCGAGCCCCTTATGCACATCGTTTACAATTGCGGGTTAGGGGAAAAAGGAAGTCTCGGCTTTGGTATGTTGAAGGAAATACCCCCAAAATTGAAATAAAATCGGGGGATTCTGTAAAGTAAGATTAAAATAGTCTCTTTTCTAACTTGATTCTATTACAAGTGAAATGTCGATTCTATAAAAAATACTTTAATCTTTTGCAAAAGTAGGAATATTATAAGCCGAATAGAAATTTTTATTATTAAAGTATATTATTTATATGTTTAAAAAAGAGTTTTATCGTATAGTAGATAGTTTATCGAAGAATATGTGAAAAAATCGATCTTGTGAGCTTTAGACAAGAAGTGGAATAAATATTTTTAGTATATTATAGAAATCAGATTTATAATAAAAACAATAGGAGATAAATTTTTATTAAATTTACATTTTAAATTTCTTATTATGCAAAAAATAGATTGGAATGAGATGTTTAAATATACTGGCGATCCCTTTGTAGATGCTGGTGGATTTGTTCTGCAAGAGTTGATGGAATGCTATCCGGATGCTGATATTATGACGTTGATTATGATGGTGACTGATATATATGTAAAACTTTGGGATGCAAAAATCAACACATTGTTTCTAAATTCGAAGATTACGCAACCTGCTTTTAAAGGTGAACGGAAAAAAGAGGAAGCTAGGCGATATTTCGAAAGTCTTTTAGATGAAACTTTATCGTATCGAATAGGGTGCTGTCGGATTATGGGGAATAATACGAAGTTGTTTCCAGTAGGAAGAGACCTGTCGGTTTTGACAGGGTCGGGAACCTTTGTGAATTTTCATCATGCTTTTCAAGAAGGCATAATGTTGTCTAAGGAAGCCATTATACGATACTATTTTCTTCCGTTGGGATGTGAATTGTTGCAAGGAAAAATAGCTGTAATTTGTAGTAATAATCCTAAAATTTCGGAATGGTATGCTAGAGATTGTTGTAGCAGAGTTTTGGCGGAGGTGGGACAGAATGTATCTACTGGGGTATTGAAAAGTTCTGCTCATTCGCTGGGAACGGCTGTTTTCCGGTATCTTGATTCTGTGTTGGCGAGATATACCGAAGATAATGGAATGAGTGATTCTGTTGCATTATATCATCTGACAAATTTCGGGGCGAGTCCGGAGGTACAGATCTATACTCTCCCTTTTCAGGCTTTCCGTTTTTATCAGAGAACGCAGAGTAGTCGATTTAGAGAACGTTGGAACATTTTTGTCGCAAGTCATTATTTCAATTCCGATTATAAAAAAGCGAAATACGATGATGAAAAAAATGTGTTTTGTGTCGAAAATAAGAAAGATAATATTTATATCGATGAAGAGAAATTCAAGTATTGGAGAAATGCCATATATGATAAATTATTGAAAGGAGCAAGTATTCTTGGTGATATCAGAAAATGGAGTGTGCACCACTTTTTCGATGTGGATTTATTGAATTTGTATTTAGTCAATTTACAAAATATGAAAAAAGAGACGATTGCGAAATTAGACAAGATTTCGAATTATATTCTGGAAAGTACGAGTGAATCCGGAATGAAAAAAGTAATAATTACGTTGAGTGGAACGAAAAGTGCGTATGTCCTGAGACGTTTTATTATCGGTACGATAAGAAAATATTATAATGAGGGACATGATCAACCTTTGGTAACTGTCGAAGAGTATGTTGATTATTTATTCCCGGATTCGAGTTCATGGATGGAGATTCGAGATGTATTATTGATATCGATATATCAGAAACTTCATGAAAGGAATTTACATATAGAGGTCGATATGGATGACTTCGATGATGAGCAGATAGAATATGAAAGTTAAATTTAATGTTATGTGTTATGGAAAATAATTTGAAAGTTCAAGGATTTTTTTTGATTGATGTAGATGTCGTTGCATTGAACAATGCCGGTAAAAATGTGATGTCGCATTTCGATAATGGAGTAGCAACGAAGAGCATTATTAAGAATGGACGTACTTATACGTATGTATCAGGGCAGGCTTTTCGATATTGGTGGCGCGAGGCTTTACAAAAGAATTATGGTTGGAGGCTGTCGCCTATTGTAAGAGAAAATAAAATTGCATATACTAATGCTAATCCTATAGAGTATCCCGACGATGATATATTCGGGTATATGAGGGCTGCTTCGGAAGAAGAGACAGACGAAAAAGGTAAGATAAAGAAAAAGAACATTACGGTAACGAGAGTGTCTCCTTTGAAAAATTCGGCAGTCGTTTCGGCATGTGCCGTAAGACCGGTAGAAAATTGGTCGAGTATGGCTCGGCAGGAAGGTGATTCTGTACCTTATGGAAAACAGGAATATAGTGCTGTGATGAAGGGCATGTTCAGTCTTGATTTGAATATGGTGGGGACGTTTTCGAATTATAATAAATCGGGTTATCAGAATCTTTCGGATAAGTTAAAGAAAGAGGCACTCGAAAAAGGGGCTGTAGAAATCAATGATATTTTCGATTCGGAGCGTAAATTGGTGAGGCTTCCTGTAAAAACTCGATTACAGAGAACATTGGATACGATAAGTGCTTTGAAAAATATTGTGGGAGGAGCTATGCAGACCAATAATATGGCAGATGTAACACCAAAATTTATTATTTTGGCAACGACGAGCACAGGTAATCATCCCTTCTCTCATATAGCGACAAGTTTTGGGGAAAAGGATGAAAAGGTAAAACTTAATATTTCAGCTTTGAAGGAAGTAATCGAAGAGTATCGTCGAAATTATGTGGGAAAAATATTTATTGGTAAACGAGCCGGTTTCTTTGATGATGATACGAATGAGTTGTCGGAATTACAAAAAGAATATTCTGATATAGTAGAATTCGGACCAGTGAATGCCATGATTGATGCTTATTGTGAACAATTAAAACAACAAATGAAGTAATGGAAGCTTACCGTATTTTGATAAGTTCGTGGACATCGAGTTTTAGATATCCGAATATTATTTCAGGATATCAGCCAACACTGCATGTTCCGCCGATTAGTACGGTTTTGGGAATTTTGAATGCTTGTGCTGGAAAATATATTCGGCATAAACATTTATCTTTAGGTTATTATTTTGAATATGGGGCGGAAGCCGTTGACCTTGAAACGATCTATCAGATAAAATTGAACGAAAGGAATGTTCCGGTCAATCAAGTGAAGTCTAATGTTATACCCCGTGAATTTCTGTTTGATAATAGGCTTTTTTTGTACTTGAAAGATAAAGAGTTAACCGATTTATTTCTATCACCTTATTATCCTATATTATTAGGGAGAAGCTCGGACCTTGCATCTGTGGATCGTATCGAAATAGTAGAGTTATCGGAAAAGACGAATGCCGATAAAATAAAGGGACAGATCATCCCGATTGCCGGAAACTTTTTGCCGGGTATGGTACAGGCTTTACCTAAATATTTTACCGATACATTTCCCCGAAGTAATATAGGTACGGAAGCGTATTCTGTAATATCGTATCGAAGTAAAGATATACCTACCGGTATAACTGCATATCGGGATATTATTGATGGAAACGAAGTTGATATTTATTTTCATCAACTTGATTTTGAAGATGATATATGAAATTTGATTCGAAAGAATTTTATCTTTTGGCGAAATCGGAACCCGAGATTCCTTTAATATGCCATATCGAAGATTGTTTGAATATTCTCGAACAGTTGATAACTGGGTTTCCCAATCTGCCGGTTGTTAAAAAGGATTTGTTTTGGCGAGTATTAGCGGCTTGTATTATATTTCACGATATGGGTAAAGCTCATGATGAATTTCAGAAATTGTTGCATAAAAGTCGAAATAAATGGTTGGGACAACGGCATGAACTCTTTTCGTCATATTTTATTTATCAGTCGAGTTTGGAGAAAGAATGGAAAGATAAGGTATGTTATGCCGTTGTCGGGCATCATAAAAGCGTGTCGGATTTAAATGAATTTGTTTCGGCAAATTATTTGTGGATGGAAGATCCTTCGTGGGCATGTGAAGGTGATCTTGATTTTCAATCTGAATGTGGAAAACTTTTGCAAGATGAAGTTTGGTATATATTAAAAAGGTATGGCTATTTTAAAGAGAATGAAGATTGTATAGATATCGGAAAATATTTGAAACAGGAGATGGGGAAACAACATCGGGTTGCGCATTCCGATTATTTTTTCATTTTATTGCTCGTCGGTTTTTTGAAACAGTGCGATCATTTAGCTTCAGCCGGTATTCGAAAAATATTGAATATTTATCCGGAAGATTTCGATTTTGTTTATAATAACGAATTGTATGACCATCAGAAAAAGGCTTTGTTATCGACTGGGAATGTCATTCTTTCTGCATCGACAGGTTCGGGCAAAACTGAAGCCGCTTTTCTTTGGTTGGTAAATCAACTTCATATAAGAGGACAGGGCAGAGTATTTTATATGCTCCCGTATACAGCATCGATCAATGCTATGTATGAAAGAGTTGATACAGCGATAGGGCATGACAAACATCGGGTAGGTATGTTACATGGTAAATTAATGCAATATATCGAACAAAGAATGTCATCGGATAATTCGGTAAATATAGAGGAAAAATCGAAGTTAATAGAAGATTTCAAAACCTTGGTAACACCCTTTAAGATTGTAACACCATTCCAATTATTGAAACATTTATTTGGGCTGAAGGGGTTTGAGAAGGGTATTGCTGAATGGTCGGGGGGATATTTTATTTTTGACGAAATTCATGCTTATGATTCGAAGACTTTTGCCCAGATTATAGCTCTTTTACAATTTGTAACTCGATATATGGATGTTCGTGTCTTTATTATGACTGCAACATTGCCTATGTTTATGCGTAAAATTTTGGCCGATTCTATAGGAAAACATATAAATATAGTTGCCGAAAAGTCTTTATATAGAAAATTTGAAAGACATCGGATAAAACTTCATGAGGGATTATTATCGGAATCTTTAGATTTAATACAAAGAGATATAGATCGAGGTAAAAAAGTGCTTGTCGTATGTAATACGGTAGAGCAATCTCAAAATGTATATCAAAATTTGTTTATACCGGTCAATCGGCGAAAATTATTGTTGCATGGAGCTTTTAATGCAAATGATAAAAATCGAAAAGAGATAGAATTGCAAAATGGGGATATACAGTTGTTGGTAGGTACACAGGCCATAGAAGTGAGCTTAGACATCGATTATGATGTGATCTATACCGAACCAGCACCATTGGATGCTCTGATTCAACGCTTTGGACGTGTGAATAGAAAACGACTAAAAGGATTATGTTTGTGTCATGTATTTAAAGAGCGAAATAAGAAAGATCTGTTTATCTATGATGAAAATGTTATCTGCCGAACATTGGATGCTCTGTATATAATCGAGCAAAGACATGATGGAATAATTCATGAAGACGAGTTGCAATCGTTGATAGATGAAGTATATCCGATGTGGGAAAAGAAACAACAAGATGATTATGATATGACATTGAAAACACTTACTTCGTTTATCGATAGGGCACTTTCACCTTTGGTATACGATGAAAAGAGCGAGAAGATGTTTTATCGACAATTCGATGGAATAAAGGTTCTACCGGTAGATTTGATAAAAGAATATCGAGCTTGTTTAGAACAAAAATCATTTATCGAGGCAGATGCACTTTTGGTATCGGTGAAGGAAAGTCGGCTTTGGGGACTTTTGAAAAGTGAAGATGCCTATGAAGATTCTTTCTATTTTGAAAATATAAAAAAATTAGGTTGTAAGAATGTCTATATTATAAAGAGAGTGTATGATAGTGAAATAGGCCTTCGAATGAATGAAATTAAGAATATAGATTCCGATCAGTTATGTCTTTGAATATATTTATATGATACAGATTACAGGGACACATTTTAATTATTATCAGATTTGCCATCGAAAGCTTTGGTTGTTTGCTAATGGTATAAATTTTGAACATACTTCGGATTTGGTATATGAAGGAAAACTGATACATGAAAGTTCGTATCCTCAGAGATCGTCGAAATATGAAGAAATAGAAATTGATGGCATTAAAGTTGATTTTTATGACACGGTGCACAATATTATCCATGAAATAAAAAAGTCTGATAAGATAGAGATTTCACATGAATGGCAACTAAAGTATTATTTGTATGTATTTGAGAGGAATGGAATCTTGGGATGTAGGGGTATGTTGGAGTACCCTGTATTGCGTAAAACGAAAGAGATCTATCTTAATGAAGAAGATCGAAAAAATATAGGTAAAATGGAAAAAGATATCGAATCGATAATATATTCTGATGTTTGTCCATCTATTATAAAAAAATCGATATGTAAAAATTGTAGTTATTATGATTTTTGTTTTATAGAGGAGATCGAACCATGAAAAAAACATTTTATTTATTTAATCCAGGAGAATTGGACAGGAAAGATAATACCTTGAAATTTACACCGATTGTTGGCTCAGAGAGTAATGAGGTTTCGATGCCCCGGTATTTACCGATAGAAGATATTAGCGAATTTTATGTGTTTGGTTCTTTACGGGCCAATAGTGCTTTATATAATTTTTTAGGGCAGAAAGATATAGCGGTACATTTCTTTGATTATTATGAAAATTATACTGGTTCATTTATGCCTCGCGATTCTTTATTGTCAGGGAAAATGCTGTTAGCTCAGACTTCAGCTTATCAAAATAAGAGTAAGCGTATGGTTATTGCTCAAAAGTTTATAGAAGGGGCGTGCTATAATATACTCAAGAATCTTCGTTATTACAGTCGGAGGGGATGTGACGTTGAAAAAATTATTAGTGATATTAAGGAATATTCTACTCGAATATCATCTGCTGTTTCTATAGAAGAGCTTATGGGAATAGAAGGAATGATACGCCAAACTTATTATGAAGCATTTAATTTGATTATAAATGATTTTGAGATGGGCCCTCGCTCGAAACGTCCACCATTAAATGAAGTAAATGCATTGATTTCTTTTGGAAATATGATGTGTTATACTTTGTGTTTAAGGGCTATTCATCAAACGCAACTGAATCCGACTATCAGTTATTTGCATACTCCGGGTGAACGTAGATATTCTTTAGCTTTAGACATCTCAGAGATTTTCAAACCGATTATTGTAGATAGGACTATTTTTAGAGTATTGAATAAACACGAGATTCAAGATAAACATTTCGAAAAGAAGTTAAATAAATGTTTATTAAATTTGTCTGGAAAGAAAATTTTTGTGAAAGCTTTTGAGGAGCGTTTGAACGAGACGATACAACATAGAGCATTGGGCCGAAAAGTTAGTTATCGACATTTAGTGAAATTGGAATGTTATAAGTTGTTGAAACATTTATTGGGAATGGAGATGTATAAACCATTTAAAATGTATTGGTAATGTATGTTATTTTGGTATATGACTTTGGAGAAAAACGAGTTGCAAAGATGTTGAAACTTTGTCGTAGATATCTAAACTGGGTACAGAACTCGGTTTTTGAAGGAGAAATATCGGATGTTCGATTGAAAGAGTTATTAATGTATATTAAAATGTTTATGAAAGTGAATGAGGATAGTATAATTATTTTTAAAACTGCATCACAAGTGTTTATGGAACGGCAAATTATCGGTCGACAATTAGGGAGTACAGATAATTTTCTGTAATTGAAGTTGTCGTTCTTGAGTAAATTTAATATTTTTTTGATATAACTATTATATCCGTTTCTTTTATCTTCCTTATTTTTAATAAGTTATTTATATTGTCGATGTCTGTATATTTTTATATAATCGTACATCGACAACTTTTCTTTGAAATATTTATTATATTTGCAGCTCTAACCCATTGGTTATAAACTGTGTCTTTATTGTTAATGATAGGGTTCTAATCTTACTTTATAGAATTGAAATTGCCATTAATGCTTCGTTTGAAAACAATGTCTGTTGTTCTAATCTTACTTTATAGAATTGAAATAACGTATCATCTAAACTGTCAGGATTATCAGCAAGTTCTAATCTTACTTTATAGAATTGAAATGAAGAATTTTTTAGAAGGCTTGATTCTGAATTTTATCGTTCTAATCTTACTTTATAGAATTGAAATTGAATCGGACTCTCGACGCTTCGATGAGTCGTGTCGGTTCTAATCTTACTTTATAGAATTGAAATATTATCTTATCATCATTTTCAAGAGTAGAAGCAAGTTCTAATCTTACTTTATAGAATTGAAATTTCAAAATCAAAGGATTATTTCTAATATCACGATAGTTCTAATCTTACTTTATAGAATTGAAATGCAGGAGTAAAAGATTTATCAGATTCCGATATATAAGTTCTAATCTTACTTTATAGAATTGAAATGCGACTTATTGTTGACCTGTTTACATGAAACATTGCTGGTTCTAATCTTACTATAAAAAATTGAAATCTTTTTCGTATAATATGTCCATATTATGTATTTTATGGTTCTAATTCTTTATTGTTATAAAAATAAAACCGGGATATTTCTATATAAAGATATCCCGGTTTCTATTATTATTTATTTGATTATCAGTTACTGATAACTATCTTTTTATCAATCTCTTACTTAGGACTTCTTTTTCAGTAGTAATTCGTACTAGATAATTTCCAGCTGTCAAATCTTGAATATTGATAGGTTCCTTAGACAAAGAGATGTTTATACTTTTCACTAATTGTCCATCAATATTGAAGATTTCTATTTGAGCATTGATTTCAGTATTTACGTAGAAATAATTAGTTGCAGGGTTAGGATATATTGAAATAATATCATTTGATGTATCCTCGACGCCTACAACCGGTTTTTCTTTTACGTTGACTGTAAACTCTGTTTCACAGAATTTTTCACCATACGTTTGATGGCTAACCGTTTGACGTAGCTTTATTTGAGCCTTTCCGAATTTGCTTTCTCCAAATGAAAGAACCAAATTGTCATTTTCGATAGTTGCAGAAACCAAATCTTCGTTATCATTGGTTTCTACAGTCGTCATGAATGTCAGGCCGTAAGTACTACTTCCCGGATAGCTGAATATATTTTTTATAGGTATTAGCATATCTTCTGCATCTTGTATGGCTTCAATATTTTTAGCAATGCTCACAGGCATATAGACTCTTGGTTTTATTGTTATTTCTACATCTCGTATTACTGAATAGCCTAAATGATCGATAGCTTCGATAGAAATGGTAGCAATGGAATCGGTTGCTACATCGCCTGTATATTGGGCTAATAGTTGTAGATTACCGTTTGTATTGTTATATGTATTATCTAAACTCAGCCAGTCAGAATGTTTGTCCAGATCACGAGTATAAATAGAAAAATTGTTTTCTCTGTCGGTAAACCATTGTTTGTTGATTGAGAGTTTAGACGCTGATGTTGCACGTTCATAGCAACTAAGATTCGATTTGCTGCTGCTTATCGTAGGTATATCATTGTCATTTATAGTTGATAATATACTCATCATTTGCGGATGGTTGCCGATGTTCTCGATTTCTTCTAATTTGTTGAATTGATTATCGAATATTGCCGCTTTCTGTTGAGTACCGTCTTCGCTACAATAAGCTACATAATATTTATTTTCTTCAGCATCATAAACAGAACCCATGGGGAATAAGTCGTATCCCAATTCCATGAATCTTCCATCTTCTATTTCTTTTGTAGTAATATTATATTTTACGAATGCATTACCGCTGACTAACATGATAAAGTCTCCAGATAATGGTGTCAAAGCAATAGGAGAGGCCAAGAACATCGGGTATTCCGTTACCCAACTGTCAGATGATATTGTTTTGTTCGAAATATCATAAGAGAATATATTATAATCAGAATTATCATTACATCTGCCGATGGCATAAATAATGTTGTCTTTTACTGTTATGACAGATACATTTAATGCTTTTTTCTCCAATTCTTGCAGAGAGATTTCAAAAGTATTTAAATCAATTGTTGCAAGATTACTTGATTTCATTGCTACATCATTGGTTATAACATATGCATTATTACCAACTACAGTCATAACTTTGGCAATGTCGTTTATAGACACTGTACCAACAAGTTTTAAATCTGTTTTATAATATATCTTCAAATCTGTATTGTCTCCGTTAGCATCGGTTACTAATAACATATTTTTATATAAAGCCAGTTGGTGTTTTGCTTTTGATTTTAATGATATGGAAGCGACAAGTTCCTCTGTTGTGATGTTGTAACGGGATATGGTGTTACCTGCAGATACGTATACGAAAGCACCGTCATTCAACATATTGCTGATAGAATCTGCTTGTATGTTGCCAAGTAGTGTTTTTGTTTCTTTAGTATTGACTTGGTATCCCATAATTGAGCTGTTTCCATTTCCGTTGTTATCGGTAAATAGAATATGTTTACTCATTCCTTCGTTGTCGGGAGCATATATGATAGGTATTTCTATCGTTTTTTCTTGTTTGTAGCATGTTATACGGAAACGAAGGACGTCATTACAATATTCTCCTGTGTTGAATGAGTATTTTAAGACATTTTTTTCTAAGGAAACTTGAACTTTTCCGTTAACGGCAGTTACTTCTTCCATATATACGGTAGCATCGTTTCCTGTAGTAAATAGCTCTGAATTAGAAAATTCTCCTTCAGGTTTGTCATATGCAATCCGAATAGGAGAGTTCACCGGTTTTATTTCCGGAATATCTTTTACAATGACAAGAATCGTATCTGATAGAGTTGGGTCACTCGTAGAACGGACGATAACTTTGGTTCTTCCAACTTTATTGGCAGTAAATGAACCATTTTTGATAGTTCCGATTTCAGGATTCGATGTTGTCCAATCAAAAGTTTCGTAAATATAGCGATTAGCAGTATTTCCGTTTAGGTTTTCATCTCGGCTATCTTCACACTGTGCATTAATAAAGATAGTTTCATTTACAATCATAGTTGTACTGTCGTTCGATACGGTGCTGGCATTACCTTCCAAATCGATAATTACTTTTTTCAGTTTTACGACACTTATTTGGATAGAGTCTTTGGCTATATCATCTTTTTGGCTGAAATATATCCATGTTTCCCCTTCTTTTGTCGCTGTAAATTTTCCGGTGTTATCGATGTTTCCGATAGTATTGTCAGATAACCACCATCGTTGAGTCCCTTCTTTTACTGGACGACCGTTTTTGAATAAAAATCCTTCATACTGACAAGTTTGCCCCTCGATTACTTGTAATTGAGTAATACCAATGTAATTGAGGTAATAGTCTTGTGGAACATAGTTGGGGTCTGGTGTGGTGATGGCTGCGCCTAAAACTTCGGTCGACCATTCGCCTAACCATCCGGCATTGGCACTTCCGGCGCAATAAACCTTTACGAAATCAACTTGGTCCAATTCTACGTGATTGCCATTTTTATCTACTGCCCAACTAAGGTCAAATCCATCTGTTGCATTTCCGTTTTCATCGTTATAATATGGGTTGTGAGCAACGGTAAGATCGGTTTTGTCATATCCTCGATTGTCGCAGTATCCGAAGGCCGGAGCTCGGTAAAATTCGATATAACTCGGTGAGCTCATGTCGATGGAGCTTCGTATAATATTTCCTGAAAATGTTACTTGCTCTCTTCCGCATTCGTATGTGTAGGGGTCAGGGTAATAAGATTGATTGTGGAACTGATTGGTTAAAACGGCACCGCTTTTTCCCTGATTAGTTGTCCAAGGTACAGTATAGCGTTTATTATAACTCGGATTGTAATAGGTCATTTCTACGTTACGTTTTGTTGTACTCAGCCAATAATCAGACCCAGCCAATTCATACCATTCTCCATCATCGGGAATGCCATTTCCATTTAAGTCTTTCATTACCTGTACAGCTCCAGGTTCAGACCATACTCCATATAAATTGGCAATAAAAGAGTTTCCTTTCAGAGTAAAATCTACACCGTATGGGTTACGGGGATCATTTTTTATAGGCTGGTCAAAACCTAGGATAACATAACCTCCGAATGCCCCTAGGCTTACCATACCACCCTGTGTTCCTAAAATAACAGTGGGGTCATCCATTGTATTGGTAAATTGTCCTGGAGCCGGTAAATATCCTAGTATTTTAGAAGCATAAGGATTTAAGTGTATATTTATTTTTGCTGTAGCTGAAGACGTTTCTCCTGTAGCTAAGGTAACGGTATATTTTAGTTGGTCAAAAGTGTAGTTTTCTGTTTCTGCATCGGGTACGTAATTGATTACGGGGTAGGACGTCTCTTTTACTACCGTTGCCGTGCCGTATTGGGGCTGTTCATCGATTGTAATACTGGCTGTTGTCTTGTCTGAATTATTCATCCATTGGTCATTTTTCAAGACATCTGCTGTTAGTTCGCTTTTAGGTTCTACGACAAAAGAGTCGTCTGTTGCCAAAACTTTTTTCAATGAAATATGTATGATATTTTCAACGGTTTCACTTTGGTAAGTTAATGTTACTTTTACATCAGCATCTCCGGCTTTATTAGGCATAAGCCATAAATATAATGTCTGGACTTTGCCGTAGTTATAATATTCATATTTATATAAATCGGTGATTTCCAAATCACTTGACTCTATTTTGACAATAACGCCCAAATCATCTAAATTAGCACTTTTGTCTATGCCGTCAGGATATTCAAATATGTCGGTCATAGATAAGTTTAATGTCACTTTTGAAGTCTTGGCAATGTTCGTAAATGAATAGTTTTTAGGAATGAATTGGTTCCCCGCAAATATGGAGGATACCATACATAGTAACATCAATGTCAACCATGTTTTTTTTCTGTAAAAATTTCTCATAATGTTTAGTTTGAATTAAAGTATGATTTTATGTATCTGATTTTTTATTTTTACTATATATATTTGTTTAGGAGATATTTCGGTGATAGTACAGCCTGAAGACAATGTATTTTTATATATCAATTGGCTTTGCATGTTGTATATCTCTACTTCGGTTGATGGTTCTATACCGAATATCTGTATGATTCCGTTCCGGGCAAATATGTGTATCGGGTCAGATTCTGTTTCTTGGATGTATGTTGCTGTAGAAACCTTGACTGCTAAATCTCGATCTTCACATTTCCCATTTGAATTGAAGCGCACGGTGATCGAAGTTTCCCCAGCTTGTAAGGGCGTAAGTATGAGTTTGTTATTTTTTATTTTTGCTGAAACAATATTTTCGTTTTTTATTTTGGTTACTCGTTTGATAATAGAGGTTATCGGTGTATCCTCATCTGTTGCCATGTTAGATAGGTCTATTTCCTGTGTTGTCCCATTTAATTCTACCGGTGAAAAATTTTTTATGACAGGAGCCTGATTATCAGGAAAAATAAACATTGCTGGATACCAGTATCCACTAATAGGTTCATATTCATTCAAGAGTTTGCCATTTTTATCCAATTGATAGTATAGAAAATAATTGTTTGAAATGAAGCTGACATATAATGCTGCATATATTTTGTCATCTGCCGGATTTATACGCATTCCGGCTCCATAGAAATAACGGTCTTCGGGAGTACTGTCGTAAATGAGTTCACAAGTACCCTTATCTATATTATATTTATACATGTGTGCTGTCGTAAACCAGGATGCTTGTCCTTGAGATGAGTCTTCATTGTAAATGAAATAAAGAATGTTTTCTTTAGCGCTTGCACATAAAGAACCGGCTGTCCATGCATACCATGTTTGGTTTATGCCTCCTCGTGGCAAGTCGATTTGTTTTGTTTCAAAGGTATATGGGTCTATTCTCAATAAAGCATTTCCTATCCATTCTTCACCGGCCGAACCGTATGGATAATGCAGGTATTCTTCATTCCTATTGGTGTTGAGACCAACCCATACATAACCATCTTTACTTTGAGTCATAGTACTAAAACATCCGGGAATAACCTGTTCTATTTTGTCTGTTTCAGGATTGATTACCAGAATACCTTTATCCTGTTGTATTGCCAGCACATGGTCTTGAGTGCGTATCATCATTCCTATCTGGTTTTCGTATAAGGCTCCTAATCCGGTAGATGGTGATTCATCGCCTGTAATTAGAGGATTTTCACTACCTTCGATAATACCGTTTAACATATAGGTGTTCAAATCTAATATGTAGATGCCATTTGAGGTGCCTATATAGCCTTTATTTTCGTCTACTCCGACAAAGCTTCTTCCATCGGCTATCGATTTCCCGTTCTTTTCTGCTATTATGGGTAAACGATATAATACCTGCATGTTTTTAGCATCCAAGATGACCAGTCTTCCACCTTGTTTTTCTTCTGCATTTTCTCCCGGATCTTGGTTTTGTTTGGAAATAACATACATTTTATTTCCATATATAACTCCGTATTGTGCGGTACAACCTAATGTTTGTATAATGCTCCCATCCATATTGGCAGGATTAGTCTGTACCAAATAATAATCTATAATTCCAGATTCTGGGTGCAAAAAGTTTATGGAGCTATTGTTATGTCCATACCAGTCTTCGTTCAGTACAAATACACCATCCGTATATGTCTGTCCGATGATAGGAGCACTTCCGGAGAGAAAAGCATAAATAAGTAAATTTTTCCATTTCATAAGCGATGAGTTTTATGGGTTGGGTAAAGCAGAAGAATCGTCTATATGCAAGTCTTCGGCTCTGGACAATTCGGTTGATGTTTCTCCTAACCAGCCACATTGTTGGTTTACGCCAGTATATACACGTATGAAGTCTATTCCGGGTAGGTGTACTTTATTCCCGTCGGAATCAACAGCCCAGTCTATATCGAAGCTGATTTTGTCGTTTTTTTCGTTTGGGTGGTTATCCACATATCCCCAATCGTATGTGTATAGAACATAATATGTCCCTTTTCCGCTTTCATCGACGGCATTATCTGCAAGTTTTGTCCCAGTGAATGATATCCGGTCTTGTTGTATCCATTTGGGATAATAGTCTTGTCGGTGATAACTGTTTTTGGCAATGTAACCAGATGTTCCGTCATTGGCTGTCCAAGGAATGTAGGTAGAGTCTGTGATAGGTGTTCCTTTGTCTGGGGTTGCGATATGGTCTGCTGCTGGGCGACTATAAGTGATTGTATAATGATGTTTTGTTTCAGGTTTATTATATTCACTTCCAGCCAACTCGTACCATTTATCGTCAGGGATTCCGTTACCGTTTCGGTCGAATGATACCATAACGATACCTGGCTCAGAACTACCTCCAGATTCAGGGGCATCCGGATTAGGATTAGCTACTGCATAAAAAGCATTTCCTAATATTTTGAAGTCTTTTTCCCCTGGAATATTGACGACAGTGTGGTCAAATCCGAACGTTATATATCCTCCATAACCTCCCAAAGACACTAATACATCGTTTTTCCCGGAAATACTTTCTTCTGCCTTTTGTCTCATGGTTTCTTCTGTGTCTCCCTCTTGATATAAAGGCAATTCGTTGACAAATTGTCCTGGAGCTGGACAATATTCATATACTTTCGAGATGTAGCGACTATAAGCGACACTTTCTTCCCAAACGGTAATATTTATTTTATGGTCAACTGGATTTTGAGAATCAGCAATGTGCAATTTTATCTGAAATTGTCCAGTGGTAGCACTTAGAAAAATATAATCTTGGTCGGTTGAAACAAGAGAGTCATTTCCCTTACTATCTTTCATACTCCATTCATATCGTTCACCTGGGAATTCAGGATGTAGAACCAGAGCTTTCATTCGCTCGATTGCATATACATTATCTATACCAAGGCTTACCATGGGTATGTCTTGTTGGCATGATAGCATCGAAATGAAAGTAAAGAGGATAAAGAGTATATTTTTTTTCATAATCAACGATTTAGAAATACCATATGTGCCGGTATGTCTCCGGCTCTTACACTCCATTTTTTTCGTCCGTTGCGACTATAACAGTGCAATGTTCCGCTCGATACATAATTTTTAGCGTCAGTAACATAAATGTCTCCATTTCTGGGGTCTATTTGTATGCCGTAAGGAATGGTGATATCTTTTTCTGTTCCATCAGTTATAAAGTGATCGGTGATTAGTTCTTTAGTTTTTACATTGATAATTCCGTATGAAACGGTATTTTCTTCAGATTCTTTATTCCATTCTACACTATAGAAATAGAGAGAATCACCATGTATAACCATTTCAGAACAGGGAATATCTAAGGTATCTTTTACCTCCATTTCTTTTGAATTTTTATTTTTTCTATCCAGAACAAAAAGACGAGAAGGTATAGAACTGTAATTTCCTCGAGATGAAACCCACAATTTTCCGTATTTATCTTTTCTGATACGGTGAAGATTTATTGCTACCGGAATTTTTTGGACTTGTTTCATTCCGTACATTTCGACAACAGAAACAGTAAAATCGTAATTCGGAGCCCGGTATCCTCCTGAGTTGGCGACATATATGTATTCACCTAAAATTTCCAGTTCGTCAGGTTGGTAACCGACAGTAACTTTTCCGGTTACTTTCAATGAAGTGGTATCGATTCTATAAACTGCACCTAATTGAGCATTTGGATCCATGGCTACAGGGCCGACATAAGCTGACACATAAGCTTTACCTTGTGCAAAACGAATATATCGACAGTTTGGAATATCAATTTGGCCGATTCGTATCAAGGTGTGAGCATCCATTACTTCTACTTTGTGAGAACAGTTGATGACGGCGTATAACTTACTTCCGTATATTTGTATGTCATTACCGACATCTCCCAGCTCTTTAATGACAGTTGGGTTGCGTTCAGCGTACATATTGCGTACATATAGGGTATTTTTAAAATCGACAAAATCGATAGATGCTTTATTGCTACCCATATTTCCTTCATTGAGTACATACATCCCTATAGGATTGCTGTCGGGATTCATCTCGAAGGGTAGAATATCATATTCAGTTGGTACTACTAACTCGTCTTTTCGACAAGCCGGCAGTAGAATGAGTAGAGTGAAAAATATAAATATTGATATGTGAAAATACTTTTTCATTATCATGCTGTGATTTTATAATTCGACTGATATCCCAAATCGATAATTACGTTTTGGCATCGGGTAATTCAGTATTACATCGTAATCTTGGCTTAAAAGGTTATTTACCTCAACAGAGGCTTTTAAGTGAGTTTTTTTTATTTTAAAAGTTTTTATTAACGATACGTCACTGGTATACCAAGGTTGTGTATAATTGTATCGAATATTTTCCTGCTGGTTATATCTGTGTCCTACATAGATGAAACTGTAGTTCAGATTCCATCCTTTCCAACTGAGCATCGCTATAGCCGAACCACTATGCCAAGGAATATAGGGTATTTGGTCCCGGTAATAATTATCTGCCGGATTGGTTATATCGATAGCTTTCTGATAGGTATATTGTAATTTGGCGGTTAGTTCTATTTTGTAGGGCAAACGGAAAATGGCCATGGTTTGGGCATCAATTCCACGAATATCTACTTCTCCCAAGTTTAGCATTGTCCAACGAAATTGTTGCCCTTTAGGATAGGCTACAATTTTATCTTTGACCCGGTTGTAATATATATCAGCTCCTATTCTAAAAAAAGAGAATGTGTGTTCTTTTCTATCTATATCATATAGAAGACCGAGATTATACTGTTTGGCTGTTTCCGGACGCAGATAGGCATTTCCCATATCGGTATAATACAAGTCGTTGAATGTTGGCATTCGGTAACTGTGTTTATAAAATGCTCGTATTATGAAATCTGCTTTTCGGATGGGTTTATATGATAAAAATATGGCAGGAGTTACTTTTTTCTTATTGGGAGCATTTTCTCTTTCCCGAGCTTCTTCATCTACGATAGTAGCTAAAGCTGCAGCCTGTACTTTTAAACAATTTTTGATGGAAAAAGCTGTTGCCGCGGAAATCCAGTGAGTGTTCCTGAATACTGACGTGTATTCGGAAAGACCATTCCATTGATAGTCATAGGCAACAGATACATCCCAATTGGATAATATACTGTATTTGTTGGCCCAAGATATATAACCTTCTCGCTGTTTGTATATGTTATCGACATGTATTAGTTTGTCGTCATTATTTACGTATCGGGTATAATCAAATGCGTATTTTAGATTTACTTTCGTACTTAATTTAGAGGTAATGTCATATTCAAACATCCCTTGTACGAACGAATTTCTATCCCAAAGTCGTTCTCCGCGCCTCCATACGTTATTGACAATAGCACCGGGAACGCCTCTTTCGGAAGTATAGTGATACATATAAGCTTTCCATCGTCCATTGGGGAAATATCCCTGTAATCCACCTTCGATTCGAACTGCATCTATATCCCCATTTTGACGAGTTGCCGTAGTATCATAAGCCAGTTCACCAGAGGGAGTTACTCTTCTATAGCGAAACTTATATTTACCACTTGCATTTATCCATTCGGCATTGAAACTGGCGCTTAAATTATTGTTTAATTTGTATTCAAATAAGACAGATGGATTAATATAATCGAAGGAACCAGCTTTCAAACCAGCTTTTAGGTTTGCTGTTTTTCCTTCTGCAAATTTGGGACGGCGAGTAGTTATGTAAATAGACCCGGCCGAACCGAATTCGCGTGCCGATTGGAATATTTCACTTTTTTGCCCGTTGTATAAAGATATTTCTTCAATATTTTCCAGTGAATATTTGCCTAAGTCTATTTGTCCGTTTTGTGCATTTCCTAGTTGTATTCCGTTATAGTAGACGCCCATATGATTGGTACCCATACTACGGATATTTACGGTTTTTATACCTCCTACACCTCCATAGTCTTTTAGTTGTATGCCTGAAAAGTAACGTAAAGCATCAGCGATAGATAGACTATTGAGATTTTCTAATTCTTTTCCGGTTAATTTTTGAGAAGGTATGACTTCATTATATCGGTTACCGGTTATAACGACTTCGTTGATGTGTTGTATTGAGTCTAATTTGTTTTGGGCGGAAAGTAGTGATACTTGTATATTTATAGATATACAGTATATTATACTACATATTTTTACGAATGAATTCATCCTGAGGTATGAACTGTTAACATAGTAAAACAATACAATAGCCCAAGAGGGATAAATGCAGTATGGTACGAAAGGATAGATGCCGGATCCTGCCGGAATACTAAACACGAATCAATTTGCTCTTTCCTCGAAAGCTATTGAAAAATATTAGCATGGCAGGTCTTCTGACTTGTTTCCGTTGGTAAACGCCTTCCCGAATTTTTTGATTCAGTGGCTATTGGTACATGCTTACAACGTTTGTATGAAACTTACAGCAGCGGGACTGTTCAGGATTTCCACCTGATTCCCTTTTAATCGATTCCTCTGAATAAAGGTCTCGAACCAATGCGAGGCAAAGGTATGAAGAATAATTAGAAATGCAATTTTTCATACATGAAAAATTGCATTTCTAATTTGTTATATTTCTATTTATGAAATAATTGTCAGTATTTGTTTTTAGAAAGATTTTTATCTTTATGGGTTGAGTTTTATTTCCATTCCTAATGCTACAATTAAGGCTGTTGCCAATATGGAGCATACCAGAAGCAATAGGAGATTTATATATTTGCCTTGGGGCTTTGTATCGGAGGAGGATTGCTTCAGGAAAAAATCTTTCAAAAAAAAGTATAGAGCCGGAATGGTTGCACCAGATAATAAAAAGTCTTCAGGAATATCGAAAGAGTATGTTTTAGAAACTCCAATAAATGACCAATGACATAGAAAGAGCACGATAAACATATTTATTTTACGTGAAAACATCAACATCAATCCTAAAGTGAATACTGCGACAGAACAAGGCATTACTGGAGAAGTCATAGCAGGAAATGACATGCCTCGTGCTAATGAAAATATTGGGTATATAAAAGGCAATATTAATAAAATAATGGACAATAGACGATGTTTGCCTGTACTTTCAAAAGTCGTGTATCCACTTATTGTATCCCATAACCAAATGATGGCCATTATACCCCAATAGAGAACCATAGCTATATTATAACTTCTTTCGGCACAAAATATGTAATAATAAATGAGAGAAATCCATAAATAAGTGGTGGTTAAATATATTTTCATCCCGGTTTTGATTATTCGGGAAGGTTTATATATCAGTAGAAGTGTTAATAATATACCGATAGTTATAAAAATTATCTGGTATATCCAGGTTGCCAAATTATAATTTGCTATTGTATTCCAAAAAATATTCATGAACGTCTTCTTTTTCGTATTACATTATGTCGGGTTAAGGAGAATGCTTTATGAGGCAAAAGGAAAATAGGTAGTGTAGCTCCTACAGCTAACATGAAAATGACTGAAGAAGTTACTATTCCATTAGAAAAGAACATTTCCATATATTTAGCCCTTTCTGCCGGAGTATCCATTGTTTGTAAAAACATTAGTAGAGAGAATACCATATTATAAGCAAATTTCCCGGGAATCATGGGTAATAAAGCAGGTATATAAAGAACAGTCATAGGACAATATATTTTTCCTCCCAACCATAAACTGCCAAATCCGATAATTACTGCTCCAAAAAGAGAAGCTGTCGCAATATCAAATCCTAAGAAAGTCATTAAGCAATAACGACAAGCATGGCCGATAGCTGCAAGGATGGCTATCGAGGGAAAAGCTCGCATAGGAGGGTCTGAGATTGCTCCGAAACCGATACCGGCAAGTGCCGCAAAAAAAGCATCTGAAAGTATATCTATAGCTATCATATCAAACTATCTTTAACTAATAATAAAGTAAACGAAAGCCCTATGGCAATACATACGACTAGGAGTAAAGCATCTATCAGGCGGGCACAACCAGTAAGAATATATCCTTCTACAATATCGATGACTCCATTAATAAGTGGGACACCAGGAATCAAATATAAGACACTGGTAGCTAAAGCTATTTCTGATGTTGTATTGAAAATCAGGGCGATAGAAGAGCATAGAGATGCTACAAAGGCTGACACGATGAAGATTATATAGTGGTTATATTTTTGTATCTGCATTTGTTGTTTCAGAAATAATCCTGTAATTGTTGCTGAAAACACGATACCCATGGAGCACCAGTCTCCGCCGAAAAGTTTACAAAATGAAGCATTGGCGAATCCCGCAAGGATAAGAACAAATAAAGGGTTCATCCGCGGGGCGGAGACAATTTCGTTATAGCGTTTCTTCAATTCAACCAAAGAAAGACGTTCATCATGGGCTTCCCAACTTAAAGCGCTTAATTCCGAGTTTCGTTCGAAACTGATAGGGTAAGCAGGTATATCGATGACTTCACTATAAGCTTCTTTCGTTTCTTCGTCATAAATAGTTAGAATAATGTTTTTTTGAAATACACTTATTTTTACAACTAAATCGAACGATTCGCCTATTCTTTTGGCACTACGTACTACACGGGATGTATGTACTCCATTTCCCATCATGTAGGCCGAATATTCGGCTATGAATTTGGCAACTTCTACCAAAGACTCATTAGCATTCATCTATATGAATTTTTGTTTCGTAATATTTTATTTAGCTTGTTTTAGTATTGGGATTATTCGGAAAACGACTGCAAAAGTATAAAATGTTTTTTAATAAAATTACTTGTTGATTATAATTAGCTGTAATTTTAATAGTAAATATTTCATTGTACATTTATTTTCAATCGTTTATAAGTCGTAGATTTATTTAGCATAATGGGTTTGATATTTATGGTACGTTTATTATTATCTGTCTACAATTAAAATGACGTTAAAAAGTCATGTACTATGAAGTAATTAACGTTTGACTGGTGAAGATAAAACAAAAGAGTGGTTATCTTTGTAATAAGAATAAAAAATGAGTCGATATGAAAACGATAAAAGATATTTTGCTTGGACGTACTTCTGTACGGCGTTATACACGAGACAAATTGAGTCAGGAAGAGTTGGAGTTTATTTATAAAGCTATTCAAAATACACCGACGAGCTATAATGGACAGCAGTTTTCTGTTATCTCTGTAACTGACCAGGATGAAAAAGTGTTATTATATGAGATAACTGGACAGAAGCAAATTAAGACTTGTGCTGCATTTTTGGTATTTTGTGCTGATTACAATAAAATAAGGGTAGCTGCCGATGCTATAGAATGTCCGTTCCCTGCTTTCCCTGATACAATGGATGGTATTATGGTTGGGGTTATTGATGCTGCCTTGGCTATGCAGACTGCTTACATATCAGCTATGTCGATAGGGTTAGGAGGATGTTGTATTGGTTATACTCGGACTTGCGATCCGGAGCGTATTGCAGAAGTACTACAGTTGCCGAAAGGCGTGTTTGTCGTTTGTGGATTGGCAATAGGATATCCTGCTGAATCTCCTGATTTGAAGCCTAAGCAACCGCTACCGTTGGTAATACATCAGAATCATTATAGGGATAATGATATGCGAGATGATTTATTGACTTATGATAAGACTATATCTACGTATAATCGTAATCGTAGTGGGGTAACGACAGATAATGACTGGATATCTCACATTGTAGGTTATTATAATGATGGCATGAAATATGATATTGAAGGTTATCTTAAGCATCAGGGATTTGAAATGAGAAAATAGTTTTCTTAATTTATTATTTGTTTGTTTTTTTGTTTTTGATTGGTTGGATAGTACGTCAGAAAAAAGAGATAAAATTTCAATTTGAAAGGAATTTTTTTAATATGCCTGTTGTATATTTAGTGATATTTTTTACTTTTATTCTTATTATTAAAAGTTCTCTAAAAAGAAAATTATTTGTATTTGGAAAATAAAAAAAGTTTTCCATTTTTAAAATTAAAAAATTGGTTATCAGTATTATAAATATATTTTAACATCAAAAAGTTTTCTAAAATAGAAATTTTATTGTGTAATAAAGAATAATTTTTTTTACCTTTACAACAGTTTTAGAACAAGAAAATATATAACCTTAGTTTCAAATAAAAATGATACAGACTGTTGTGAAGCGTGACGGACGCATTGTCGGTTTTAATGAGGAAAAGATTGTTGCAGCAATTCGTAAAGCAATGTTACATACCGAGAAGGGTGAGGATATGAGCCTTATCCGTCAAATAACCGACCGCATTGTTTGTCGGGGGGATGAACAAATGAGCGTAGAGGCTATACAAGATTGTGTAGAAAGAGAATTGATGAAGAGCAGTCGTAAAGATGTGGCCCAACGTTATATTGCTTATCGGAATCAAAGGAGTATTGCCCGAAAAGCAAAAACACGTGATATTTTTCTGGAAATTATTGAAACTAAGTCGAATGATGTTACCCGCGAAAACGCAAATATGAATGCCGATACCCCTGCCGGTATGATGATGAAGTTTGCAAGTGAGACGACCAAGCCATTCGTTGATGATTATTTGTTAAGCGATAGGGTAAAGTCTGCAGTTGCTGATAATTACATTCATATACATGACAAAGACTATTATCCTACTAAAAGTTTGACCTGTGTACAGCATCCGTTAGATAAAATTTTGAAAAATGGATTTTTTGCAGGACATGGGGAATCACGTCCGGCTAAACGTATCGAGACAGCAAGTATTTTAGCTTGTATTTCTATGGAAACAGCCCAAAATGAAATGCATGGAGGACAGGCGATTCCTGCTTTTGACTTTTATCTGGCACCATTTGTTCGTAAAAGTTTTGTTGAAGAGTTGAAAGTATTGGCTGATATAAATGCAACAAATTATGAGCATCTTTATAATGTACATTTAGATGATTATATTGTACGGGATTTGACGGGTTTGTGTGGAGAGGAGCGAGTTATTCAACATGCTGTGAATCGTACGGTCAGCCGTGTACACCAATCGATGGAAGCATTTATTCATAACATGAATACGATTCATTCGCGAGGGGGAAATCAGGTCGTTTTTTCTTCTATCAATTATGGTACCGATACTTCGGCTGAGGGACGTTGTATAATTCGAGAAGTATTATTGTCTACGTATGAAGGAGTTGGAAATGGAGCAACTGCAATTTTCCCAATACAAATATGGAAAAAGAAGAGGGGGGTAAGTTATTTGCCGGAAGATCGTAATTATGATTTGTATAAAATGGCTTGTAAAGTCAGTGCAAGACGCTTTTTCCCTAATTTTTTGAATCTTGATGCAACTTTTAACCAACACGAAGATTGGAAAGCTGAGGATCCTCTGCGTTATAAATATGAAGTGGCTACTATGGGTTGTCGTACTCGGGTCTTTGAGAATCGTTTTGGAGAGAAAACATCTATTGGTCGAGGAAATCTTTCATTTACGACTATTAATATCGTTCGCTTGGCTATAGAATGTATGAATGTTGTAAATAAGCAGGAGCGAATAGACAGATTTTTTGCCCGTCTTGATGAAATATTGGAGATTACAGCACAGCAATTGCATGAGCGATTTGAATTCCAGAAAACGGCATATGCTAAACAGTTCCCTTTGTTGATGTCTTCATTATGGAATGGGACTGAAAAACTAAGTCCGACTGATAATATATCATCAGTGATTAATCAAGGTACTTTAGGCATTGGATTTATCGGTTTAGCTGAGTGTCTTGTTGCGCTTACAGGAAAACATCATGGAGAAGATAAAGATTCGCAATTATTAGGACTACGCATTGTGACTTATATGAGAGATCAGGCAAACCGTTTTTCAGAGCAGTATCAGCATAATTATAGTGTATTAGCTACACCAGCAGAAGGTCTGTCTGGAAAATTTACAATGAGAGATCGTCGTACTTTCGGAATATTGCCAGGTATTACAGACCGTGATTACTATACAAATTCAAATCATGTGCCGGTATATTATAAATGTTCTGCTCGTCATAAGGCAGAGGTGGAGGCTCCTTATCATGACTTGACTCGTGGTGGACATATTTTTTATGTTGAAATAGATGGCGATGCTACACATAATCCTGATGCAATTATGGCTGTTGTTGATATGATGGATAAGTATAATATTGGATATGGATCGGTGAATCATACTCGTAATCGTTGTTTGGATTGTGGTTTTGAAGATGCTTCAGCTCATTTAGAAGAATGTCCGAAATGTGGTAGTAAAAACATAGACCGATTGCAACGTATAACGGGTTATCTGGTGGGAACTACTGATAGATGGAATCATGCTAAATTATCTGAATTAAATGATCGCGTCACGCATAATTGAGAAGTCTTAGATAAAAAGTATTGTCTCTGTTACTTCAATAAGGGATGATACTTTATAGTATAAGGTTTAAAAGGTATAGGGGATGGATAAAGAAATGTATGATTCGTTGGTGATAGTTGATATTCTCGAGGATACTGTAGTTGATGGGCCAGGTTTGCGGACGTCTATATATTCTGCCGGGTGTCCTCATTGTTGTCCAGGGTGTCATAATCCTGAGTCATGGGATATAGAACAAGGGAAAGTGGTTTCTTTAGATTATATTATGTCTGTTATTAAATCATCAGATTTTGCTGATGTGACTTTTAGTGGCGGAGATCCTTTGTATCAACCTGAAGCTTTTACTTGCCTTGCTCGGAGAATCAAAAAAGAAACAGGAAAAAATATTTGGTGCTATACGGGCTATCGTTATGAAGTTGTTTCTCGGACTCCCCGGTTAGCAGCTATATTGCCTTTTATTGATGTTTTGGTAGATGGTCCATTTATTCAAGGGCTTCGAGATGTATCTTTGTTATTTCGGGGGAGTAGTAATCAGCGTCTCATTGATGTTCAGACTTCTTTGGCTGAATCTCGTGTCGTAGAGTATGAATATCAACCGTTTTGTGTGTAATAAGCATATTTGGGGGAATATGTAGTAATGAGATTTTTTAATCTTGTTTTATAGAATTGAGAGTTATCTATTTCTCTACATCTTTTGTTTCAAAGTTTTTTGGTTTTGAATAAGAATAGTTATATTATTTCTTTTTTATTCGTATTTTTGTTATATGGATAAGATAGCAAATATGGAATTACGTACAGCTAACGTAACACGATATATAATGCCTTTACGTGAGGGTGGTTCCTTACCCGCATTGGCGGAAGCTGATGATGGTTTTAAATATGTATTGAAGTTTAGAGGAGCCGGTCATGGAACTAAAGCTCTTATTGCAGAATTGCTGGGAGCAGAATTGGCACGAGTGACAGGTTTGCGAGTTCCTGAACTTGTTTTTCTTAATTTGGATGAAGCTTTTGGCCGTACAGAAGGGGATGAAGAAATACAGGATTTGTTGCAGGCAAGTCGGGGTTTGAATTTAGGACTGCATTTTTTGTCTGGAGCTTTTACATTTGATTCGTTAGCTGATAATGTAAATTCAGAGCTCGCTTCAAAAATTGTATGGATAGATGCCTTGCTGACAAATATCGATCGTACAGTAAAGAATACGAATATGCTTATGTGGCATAAGGAGTTATGGTTAATAGATTTTGGTTCATCTCTATATTTTCATTATACTTGGGACAATTGGCCGACTCATGTTTTAAGTTCTTTTAAACAGGTCAGAGAACATGTATTGTTGCCACAAGCGGGATGTATTGACAAGATAGATATTCAAATGAAAGAGTGTCTTACTTCAGATAAGGTTAAAGCTATAGTAGAGCTTATTCCTGATGATTGGTTATGTTGGAGTGATGCGCAATTGACTTCAGAGGAAATAAGGGATGTATATTATCATTTTCTGACAGAGAGAATTGCTAATTCAGATATATTTGTAAAAGAAGCTTTGTATGCCAGAAAAACACTTGTATGAATATGCCATCATTCGGTTTGTGCCATGTATCGAAAGAGAGGAATTTATAAATGTAGGTATTATTCTTTTTTCGAAACGACAGAAGTATATTCGGGTTGCATATCATATTGATGAAGAAAAAATAGCTTTTTTTGCTCCGGATACCGATATAGAATCATTGTGCTGCCATTTACGCGTATTTGAAAGGATATGTAGTGGTGAAAAAGAAGGTGGGGTTATTGCTTCGTTTGATATTCCTGAGCGTTTTCGTTGGCTTACTGCAATGCGTAGTACTTCCATACAAACGTCACGACCTCATCCGGGATTCTCGATAGACCTTGATAAAACATTTGAATGCCTTTTTCGAGAATTAGTATTATAAAAAGATAAAATGGATTGTATGATTAGGACGGTAAAATTTCAAGATGCGAGAGCTATAGCAAATATTTACAACGAATATATCAAGCATAGCGTAATTTCATTTGAGACGGAACCTTTATCATTACAAGAAATGCAATCACGTATTGTAGAGATTTCGGCACATTTTCCGTACTATGTTTATGAGCAACAGGATGGAGAAATTTTAGGGTATTGCTATGCTCATTTATGGAAAGAACGGGATGCTTACAAGCATACATTGGAGACGACGGTATATTTATCTCCCGAACACAAAGGAAAAGGCATAGGTACGTCTCTGATGCAAAGATTGATTGGGGAGTGTTGCAGACAAGGTTATCATGCACTGATTGCATGTATTACGGAAGGAAATGAAGCAAGTATCTTGATGCATTCGAAATTAGGATTTAAACAGGTTTCTCATTTTGAAAAAGTCGGTTTTAAATTTGGCCGTTGGCTTGGGGTTGTAGATTATGAATTATTGTTAGTCCCTTAGTATAAAGAGGCTGTCTAAAAAGGCAAAACTGAATTGGCAAAAGTTACAAATTATAACAGAATAAATAAAGAGTGCCACTTTACACCTAATTTTCATAGGTAAAAGTGGCACTCTTTATTATAATCGAACCCTGTCAATTCTAAATTGAAAGTTTAAATTTAAACTTTCCGACTTTTTAGACAGCCTCTTTGGGTATGGATAAATGGCTTATTGAAAGAATTTTCTGTAGGATTTTTTATTGAAACTTCATCTTTAGAATTCTCATTGAATTGAGGACTGCAATCAAAGCAACTCCGACATCAGCGAATACAGCAGCCCATAATGTTGCAAAACCAAAAGCTCCGGCTAATAATATAAGTGATTTGGCTCCGATAGCCCCTACAATATTTTGCATTATGATGCGTTTTGTTGCGTAACCGATAGATATAGCTGTCGCAACCTTTGACGGTTGGTCTGTTTGTATGACTACATCGGCTGTTTCAATAGCGGCATCTGATCCTAATCCTCCCATTGCTATACCGACATCACTTAATGCCAATACGGGGGCATCGTTCATTCCATCACCGACGAATGCGACAGATTTATTGGGTTCAGTTGTCATTTGTTCTAAATAATGAACTTTATCTTCAGGTAATAAATCTCCAAATGCTTTATCTATTCCTAACAGAGAAGCAAAATTATTTACAATTTCCTTTTTGTCACCAGATAATAATCGAATATCGGAAATACCAAGTTTTCGAATATTTTTTATTGCTTTGCAAGCATCATTTTTCAATGTATCAGATAACAATAAGTGACCTACGTATTTCTCGTTGACAGCACAAAGAACAATTGTAGATGTACAGTTTTGAATTTCTTGGGGCAAATTGATTTGGTATTTTTTCATCAAACGGGCATTTCCGACAAGGATTTTTTTTCCGTTTATTTCAGCTTCAATTCCCAATCCACTTAATTCATGTATTGAGTTTTCGTTTGATATTTCGATTCCTTGCTTTTTTGCATAATGGACTATAGCTTGGGCTATAGGATGATTGCTTTTTTGCTCTACTGATGAAATAAAGTAAAGCAGTTGTTCTTGAGTTATTCCTTCATGTGCTACGGAGATTACTTCGAAACTGCCTGTTGTTAATGTTCCTGTTTTGTCAAAAGCTATGGCATTGATATGGGTAATAGCATTCAAAAAATTTCCGCCTTTAAATAATATTCCATTTCGAGAGGCGGCACCGATTCCTCCGAAATAACCTAATGGAACACTAATGACCAAAGCGCAAGGACAAGATATGACAAGAAATACCAGCCCTCGATATAACCAATCATTAAAGATATAATGAAATGATGGATTTATGATAGAAATAAGAGCAGGGATAATAATGATAAGGAGAGCTGACAAGACGACAACAGGAGTGTAGATTCGTGCAAATTTGCGGATAAATAGTTCAGCGGGAGCTTTTCGTTCTGAAGCATTTTGGACTAATTCTAATATACGGGCTAAAGAACTATTTTCGTATGTTTTTGAAACCTGGATGTGGACAGCCTGTCCAGAGATAATCATTCCAGCAAGAACTTCTTCATTTTTAGATATGGTCCGAGGGACACTTTCCCCTGTCAACGCTGAAGTATCGAAAATCGCCTGAGAATCTTTCAATATACCGTCTAGTGGGATACGTCCTCCAGGTTTTATTTCAATGATTTCTCCGATTTTTACTTCACGAGGTGAGACGGTGTGGTACCTACCGTTACGAAAGACTTCAACTTGTTCGGGTCGTACGTCAAGTAGTTGCCGGATATTTCGTGTTGCTCGGTCGACGGCCTTATCTTGCAATATTTCTCCGATTGTATAAAATAACATGACAGCTACAGCTTCGGGATATTCTCCGATAGCAAATGCGCCAACAGAGGCAATAACCATCAATGAAAATTCATTAAATAAGTCTTTTGTCAAAAAACTTTTCCATGCTTCTTTCATTACAGGAAAACCTACCGGTAAGAAGCTACATAAAAACCATATAAATTGAATATTTGTATTTTGGAACCAAGTAGATTGATGTTGTAATATTATCCCTGTTATTAAAAGAGAAAACGAAATAATAGGGAGTATAAAAATTGTATATTCGTGTGAGTCTTCATGGTGCTTGCTGTGGCAGCAGGAATGCATGTGTTCACAGTGGTGTTGCATTGTTTCCATAATCTTTCTGTTTTTTGATTTGATACAAAGATATAGTTTGGAATATGCAACTTTGTTGCAAATATATTGCGTGCAGGTAGCATGTAATAAGCTGCGGTCCTCGAAAGAGTCGGCTTTAATAAATGTACCCTTACCACAAATATATGGTAAGGGTAAATTTATTTTTCGAAAGCTGTTAATCGTTTCTTGTATCTTACCGTTTTGAGTTGCAAGAAGGGCAGATACCTTTAACGGTATAGTTGATACTATCCATGACGAAACCTTGAGGGAGTTGTACTATGGGAATATGTATGTTGTCCAGACAGAATGTATGCCGGCACTCTTCACAAAAAAAATGTATATGTCGGTTTTGTATCGGGCAATTGCTTTCACTGGTACATATTTCATATTTAGTAGATCCACTTCCGTCTTCGAATGCGTGAATAGCGTGATGTTCAAGGAGTACTGATAAAGTCCGAGAGATAGTAGATTTATCGAGTGTGTCGATTAAAGTTTCTAATTCAAGAAGAGATACCGGACTTTCCTGCTTGGACAGTTCTTTGAAAACTATGATGCGAGCTGCCGTTGGTTTTATACCCCTGTTCTTTAATTTGTCTACACATTGATCTGTTGACATGGCTAATAATTTAGACAATTTATACGTTTGATTTTGTATAAATTTGATACAAATATACAGGATTTTTTATGCAACTTGGTTGCATATTTTTTTATTAACATATTACGTTGGACAGATGGAAATAGAAGTGTGCCATCATAGTTTCCAACCGGCTGTTTTTTCCTGAATTGTCCAAAGTTTGCAATATAGTCCATTTTTATTTATCAAGTCATTATGTGTACCTTGTTCAACAATCAGACCTTTATCCAATACGATGATTTTATCTGCATTTTTGATAGTTTTTAAGCGATGGGCAATAACTATAACGGTTCGTCCTGTAATGAGGGAATTTATAGCATTTTGCACGTCAACTTCATTTTCAGGGTCAAGAGAGGCAGTTGCTTCGTCCAGTAGTACAATTTCCGCATTTTTTAAGATAGCCCTTGCAATGGATATCCTTTGTTTTTCTCCTCCGGATAAGGTACACCCTCCTTCACCAACCATCGTATCATAACCATTGGGAAGCTTTAAGATGAATTCATGGCAACAGGCCTTTTTAGCAGCAGCTATTATTTCTTCATCAGTTGCATCGGGTTTACTAAATCGAAGATTATTTTTGATTGTATCTTTGAACAAATAAACATCCTGAAAAACCATGGAGATATGTTTCATTAGAGATTCTGGGTCAATATTTGACATAGGGATTCCATTAAACAATACTTTCCCTTGTTGAGGGTCGTAAAACCGGGCACATAACTTCATCAATGTACTTTTCCCACTACCAGAAGGTCCTACTAAAGCTGTTAATGTCCCTTGATGCATAGATGTATTGATGTCGTGAAGAACCTCTTTCTTCTGATATTTAAATGATACGTGTTCGAAAATTATATCTCCACATTGGGGAGCTTCTTTGTTTCCTGTCATTTCTGGTTCATTCATCAATTGAAGAATACGGCCTCCTGCAATAGAGAAATAACGAAATTCAGCGAAGTTAGTTAAGGCTGAAGTTAGTGGATCAAATACTCTTGATCCTACGATAAGGA
The DNA here is from genome assembly GCF_001403595.1 of Gabonia massiliensis. NCBI lineage: Bacteria > Pseudomonadati > Bacteroidota > Bacteroidia > Bacteroidales > Porphyromonadaceae > Gabonia > Gabonia massiliensis. The sequence continues at coordinate 392,357 of NZ_LN877939.1, read as the reverse complement.
ATAAAACGAAGGTCAGTATTGAAATATCTCCGCCGATGAGCAGGTATGTGCCACATAGTATCATTAGAGTCAGGCCAGAGCGAATCACAGTAACAGAAAATAGTATGAATGGACCGAGGATAGCTTCTTGTCGGATACAGGCACGCCGCAATTGAGAAAAGGCATCTTTGAGTCGAATGAATTTGTCGCCTACCAAATTATAGGCCTTCATAACACGAATGCCTTGTAAATATTCTTCTAACCGATTACCAGCATTGATTTTAGCTTCAATTTGTTTATTACTTAGTTTTTGTTGTACTTTTGTACTTATCAAGAGGATACCTATAGCCAGAGGTAAGGCAATAAACATGGCTATAGCCATACGCCAATCTATCCAAAGTAAAGTGAAAAAAGCTAATATTGGCATAACTAATGCTCCCATTAACTGTGGTAAATGATGGGAAATACCTGTTTCCGCCATGGCAAAGTCTGTTATTAACATGGACGATAAATCCCCCGGATCATGACGAGAAAAAAATCCTAAGGACAGTTTTCTGAGATGCTCTGCCAGACTAATGCGTCCTTCTGCGCTCATTTCATACGCTCCACGAAAATTGGCTCGATAGGAGGCACGTTCTGCTATAGCCATAATAATCATATATAGGACTAATATAATGAATATAGACCATAACCGAGTTATGTCAAGAGATGTATTGGTCCCGTCGAAAGCTCGGAATATGACATTTACAGCTTCTATGGAAAGACAAAACGGAATAATGTTGACCAAGTTAGCGAGCATAGTATAACCCACTGGTTTATAGAGTCGTTCGGTATGACCTACCGAAATATTTTTTATTGCATTCATGATTTTTAGTTTATTTTTGATTGTTATTTAATTGCCAAGCGAAAGCTTCAGTATAGGCATTCCACATTTTTTTATAAACTCCTTCTATTGTACTTAGTGTTTCATGGCGCCCCTGTTGTACCAATGTACCATCTTTTAATACTAAGATTTGTTGTGCAGATATAATGGATGATAATCTGTGTGCAATAATAATAACGGTCTTATCTTTTATTAAATGTTGTAATGCCTGCTGCATTTTGTATTCGTTTTCAGGGTCAGCAAAAGCTGTTGCTTCGTCAAGAACCAGTATTGGAGCATTTTTCAGTATAGCTCTTGCAACACATACTCGTTGGGCTTCTCCTCCAGATAGGTATACACCTGTATCTCCAATAGTTGTATTATATCCATTGGGCAGATTTTGGATAAAGTCATGGCACTGGGCGGCTTGTGCTGCAGCGATGACTTCTTCTTGAGTGGCATCGGGACGCCCTACTCGAATATTTTCATATAAAGTGTCGAAAAACAAAAATGTATCTTGAAAAACAAAGGAGACCATGTTCATTAATTGGCGAGTTTCGATATTTTTGATATTGATACCTCCGATAGATATTTCTCCTTGAGAAATAATATCCCAAAAACGGGGTATTAAGTTGGCAATTGTTGATTTTCCAGAGCCTGAAGGACCTACTAAAGCAGTTATTTCTCCATGTTTCGCAACGAATGAAATATTTTTCAGGGCTTCTGTTCTGGTACCCTCTTTTATGTTTTTATATGCGAAACTTACATTTTTGAATTCTATATCATAAGATGTTGGTATTTTAGGATATGGAGTTTCTGAAACAACCTTTTCAGCAAAGATATTATCAATGCGATTGACGCCTTCGTTTATTTCTTTTGTGCCAGACCCTAAAAATGTAAGTTTGTAAATCGGTGATGCTACACCGGGTCCCATAATAATAAAAAAAAGCCAAACGGTGGCTAAAGCTATGTTTTCAGGATTGCCACTTAGTAGTAGTAATCCAGCTGGTATAATGAATGTGACAAGAGAATTAAGTAGTACTGTAAATGTAATCATTCCTGGTTGATAAGTATCGCATACTTTCAGGGCGTATCTTTTGTAGGTTTCGATTTCTTCATTGAACTGGCAAAAGGAACGGACACTTTGTCCAAAGATTTTAACTATTGGCATTCCTCTTACATATTGGACAGCAGAAGCACTCATTTGTTCTTGGGTATCGAAATATGTTTTCATAAATTCATTTGCCTTCTTCCCAAAGAATGTAGCGAATTGTAGCCCTATACTTAGTATAATACAAGTGAGACAAATGGTAGCCATCCAGCCGTTAAGCGAGAAAAAAATGAAGAACATTAATATTACAGTAGCTGTTACGTTTACTAAATCAGGAATGGTATGTGCAATAAAAGTTTCTATTTTTTCAATATTTTGTTCCATTGTTTTTTTTATGGCCCCTGTTGAGGAACTGTTCAGATAGCCTAACGAAAGTTTTCCGAGATGTTCCGCAAGTTTTATACGTAGTCCGTAAAGAATACGGAAGGCTGCAACATGGGAAAACATTAGAGAAGCATAGAGAAGGATTAAACCTATTATTAGGCCAATAAATGCGATCCACCCCCAATGTATCAATATATTACTGTCTATATGATTCAAATCGGTATTATAATATAGTAATTTACTCAGTATTTGATACACTGCCAGATATGGTATAAGCATGCATGCAGCGCTTCCCGCTGATAATATACCAGATAGAATCAATAAACCTTTACGTTCGCCGGCGATTTCGAAAAGCCGGGCAATTCCTGTTTTCTTTTTCATTATTTTTTTATTTTATACCCTAATATAGAACTGAATTTGCAAGTAAATTTCGGAAACATCCGGAAGATATAACCGGATACTCCCCAACGTTTTTTGGCATAATTCTGATATAACCATTGTCCTGTTATTTCGAGTTGAGGAACCCATTTTTCTACTATTTTCCCATTGGAAATTCCGCTTCGTATTTGAGCCTCATTTTTGCGTAAGGAATCTGGTTTTAATTTGGTTTTTACCATCATCGGGCCACATACATCGAAATAAATTTCTCCGCCAGGAAAGCGATTAGCCAGATTTTTTAGAATATCTATAACTTGTTTTTCGTAAAAATACATCATAACACCTTCCATAGTGAAAATAAAATGGCTGTCGGGATGTTTTTCCTTTAATTTATCCATCCAGTTATTTTCCAAAATTGAGCCCTCTATATAAAAATCATTTTTGGGTTCTGGGATAAAATGTTTTCGTATGGCTATTACTTCAGGAAGGTCGATTTCGTAAAAAATACAATTTTTTCGTTCTTTTATTCTTTGGTAGCGAGTATCTAAACCACATCCGATATTTACGGTTATGGGGTGTTCTTCTTTCAAAATAAATTCTTGAACTTTTTGGTCGAATAAGCGTCCTCGGATAACACATCCCAAGGCACTCATCCAAGCATTGTCAAATTTTGAATAATCATAGTCAATATTATTTACCAAACTCTCGGCAAGAGGGTCTGATATGATGATGTCTTGACTTTTGCGTTTGCTTTCCTTTGCCCGCATGTAAAGAGGAATGAGTAATGTCTCTGCAACTACATTTTGGAATTCAAATTTTTCTTTCATTTATATATATTTTTAGTTTGTCAAAAATGAACGATGTTCTATTTTGTTCAAAAAAAAAGAGAACTTATATTTTCATAAGCTCTCTCCATCCTATTACTTCGAATTGTATATATTCTTTTATAATTTGTTCTGTATCTCCAGGACTTATTTTATGCATAATAATTTCCTCAAACAGTGTGAACATCCATACGGTATGTAAGTGGATTGAGAAATCTGATATATCAATATTTAGTTGAGGATGTTTGGCTTTCATATTTTGAAGATAGTCTTTTACTAAAAGTGTAGAACGGTTGGTAAAGTCTTCTTTGTAATTTTCTAAGGAGGAACCTAGTGAACAAAAAAATAAAATTTTCAACAAATTACGATGTTGATGTATTATGTATATATATTCTTGGATAACGTAAAGGAGATATGAGTCAGAATATAACTCTAAAATGTCGGCACTACTATGACCATGATGTTCGTGGAGCATCTTATCAAATGCATAAGTTACCGGTCTTACAATCTGGCAAAATATTTCGTCTTTGTTTTTAAAATAATTATAAATATTGCTAAGTACGACATTTGATTTTGCTGCAATTTCTCTCATGGAAGTTTTTGAATATCCTTTTTCCAAAAATATATTTTCTGCAGCTTTAAGAATATTGTTTCGTATGTTGTCTTTGGGTATTTGCATTAAAAAAGGAGTTTAAATCTTTTTTATAATACAAAGTTATGGTTGGCAAAAAGAGTAAACAATACCCAAAAATGGGGATTTTAAGTTTTATATATGAGAGATAAACGATTTGGTGAGGATATTATGGATAAACAAAAATCATAGAGAGTATTTACTCTCTATGATTTTTGTTTTTTTAATTATTTTTTTAAGCTAAAAATCCCAATAAAATTCCGGCAGCAACGGCCGACCCAATAACTCCGGCTACGTTTGGGCCCATAGCATGCATAAGAAGATAATTTGTCGGGTCATATTCTAAACCGATAACTTGGGATATACGCGCCGAGTCAGGAACTGCTGATACACCAGAATTTCCAATTAGAGGATTGATTTTATTACCCTTTTTCAAGAATAGATTGAAAAATTTAACGAACAGAACTCCTGCGGCAGTAGCAATAATAAAGGAAATTGCCCCTAAAATGAAGATTTTTACCGAGTTGGCTGTTAGGAATTGAGAGGCTTGTGTGGATGCACCTACTGTAAGTCCTAACAAAATGGTAATGACATCGATTAATGGACCACGGGCTGTTTCTGCTAAACGACGAGTTACTCCGCTTTCTTTTAATAGATTTCCGAAGAATAACATACCTAAAAGAGGAAGACCGGATGGAACAAGGAAACAGGTCAATAACAATCCGGCAATCGGAAAGATAACTTTTTCTGTATGGGATACTACACGAGGTGGTTTCATACGGATAAGCCTCTCTTTTTTAGTGGTTAGTAGCCGCATAATAGGTGGTTGTATTACGGGAACTAAAGCCATATATGAATAGGCTGAGATGGCAATTGCTCCCATTAGATTAGGCGCCAACTTTGAAGATAAAAATATAGCTGTAGGACCATCGGCTCCTCCAATAATACCAATGGCACCTGCTTGGTTAGGTTCAAATCCCATAGCTAAAGCAATAGCATAAGCTCCAAAGATACCGAATTGGGCTGCTGCACCAATGAGCATTAGTTTAGGATTGGAAATAAGAGCGGAGAAGTCCGTCATAGCTCCAATGCCTAAAAAAATCAGAGGGGGATACCAGCCCTGAGTTACTCCTTGGTATAATATGTTGAGGACAGACCCTTGTTCATATATTCCTAATTGTAATCCAGCATCTTTAAATGGTATATTGCCTATCAGTATACCGAATCCAATGGGAATAAGCAGCATCGGTTCAAATTCTTTAGCAATAGCAAGATAAATGAAAATGATACCACATATAATCATGATGAGGTTCCCTATTTCGAAATTTGCAAATCCCGTATAGGTAAGAAACTCTTCTATATTTCCACTTAGGAATTGAATAAATTCATTTTCCATACGCTTATTCTATAATTAGTAAATCGGCACCTTCGAGAACTGAATCACCCTTATTAACCTTGATTTCTATCACTTTCCCATCACGGTCGGCATTGATGACATTCTCCATTTTCATGGCTTCCAGTATCATGACTTTCTGACCGCGTTTTACAGTGTCTCCAACTTTAACGCTAACTTCCAATATTACACCGGGAAGAGGTGTCCGGACAGCTCCTGCAGCACTGGGTGAAGAGGGGCGACTGACTACTGGTTCTCCGGTTGGAGTAGTAGGAGCAGCTTGAGGACGTTTTAATGGACGTATTTGTTTTTTAGCAGGTTTATCTAATTCAACTTTATAAGGGGTTCCGTTTACCTCAACTTCGGCAATATTATCTACAACGCTGTTTACTGAAACTTTATAGAGATTACCGTTTATTTTAAATTTATAGTCTTTCATGTTGCATATTTTATATTTGACACTCTAAAAATATCTTCTGCTTGTAGAGAGTATCTTAGTTATTCAAATTATCTCTTTTTTATTTGAGGAACTTCACGTAAGCCGTATATTTTTGAGCTCCAAGGAGAGTAATTACGAGTAACTCTATGGATAGTCAACACAGTTTCTTCATAATCATGATCTCCGCCTTGATGTTCATTTAATGCCATTGTGATTGCGGCTAATACAGCTCCTGGTATTTCGGATTCTTCTCTTGCATCTTTTATTTTGCCTGAAATACCTTGAGCCTTCATAGCTCGTTTAGTACTTAATCTGACTGAGATTTTTCCAATTACCCGGAAAACGAGATAAAGCAATATTAGAGCTAAAAAAACTACAGACATTGCTGTTACAGCCATACCTATACCGTTAGGGTCATGTTCTGCAAATTTGTCAACTTTCGGATTGTTATTAATAACAAAATTCGAAGCTTCAGGAGTTGGATGTGGTAGAATTTTCAAATCTCTTGCTCCGTCTTGTGGTGCACCGAAACTTTGATCGGCTTCCAGCACCGGAACAGTAACTTCGTCTATTAAGTTTTTACCGCTTGCGTCGTAAAGAGCTATATAATTTTCTTTATCTGGGTCGAGGCTGAAATTAGTGTGGAATGTACCGTGGTGAGGATAAGAATCTGCCCAAAGTAAAACGACTTGTCGAGGACCTATTTGAGTCCTTAGGTCTCCTTTTGAAATCATATATTTTTTGGGATTGTTCTTATCGTTGGTAATAAAGCATCCAGCCATTTGTACCGTCCCAGCAGAATTATTATATATTTCGATCCAAGCACCTCGATTTCCGAATGGATCCATGTAATTTGAGACATTGTTTGTCAAGACCTCATTGATACGAAGTGCTGATGTCGATTGTGCATAAGTCCCACTGGCCAGCCCGATACTCAGTATTATACTTCCTATTATTTTCCTTATCATAATTTATGTTTTTAATAGGTTATAATGGCAGATTATCGTGTTTTTTTGCCGGATTAGAAAGCTTTTTGGTTTGTAGCTGTTGCAGAGCACGGATAATACGGAATCGAGTGTTACGTGGTTCTATAACATCATCTATGTATCCGTAACGAGCAGCATTGTAAGGATTGGCAAAAGCTTTCTTATATTCTGCTTCTTTCTCGGCTGCGGTAGATTTAGGATCCTCTGAAGCTGCGACTTCTTTAGCAAAGATAATTTCAACGGCTCCAGCAGGTCCCATGACTGCAATTTCAGCAGTTGGCCACGCGTAATTAATATCTCCTCGAAGGTGTTTGGAACTCATAACGCAATACGCACCACCATAAGACTTACGTAAAGTTATCGTTACTTTTGGCACAGTAGCTTCACCATAGGCATATAAGAGTTTTGCTCCATGCAAGATTACTCCTCCATATTCTTGACCGGTTCCTGGTAGGAATCCTGGAACATCGACTAAGGTGACTAAGGGTATATTGAATGCATCACAAAAACGCACGAAACGAGCAGCTTTGCGGGATGCATTAATGTCGAGAACTCCGGCCATTTTACAAGGCTGGTTGGCAACAATACCGACAGCCTGTCCATTAAAGCGAGCGAAACCTACGATAATATTTTGTGCATAATCTTTATGCACTTCAAGAAATTCGCCATTATCGATAATTCCTCCGATAACTTCATACATGTCATATGCTTTGTTCGGATCATCAGGAATTATATCGTTTAGTCCGTCTTCCAAACGGTCTATAGGATCTTCGCATGACATAAGGGGAGGTTCTTCCATATTATTTTGAGGTAAGAAACTAAGGAGATGACGAATGAGATTTAGTCCATCTTCTTCAGTGTCTACAGCAAAATGAGCTACTCCAGATTTTGTAGAATGTATGCTGGCTCCTCCCAGTTGTTCTTGGGTAACATCTTCTCCGGTAACGGTTTTTACGACTTTAGGTCCGGTCAGGAACATGTAACTGGTTCCGCGAGTCATGATATTAAAGTCGGTCAGAGCAGGTGAATATACTGACCCTCCGGCACATGGCCCGAAAATACCAGATATTTGGGGTATGACCCCAGATGCCAAAATGTTACGTTGAAAAATTTCTGCATAACCGGCAAGGGCATTTACTCCTTCTTGTATGCGAGCTCCACCAGAATCGTTAATACCAATAACTGGAGCACCCATTTTCATTGCTTGGTCCATCAGTTTGCATATTTTCATAGCAAAAGTTTCAGACAAAGAACCTCCGAATACAGTAAAGTCTTGGGCGAATACATATACTAAGCGACCGTCTATGGTACCAGTTCCCGTAACAACGCCGTCTCCCAGATAACTGTCTTTGTCGATACCAAAGTTTGTACAACGATGACGGACGAACATATCTATTTCTTCGAACGAACCTTCGTCAAGCAACATGGCAATACGTTCACGAGCTGTATATTTGCCTTTTTTGTGTTGAGATTCGATTCTTTTTTCTCCCCCTCCTAAACGGGCTTGTTCGCGAAGTGCGATGAGTTCTTTTACTTTTTCAAGTTGATTACTCATGGTATTTATGTTTTAGTTTATTTTTTATTCGGGTCTTCACATAATTCTGTCAACACACTGCAAGTTGATTTAGGATGGAGAAAAGCAATATTCAGGCCTTCTGCACCTTTTCGAGGAGCTTTGTCAATTAGACGCACACCTTTGCTTTCAGCTTCAGCTAAAGCGTCAGCAACATTATCAGTTGCAAATGCTATATGGTGGATACCTTCTCCACGTTTTTCAATAAATTTGGCTATGGTACTTTCTTCACTGGTTGGCTCAAGGAGTTCTATTTTAGTTTGTCCTATTTTAAAAAATGCTGTTTTTACTTTTTGGTCAGCAACTTCTTCGACAGAATAGCACTTTAGGCCTAAAACTTGCTCATAATATGGAAGTGATTCTTCGATGCTTTTTACGGCAATGCCTAAATGCTCGATGTGTGTTAAATTCATAATGTATGCATTTTTATGGTTAAACAATAAAAATAGGGTGGTACTCATTTTCTTAACCACCCTTTCGCTACAAATATAAAATATTTCATTTGAATAGAGAAATTTTTCTTTAAATAAATTGTTATATCACTAAGTGAGTGTTTATCTGATGTTTATTGGCTTTATTGAGAGTTTTCTGCCAAATAGACAGTAAAATCTGACAATCTTAAATTTTGTAACAAATGAAAGCTGACAAAAATTTCTATTTTTTACGAATATTGATTTGGCATACAATTTGAGTAATAAGAAGTGTCTGTTCGATACGAGGAAATAAAATTCAGAGATAGGGCAGATAAAAAAATAAAGAAATTAAACATTAAAAAATATAGAACAATGGGAAAAATTATTGGAATTGACTTAGGAACAACCAATTCTTGTGTGGCTGTAATGGAAGGGACAGAACCGGTTGTTATTGCGAATAGTGAAGGTCGTCGTACGACTCCTTCTATCGTAGCATTTGTTGATGGTGGTGAGCGTAAGGTGGGTGATCCTGCTAAGCGTCAGGCTATTACCAATCCTACGCGTACCATATTCTCTATCAAGCGTTTTATGGGGGAAACTTATGACCAAGTGCAAGGTGAATTGGCTCGTGTGCCTTATAAAGTAGTAAAGAGTGATAACAATACTCCACGTATAGATATTGATGGACGATTATATTCTCCTCAAGAAATTTCAGCAATGATTCTTCAGAAAATGAAAAAAACTGCTGAAGATTATATCGGGCAGGAAGTAACGGATGCCGTCATTACAGTTCCGGCTTACTTTAACGATTCACAACGTCAAGCTACTAAAGAAGCAGGAGAGATTGCAGGGTTAAATGTAAGACGTATTGTCAATGAGCCTACGGCTGCAGCTTTGGCGTATGGATTGGACAAATCGAATAAAGATATGAAAATAGCTGTATTTGATTTGGGTGGTGGAACATTCGATATATCTATTCTGGAATTAGGAGATGGTGTCTTTGAAGTAAAATCTACCAATGGAGATACTCATTTAGGAGGTGATGATTTTGACCATGTAATTATCGACTGGCTGGCTGACGAGTTTAAGAATGATGAAGGTGTCGATTTACGTCAAGATCCTATGGCTTTACAACGTCTGAAAGAAGCTGCAGAAAAAGCTAAAATCGAGTTGTCAAGTGCCACATCTACCGAAATTAATTTACCGTATATTATGCCGGTAAATGGGGTTCCTAAACATTTGGTAAAAACTTTGACGCGTGCTAAATTTGAACAGTTAGCTGATAAATTGATTCAGGCTACGATAGAACCTTGCCGTCAAGCATTGAAAGATGCAGGGCTGAGTGCTTCAGATATTAATGAAGTTATTTTGGTGGGTGGTTCTACTCGTATTCCGGCTATTCAAGCTATAGTTGAAAAATTCTTTGGAAAGGCTCCATCAAAAGGTGTTAATCCAGATGAGGTTGTTGCTGTAGGTGCTGCGATACAAGGGGCAGTATTAAGCGGTGATGTGAAAGATGTGTTATTACTTGATGTTACTCCATTATCTTTAGGTATCGAAACTTTGGGAGGCGTAATGACAAAATTGATTGATGCTAATACGACCATTCCTACTCGTAAGTCGGAAGTATTCTCTACGGCAGTAGATAATCAGCCTTCAGTAGAAATACATGTATTGCAAGGTGAACGCCCTATGGCAAAAGATAATAAAACTATTGGTCGGTTCCATTTGGATGGCATTCCTGCTGCAATGCGTGGAGTACCTCAAATTGAGGTTACATTTGATATCGATGCTAATGGTATATTGAATGTATCTGCTAAGGATAAAGGTACTGGCAAAGAACAAAGTATACGTATAGAAGCTTCGAGCGGTTTGACCGACGCAGAAATCAAACGGATGAAGGAAGAAGCTGCTGCTAATGCAGATAATGATGCTAAAGAGAAAGAACGTATCGATAAATTGAATCACGCAGACTCGTTGATTTTCCAGACTGAAAAGCAGCTAAATGAAATGGGTGATAAGATTCCAGCAGATAAGAAGAGTGCTATTGAAGGAGCTTTAGCTAAGTTGAAGGAGGCTCATAAAGCTCAAGATATTGCAGGCATTGATGCTGCTTCTACCGAATTGAATTCTGTATTGCAGGCTGCTGCCCAGGATTTGTATAATGCTCAGGCTAATGCTCAACAACAAACAGGAACGAATGCTCAACAAGGTGGAGCTCAGCAGTCTGGGAATAACAATAATGGAGGAGACGATCAGGTAACTGATGTTGATTTTGAGGAGGTAAAATAAATTTTAAATTTAATATAGGGAACAGCGTGTAACTTAAATAGTTATACGCTGTTTTTTTATTTTCAGATTCTAATCTAATACTTTGCAGAACTGCTTTATGTGGAGAAATTTGATCCTGCCGAAACCTTTATAGAGGCTTTGGATGAATATGTTGAATATTATAATAGAAAGAGAATCAAAGTACAATTAAAAGAAAAGAGTTCGGTACAATATTGAACTCTCTCTATATATAACTGGGTAATGTTTAACCTATCTAACTTTTCGGGGGCACTTCAAAATGAGACAGTCTTATAAGTAAGGTTGCAAGTTGGGTTGTAAAATACATTATTTAGTCTTATTTTTTACTAGTGAAAAGGGAAAATAAGGGGACCTTTGAAGAAAGGTTCAATTTATAAATTTTTCATTTTTGGAATTTTATTTTGAGAGAATTTCTTTTATGTCTATGCTTTTGTCGGATACTTTTTTTACTGATTTTTATTGTAAATTTGTATCATTATAAATTTCTGATGATGATGTATATCCTATTGAAAGGTGGTACAAGAATATGGTCAGCTTCCCCAAATATTGAGAAGTTATGAAAAAATTGAAGGTTTGTTTGTTGTTGTTGGCTATTACAATTATATCCGTAGCACAGACATCTACAATTGAGACTCTCGCAGACACATTTGAGCGTGATACGCTAAATTATTCGTTGCGATTTGCCGGCCGACATCTTGTTGGTACACCCGTTTTGTCTGATAGTGCCGATGTGGCACATTTGAGCCATAAGGCTTTTTGGAGAGCGACAGCAGAGACTGTAGGTATGAATATCGGATTGTGGGCGTTTGATCGCTATGCCCTTAAAGGGCATTATGCTTATATATCATGGAACTCGATAAAGGAAAACTTCCGGCATGGTTTTGAATGGGACAATGATCATTTGGCTACAAATATGTTTGGTCATCCCTATCACGGTTCGATCTACTTTAATGCTGGACGAAGCAATGGTTTCAACTTCTGGCAGTCGGAACTGTTTGCCATTGGAGGAAGTGCCATGTGGGAGATGTTTATGGAATGTGAGTACCCTTCGACCAATGATATAATTGCAACACCCGTAGGTGGGGCGGCACTTGGCGAAATATTTTATCGAATGTCTGACCTCATTATCAACGATCGTTCATCAGGTGGTGAGCGTTTTGGTCGTGAACTGGCAACTTTTCTTGTCGACCCGATGCGAGGATTCACACGTATAGTGACGGGGCGTGCATGGGAACGTCGCTCTACTTCGGGACGACGTTTCGGTATACCGCCAATAAGCATCGACTTGTCGCTTGGAGGCAGATATATTACTCTATGGGACAATGATGAAGGCTCGCGAGCAGGAGTGACAGCCAAGATAAAAGTTGAATACGGTGACCGATATGTCGAGAATGCTCGGGTACCGTACGACTATTTCTCTTTTCTTTTGGAACTTCAGGGAATGAGGACCCAGCCTTTGCTCAGTCGCGTGGAGATAATGGGACGGCTATTGTCAAAGGAGCTCGTTAATTGGAAGAACCTGAATGTGAACATTGGACTTTATCAGCATTTCGACTTCTTTGATTCCGATACGATACGGCCCGAGCGATATATCTCGCACTTGTTTCCTTGTGCCGTACCCTATAAATTAGGCTCTCCTGCTACGGTCGGTGGAGGTGTTATGGCAAGATTCAAACCTTCACCTACTGTGGCATTCGATGGGTATCTTCACCTCAACGGAATTATTCTTGGTGGGATGTTGACGGATTTTTACCGCGATTACAACCGTAATTACAATTGGGGTTCAGGATTCTCAATCAAGGCGGCTCTCGGCTGGCAGTTGACCAATGATCGCGTATCGGTTTGTCTCGCCAATCAATTCTATAGGCTCTATACGTGGAAAGGATACGATCAAAATGTGGATTGGTCGCTGACACCAGAGGGTGCACCAGTCGATGTGCAAGGTGACAAGGCTAACTCAAGTTTCAACCATTTTGAGGTGGCCGTAAACTGCAGGCTTTGGCGTAACCTTTATCTCACCACTGGTTTCGATATGTATATCAGACATAGTAATTACGATAACCTGACTGTCGACAACACCGTCGGTCCCCGAATCGTAAGTAAACAACTCGGCACCAGCCTAATGCTTACCTATAAGCTGTAGGAGGTGAAATATCAATAACTGAATAAAAAAATTCTTACTAAATTTGGCATATGTAAACTTTTGTAATAACGATAAAAAATAATTGTGATACGGCCCTTTGTAACAATCTTCTTGTCGTGTCTCTTACTCTTGTGTTTGAGAGAGAAGGTCAGTAATACTATCTAAGATTTGCTTATCATCCACCATCGCTTGAAACTAGTTTTTCAAATGGGATAGGAGGAGGTGTTCCATTCTTTATTATCTACTTACAAGTTAGTAATGACCTGAAGTAATACAAAAAACGTTTTAGTTCTATACCTCGTTTTTCCAAATACCGATTTTGGTGATTAGTACCTACATGAAAGTAATGATGAACACCTCGCTTGGTATTAAAGAAGTGGATCTCATCACTAAGTAGCACGTTCCTTAATTGCATGTTATCTATATATACTATCGACTTTTCAACCATTCGAGCATTGTTGGATTTGTCTTGCGGTAAAGTTGTAAAGTCTTACGTATATCCCAGCCTACTGCATCGAAACCTTCGTCTGTCATAATTTCGATAACATCTCTGTTAAAATTGACGGTAAGATACCAATTAAGTGGATGTACATAGATAAAGCGTACATCCCAATCGGAATCAGGGGAAGAGAATCCCCATGCCCTGTTACCTGACTCTGCAGCGTAGAGTATTTTGACATTATATTGCACCTTTATCTTCTGTAGATGCTTAAGAATTTCTTCTCTTGTCATGCTCTTTAACGTTTAGTCTCCTTTTACCACCGCAAGAGGAGCAAGTTCTATAATAGGTTTTATCAAATCATTTTCAAATGCAATTACAGCCTCAATATCTTTGTAAGCACTTGGGGCTTCATCAAGTCCACTCTTACGCATACCATGGATTATACCTTGCTCATCCATACGACGGCACTCTTCTGAGAGGTCGAGAGTCTTGAAAGCAACTGAACGACTCATCTTTCTTCCAGCACCATGTGAGCAACTCATGAATGATTCTGGATTACCAAGACCTTCTACGATGTAAGACTTTGTACCCATCGAACCAGGAATAATACCAATCTCACCCTTAAATGCTCGTGTAGCACCCTTTCGATGAACAATTACATTCTTACCAAAGTGATTCTCCCAAGCGGCATAGTTGTGAGCGATGTTTATTATTGGTTCAAAGTTTACATTTGTGCAATTATCCATAAAACCTTGCTGAACTTGTTCCATCATAACCTTACGATTGGCAAAAGCTAGATGTTTACAATACTCCATTTCATGCATATAGTCTTTACCCACTTGCTCTTCTATGGGCAAGAATGCAAGTCCGGGTAGTGTATCTGCATACCAACGTTCGCAGAGTATCTCTGCCTGCTTATTGTAATAGTTGGCTACTGTGAGACCGACATGTCGGCTACCAGAGTGTATCATAATCCATACATCATCTTTCTTTGTATCTTTCTGAATTTCAATGAAATGATTCCCGCCTCCCAAAGTGCCAATCTCCTTGAGCATAGCAACTGTCTTATTCCTTAAGAAAGGGCATGCATCGAGATCGAGGTCAGGAAGAAGACTTTTATCCATGGCATTCTTTTGGTGGTCGAAGCCAAGAGGGATTGTTTTACGGATATGCTTCATGATGGCTTTGATTTGATTGACAGAAAGTTCTGAAGCCTTAAGATTGGTTTTCACAGCACACATTCCACAGCCAATATCCACGCCTACTGCGTTAGGGATAACTACACCTATAGTTGCAAGTACACCACCGATAGGCATGCCTTTGCCTGTGTGTGCATCAGGCATGATGGCTATGTGTTTGAAAGCGAATGGGAGTGATGCCAGACTGATAATCTGTGCCATACATGAATCCTCCACATCGTCAAGCCATAATTTTGCGGGTAATCTGGTACCCATAACTACTTTTTGTACCATAATCAATTAATTTTACTACAAAGTAAGGTTTATACTACGCCATCTATTGTCGTAGTTGAAAAATCTTTTTATCTTTATATAAAAATTATATATATGCCATTAAATAGAAATACATTGATACGGATTCGCACGATAGATACTTGTTTACATCGCAGACAAAGACTGTGGACATTGGAAGACCTTCGTCAGGCATGCGAAGACGCATTATATGACTATGAAGGTATTTCGAGTATTAGTACGCGTACTATCCAGCGTGATATAGAACTGATGCGTGGTGATAAACTCGGATACTATGCTCCCATTGTGGTGAAAGATAAGAAGTATTACACTTACGAAGACCCAAACTTCTCTATCACACAGCTACCTCTCACGAAACAGGATTTGGCGGAACTGAGCAGTGCTATGGATATTATCAAGCACTACAATGGTTTTCAAAGTATGGCGGGGCAAGAGGATATCTTAGCCCGTATGCAAGATCAAATTCAAACACAAGAGAGTCACCAACAAGTTATCTTCATCGAAACCAATGCTCGTCTCAAAGGATTAAATTTTCTCTCTAATCTCTATGACCACATCGTAAAGAAGAATCCTATCGTCGTTGACTATCGATCGTTCAACTCAAAACGTAATAACCGTTTCTATCTCTCTCCTTATTTATTAAAGGAGTTCAACAACCGTTGGTTTTTATTGGCCTACAGTAAAAAGATGAATGATATTCAGACTATCGCTTTAGATAGAATGTTGGCGGTATCGAAGGATGAGAAAGGAACTTATGTGGAAAATACTTTCTTCGATCCAAGTATATATCTTGATGAGATGGTAGGTGTTACACGCGACATACATTCCCAAAAGGAGGTTGTCACACTATGGGTGGATGCAGACCAAGCTCCTTATGTTCTAACCAAGCCCATGCATAGCAGTCAACGGTTGGTACAGGAGAACGAAGATGGCAGTATCATTCTGTCACTTGAAGTAATTCTTAATCTTGAACTGGAACGATTAATTCTTGGTTATGGCTGTCACATAGAAGTAAAAACGCCACGATTGTTGCGTCATCGTATAGCACAAGCTATCCTTTTGGCTGCAACGAGATATCAAATGTAAACACATTAATCTGACTTTGGAGATTTGACAGTTGCTATTAGTGTGACCTTGATGGAAACTATACTTTTCTTATCTTTTATTTGGAACAAGTTTGTGATATGTTTTATTTGAAAAAGTGCAATTTAGTTTGATATAAAATATTTGTAACGAGAAATATATGTTGAGAGGTAACATAACATTCTTAGAATCTGTAAGTAATCTGGTAGAATTTTCACTTCTTCGATATTAATGTTGAAGTCATATTTGATTTTATGATATTACTATAAATAAAAACACTCCGGGAATTTTCCTCCGGAGTGTTTTTAGACTTATTATGGCTAAACAGAAAATAACAAAGGTAAAACAGGAGCTTTTCACAAAGTCCCTGTTTTTTTGATCTATTCACAAAATAAGAGATACGTATACTTATTTTATCTTTTTATATCCATAAACAGCTAAATTCCCGAGTTCTTCTTCTATCCGTAATAGTTGGTTATATTTAGCCATTCTGTCTGAGCGGCTTAAAGAGCCGGTTTTTATTTGTCCACTATTTGTAGCAACGGCAATGTCGGCAATAGTTGTATCTTCTGTTTCTCCGGAACGATGGGATGTTACGGTTGTATAACCATTTCGGTGAGCCATTTCTATTGCATCTAAAGTTTCACTTAAAGATCCTATTTGGTTTACTTTAATCAGGATAGAATTGGCACAGCCTTGTTGGATTCCTTTAGCTAAAAATTCAACATTTGTGACAAACAGGTCATCTCCGACAAGTTGGCAACGGTTACCGATTCTTTCTGTAAGTTTCTTCCAACCTTCCCAGTCATTTTCGCTCATACCGTCTTCAATTGAATCTATTGGATATTTGTTTATTAAACTTTCGAGATAATCGATCTGTTCATTTGCGGTACGTTTTTTCCCATTATTCCCTTCAAAAATAGTATAGTCATAAATACCGTCTTTGTAAAATTCTGACGAAGCACAGTCCATACCTATCATGACATCTTTTCCAGGTTCATATCCAGCAGCTTTAATTGCTGATATAATGCTTTCGATTGCATCTTCTGTTCCATTAAGAGCTGGTGCAAAGCCTCCTTCATCTCCTACAGCAGTACTTAATCCTCTGTCATGAAGTACCTTTTTCAAAGCATGGAACACTTCTGCTCCCATGCGTAACCCTTCACGGAAAGATGTTGCGCCTACCGGACGAATCATAAATTCTTGAAAAGCAATCGGGGCATCACTGTGAGAACCTCCGTTGATGATATTCATCATGGGTACGGGCATTACATAAGTATTGGTGCCACCAATATAACGGTATAGAGGGATATCAAGATATTCGGCAGCGGCTTTAGCTACAGCTAAAGATACTCCTAAAATAGCATTAGCTCCCAAGTTCGATTTCGTTTTTGTACCATCTAATTGAAGCATGGCATTGTCTATAGCTCTTTGATTTAGAGCAGACATTCCGACAAGAGCAGGAGCGATGATGGTATTGATATTTTCAACAGCTTTTAGTACACCTTTTCCTCCATATCTTTTTTTATCGTTATCTCGTAATTCAAGGGCTTCATGCTCTCCAGTTGATGCTCCTGAAGGAACAGAAGCTCTACCTTTGACACCGGATTCTAACCATACGTCTACTTCTATAGTAGGATTTCCTCTTGAATCGAGAATCTCTCGACCTAAAATTTTTTCAATTTTCATTTTGTAATAGTTTTAATATTATTTGATTGGGAACTCAATTTAATGAATAATTTTTAAATGAGAAATGAATATCAGGTTTTTCTTTGAGAAATGAATATCAGGTTTTTCTTCATATTTTTTTTGTATCGATATGAGATATTTAAGTTCATCTAATTCTTCATTGTGAAGGCAGCAATAAAAACCATTGATGGGCATTCGTAAAAATATTTTTCGGTTGTTTGGTATATCCTTATTCATTTCTTCATAATAAAATCCGTCAGTTTTTCTGATATAATTTTTGAAATAAAGGAATTCTTCAGTTGTAAAACGGAAAAATAAATTTCCGAATTCAAGTTGATATATTTTGCATCTATCACAGTAAGATAGTTGTCCGTTTGGAGACGTTTTTATAATATCCATAGTTTGAATCAATATCTTTTATGATTACAAATGTCGGGGTTATGTGATAAAAAGTCAATCCTTATTTATAGCGATAATGATAATCATATATACCTGTTATTAGGTATTTTGTTTGACCCTACTTTTAGGGATATGAGGCTTTCATTTTCATTATTATTAGGGATTTAATTACAATATTCCCCTTACTATCTTTGTAACATGACAAAATAAAAATGTAATATGAAAAAAATAGTTATTTTTTATGGCTCGACAACTGGTCGTACCGAAGGTGTTGCCGAGAAAATTGCAGAAAAATTAGGCGTTCCGAGCAGTAATGTGTATAGTGCTTCTGATATAAAGAAAGTGGATATTGGAAGTTATGATGTTTTTATATTAGGAAGTTCTACATGGGGAGATGGGGAATTGCAAGACGACTGGTATGATGCTATAGAGGTATTGAAAAAAGAAAATTTAAAGGATAAAATAGTAGCATTATTCGGTTGTGGTGATTCTTATTCATACGAAGATACATTCTGTGATGCAATGGGAATTCTTTATAAGGAATTAGAAAATACAGGATGTCGGTTCTGTGGTGCTGTAAGTACTGATGGATATGGTTTTTCATCTTCGTCTTCAGTAGTCGATGGAAAATTTGTTGGCCTTGCCTTAGATGAAGAAAATGAAGATAACAAGACTGACGAGCGTATTGATAATTGGGTGGAAGAATTGAAAAAATGTATTGAGTAACAGTAAGTGTTATTTTTATGGATTAGGATATGAATGAGCAAGTATATAATACTTTGTCTGTAAATGGTTCTGGAGTTCCCGGAGAAATTAGGATATTCCTTAACCATATTTATGAATTTAAAAAGGGAATTCGTAATATGGTGCTCTATACAATAAACAAAAAGTATGAGGGATTTGCTATTAGCCGTTTAGAAAAACAGAATATTTGTTTTCTCAAACAGGAAGTAAATGCTCATAAAATAAATTTATTTTTTGGAAAAAAAGAATGTCTGGATGCAGTGAAGTTCATGTTGAATCGTCCTCTGAATCTTTTGACTCCAGAAGAAGACTTTATTTTGGGAGCAATGTTGGGATATGATATTTGCAGACAATGTGAAAGATACTGTTCACGAAAATCGGGACAATAAAGATTTTGGTTACTTTTTTTAGATTTTGATTTATTTGAGAAGGAAGAATAGAGTAGTGATATTCTATTTTGAGGTGCTCGGTCTCTGTCAGAAAATACAGGGATCGAGTATTTTTTATCTAAAAAAGAAGTTTTGAAAGAGGATTTTTTGATGTAATGTTGTTTAGAAAAAGATTATTTTGTCTCTATACAGAAGTTGAAGATTTTTGTACAAAATCAATAGATAGAGTTTTCTGTTATATGATTATTTTGAAAACAAGGTTGCAAAGGAAAGATTACAATATCCTTTTATAAAAGAAAAATATAAGTGATTTGATTGATAATCTTTGAAATGAGAAAATTATATATAGACTTTCTATTATGCAATTATGTTTTGCATATAGAAAGTCTTTTTAGTAATTTGCTTTATGGAATAAAATAAGTTATTTTATATATAATTTGAGGGGGAACAAAAGTGTAATTTTTTGCTTTTTTGTCTCAAAAATGTGATGATTATTTAATTTTGCTTTCAAATTTTCATTCATTATGAAAAAGGATTTATATATTATCTGTGTATTGTTGTTAGCTCTGTTTGGTACTCTAAAATTGTCTGCCCAAGAATATGGTGTGAATAAGGGATACAAGGGGAGTGTTGAATTAGGATTTGCAGCGGGAGCTGGAACTGTAGGTCATAATCGGGGTGAATTTATTCATATCAGTGGATATCAGTTCAATAAATGGTTATCGGCAGGTATAGGAGTTGGAGTACAAGTTTGGCAGGTGACGCAGCAGGTTACGTTACCTTTATTTATCGATATAGAATCGGTTTTTATGGAAAAGACGATATCTCCTTATGTCAACCTTCGAACAGGGTATTGTTGGGGACTGTCCCAAGATGAAATGCTCCCGAAGGATGGGGTTTATTTTAGCCCTACTGTGGGTTTCCGTTGGGGAATATCCTATAAGATGGCATTGAAATTAGGGGTCGGTTATTTAATGCAGAGTAGTGATATTTTACAAAATTATCATACGCTTAATCAATTTAAGGAGAAGATTTATTTTCATTCTCTTATAGCAAAAGTTGCTTTTGAGTTTTGACAGAAAGTAAAAAGATATCATTCATCTTGAATAAACATTTCCGGCTCTTTTCTTTGTTTATATTTCTTAGAAAATTTTTTAGCTGCGAAATGATATAACAATCCGCTGAATTTTCGGGCATGCTGTGGACAGATGGATATACAAGCTGTGCAGGATATACAAAGTTGCTTATTTGTACTTTTAGGATTATTCATGTCTATAGCGTGTACAGGACAAATCTTTGAACATATACCACAGTAGTTGCAATTTTTATTTGTCGACGGAGTTATGGGTATTTTCGATATTTTGCGATAAGGAATATTCCCTTTTATATCTAATGTTTTATAATTGTTGGGGTAAAAGTCTAGATATTTAAAACATTTTTTGCTGAAAGAATCTATTATTTCTATATCTTTTTTATCAGGACGGCCTTTGGCTACATCTGTAAAAATGGAGTGTTGAGCGATAAATGCAGCAGCTCCGATTATATTGAACCCTTGTGTTTCCAATGTATTTTTCAATTCGATAAGAGCATCTTCATAATCCCGATTGCCATATGTGACAATAGCTATAGCTGGAGTATTCATACCATGTAGTTCTTTTAGTAGCTCTTTGCATAAAGACGGTATTCGTCCCGAAAATACAGGAAGTCCGATAATGAGAAGTTCGTTTTGGGAAAGTGTTCTATTTACTTTTCTATGAGATAGAAGTGAATGGTATGAGACCTTCTCTTTGTGAAAGATGGATGAGATTCTTTTTACTATTTTTTTTGTTGTACCCGATGGGCTGAAATATATACTATAAACATTATTTATTTCCATAAATCTTCTTGTTAAAGAGGTAAAGTTATGAATTAATTGTAATATTTATAGTTCTCATAATTTTTCTATTGAACAAAAAAATCCGGTTAACTTATCATGTTAGCCGGATTTTTATCATAGGAACTATATATTATTTCTTAATAAATGGTATTACAGCTATACCATTTGAGGTTTTGATTTTTGCCACATAGTAGCCGGCAGCTAAGTCTGCTACAGCTATTTGGGTGGTGGCAGAAGCTACTTTTATTTCACTGCCTTGAATATTTGTGATAATTACATCACAAGCTTCGGAGAAATTGAGTACGTCGGTAACCGGATTAGGATATACTTTTACATCTATTGTATTGATGGAAGAAGAGTTTATACCAGATAATCCAGATAGAGTATTCATACTTACAGCCAAAGTTGCTACTTCTGCCCCTGCTGTTGCTTTGCTTATAGCAACTTTTGCACCGGTCGAAGCAACTCCATTGATGCTGGTTCCTGCTTCTGTTGTTGTTAGGTCTGTAACATTTTGAGTGCCGAAATCATATGCTTTAAGTGTTGATATTTTCTCTGTTGAATTGTATAAACTGAAAAGCAATGCATTTCCATTTGCTGAGTTGCTTAAAGAATTTCCTTCTGGACCAATGTATACTTTTTGCTTATTATAGTTGTTGTCCATTATAACGAAGAATGGCGTTAATTCTTCGCTGAGAGCTTCTGAATCAAATACATTTTCATATTGAAATTCTCCAACGATAATTAGATTTTGATTGTGTGTGAAGAAATTATTTGTGGTTGTATACCGTGTTTTGAAAAGAGGGTATTCATTTTGAGATTCAAATGCTTTGAATGAATTTAAATTATCGGAAGCATCAATATTTAAGATGCCGATGCCAATGCTATATGTATAGTCAGTTCCTGTTGTTGTATTTTTAAATTCATTTGTACGGGAATTATTTCCTACTGTTATAGTTTGTAATGCTGGAGCTACATAAGATACATATATGTTTCCCTCTTTGGATAATGCAAGTGCGGCACTCTTAATATCCCAGCTATCTATTGGATTCTCGGGAAGAACTGATGCAATTTCTTTGTTTAAAATTAAAGTTTCATTATTGAAAGATAATAGGTAAAGAGCTGCTACAGGGAGCTCCATTCCTAAATCTGGATTTGATATCACTGATCCAGAGAAAGTTTTTCCATCTATAGTTGTATTTCCTGCAAGAATTAATGCCAAATATACATTATCTCCGTAAACGGCCAATCCTTGGGGGTAAGTGGTTGTCATGCCTAAAAAGTCTGTATTATCATGGAGGATTATTTTTCCACTTTTTGCAATACCCTTGGTATCGTATTTTGCAATAATTGTATTGTTATAATCTCCATATGAAGAAGAATTTCCCTTTATTGTCAAGGGCGAGTTGTTCGTGCTTTCTAAAATAACTTCGTCTCCATCACTAATACCGGCAACATATATATTTCCTTCGGAATCAGATGTTATGTAAGTAAGGGTTACATTTCCTTGTAAAGCTACAGCCCATTCAATCTTGCCACTATTATCTAATTTAGCCAAATAGGAACTATTTCCGATGGGGAGGAGAGTTTTATCTCCTATGTTGAAATCCTGGGAATATACTCCACATACGTAAGTGTTCCCATTAGCATCAATATGTGTGAGATCTTTAGCAACGGCATCATCTTTTCCTCTTGGTTCTCCTAATGAAAAACTCCAATCTTGGGTTATTTCTTGAGCGAAAGATAGTGAGGCAACAGTCACCAGACAAATAAATAGTAAAATTTTCTTTTTCATACTGTTAAAATTTAAATGAATACTGAAATTTATTATTTGAAAAGAAATTTTGGAGTTTTTCAGATAACTGTATTTTAAGGGTATTGTAAAATACAGCTATCTAAAAAATTTCTCTATAATTTCTAATTCATTTTTATATTTATAAATAAGGGTTAGCTTCTTTGGCTTCATCCGGAATTTTTATTGTTAGCTCGGGATAATTATCTTCAATACGGTAGGTTTGTCCTTCGTATTCTCGTGTTAATACTGGTCGTTTTTCTTTTTCCATTCTGCGAATATCGAACCAACGGTGACCTTCATATGAAAGTTCCAATTGGCGTTGCAGGTAAACTTCATCTAATAAGGCGTCATCGTCCATCGCATTGATGTCTATTTCTGCTTGTGTATAGGCTGCGGTTTGATATCGCTTTTCGAGCAATTTCAGTAATAGTGTTTTGCATATTTCCGGATGGTGATTTTTAAGTGCTGCTTCAGCTGCATTTAGGTATATTTCACCTACTCGGAAAGAACAACGATATTCACTTGAGCCTCCTTTTATTAAGCTATATCCTCCGACTTCTGTTTTATAAAATTTTCTGGCTCGTTGGTCTTGAGTACCTGGTAAATATAGATTATACAAAGCTTTAGGGACCAGTTTATCTACATTATTGTATGTCGAGGTCATATTCATTTCAAGGGCAACAATGCTCTCTGACGAATTATAGGCATTTGGAAGTGTTCGTCCCGAGACCAGGTCGACAAGTTCGTTTTTCTTTGAAAGTACTCTTTCTGAGGCATTATAGCAGTCTTCCCATCGTCCCATATAGAGGTATACACGCGAACGGAGAGCGTCTACCGATAATGTGTTAAACCTGTAATTGAGTCCGGTTTCCCAAGTTTCAACGTTAAGCTTCTTTTCTGCATTATCTATATCGGACAGAACTGAAGCGTAAACTTCGGCGATGGAAGATGGTTTTAAGACTTCATCCATACTGCTGTTTAATTTCAAAGGAATCCCTGTGCTTGATGTTGCTGTTTCACTATTATAAGGAAGGGCGTATAAATTGACCAGAATAAAATGGTTATATGCCCGCATCATATATGCCTCTCCTACGATTTGGTTGATTTCTGCTTCTGTTCCGTTTGTTATTGATTTTTCATTCTCAATAACGGTATTGGCTATGAATATCATTTTGTAATACTTTTCCCAATCAAAATAGGTTGTAGACCCTGAAGGGTTTACGTTATTCCATAACCAAAGGTCCAGAAATGTGTCTTTATCATAAGAATCTAAATTTTTTGATGTCATATCGATTTCGTCGGAAATAAAAGCTGTCAATCCTCTCGAACTCGGCATCAAATAATAAGCTTCTGTCATTAGTTTTCGGTAATCTTGTGCTGTTTCGGGGATAACCCGCCCGGTAGGAGTGATATCGAGAAAGTTGTCACATCCGGTAGTTACCAAGAGTGAGATTATTAATAATATGGATGTTAATTTCTTCATAACTTATGTATTTGTTTTGTTTAGAAATTAAGATTCAGAGTAAGTGTTACTGATTTAGGTATAGGTTGTGCATATTCATTACCCATTGTTTCAGGATCGAGATAATTGGTATAGTCAGCAGCCCATACGAGTAAATTTCGGCCTTCAAGAGATATAGTGCCGGAAGTCATCTTGAATATATTCAATACGCTTTCAGGTAATCGGTACCCTACACGGATACTTTGTAAACGCATGTAGTCGGCTTTTTTTACCCACAAATCCAAATAGCGGTCTACATACAGGCTCTCATAAGCATAATAATCAGCTCTTCGCTTATCGTCAGGCATCAATGTCGGGAATACGGTATTTGTGTTGGTCGGAGTCCAACGGTTTAAAATGTCTCTATTTGTATTCATACCTCGGTCAAAAAGAGTAGGGGAGTAAGATGGAGATGTTTGTACTACGTGGCCAAGGTTGAAAATACAGTTGATTCCGATTTCGAATCTTTTGATTCTGAAAGTATTGAAAAAACCTCCCGTCCATACAGGTTCTGTTGTTCCTGCATATTTGTACCGGTTTCTTCTTTCTTCTACAGAAAGGTTTGAAGCATAAGACCCATTTTCGGTTGTTTTTATATTAAAATATTCTTCGGCGGAAACTTTGTTTCCAGCACTGGTTATAAATAGAGGATAACCTTCACTGTCGAGACCTCCGAACGGATAAGCAAATATAGAACCGACTGCATAACCTCTAAGTGATGGAGTCAATTGGGTTTCCGGAGTACTGATTTCCAGTATTTTGTTTTGGTTGTAAGCGATATTGAATGTCGTATGCCAATCGAAATTTTTCATTTTGATATTATGTGTATTCAAGCTCAATTCGACACCTTGATTCTTCATCGATGCCCAATTGATTGTAGTTGATGAGAATCCGGTTTCCAGTGGCAACATTTGAGTTCCGATTAGGTCTACCCCTTTACGGAAATAATAATCTCCCGTGAGGTTGATACGGTTGTTTAATACGGAAAAATCAAATCCTATGTTTGAAGAATGAGTTTTTTCCCAACGTAATTTTTCATTAGGAGGTGATGATATCGATATAACTTCTTCTGTCGTTCCCGGCAAGATAGTTCTATTTTCATATTTCCCAAGAATTTTAGGAGAAGTGTTCTTGTCGATGTTGCCTTGTAGTCCGTAAGATGCCCGGATAGCCAGATTGTCTATCCATTCTATACCATTCATAAACGATTCGGATGAGATACGCCATAGTCCGCTGACAGAGTATAGAGGAAGATAACGGTATTTCTTGTCTACTCCGAAGAGGTCAGAACCGTCGAATCGGATACTGGCACCTAACGTATATCGATGGCGAAATGAATAGGAAAAAGTTGCAAATCCTGAAACATAAGCATTTTCCGTTTCACTGATAGTACTTAATGGGAACATGGAGGAGTGTGACTCTTCAGGGAATAAAATCGGTTTGGATTGCATTGTTTTCCGGTCATATCCATATGCAGCATCATATAATGATTTATACCATGTTTTACGGATTTCAGTTCCTAACATAGCTTCTATCTCATGTTCATTCCGTATGTTTTTTCTGAATTCACCCATAGCTTTCCATGTTACTTGCGAGCTTTCTGTGTCTGTTTGCTTGTGAAAACCTCCGTCTGGCAGATAAGAGGCTCCATTCACAATAGAGCGAAGTTTGTCTTTCCGAATTGAATAACTATCTTTATCTGCAATTTTTTCTATTGTACTTTTATCTACCTGCAAACCTACTTGGGAGGTAAGTTTGAACATTGAATTGATTTTTAGTTCCACATCGAAAAGGCTTTTAAAGGATTGTGATGTATTTTCGTGGGATGTATTGGCCCGTTCTTCGAAAATGTTGAAATCTGCGTTTCGGTCATCACCTTTACCTTGTACATTGTCATCATATACGTAGTTATGATTTTCATCATATACCAATTGGTACGGGTTGGCTCTCCGGGAATAGTATGTCGGACTTGAGAAACTATCTGCATCTGTCAAAAACGAATTATTTTTCATTTGATTGGCAAATACGCTTGCTCCGAATTTCAAGTGTTTATTTACTTTATAGGTCGTTTTTCCTGTAAAGTTGAAGCGACTGGCATCTACACCTATGACATTTCCTTTTTCAGTGTAATAACCTAAAGATGTATAATAGGTAGCTCGGTCGCTACCACCGGATATACTTAAGTTGTATTCTTGATTAAATGCATCCCGGAAGAGAATATCGTTCCAGTCTGTCGTTGTATTACGCAGTCGATTGATGGCAGCCTGTGCATCAGAAGAAATAGCATTGAATCCTCCGTTTTTGAATGCCTCCATTTGCCCATATTGTTGCAATATTTGAGATACACCACCTTTTTCTTCACGATAAGTATAGTCTGACTGCAGTAAATCCATTTCTAACTGAACTTTCTCGTCTGAGTTTAGAAGATTGAGCCTATCTATATTAACGTTTGGCGTATAAGAAAGTTTGGTAGAGAATGAAACTTGAGTTTTCCCTTTTTTACCGCTTTTAGTAGTAATGACGATTACCCCATTGGCAGCTCTGGCCCCATATATAGCTGTTGCTGCAGCATCTTTTAATACGGTGATATCTTCTATATCATTGGGATTGATTCCGGCAATAGAGGTATTGTAAATATTATCTATATCTTGTAGTTCTTCCATTTTGGGAATATCTGTTCCTTCAAGAGGAAGCCCATCAAGTACCCATAATGGATCTTGAGTTCCATTAATAGAAGATGTACCCCGAATTCTTATTTTAACGGGGGCTCCAGGGGCACCGGTAGAGGTTACGGCAGATAGCCCTGCTATCTGACCTGCTAAAACTTGGTCGATAGAGTGGGTGTTGCCAATCAACTCATCTGTAATTTTGACTTTAGATATGGCAGATGTCAATTTTCGGCGTTCAATGTTCTGATAACCGGTAACGACAATGTTGTCGAGCTCATAAGAAGATGGTTCGAGATGGATGTTGTAGAAAGTCTCTTTTCCAAGTTTGATTTCCTTTTGGTTATGACCCAAATAACTACAATAAATACGGGTGATACCATCGGGAACATTGATAATGAAACTGCCGTCGATAGCAGTCATTACTCCTATCGATTCTTTTTGATGGTTTATTTTTTTCAGATCGTCAGTTGATACAAACACAGATGCACCTATGAGGGGAAGGTTATCTCCATCTGAGGTTACAAGCCCTTTGACCTCGCGTGTAGCCGCGAATATCGACGTAGTATAAACCATCAGGACTAAAATAAATAAAATCTTTTTCATCTGGCAAAATCTGTATGTCCGGGAAATTGTTATTTCATCGGACGGTTATAATTATTTTTTCTTTAAGGATAATTTTTATATCCCTATTTTGGATAGATAACTCAATATTTCCGAATCTAATGTTCGGAAATATTGCTTGTTACTAAATTTATTTTGTTATACAATTGTTATTTATTCAATCCTAATCCTGTATTGATACGCAAGAGAACATCAGTATAATGATAGCGTGCTGCTAAATCGGATGTTGAATTAACTCGCTTTTGTAACAGGTCTCTAATACGAAGTAATTCTCCTCGTTTTACTGATACAGCATCAGATGTGCGGTTCGACTGTCCGCTGTAGAAATTGACATTACGTACAGAATGTCCGTCTTTTCCTTCAAGGTGCTGACCGTAACAAGGTAATACAAGATCTTGCAGACCTGTGCCTACTAATTTAGGTGCACTTTTTGTTGTAGCTTCTTCTTGTGCTGCAACTAAAAGGGCGTCAACAAAACCTTTTTGTAAAGCTCTCATATTTGCATCGGGTATGCCTCCTCTTTCGGTAACACCGAATATATGCTTATGCATCATATCTAACATTTCGATAGCAGTGAAAGCTTTTTTTCCATTCAGTTTTTCGTTTTCAATCATACGAATAATGCGGTTATTGGTCAATAAATCCCAGAAAATATAACCATGCATGTTTTTCAGCGTATATGAAGGAGAATTTTCGATAGCTCCAATAACGGAGTTCTGAATGGGGAATGTATATTTATTGATTTCAGCATTTAGTAACCAATCTGGACTGGTCAACACCTCATCAAGTAAAAACTGTACGGCTTCCTTTTGCCTGTTTTTTTCAACAAAGGCGTATGTTTCTTGTCCATCACCAATGGCTGTATTTTCGAGATACATACCACCGATATTAGAGAGTACATGGTAAGCATAGAGATTCCATTGTCCGATGATTGCATTATATAGCCGTCCGGCATCCATGTAAGTTTGGCCTTTCTCTCCAGTTGTAGTCCATTCTATAATATGGGGCATGATTCGTTTGATATTGGCCATACCGAATCGAGCTGCCTTTACATTATCATCACCCAAATCTTCAATCATAGCTCTTGGATCAGTAGCTTCTCGCATTGATTGAGCATCTGCAAACCGATATAATGGTCCGGTATGTTTACTCAGAAACTCATAGATAGCGTCTTTTTCTTCATCAGGAGACTGTATATCCCTCCAACGATATCCGAACTCAATTGCAAATATGTCATAAGGACCGATGTGCGGAGCAAGATGGGTCACTCCGTCTCCAGGCTGCGTTACATAATTATATCGAGCATAATCCATGATAGAGGATGCTGTTGAGTTCATCTTGTCCGTAAACGTTTTTGACCGTAACGAATCGGTTGGATAAGCAGCTGAGGCAATCATATTATGGCGTAACCCTAAAGAGTGTCCTATCTCGTGGCAGGCGACAAAACGCATAGCGTCTCCCATAAGGCTGTCTGGTAGTAAGCATTGTTGTGCGGCCGGATTTACAGCTCCGGTTTGTATCGTAATCCAGTTTTTTAGTATAGCAATTACGTTGTGCCACCAGATTACATCAGCTTCGATGATTTCACCTGAACGGGGGTCGTATGTCGATGGTCCCATAGCATTCGATTCTGCCGAAGCGACATAGTTGATAACAGAGTAATTTATATCATCTTCATCTGCGGCAACGCTATCAGGTAGTTCTTTGGCAATAATTGCATTTTTGAATCCGGCTTTTTCAAATGCTACTTGCCAATCTTCTACTCCCTGCTTGATGTATTTTCTCCATTGTACAGGAGTTGTTTTATCAATATAAAATACGATAGGCTTTACAGGCTCTACCAATTCTCCACGCAAATAAGCATCTTTGTCTTCCGGTTTGGGTTCGAGTCTCCAGCGGGTAATCAATTTTCGAGAATCTAATTTTTGTTGCTTATCACTGAAAAATAGTTGAGGGACATAAAAGTATCCGACTAAAGGTGACGTGTAACGTCCAATCATAGGTTTCTCCGGTAACAAGACAATGGACGAACTGACTTCTGCCGTTACGTTACTGATCTGATTGAATTCTTTTACATGTGTTGTCAATTCAGATATAACGACAACATTATTTTCAAAAGCCTTAGTTTTAACAATTCTCGACAGGTTTTTATCGATTGAAGAGCTTATATTTAAATTGGGGAAAAAGCGGTTAATAGGAGAGTCCCCATTGTAAATGTCATTTATTTTAATGACAAAAGCTGTTGTATCTTTATTATATGCTTCTATCTTAAATCCTGTCATTAATGGTGATATGTAATTTTCATCAACAGATTTTCCGATAGCATCACCATCAGGATATTGAGGTTTAGGCTGTATTTCACGAACAAGGATTTTATTATCATCTTTATTCCATTCGAAACGCACCAATTCTGTCTGATAGTTAATCCCTTTATTTATTCCGGCGTCATTTACAACTGCGGGGACTTTGGTCAACTTATTTACAATCAGCATATCCCGATTGAGCAGCTTTATCGGTATTTCGAAATAATAATCATTTTTCTTTTTATGGAT
This sequence comes from Gabonia massiliensis, assembly GCF_001403595.1. Taxonomy (NCBI): domain Bacteria; kingdom Pseudomonadati; phylum Bacteroidota; class Bacteroidia; order Bacteroidales; family Porphyromonadaceae; genus Gabonia; species Gabonia massiliensis. Next base: position 361,741 of record NZ_LN877939.1, on the reverse strand, counting down.
GCGAAACATCCCTTCTTGCGTAATAGTTTCTGCCCCAACAATTTTCCCATAATCATTTTTTGATTTGGTCGTATCGCTTTTAGCTGAAACATCTCCTTTTTTTGATTTTCTGGATTTTTTACCTTTTTTTCTGAATATATTAAGTTGGGTTTCTTCTTGTTGTGAATGTATTGTACTATTATCAACAAGGAGGTCTCCTGCATAGCAAGACCCTATAACTGAGAACATAATTCCCCACAAGATAAACTTGCTTTTTTTCATATTTGAGTTAGTGTTTAAGTTAATTCTTCTTGTTTTTTGACTTAATGCGATATTTAATTTAGTAATTTAATTGAATAATTTTCTTTCAATTTATTATATAACATTTTTATAAACCTACCAATTCCAATCTTTTTCAAAAGGCAAAAGTATGTATAGTTTTTTTTATTTGCAAATAATTGTTGCTGTTTTTATGTATTTTCAATCAAAATGATGTTCTTAAAGCTTTTTACCGACAAAAGTTTATCGAAAATATTTTTTTTATGTCAAAAAATAATAGTAAAGTTTAAAGGGGTATATAGAATAAAAAATTGTCATATACATTAAATATACAAGTGATTTTTGTATTCTATAATATGTGGGTATTGGTTAGAATTTATTTTTGTGTTCTATTTTTTATTAATCTTGTGATGGAGTATTATTTTTCTTATGTCTATGACTTTGTTTCTAAATAATATAAAGTGATATGAGCGAGATACCTTTGCTACATTCGATGAATTGGCGGTAGAAATACGATTACAGGACAGTGCTGCGTCAATGATTTGGTATAGGCCGGTAAAATTTGTTCTGGTGTTATTCGTTTGTGTATGATTTCAGAATTTAGACTTAAAGAGCTTTTTTAATTGTAGAAATTCCGAGAGATCTCATCATGAAATAAATCTTTTGTCTTTTATCCATTTTTCGAGAACAGGGATTAGTGTCTGTTCTATGTTGTATGAATCGAATTCTTTATAGAGTTTTCCTGCTAAATCGGAGTTCAGTTTATTAAGTGTACGTTCTTTTAATAGGCAAACAGGTTTTCCTAAGCCTATAAATATGCCGATTTCCATGGCTACATTGGGATTAGGATTCTCTGTAGTAATACGTTCATGAACAGCTATACCGAAATCACAGGCATAGATGTAAGCCAATATATTATTCATAAGGTCATCGGTATATTCTATATCATCGGCACGTAAAGCTGAAATTTTGTATTTGTTTAAAACTTTTTTTATTACTTCGTGTATTTGGGCATGTATGGGTGTTTGTTGAAAACTCATTATTATAAATGCCTTTTTACCAGGAAAATCATTGTGTATGCGATCAATGTATTCAGTCAGATATGTAGGCTTTTTCTGTTCTATGATTATATCTTGTGGGTCTGTTCGGGTTACCGTCTCAAATTCATCATCATTCAGACCAGAAAAGATAGCGACTATTTTTGCTTTTTCTTTTAGAGTTGGATCTTTCGCTACTCCCCAAGTAATTTTTTGTTTGTCGAATTTGGAAAAGAAATACTGAAGTTCTTGGATATGCTCCATTAATAATTCAAATTCCGCACTTATAAATATATTGAGTAGAATGGATTTGGATTTATTTACGTCCTTATCAGTTAAATGAGCATATCTTAATATTTTTTGTAGTGTATCTTGAATAGGGTTTTCTTCAGAACTTGTTTCTGATATGATGATGGATAAATTATGTAATATACTTCTTAAATCTGCAAAATCAATTGTGATTACTCCTTTTTTTTCAGAATGTCGATGATGGAGAAAAAAGTATCGGAAAATAAAGTCGACAATATTTTGAAAGCATTCATCAGCGTGAGCTCTTTATCTCTTTTGATAATGAGGTCACTGGGGAGTATAGCAACAGAATCGATGAGAGTGTTGAGCATCTGAATCGCTGTTGTTGCTATGGAATAACTATTATTTCCTTCGAATGTGAAAGGAACAGATGCTAAAGCAATGGTATATATATGGAGTTCTTTTGCGATTTCTGCTATTTCTATGGCGACTTTACTTCCGGTTTCTCCTCCTAAGGGAGCAATAAGGACGAGCATATAAATATTATCCTTCTGCAATAGTTCTCGAATAACTGCTTTTCTCCCTTTTATTTTGGATAAGTTTTTTTGACGAGATTTACTATCTGCATCTAAGAGTAATATTTGTCTGAGGGGAAGGTTAAGTTTTGTTAGTAGTTTTTCGTCTGAATCTACTGCCAAAAAGTCAATTATGTCGGAGTCGTTTAACTCATCAATTTTTTGAGACTTTTTTGCTTCTTGTCGAGCTTGGTCTCTCAATAAACATTGTTCTTTAATAGATGAGATTATCTGACATGCAGCACTTCCTGCACCAATAACCAGTATTTTGAGATTGTCATCGAATTTATAGTTTTCCATACTCCGTATAATTGTCGATTTTTTACAGTCTGAGACTTATTTTACAAAAATATTAAATTATCTGTTTATTTTTTATTAAGACCTTGTTTAGTATCTCATTTATATTGATAATTTGATGATGATTTATTTTTGTCTATTCTTAACCGTGTTGTATCATGCTTTTTGTAGTTCTATTTTCGCATAAAGTAAGTTTTTATTCTAATTTTACAAAAGCGTAAGGTTTATGTGTCAATAATATTGCGTTACGGTAGTATATCCATATGATAGTAGTTCTGCAAATAAGCATTGATAGTCTTGTTTATTAATATGTTATTCGTACTCTATTGGAAGGAGATATTCCGAAAGAAGGTGTTTTATAGAACTTTATTAAATTGACGAATCTGTTCGATGAGAATAAGGGTGTAGCTTTTCTTCTGTATATTTGCAAAGATAAGCTTTTCTGTGAATATATTGATGGTATATAGAAATGGTTGGTTCTTTTTTGTTTAAAATGATTCCTGATTGTTGGTATATATGATTTATCTATATAAAAGTATAAGCAAAAAAAATGGTTGTCTCACGACAACCAATCTTCGTTAACCTTAAATCTAATACCATGAAAAACACATTGCAAATGTAGAGATAGTTTGTGGTTTGTGCAAATGATTGCACTGTTTTTATCTATATATTAGTTATATTTAACATTTTGATGTGCTGTTTTTTTTGAGGATTTAAGGTAATCAGTTAATTTATAATTGGTTATTTATTCTTTGTTGTGAAATTATTGTTGTTGTATTACAATGTCGGATTACATGAAAAATGAGAAATACACTGTTTAGTTTTAGGAAAAATTTTGTTTGACGATTTATTTTTGAGGAAACAAATTTCGGAAAAGTAAAAATTATTTGAGAAAGACGTTGTTAGGAGATTTAAGATTTAGGAGTCATTGGTATGGTTCTATCATTGGAATTACCTTGTTTGATTATGAGTGGAGAGGTATTTCAGAATGCTTTTAAGAAGTTTTATGTTGGAGAGGTTTGTGTATAAATAGAGCAAAAGACTATCTGATTCCTCTCAGTACAGTCTCTTGCTTTGTCTTTATCTATTCTACGTATAAAACTAATCCTTTAAGATATTCTCCTTCTGGATGATAAATATTTACAGGATGATCGGCAGGTTGGGTTAATTGATGAATAATGCGAACACGTCTTCCCGATTGGGCTGCTGCGCTAAAAACAGCCAGTCTAAAGTTTTCTTTCGATACTACTTGAGAACATGAGAAAGTAAATATTATGCCTCCAGGTTTTATTTTTTCAAAAGCCTTTGCATTTAATTTTCGATATCCTTGTAATGCATTATGCAGAACTTTCCGATGTTTGGCAAATGCTGGAGGATCGAGAATTATGAGGTCATATTGATCTCCCATCTGGTCGAGAAATTTGAATGCATCTTCAGCGAAAGCTTTATGCCGAGTATCTCCAGGGAAATTTAATTCTACGTTTTTACATGTCAAATCTATTGCCTTAGCCGAACTGTCCACCGAGTGTACCAGTTTTGCTCCTCCCCGCATTGCATAAAATGAAAATCCTCCAGTATAACAGAACATATTTAATACGGACCGTCCTTTAGAATAGCGTTCGAGAAGTGCCCTATTTTCTCGTTGATCTACAAAAAAACCGGTTTTTTGTCCCTTCAGCCAATCTACATGAAATTTGAGTCCATATTCAATAGCAATATTTCCGGCTTCTCCTCCGATTAGATATTCATTCTCTGGGTCAAGTTGTGCTTTATAGGGCAAAGTTGTTTCAGATTTGTAATATACATTTTTTATATGGTTACCCAAAACTTGTATAATGGCATCAGCAAGTATGTGTCTTGCATAGTGCATACCGGGAGAATGGGCTTGCATAACAGCCGTTTGGTCGTAGATATCGATAATAAGACCGGGAAGATTGTCTCCTTCTCCATGAACAAGTCTGAAAGTGTTGTTGTAATCTCTGTCAGTGAGCCCTATACTTTTACGTAATTCATAAGCTGTCATTAATCTGTTCTTAAAAAAGTCAAGATCGATTGTAGTGGGTTCGAATGATAATACTCTGACTGCAATGCTTCCAATCTGGTAATGCCCTAAGGCAATAAAATTCCCTTTATTATCTGTTACTTCAACGATATCCCCTTCTTCGGGCTGTTTTTCGAAGCGCTGAATAGCTCCCGAAAATACCCAAGGATGAAACCTTTGTAAGGATTCTTCTTTCCCGGGTTTTAAGTATATTTTGCTATATGTCATATGTAAAATCTGTGTGTTTCATCGGTTCTTTATTTGAAAAAGAATCGAAATATATCATTTCCATTGGCAAAAATCAATAGAGCAAATAAGAATGCCATACCGGCCATTTGAGCATATTCCATGAACTTTTCGTTTGGTTGTCTTCGTGTAATTACTTCATACAAAAGGAAAAGCACATGACCTCCATCTAATGCTGGAATGGGCAATATGTTCATAAACGCTAAAATGATTGAGAGGAATGCCGTCATACTCCAAAATGCTTCCCAATCCCAAACTGGGGGGAAGATACTACCTATAGCTCCAAATCCTCCTAAGTTGCTGGCTCCTTCTTTCGTAAATACATATTTCATATCACTGACGTATCCTTTTAAGGTATTGATACCTTTTTCAATCCCTTTTGGAAAAGATTCCCAAAATCCATAATGGATAGTGACTAACGGATATATGTCAGTAATTGGGGTTAAGGCAATACCCAATTTACCATTTTTATCTACTTGCACAGGCAAGGTCATTTCTTTTCCGGAACGGTAGAAAGTTACATTTACATTTTTCCCTTTTACGCTATCCAAAGCTTTAGTAAGTGTTATAAAATCAGGAACGGGGGTTCCATTAATATTTGTCAAACTATCGCCTGGTTGTATTCCAGCGAGAGCGGCTCCTTGTCCGGGAGAAGCTTCTTTGACGACGATTGGAAATCTGAAGGAGGCAAATTTCTCGTTTTTGTCGATTAATTGTAGCATAAAATTTTCGGGCATGTTTATCTCTACGATTTTTCCATCGCGCTCCACTTTTATTATTTTGGCTTCTGCCATTGCTCGTACAGTTTCTCCCGTTAATGTTTCTAACGGTTTTCCATCAGCTTCTAAGGGAATGTCTCCATCCTTAAACCCGGCCTGATGTGCTACTTCGCTGTAATTGAGTCCGGCTTTTGCATTTTTAAATGGGAGATAGCTATCACCCCAAGTGAATGTAATCATTGAATAAATGAGTAGAGCCAGGATGAAATTAAATAGTACTCCGGCAATCATGACCATAAGACGTTGTCCGGCAGGTTTTGACCGGAACTCCCATGGTTGGGCAGGTTTTGCCATTTGTTCTTTGTCCATTGACTCATCTATCATGCCGGCTATTTTTACATAGCCGCCCAAAGGTAACCATCCGATACCATACTCTGTTTCACTGTTTTTGGGCTTAAATTTGAAAAGGGTAAACCAAGGGTTGAAGAAAAGATAAAATTTTTCTACTCGTATTTTGTATAACCGTGCAAAAATAAAATGCCCGAATTCATGGACAATAACCAGGATAGATAGGCTTAAAATTAATTGCAAAGCTTTGATAAGAAATGTCTCCATCTGTTATAAGTTATTATAAATTTTTGATTAGTTCTTTTGCTTGTATACGACTTTCTTTGTCTGTATTAACGTAGTCTTCGTAAGTCGGATTTTTTATGAAGAACATCTTTTCCATCGTCTTCATGATGAGGGATGTGATTTCTATAAATCCGATTTTTTCATGTAGAAAAGCTGCGACAGCTACCTCGTTTGCAGCATTTAATATGCATGGCATATTTCCCCCTGTTTGCATAGCATGATAAGCGTATGACAAAAGAGGAAATTTTTCTGTATCAGGGCACTCAAATGTTAGATGATGATAATCTTCGATTTTAAGTTTATGACTGGAATTCTTCAATCGATTCGGATAAGAAAAAGCATAGCTTATGGGCAATTTCATATCAGGAGTTCCTAACTGAGCTTTGATAGCTCCGTCTTCGAACTGGATCATTGAGTGTACAATAGATTGGGGGTGTACAACAACTTCAATTTGCTCAGGTTTCACATCAAAGAGCCATTTGGCTTCGATTACTTCAAAGCCTTTGTTCATCATAGTGGCTGAGTCTATTGTTATTTTGTTCCCCATTTTCCAACGGGGATGCTGCAATGCGTCTTTTAGTTTTACAGATTTCATCTGTTCCTGTGTATATGTCCTGAATGGACCACCAGATGCTGTAAGTATAATTTTTTCTATCGGATTGTGTATCTCTCCTGCTAAACATTGGAAAATAGCTGAATGCTCAGAATCGACAGGGATTACAGCTGTTTTATGTTCGAGTGCCAGTTTATTGATAAGTTCTCCTGCCACAACTAATGTTTCTTTGTTAGCCAATGCTATAGTTTTGCCGGCTTTAATGGCTTGTATAGTAGGATATAAACCGGAATAACCAACCATAGCGGTGAGAACCATATCTATGGGTTCTGACTCTACTATTTGGGCAATGGCTTCCTGTCCGGCATATACTTTTACAGGTATGTCTGCTAATGCTTCGGTTAATTTTTTATAGTGTTTTTCGTTAGCAATAATTACTGCTTCAGGCTCAAATCGTCGGGCCTGTTCGATAAGTAAATCAACATTATTATTTGCTGTTAGGGCATATATTTCAAACAAATCAGGATTTTCCGAAACGATTTCTAAAGCTTGAGTTCCTATAGATCCGGTCGATCCTAATATCGCAAGTTGCTTCTTCATATTTACAGTTTTCCAAAAAGTAAGGCAAAGATATAAATTATCTCTCTTTAAATAGTGATAACTATGTAAAATCGGCTTTTAGTTTTTTTATTTTAAGAAGTGAGGGTTAAATAATTTGAATAATTTTCTTTTTTACTCATTTTATGCAAAACCAATTCAAAAAACAATATAATCAGCTGGATCCAATGGTTGTCCCATATACCAAAGTTGAAATTCTATGGATGTGTTTTCGGTAGATATTCTGTCATTGTAATTGTCTACAACTGCAATTTTTTCACCTCCAGTTACTTTATCTCCTACTTTTTTTAATAAACCTCCGGTGTATTTGTATATAGAAATAAAATTGTTCCCATGTTGGACCGCAATTATATAACCTTGTTCTAATGTATAGTTGGCTACAATAATAGTCCCATCGAGAACAGAAGAGACAGCTGCGTTTTTTGAAGTTCGTATATCGATACCGTAATGTCCCCGTTTGGGGTTAAAATTGTTGACGACCTGTCCTTTGGCTGGAGGGTAGAATATGAATCCGTCTGTAGGTATATTATCGTGAAATACATTTAATCGATATTTTTCATCTTTTTCGTATTTTTCTATAAACTCGGAGGTCGTTTCAGAACGGTTCAGAAATGAATCTTTAGGGAAAGTCAGCAAAGAATCTTTTATTTGTTCTATGGAGTCATGCCGAATATTCCCGGTTAAGATACGATTTAAATTTTGCAGGTAATGATCTTTTATTTCAAGTTCTTTTGATAGTGAGTCTATGCGCAAAGCATTATCCATAATTTTTGCACGAGCATCTCTTTTAAGATATCCTGGGAGAAAGTTCTTTAAAGGGGTTCCTGCTATTAAATAAGTTGCTGCCATGAATATGATGATAACAAGTGCAGTAAAAAACATGAATGCCCCTAAACGGGATAATCTGAAAGTCCATACCTCTTCTAATGTATTTTCGTTGAAAAACGAAAGTTTATATTTAGAACGCATTTTTTTCCAAAAGATGCGTGATTTATTTTTTTTATGCATATTACGTCTTTCTGAAGTCTATACACTGCAATATTACAAATTAATTATGACAATAACAAAAACGATGATTTTGTAAATAAAAGAGAACGTTGTATTTGTCGAGACTTTGTGTTGAGTATTTGAAAATATATTTGTATTTTTATGCGTCGACAAAATTGATGAAGTTGTTTTTTATTTGTCTAATTTATAATTGAAACCATGAAGCGATTTATTCTATTATGTGTGGTATTTTTTTCATTTTGTAGTGTCGGAATGTATGGTAAAAATGTTGAGCTGAAATCTCCTGACGGGTCATTGATCGTAGATATTCAGTTGAAAGACAAGATTTATTATTCCATTTATGCCGGAAGTGAGTTGTTATTGAAAGATTGTTCTATGTCTTTGGATTTGAAGGATGAAGTCTTGGGACGGTCGCCAAAGTTGCGGAATATAAAGAGAAATAGTGTAGATGAAACTGTAAAACGGGAAATTCCCTTGAAAAATGCCGAAGTGCGTAATCATTATAATGTTTTGCGGATGGATATGGCCGGAGATTATTCTGTAGAGTTCAGGGCGTACGATAATGGTGTGGCCTATCGTTTCATTACGAACAAAAAAGGAAAAAGAGAAGTTTTGGATGAAGAGTATTCTATAAATTTCCCCGATTCTTATTTGGCACATCTTTCGCAAACGGAAAGTTTCAAAACATCATGCGAAGTCCCTTATACCCATGTAAAGACGACCGAGTATAAAAATGTTGACCAGATGAGCTATTTCCCGGTTTTGCTGGAGACGAACAATGGATACAATATATTGATTTCGGAAGCTGATTTGTACGATTATCCTTGCATGTTTATAAAAAGTTCCGGGAATAATGGTTTTCGGTCGGTATTCCCAAAATGTCCTTTGGAGTTTGGAGAAGATGGGGATCGCAGTGTTAAAATATTGAGAGAAGCTGATTATATAGCAAAAACATCCGGGTCTCGAAATTTTCCTTGGCGTTTCTTTGTAATTTCTAACGATGTTCGGGATATTGTATCCAATGAAATGGTTTATAACCTTTCTTCTCCTTGTGAATTGGTTGATTATAGTTGGATAAAACCGGGACAGGTGAGTTGGGAATGGTGGAGTGGTGCTACACCGTATGGACCCGATGTAAATTTTGTTTCTGGTTATAACTTAGATACCTATAAATATTTTATCGATTTCGCAGCCCGGTATGGTATTCCGTATATATTGATGGATGAGGGATGGGCATTGAGTACACAGGATCCTTACACTCCCAATCCGCAAGTAAATGTGCATGAAATTGTTCGTTATGGAAAAGAAAAAGGAGTTGGTGTGCTGTTATGGCTTACTTGGCTTACGGTAGAAAAGCATTTCGATCTTTTTAAAACATTTTCGGAATGGGGTATCTCCGGTATAAAAATAGATTTTATGGATCGGAGCGACCAGTGGATGGTTAATTTTTACGAAAGGGTAGTGAAAGCTGCTGCCGAAAATCACTTGGTAATAGATTTTCACGGAGCCTTTAAACCTGCGGGCTTAGAACGTAGGTATCCTAATCTGTTGTCGTACGAGGGAGTACGAGGTATGGAATATATGGGAAATTGCATTCCGGAAAATAGTTTGTATTTTCCATTTATAAGAAATGCAGTAGGGCCGATGGATTATACGCCGGGGGCGATGATAAGCATGCAGCCCGAATCGTATAAAGCTGAGCGTCCTAATGCGGCGAGTATCGGAACAAGAGCTTATCAATTAGCTTTATATGTCGTTTTTGAAAGTGCGATTCAGATGTTGGCTGATAATCCTACTCTGTATTATCGCAATCAGGACTGTACTGAGTTTATAACAAGTGTGCCGGTTACGTGGGATAAGACGGAGGTTTTGGATGCTAAAGTTGGAGAATATGTTGTTATTGCTCGAAATAAGAACGGGAAATGGTATGTCGGTGCGATTTGTAATGGAAAAGAGACTCGACGTGAATTGACAATCGATTTTAGTTTTCTGAAAGGAAGCAAAGAATATCGGATGACGTCTTTTGAAGACGGAATCAATGCTGGTAACCAAGCGATGGATTATCGAAAGAAAGAAAGTATCGTTAAATCTGGAGACAAGATAAAGATAGAGCTGGCTCGAAATGGAGGATGGGCAGCTGTTCTTGAGTAAAAAAAATTATAAAATCAGTGGGTATATGTGGATGTCAAAATTGAATTAATGATTGAATTTTTGATATAAGAAAGTTTGATTGGATTATGAGCTGGGTCTTGAAAGTTTTTAATTTGATTTTCAAGACCCAGTTTGTGTCTTTATTTTTCCAAAAATGATATATAGGAATAAGTGTAATAGTTTTATCGATTTATTGTACATTATTATATTCTGTTTTCTGAAAAAAACATATAATTTACTAAATGGCTTTTCTTTTGACTATCCGAACTTTAAGTTCTGTCGGTGAATGTTTTCATGATATTTTTATCTTATCGTTTTGAACAGAATGACGACGCGAGTTGTTTTACCATCAAAAGAAATAAAAATGGAGTGTTTGTATTGTAAATAGGGCCTTTTTTACTCTATCAGGAAACAATTACAAACACATAATAAATGTAAACTAAATTGTCAAAAAGATGAAAACAAAACATGTTCTTTACTCGATGGCGTTGGCCTTGGTAGCTTCCTGGGCGTTTGTCGAAAGTGGAGCAGCTCAAGTAGCTGTGGTTGAAGAGGAGGTGACGGTTGCAGAGATGTTGCCCGGTAAAACTCATTATTATGCAAATAAAGTGGGAGATAATTGGTACATATCTCTTGGTGCAGGAGCTCAGACTTTCCTTACCGAACATAAAGGGAATGTGCAGTATACTTTAGCAATGAATTTTGCTTTAGGCAAATGGATTACTCCATATTTGGGAGTTCGTATTAGTGCAATGGGCGGAGCTCTTCATCCGTTATGGCCAGATAAAGAACATATGAATCATTTTCGCTATGCTGCGGTTTACGGTGATTTGATGTGGGATTTGACGAATGCCTTAGGTGGTTATAATGAAAAACGTGTAGTTTCGGTTATACCGTTTGCTGGTGTTGGAGCTGCGTTAGCATTCAAAAATCCGATTAATGACCATAGGACGTATGGCTTACCTGTATCAGCTGGTATAAAACTGAATTTCCGTTTATCTCATTATGTTGACTTTTTCTTAGAAGGTCGGGCAAATGCTATGGGTGATCATTTTAACGGAGTAGTACAAGGAAAACAAGTGGAATCTATTGTATCGGCTATCGGTGGTTTGACTGTAAAATTTGGAAAGGACCGTTTCAACGCATTTGATCCTTATGGAGAAAGAGTTGTTATTAATGATTTGAATAATAAAGTAAATGATTTACGTTCGAGATTACAAGATTGTGAATCTCGCGAATGTCCTCCTTGTCCAGAGGTTGTTGTTGCAGAGGAAGTTATCCCTGTTCCAGAACCTGTTTCAAATTGTGATGCTGATTTGACTTCAGTAGTTCGCTTTACAATAAATAGTGCAGTGGTTTCTCCTGAAGAGATGGTCAACGTTTATAATATAGCTGAGTGGATGAAGAAAAATCCGGATTGTAACGTTACTGTAATTGGATATGCTGATAAAGAAACTGGTACTCCAGCATATAATAAAGAGTTGAGTAAGAAGCGTGCTGACGCTGTTGTGAAAATTTTGACAGGTAAATATGGCATCAAGGCCAATCGTATCCAGATGATAGGGAATGGTAGTGATTCTCAACCTTATCCTAACAATAATAACTGGAATCGTATTGTGGTGTTTAGTGGAAAAGCTGCTAAATAATATTCTCGATTCGAAATCAAAAATGAGATGTCGTTATTATAAAAGGAGAACGGCATCTCATTTTTTGTTAGAAGAAATTATAGTTAGAAAATGCGTCCAACTAATTTTAAGGAAATCATGGGATAAATCGTTATTTTATCCATTATATCTGTAATACCGGAAGAACTGAGTTCGTCATTCAGTAAATCATTTACACTGGCTATGCTGCTGACAATTTTGGGTTTACCGTGAAACATGACACCCATCTCAAATTGGCATCCAATTCTTTTACGGGGTACCGAACGCCCAAATCCAAGCCCTACATAAGGTTTTATACTATTTATTTTGATTGCAGCATCTACATTGCCTAATTCATTGGCTTGGATAGAGTAATCTCCTAATGCAATACCTGTTTCAAAATCTACTCCTGTTTGTTGAGAATATTTGTTTAAAATCTCAGATACTTCGGTTACTTGTTGTGGCATCTTTCCGGTGACAGATACTAATTTACTCTTTCCGATATATAATCCTGCTACAAAATGAAAAGAGGCTTTTCGAAATGGGTATATATCTACTAATATTTTTCCATTCAATAGACCTAATTTTGCTTTTAGATTAGCTTCTGTATCCAATTCGGAAGAATTCGTTGGCAATCCGTTTTGTTTTAATTCGTTTTTGATATTAGGATATTGATTGACGATATTATCCATTTCTGAACTGGCGAAATCAATATCAAATCCTGTGGAATAGGAGTAAGGAAACATAGCGATACCGGCTCTTAATGCGAAATGTGGATGTAATGGAACAGCGACATCAAGGCCTATACCTGTTGTTCCGGCTTCCAATCCTACAGCTAAGTGTTCGAATGCTTTCATATCTCGTTGTGCGAATGAAATAGTTGTACAGCAAGATAGGAGTAAACAAATAAGAATAATCTGTTTTTTCATTTTATCATTTAATAATTAAATATATAAATAAATTGTAAATTATATTTTATATAACAAAAGTACAGAATCATGGTTTAAAAACAAAAATAAAGGGAGAAATATATATATATTTTATTTATATAAATATCTCATAAAGCGAAAATAGAGTATATTTATATATTGTTTATCAATATGTTAATTGAAGTAATGAAAACTGTTGTAATAAATATTTTATTATATTTCCAGTGTATTAATATTTTGTTTGAATAGTCTTTTTTAGAATCTTCCCATGTTATAAAATGTTACAAAATCTGGGCCGAATCTACCGGATAATGTACTGAAATCAAGTCGTAATTGGTCAAAATAGGTTTCGGCCCCATCTCTATAACGCCATATAAGGGCATCATAGTAATAACTGTTCCATCTCCATTCAAAGGGAAATGTTTCTATTTGGGTGCGGTCGGGATAGACTGTACGTAAGGTTTCTTCTCCATAACCATCCGCCCAGAAACGGAGTTCTTGTGTTACTGTAAATCCTTGGTTGTTTCTAAATGTATCGGACCATATTTTATAACAAAGCATATCAGTAGCCTCTCCTGGATGTCTTGGTCTATCGTCGCCCCATTCTATTTCACAGGCTTGTAAGTTAACAATGGTCAGTAGTATAAATATCCATTTGGTATATATAGAAAATTCTGTTTTTTCCATTTTTATATATTTATAATATTAAGACAAAAAAACAGTCCAAAAGTTTAATATTTGGACTGTTTTTAAAATAAATATAATGATATTTATTTAGACAAATGAGTTTAGAAGGAATGGGAAAGTCATAATTGATAATTGCTGATATAATTTGTTATCCATTCTCCGACCTCAGAAGTAGAGTATGTTTTACCATCTTTGGTTAGGTCTTCAGTAACGATACCCGCTTCTATGGAGGCGTCAACAGCTTTGCGTATCAATTTTCCTTCATTGGGCAGATTGAAAGCATATTCAAACATTAGGGCAGCGGATAATATGGTAGCAATGGGATTAGCTATATTTTTCCCCGCAGCTTGAGGATAGGAGCCATGGATAGGTTCGAAGACGGAAGTATGTATACCTACCGATGCAGAAGGGAGCATTCCTAATGAACCGGTGATGACAGAAGCTTCGTCAGTGAGAATATCTCCAAACATATTTTCTGTAACGACTACATCAAAACGTCCTGGCCATTGTATCAATTGCATGGCAGCGTTGTCTACAAACATGTATTCAGTGGTTACTTCAGGATATTGCTTTTCTATTTTTTGAGCAACTTCTCTCCATAATCGAGAAGTACATAAGACGTTTGCTTTGTCTACCACTGTAAGCTTTTTCTTTCTCTGCATAGCATATTTATATGCTAAATGAACGATACGTTCAATCTCTTCACGGGTATATACACATGTATCATACGCTGTGTTATTGTCTTCACTCCTACCTTGAGGACGTCCGAAATAGATGCCTCCAGTAAGTTCTCGTATGCACATCAGGTCAGTTCCTTTTACAATATCAGTACGTAAAGGAGATTTATGTATCAATGATTCGAATGTGGTTACGGGACGTATATTAGCGTACAATCCTAATTTTTTTCGCATACTTAACAACCCTTGTTCAGGACGAATTTTTGCTGATGGGTTATTATCATATTTAGGGGAGCCTATTGCCCCGAACAAAACTGCGTCCGATTGCATACAGAGTTCGTGAGTTTCGTCAGGGTAGGGGTTCCCACATTCATCGATAGCACATGCCCCGACCAGAGCTTGCTTGTATGTCAGTTCATGTCCGAATTTTTTACATATGGCTTTAGTTACATTCAGAGCTTGAGCAACAATTTCGGGCCCTATCCCATCTCCAGGGAGTACAGCGATGTTCATTTTCATAATAAGTAAATTTTAATATAAATATTTTTTGTTATTACATACTTTCAATTTGATTCAGCATTTTAATAGTCGCCTGTATAGCTGCTTCAGTTTGGTCGGCATCGAGCCCTCGGGTTTTGAATGTGTGCCCGTTATGATTCCATGTGATAACTGTCTGTACAAGTGCGTCTGTTCGTCCGCCAGGAGGAATGTCTACCATATAGTTTGTCAGCATAGGAAACGGTTGTTTCAGTTGTATTTTATAAATCTTTCGTAGAGCTTTTACAAAAGCATCAAATTGTCCGTCACCTATAGATGTCTCTTCATATTGAATACCATGTATTTCCATTTTAATGACAGCGACAGGTCTTAGACCTTGAGCCAGAGCTAAAGAATAATTAAGTACCCGTATTGGTTGGTCTTTGTCATTGTGCTTCAATACGTCTGAAATTATATATGGAAGATCATCTTGAGTTACTAATTCTTTTTTGTCACCGAGAGCTATAATTCGTTCCGTAACTTTTCGCATCGATTCATCATCCAATTCTATTCCCAGAACTTCCAGATTTTTACGAATATTGGCTTTTCCTGATGTTTTCCCCAATGCATATTCCCGAGTGCGACCGAATCTTTCGGGAAGTAGATCATTAAAATATAGGTTGTTTTTGCTATCTCCGTCGGCGTGGACTCCGGCGCATTGAGTAAAGACGTATTCACCGATGACCGGTTTATTGGAAGGTATGCGGATACCGGAGTAAGATTCTACGACACGGCTTACTTGATTTACTTTAGTTTCATCGATATGGGTTTTTTGTTTTAGCTGGTCATGTAATACGGCTAATACACTTGATAAAGGTGCATTACCGGCACGTTCTCCAAGACCATTGATGGTACAGTGGATACCTTTTATACCAGCTTTTACTGCCGATAAGACATTGGCAACTGCCAAATCGTAATCATTATGAGCATGAAAGTCAAAATGGATATCAGGATATTGTTGGCATATATTGTTGCAGAATTCGAAAGTTTGATATGGATTCAATATACCTAATGTATCAGGTAACATGAATCTTTTTATTGGTTCATCTTGTAGACTATTGATAAGATGGAAGACATAATCGGGAGATTGTATCATACCATTAGACCAGTCTTCCAGATAGATATTGATATCAATGTCATTCTTTCGAGCTTTTTCTATTGTTGATTTTATATCAGATATATGTTCTTGTGGAGTTTTACGTAATTGTTGTTCGCAATGTTTTTTAGAACCTTTACAAAGTAAATTCACTATCTTTCCTCCAGCTTGTTTAATCCATCTAATAGAGATTCCTTCATCGATGAATCCTAAGATTTCTATTTTGTTTGAGTGATTGCGTCTTTCTGCCCATTCACAGACTCGCTTTACAGATTCGAATTCACCTTCTGATACTCGGGCCGATGCTATTTCGATTCGGTCGACTTTCAGTTCTTCAAGTAGAAGTCTGGCGATACTCAGTTTTTCTTGAGCTGCAAAAGAAACTCCCGAGGTTTGTTCTCCATCACGAAGAGTGGTATCCATTATTTCTATCGACATACTTATATTTTATTTGTCAGTTTAAGAAAATTTATATATTTCTCTCTATTGAATAAGTCTGATATATATCCAATTTTTAATAGGAGATAGTGATAGAAAATGTTATATTTTATTTTTTTCCCAAGCTTCAATTTTATCTTTCTGGCTCAGCAGGTAATCAATATCATCGAATCCGTTAAGTAAACAATTCTTTTTGTAAGGATTTATATCGAATGTCTCTATAGCCTTATTTGCATTGTTAACGATAGTTTGTTTTTCCAGATTTATAGTTACGGTCGTTTGTGGGTTTTCTCGGATGGCCGCAAACAAATCGGCAAGGAATGATTCGGATACTACGACTGGAAGCACACAATTGTTCAATGCATTGTTTTTGAAGATGTCAGCAAAAAAACTGGATACAACGACTTTAAATCCGTAACCGGCTACAGCCCAGGCTGCATGTTCTCGACTCGATCCACTACCGAAATTTTTTCCGGCCACAAGTATAGAGCCAGTATATGTTGGATCATTTAGAACAAAACTTTTTATTAAATTACCTTCTTTATCGTATCTCCAGTCGCGAAAGAGATTATCTCCAAAACCTTCACGGGTAGTCGCTTTGAGAAAACGGGCTGGAATTATCTGGTCTGTATCTACATTTTCCATAGGTAATGGGATACAAGTTGATGTTAAAGTTTCAAATTTATCTGTCATGATTATTATAGATTAAACATTCTGAATCAATTATAAAAAGTCTCTTGGATCTGTTATTTCTCCGGTGATAGCTGCTGCTGCTGCAACAAGAGGGCCTGCGAGAATTGTTCGAGCTCCTGGACCTTGTCTGCCTTCGAAATTTCGATTTGATGTAGATACCGCATATTTCTCGGCAGGTACTTTGTCGTCATTCATAGCGAGGCAGGCAGAACATCCGGGTTGGCGTAGTTCGAACCCCGCATCATTCAGTATCTTATCTAAACCTTCATTCCGGATTTGTTTTTCTACTTTCCAAGAACCAGGAACGAGCCAAGCGGTTACACATTCAGCTTTTTTCTTTCCTTTAACGAACTGAGCAAAAGCTCTGAAATCTTCAATTCTTCCATTTGTACAACTACCTAAAAATATGTAATCTATTTTTTTCCCGATTAATTTTTCTCCCGGTTTGAATCCCATATAATCCAATGATTTGCAAAAAGATATTTTTCCGGCTTCATCAATCTCTTCAAGAGAGGGAATTGTATCTTGTATACCCATGCCCATACCGGGGTTAGTCCCATATGTAATACGAGGTTCTATTTCTTCGGCATTGAAATATATTTCTTTATCAAATATTGCTCCATCATCGCTTTTTAGCTCTTTCCACTGGGCAATAGCTTTATCCCATTCTTCTCCTTTAGGTGCGTATTCCCTACCTTTTACATAAGCAAAGGTTGTCTCGTCTGGAGCAATCATTCCTCCACGCGCTCCCATTTCTATACTTAGATTACATACTGTCATCCTCTCTTCCATACTTAAAGATCGGATAGTTTCTCCGGCAAATTCTACGAAATATCCAGTAGCACCACCAGTTGTCATTCTTGCAATGACAAACAAAGCGATGTCTTTAGCTGTCACACCTTTTTTCAATTTGCCATCAATTGTGATACGCATTTTTTTCGGCTTTGGTTGTAAAATACATTGTGAAGCCAAAACCATTTCAACTTCGCTGGTTCCTATTCCGAACGCTACGGCACCAAATGCTCCATGTGTAGATGTATGACTGTCACCACAGACAATAGTCATTCCCGGTTGTGTGAGTCCGTTTTCAGGACCAATAACATGAATGATACCATTTTTTTCATGTCCCAAACCGAAAAGTGTCAATCCAAACTCCTGTGCATTTTTGGTCAATTCCTCAACTTGTTTTCGTGAGATAGGGTCTTGTATCGGTTTATCCTGATTTAAAGTCGGAATATTATGGTCGGGTGAGCAAGTTGTTTTTTCTGGACGGAATACTTTTAGATTTCGTTCTCGGAGGCTGTTGAATGCCTGAGGACTAGTTACCTCGTGGCAGTAATGCCTGTCGATGTATAGTTGTGTCGGACCGCCTTCTACTGTTGATACTACGTGAGCATCCCAAATTTTGTCAAATAATGTTTTCATTGGATATATGTTCTTTTAATCATTTGATAAAACGTATTCTTTAAATTCTTCCAATTTAAGAATAATTTTTAATAGATTTAGAATCTGCTTATGATATTTGTTAGATGATGAATTTGTTGATAGCATCTATAAAAGCTTCTACCGAAGCTGCTACAATATCGGTATTGGCTGAAAATCCGTAGTAGTGAGCTCCTTCGTAAGAAACAGTGATGTGTACTTTACCTACATCATCACTTCCTTTGGTAATGGCTTGTATGAGAAATTCTTGTACAGTCATTTTACGATGAATAATTTGTTTTACGGCATTAATTGCAGCATCGACTGGTCCATTGCCTGAGGCCGCAGCTTCGAATTTTTCTCCGGCAATATCAAGACAAATACTGGCTACCGGGCGTACACCGACACCGGAAGTTACTTGTAGATACTCTAAACGGATGCGGGCATTCGCAGAACGCTCTTTTCCGACTAACATCAGTACATCGTCGTCATTGATATCTTTTTTCCGGTCAGCTAACTTTAAGAAATCTTCGTATGCTTTGTCCAGCTTTTCTTTATCTAATTCTACCCCTAATATATGTAACCGATGTTTTAGTGCTGCTCGTCCACTACGAGCTGTCAGTACGATAGAATTTTCATCTATACCAACATCTTTAGGATCTATGATTTCATAGCTTTCCCGATTTTTCAATACACCATCTTGATGTATTCCTGAAGAATGGGCGAATGCGTTTCTTCCGACAATTGCTTTATTGGGTTGTACAGGCATATTCATCAGGCTTGAAACCATACGGCTGATACCATAGATTTTTTGGGTATTTATATTTGTTACGATATTTGTTTCGTGATGACTTTTAAAAATCATAGCTACTTCTTCAAGTGAAGTATTTCCTGCTCGCTCACCTATACCATTAATAGTTACTTCTGCTTGTCGGGCTCCATTCATAATACCCGAAATAGTGTTGGCTGTAGCCATACCCAAATCGTTATGACAATGCGTGGCAATTACGACATTGTCTATTCCCTTTACATTTTCTTTAAGGAATTTAATTTTTCGGCCGAATTCATCGGGCAGGCAATATCCAGTGGTATCAGGAATATTGACAACGGTAGCTCCTGCTTTGATTACAGCTTCTATCACACGTGCTAAGTATTCATTATCGGTACGGCCTGCGTCTTCAGCATAAAACTGTACATCTTCCACAAACTTTTTGGCATATTTTACGGCAGCAACAGCTCGTTCAATAATTTCTTCCCTAGTAGAATTAAATTTGTATTTTATGTGATAGTCAGAGGTACCGATACCAGTATGTATTCTTTTATGTTTGGCATATTCAAGAGCATCGGCAGCAACTTTTATGTCATTTTCTACAGCGCGTGTCAATGCGCAAATTGTAGGCCATGTAACAGCTTTTGAGATTTCGACAACTGATTTGAAATCGCCTGGACTGGATACAGGAAATCCCGCTTCAATAACGTCTACGCCCAATCCTTCTAACGCTTTTGCTACCTGGATTTTCTCGACTGTGTTCAATTGGCAGCCTGGTACTTGTTCTCCGTCTCGTAAAGTAGTATCGAAAATAAATAATCTGTCACTCATTTGTATTTAATTTTATTT
Organism: Gabonia massiliensis; assembly: GCF_001403595.1. NCBI lineage: Bacteria > Pseudomonadati > Bacteroidota > Bacteroidia > Bacteroidales > Porphyromonadaceae > Gabonia > Gabonia massiliensis. The sequence goes on along the minus strand of NZ_LN877939.1, from coordinate 341,616 downwards.
TGTTATTGTCATAAAAAAACCTTTCTGCACATGGTGTGAGAAAGGTTTGCATTTTTCTTTTATTGATTTCCCTTTTATAAAAGGTTTGTACCCGCTCACATCCTTTCGGTAAATCCCGATAGAATAATAATATTTAGACCGAGTAGTAGATCAATAAAGTGTCTCATTTTTTATAATGATAAAGTATTGTTTGTTTTATTTTGATTGCAAATATATAGATAGTTTTTTAATCTCAAAATAAAAATGATACTTTTTTATGATAAAAAATTATATCTTGTAAGATAATAACTTCTATTTTATATTAAATTGTAAGTATTCAGTCTCCTTTTGTATTCATTATCAATTTTTTATGGAGGGAGGTAAAGTTTATTGTAATAATGTAGACGTTTTTCTATTTTTTTCTTTATTCGATAGTGTACTTATGCAAATTCAGTACTATGGGCTAAAAAGTCAAAAATAAAAAAGCACCTATACTTAGGTGCTTTTTTTGATAATCTCATTTGCAATTATCCCAAATACGTTTTTAGCAATTTGCTACGAGAACTTTGTCTTAATCTCCTAATGGCTTTTTCTTTAATCTGGCGTACGCGCTCTCTTGTAAGGCCGAATTTATCGCCGATTTCTTCCAGTGTCATTTCCTGACATCCAATACCGAAAAACATTTTGATAATATCACTTTCTCTTTCGGTCAGTGTAGCAAGAGCTCTGTCAATTTCTTTAGCAAGAGACTCGTTAATAAGTGAACGGTCGGCGATTGGGGAATCGTCGTTAACCAATACATCCAACAGACTATTATCTTCTCCTTCGACAAATGGGGCATCTACCGAAATATGACGGCCGGATACTTTCATTGTGTCAGAGATTTTATCTACGGGGATGTCCAACTCGTCAGCAAGCTCTTCTGGTGATGGTCGACGTTCATTTTCCTGCTCAAATTTAGAAAAGGCTTTACTTATTTTGTTTAGTGAGCCTACTTGGTTCAGCGGTAAACGAACGATGCGGGACTGTTCTGCCAAGGCTTGAAGAATTGATTGACGAATCCACCACACCGCATAAGAAATAAACTTAAAACCTCTGGTTTCATCAAATTTTTCAGCAGCTTTAATTAGTCCTAAATTCCCTTCGTTGATAAGATCGGGAAGACTCAATCCTTGATTTTGGTACTGTTTAGCTACTGATACAACGAAACGTAAATTTGCTCGAGTCAGCTTTTCCAAAGCAACTCGGTCGCCTTTCTTAATACGCTGGGCAAGTTCAACCTCTTCCTCAACTGTAATCAAGTCTTCGCGTCCGATTTCCTGAAGATACTTGTCAAGAGAAGCACTTTCCCTGTTGGTAATTGATTTTGTAATCTTTAATTGTCTCATTTTGCAAAATGAAAATTTGGAGTGCAAATATAACGCTTTTTTACCAATATTCAATCCTTATACCATATAAATATATAGTAAGTAGAATATAAATTATATTCGTTTTTAGCGCTTATAGGTACAACACTTATAATAACGATTTGTTTCTGATTTTATTGTGTTATAGCCATTCTTATGATTTGATAAAAGCACAACCTTTTGTCTAATTATAACCAGAAGGTTGTGCTTTGTTATTGTTCTTTATATCTTCGTGCAAATTATTCAGTCAAATCAACGGCATAATATCCGGTTTTACCGTTGGGATAAATACCTGTGATAAACATTACTTTATCCCTATTGTTCCCTTTCATAATACTGTTGAATATATCTTCGACATCGCTTACAGATGATACAGGGGTATTGTTGATGCGGAGAATAATAAATCCATTTCTTATTCCGGCAGCTTGGAATTTACCGGCTTTAATACCGTCAACTTGTACACCATAACGGATATTCAATTCTTGACGTGTCTTGTCTTTCAATTCTTTGAAGGCTGCCCCTAAAGAATCTATACCAACAGCTTTACTTACAGTTGTATTGCCTTGGCTATTTTTCAACGTAACTTCAATGTCTTTTGTTTGTTTATTATGCACGATAGTTACTTTGATCTTGTCACCGGGACGATAGCGGTTGACCTGTTCTTGTAGTTCGGCAACATTTTTAATTTTGACGCCATTAATAGCTTTGATGATGTCACCCTTCTTTATTCCTGCTTCCATAGCAGCACTACGTTCGTTTACTTCTTCTACATATGCACCGTCCTGTACATCAATATCTTTTTCTTTTGCCAATTCGGAGTTTATAGGACGTATAGCAATACCTAAAACAGCTCTTTGTACAGTTCCATATTGTTTTAAATCGGTAATTACTTTACTTACAATACTTGTAGGGATAGCGAATGAATATCCTGAATAGGCTCCTGTTTCGGAATATATAGCAGTATTGATTCCAACTAATTCACCGTTAGTATTAACTAATGCTCCGCCACTGTTTCCTGGATTTACTGCAGCATCAGTTTGGATAAATGATTCGAGCCCCATAGTGTGGTTTTTACTATTACTTGAAATGATCCCTAAGGAGCGGGCTTTAGCACTTACAATACCGGCTGTTACAGTGGAAGTTAGTTGGAAGGGATTACCTACAGCTAACACCCATTCCCCTACCTTCAATTTATCAGAGTCTCCAAAAGTAATGATAGGAAGGTCTTTAGCCTCTATTTTTAATAGTGCAAGGTCTGTAGATGGATCTGTTCCTATGACTTTTGCATTAAAAGACCGTTTGTCATTCAGGGTTACTTCTAATATATCAGCACCGTCTATTACATGATTATTGGTTACGATATATCCGTCAGTCGAGATAATGACTCCCGATCCCATACCGACACGTGGTTGGGGTTGCATATTACCATTACCTCTTTGTCCAAAAAAGAATTCAAAGAAAGGATCTGGCATCATACCTTGTTGTTGAGCTTTTGTGTTTGTTGTCGATTTTATACTTACTACAGCATTTACTGTACTTTCTGCTGCTTTTGTAAAATCTGTTTCTACAGCTGGAGCATGCGAGGTCATCGAATACCCTACTGGTCTGGCAAAAACGGATTCGTTTTCAATACTACTGCTATTTCTTATTGATTTTGATGCATTTAGTAATGAATAAGCACCGATTGAGATGCCCGAACTAATAAGAGCAACAAGAGCGAAACTTAATAGTTTTTTTCTGTAATCTTCCATAATTCTGTTTTATTCAAATGTTAAATTAATGTTCGTTTTAAATATTTCAGTCGTTAAATTTAATACAATATTCGTGCGTTTATTCTATACTGTCATGAATTTTATAAACTTTTAATAGCACACATACCGACTTAACAGCACTTAACGCAAATATGATTGGAGACCCGACAAAGTTGCTGTGTTTTACTGACATAAAGTCTGCATTTATAATTAACAGTATCGAATAATTGACAGATTATTGTTTATTTGATTGTGTTGTAAGGATTCAAAAATGAATACATAATGAGATGAACTGAAATGCTCTTATATTTATAGAATATATTAAGTTGGAATATGGAGAAAAATATATATTTATGTCTGTATTTTTTATTTTTAGATTAGTTGGATTGATATTAAATGATAATGGTGTGCTATTTTATAGATTTTGTCAGACAGTGAATATATATTTTTCATTATAGACCTGATTTATATTAATTGAGTAGAAATAATGTAGAGGGTTACGTTTAAAATTCTATTTCTTCTTTTTTCGAGAATTGATTAGAGATGTAAGATGATATTATTACATGTCAAAATATTTGATTATTTATAATTTGTTACTGCAGTAAGGATTATAGGGTGGTACTCCAAAACTGATTGTTTGGTAGAAGTTGATGCAGAAAAATTTTTTGATAAGATATTGTTCCCGTTATATTTTAATATAAAAGTATATTTGTATTAGGCTTAAAGTTAATCAGATTCCGATACTAATGTTTGCATAAGCCGAGCTGAAGGTGTATCTTTGTACAAAATACAGTAGGACAATCTGTCGCTTATGTTTTTTACATATGAGGAAAGTCCGGGCAACACAGAGCACCATATTTCTTAACGGGAAGCTATCCGTGAGGGTAGAGTAATGTAACAGAAAATAACCGCCTTTAAAAAAGGTAAGGGTGAAAAGGTGAGGTAAGAGCTTACCGGTTTTTATGGTAACATAAAGAGCCGTACATCTTATGGGTTGTAAGGTTATGTATACCGACGTTGTAGGGCTGCTCGTCCGATGTCGGGGGGTAAACCGCTAGAGCTTTATGGTAACATAAAGTCAAGATAAATGACAGATTCCTTTTGAAATGAAGGTACAGAACCCGGCTTATCGGCCTACTGTATTTTTTCTATAAAAAAAGATGTCAGAAGATACAAAATAAGGTATTATTTGTTTTAAAGGATATGCGTTTGTTTCTTTATTTAGAAAGGAAATAAAGATAATGACGATATATATAAATGGGTTACTGTAATCTTTCCTTAATTAATGGTTAGAAAAATGGCAAAGATATCAATCATAGAGCGTTTAAAACAATATTTTCATTGGGGACTTAAATTTGTACTCGAAGATATGTGGCGTATTACAGAGAATGAAGTGTCGGGTACTCGCCAGAGATTGATTAATTTGGTTAAAACTATCTATATATCGATACGCCGTTTTATTGAAGATGATCTTATGTCAAAAGCTTCGGCTTTGACATATAGTACATTATTGGCTGTAGTTCCGGCTTTAGCCTTGATTTTTGCAATAGCGAAGGGTTTTGGATTTCAAAATATCATACAAAGCCAGTTGTTTGATTACATTCCAGCACAAAAAGAAGCCTTGTCTCATGTCCTTACATTTGTGGATGCTTATCTTAATCAGGCCCAAAGTGGAGTTTTTGTAGGAATAGGATTGATTTTTTTGTTTTGGACGGTAATAAGTTTGATGGGAAATGTTGAAAATGTTCTAAATGATATATGGCAAGTAAAGAAAAACCGTTCATTTTATAGAAAGATTACCGATTATACCTCAATGTTTGTTATTTTGCCTATTTTGATGATTGCTTCCAGTGGTTTGTCTATTTTTGTTTCGTCAGGCATAAACAATAGTGTCTATCTCAATTTTATTAGTCCTTTGGTTCGTAACCTTTTATCTTTTGCTCCTTATTTTCTTACATGCCTTCTTTTTACAGGTATATATATACTGGTTCCTAATACGAAAGTAAAATTTTTGAATGCATTTGTTGCAGGTATTATATGTGGAACCGCTTTTCAGATTTTTCAATATGTATATATTAGTGGACAAATTTGGGTATCTAAGTATAATGCTATTTATGGGAGTTTTGCATTCCTTCCGTTATTTCTTTTGTGGATGCAACTTTCTTGGCTTATTTGTTTGTTTGGGGCAGTATTGTCTTTTTCGGCCCAAAATATTCAGAATTATAATTTTGAAAGCGATACTAAAAATATAAGCCGTAGATATAAAGATTTTTTTTCTATACTGATTGCGTCTGTAGTGGTTAAGCGATTTGAAAGTGGAAAAAGTCCTCTTACCAGTGAAGAAATATCTAATTTATATCATATACCCATTAAACTTACAGGGCAAATATTATATCTTTTGGTTAAGATAAATATTCTGATAGAAACAGCTACTGATGATGAACGAGTTTTAGCTTATCAGCCGGCAATGGATATAAATCGGATAACAGTTGGATTATTGTTGTCCCGTATTGATCGATTAGGGTCTGAAAATTTTAAGATTGATCAAGATTATCTCTATCATGACCAGTGGGAATCCCTGATACACTCAAGGGAAGAAATGTACAAAGTTGCTGATCATATTTTATTAAAGAATATGAATTTGAATGAACCGTTGCCGTTAAAGTAATGTTGGCGGAATATTTTTAGGCAAATGGTGGGAGGCTTATTCTTGACTTTATATTTAATTAGTTGTACCAAAAGATATAAAGATTTAGGTAAGTTGCAAAAATTAGCCATAGTATGTACGGAAAAAATAAAGCGGAACTGATTTTGTTTATTTTAAAGCTTTTGCAAGTATAATATATAACAGCAATATCAAGTATTATAATGTTTGCTAAGCCCCATAGAGGGTTGCGTAGATAGAAGAATAGGATACTCCATGAAAAATTGAAAAATAATTGAATGATAAATAACCATATCATATTCTTTTTTTCAGAAGATTTTGAACTAATGATTAGTCCGATCGAAAGTCCCATGCATATATAAAGGAATGTCCAAGCTATAGGGAAGACGATATTCGGAGGTGTTAGCGAAGGTTTATTTAAATGGGGGTACCATTCGTGTATCGACGTTGATTGAAAAAAATTTGCTGTTAATCCCACCAGAAAACAAATAAATATGGGAATGAGAATATTGGCTAACTTTTTCATAATATTGTTTTTCTGTAATAACAGAAATACTGTTTAGTTTGTTTTTACAAATAGGAAAATAATAAAAAAGAGAAACAAATTATTATATGATATGGATATAAATCAGGTGTATTTTCTAATGCTTTTCGATAAGATATTTCCAGAAGCGAACGGGCATGTTTTGACGATGAAGTTTGGGATTTATACGTTCTTGTATTGTGGTTGCTTTGAAGTATTCTTTCCAAAGCTGTTGGAATAATTTCTCATCTTTATCCATGATATTTTCATTTAGTAGACCTGAAATAAATTGGATATCTTTGAGGTTATCAAAAGTTATTTCTTTTACTTCGGATAAGTCATAATAATAACCATAGTTGCGTTTCATGTCATAAATAAGCCATTTTTGGTCTTTAAATCTTCTTTTCAGATGTTCAATAACTAATGATAGGACATTATAAAGAGGTTCTATTGCAGCAAAATAAATTCCGTCAATGGTTTTTTGAAAACGAAGGAATTGAATGATTCTACCTTTTTCTTGCCCGACTTTTCTTCCTATTTTACTTATTTCGAGAACATCGGGATCTCCAAAATTTAATTCAATAGATTGTTTAGCATCTATAACTTTATGTATATATCTGAACATAATAATGTCAATATTTGGCAATTCTGAAAACCAACAGGCAGCTAAACAAGAAAGTGCTAATTTGGACAATTTATGTTGCAGACATATCCATACACGGCTCGATTTTTCATTGTCAGTATATATAGTAATTAGTTCATCATAAAACAAGGGTAGAGAATCTTTTTCGGATAAAAGAAAATCGGGGAAGCTTTTTTTAAAATAAGCGTCGAATATACAAGTTAGTAACCCTTCAAAAGTTTTATCATATATGAAAATTGTCATTCTGCTGAATCAAAAGGAATATTTAGTTGTAGGTTTCTGGGGTTGTTTTTAGGCTTGGAGATAAATAAGTTTTTGATAAAATTGGGAGACATTTCATGTATAGTTTTTGGTGGAAGTTCTCGACAAGTAATAAAATATTGAGCTTTTTTCATAATGATACCTATTTTTTTTAGTTGATATGTTCCCAAATTCCCGTGACGGCGCGATACAATAATCAATTTTGCAGATTTTATGCCTATTCCAGGCACTCGTAACAACATTTCATAATCAGCTCGATTAATGTCTATTGGAAAGTATTCAGGATGGCGTAAAGCCCATGATAATTTGGGATCTATGTCAAGATCCAAATCAGGGAATGTATCATTTACTATCTCGTCTACTCTGAAAGAATAGAAACGAAGCAACCAGTCAGCTTGATATAAACGATTTTCTCTTATCAATGGAGGATGCTTTAGCATAGGTAATCTCTTGTCATATTCATTAACAGGAATATATCCGGAATAGTAAACTCGCTTCATTGTTGGCTTTTGATAAAAGGCTGAAGAAAGTTGCAGGATATCTTTGTCTGTATCTGTCGTAGCTCCTATAATCATTTGTGTACTTTGTCCTGCAGGTGCAAATCGATGAGCATACCTATATTTTTTTCGTTCCTCAACACTTTGTAAAACTCCTTGTTGTATATATTGCATGGGTTCCAGTATACTTTTGAAATCTTTTTCAGGAGCTAATTGTCGTAGACTTTTTTCATTGGGAATTTCTATATTGACACTCAGTCTGTCGGCATAAAGTCCAGCTTCTTTGACCAGTTCTTGACTAGCACCTGGAATACTTTTCATATGGATGTATCCATTAAATCGGTGTATCGAACGTAGGTCTTTTATTACTTTGACAAGTCTTTCCATTGTATAGTCTGGGTTGCGCACAACTCCGGAACTTAGAAATAATCCTTCAATATAATTTCTTCTATAAAATTCAATAGTCAAATTGACCAATTCGTTCACTGAAAATGTTGCTCTTGGCAAATCATTACTTCTCCGGTTTATACAATAGGCGCAGTCATAAATGCAATTGTTGGTAAGCATTATCTTTAGTAACGAAATACATCGGCCATCCTCTGTGAAACTATGACAGATGCCCCATCCGCTGGTATCTCCGATTCCTCCTTTTTTATAGGAACGAGATACTCCACTGGAAGCACATGAAACGTCATATTTCGCAGATTCCGCTAGAATCTTTAGTTTATTGAGGACATTTGTGTTCATCCTTGATAAGGAAATAAATAGAATTGCAAAAGTAAGAATATTCTTTGGGTTTTATCTAAATTAGAATGGATTAACGATTGTGTAAATATTAATGGTTAAACGTTATAAATACAAGTTGGCTGAAGCAGAATAAAATATTATAAGGATAGAATTTTTGTCTGAGAAGATTAAGAAAAAGGAGTTGGAAATGTCCTAACTCCTTTTTCTTATAAATATTGATTTTAGAATTAAATTCCTAAGGATAATTTGACTGCTTCTATTTTTTTGTCAGCTGCAGCATCTGCCTTTTCGTAATCTTCTCGAGATTTCAATTCTCCTTTTACTTCAATATAGAACTTGATTTTAGGTTCAGTTCCTGATGGCCGGATAGAAACTTTGGTTCCATCTTCTGTAAAATATTGTAATACATTTGATGTAGTAGGCATATCAATGGTATATTTTTCATTTTCTGTGAGATCATTAGCTACCAAAGTTGCATAATCTTTGACTAAGATGACCTTAGAGCCGGCAATTTCTTTCATTGGGTTATTGCGATAATTTTTCATCATCGCCTCAATTTCTTCAGCTCCGGATTTCCCTTTGCGGACAACAGAGATACCCTTTTGTTTTGCATATCCGTAGGTTAGATAAATGTCCTGTAACATTTCATACATAGTCTTTCCATTATCTTTAGCCCAGGCTGCAATTTCAGCCATTAAAGCGCAGGCAGATACAGCGTCTTTGTCGCGAACGAAATCTTCAGCGAGGAATCCATAGCTTTCTTCACCTCCACCGATATATTTCATTTTGCCTTCATTTTCTCGTATTACGGCTGCAATCCATTTGAATCCGGTGTAACAGTCAAAATACTTCACATTGTTTTTATCGGCAATATTCTTAATCAATTCTGTAGTAACTATTGTTTTTACAATATATTCGTTTCCTGTTAGTCGTCCTAATTCCCGATACCGAGTGATAAGATAGTTTAAGAATATCATTGCAATTTGGTTACCATTAACCAAGATGAATTCGCCTTTGTCATCTTTAACAGCAATACCTATCCGGTCTGCATCTGGGTCTGAAGCTAAGACTAATTCAGCTCCTGTTTCTTGAGCTTTTTTGATAGCCATGTCTAAAGCAGCCGGTTCTTCAGGGTTGGGAGAGACCACTGTCGGAAAATCTCCACTGACTATATCTTGTTCGGGGACATGAATGATGTTACTAAATCCATATTCCTTTAAAACTGCAGGAATCAGTTTCACACCGGTACCATGTATTGGAGTATAAACAATCTTCATGTCTTTATGTCGTTCGATTGCTTCAGGGCTTAAAGATAAAGTTTTAATTCTTTCGAGGAATAATTTGTCTATTTCTTCTCCGATTATTTCTATTAAATTAGGATTACCTTTAAATTTTATATCTTCTACCGAGCGGATTTTGTTTACTTCGGCTATCGTGTTTTTATCATGAGGTGAAATCATTTGGGCTCCATCATTCCAGTACGCTTTATATCCGTTATATTCTTTAGGATTGTGTGATGCAGTAAGTATAATTCCACTTTGACATCCTAATTCGCGTATGGTAAAAGACATTTCGGGAGTAGGGCGTAAAGATTCAAAAAGGTAAACCTTGATTCCATTTGCAGAAAATATATCAGCAGAAGTTTCAGCGAATAAGCGGCTGTTATTTCGACAATCGTGTCCGATTACGACTTTGATTTGGGGTAAATCTGCAAATTCTTTTTTTAGGTAATTTGATAATCCTTGAGTAGCAGCGCCTACTGTATATATATTCATACGATTTGTTCCAGCACCCATAATACCACGCAAACCACCTGTTCCAAATTCCAGGTCTTTATAGAAAGATTCAATCAGTTCGGTTTTATCTTCATTTTCAAGCATGCGACGAACTTCGGCTTTTGTCTTTTCGTCATATCCTTGTCCTAACCAAGTCTGAGCTTTCGCTGTAACTTCTTTCAATAATGTTTCGTTTTCCATATCTAAAATGTTAGTGTATAAAATTCCTAAACGCAATATACAAATTTAATACTAATTTTTCGAAATTAATGGTTTCGATAAAGATAATTCTATTTGTAGAATTAAAATCTTACTTTTAGCCGTTCTCCCGCATCTTTGGCAACTGCTCGATAATATTCTTCCGAATACCCGGGGAATTCTGGTGATTCGGGCAATCCATAACCATTATCCATAAATTGTCCATCTCTTTCTCTCTTTATATTTCCATCCAAATATTTTACCATCAAGTATTCACCCAATTCTTTCCAGCGTGCAGTTGATCTTTGAGCTTGGGCTACACTATAAGTCGTGAGAAAACGTATAGCTGCATCTTTATCATTTTTATATAGGTCGATTGCCGCTTTCTCTATGGATGGTTGCCAAGTATTGAACTCATTTTCCAATTGTTGCTGTACTGGCCGTATATCTTTTATCATATAATTGTATCGGGCATATGCCATATTTGCTACCCAATTGTGTATCCAGAATGCAGAGGTCCATGAAAGTTTGTATAGACTGCCGTTTTTAGGATTAAAACATTCGGGAACTTCAGTGGCACTACAATAGATAGGTATATATACGCAAGTGTTGGTATCGTCTACTCCAAACCAAAGCACACCGCCGACAGCATCAGGTAACCAGTTGCGCATTTGTGCTACCAGTGTAAATCCGGTTTGTTGGGTCGCAATGGCTCTTTCTTGTGTATATTCGACACTATCTACAGTAAAAGTCATAGGGCGAAAACGATATGGGACTTTAAACGGTCCGGCGCCTACATCTTGAGTCATGTCGAAAGGAGTATTTTCAAAATGGTCGCGCATAGCGTCTTTCATGTCTTGAGCCGATAGTTTTCGATTAGGTTTTACATATAGAGGAATTGGTGTTTTGGATTCTCCGTTGATATAAGATAGGTAATCATCCATCGTATTATTGAATTTACGGAAAAATGACCAGACTCTTGCTTCACACCCACGGAGAGCTCCAAAATCAGCAGGTGCATATGCATTGGCGAAACTGAAATCTTTGTTTAGTCCATCGAAATATCCTTTTTCTCGAGCAAAAGAGATTACATCGGGAGAATAAACACAATTGTCTTTATCATCTAATGGAAATGTGTGGATACGTGCTTGATTGGCATGAGCTGAAATACAATCGTCTGGAATACGTACAGCGACCCATACGGCTCCTTTGTTATGCACACCTTTACCTATCATTTCCATTATCCATACCTCATTAGGGTCAGCAATAGAAAAAGATTCTCCGGAACTGTAATAACCATGTTTTTTTACTAAGTCTGTCATTACTTTTATGGCTTCACGAGCAGTCTTGGCTCTTTGCAATGTAATAAACATAAGGCTACCGTAATCTATTATTCCTGTAGTGTCTACCAATTCTGGACGTCCTCCCCACGTAGATTCAGTGATTGATAGTTGGTATTCATTCATGTTTCCCATAACAGCATATGTCGACTCTACTTGAGGTATATGGCCAAGAGGCTTTCCTGTATCCCATTCTTTGACTTCAAACATTGTATTTTCAGGATAATGAGCTGCAGGGATATAGACTAATGAGCCATACAGGGTGTGAGAATCTGCAGCATATGTGATGAATGTGCTACCGTCTGTTGTCGCTCCACGGCCAGCTAATAGACTGGTACAAGCGTCGGTATTTGTTATATGCCAACAACAGATTGTTGCGAATAGAATAAAGAATTTTTTCATATGTTTTATATTTTCAATTTATTTGTTTAACAGTTGTATTTGTATTTGATTGATTACCAATAAAATTCTTTTTTGTATTGTTTTATATTACCACAAGAATCTATTACCTCGAAATGTAGACTGTGTTTTTTCCCACGAACAGTGCGTGGTGTTTCTAGAGTATGCTGAGCAATTGAGGTTTTTCCATCCATTGAAAATATGACAAATTTTCCGTCAATTTCTCCTCGGAAAGATTTTATTCCACTTTGTGTATCTCCGATTCGGAGTCGAATACGTCCTGATCGTCCCCATTTTTCTGGAGTTAAAGGTGTGATTGTAGGTGGTATACTATCTACCTTAACAGTAAAGCGTCCCAAGTCTCGGACTGATACAGTTATATATCCATTTTCATAATTGCCACAAAATGCGGATTCGCCTTTTTTGCCCAATCGAGCAACGTAGTATTGTTTTTTATCTTGGATTGTATCTTTGGTAATCTGTATTTTTAAGGTTGTGTAAGTATGAAGAGGAATATTCTCTTCCCCTAATGTGTATACTGGTGAGAAATATTCGGAGTATTCATTGTTGTATCCATATTTTAAGTCGATGTTTTCATAAAGTGCTCCTTGTGGTAGTTCCCAGTATATACCTTTTCCTTTAATTATGTTTTTTTTGTGATAAGGCAAATGATATGAGTTTTGTGGAAATGTTGTGTCGGGGATATCTTGTTTACGCCCTTTTATTATCATGTTAACAACGGAAGTATTGCCGTATATGTCAGAAAGCTCATATCGAATCTGGTAGTCTTTTTCTTGTTGAATTTTGAATATACCTCGGTCTATGACATTTGTGTAAATAGGTAATTGATTTCCCGGGGCTACATATGAACGCATGTAAAATGACTTGTTATTTTTCCAGTCGGCATAATCGATAAGAGAATTTACTGCTCGGTTTACATCGAACGAAAGATCATTGATTTCAAAGGAATAGATTGGGGAATTATCAACAAATATTTTCAGCGAATAAATACCATATATGTTTGACGTATTGTTCATATAGTCGTAAGCTTTAATACCAAAGTAAATGTCACCCCAAGCTGTGAAAGTATCATTAATAATGTATTTCCCGGAAGTTTCTATAGCAGGAGTTGCTATTTTTCTATGAGAACTTCCATTGATAACACCTTTACCTTTTACAGGGTAAATCGCTATGGAACGAACGGAGGGACATTTGGTGTCAACTAATTTATTTTTAAAGTAAGGAGCAGGATTGATGAGATTTTCTGATTCTGTATGACGCATTTCGAAATGTAAATGCGGCCCTCCAGAACTTCCTGTGTTACCGCTATAAGCTACAAGTTGTCCTTGCTCTACTTTTAATTCATCTTTTTTTAAATAAAAATTTACGGAAAAACTTTCTTCTTCATATTGTTTTTGTTTCACTATTTTGTCAATATAAGGAGCAAAGCGGTCGAGATGCCCATAGACAGTAGTTATGCCAGATGGATGGTCTATATAAAGAGCTAAACCATAGCCGTAAGGTGATACGCTGATACGTGATACATATCCTTTATCAGCAGCATATATAGGTAATCCTGTTCGACCTTGAGTTTTAAAATCAAGGCCTGTGTGAAAGTGATTGTTTCTTAATTCTCCGTAATTTCCGCTTAGTAATAGAGGTATTTTTAGAGGTGATTTTATGGTAATTGTATCCTTTGCATAAATATTTGACAAGTAAGTCGGTATGATACAAAAGAAAAGAAACAATAGGGAATATTTCATAATTAAGCATTTTTTTGAGGAGATACAAAAATACGAAAAATAACAAAAGGATGAAAGTTTAGAAATTGAATATAAGGATAAAAAGGATAAAAATTAAAGAGGAAGATTATTGTTTTTTGAATAAAAAGATGTTTGTGATGAATTTTTTAAACATATTATTTTCTGCAAATCAATTTTTTAGTGGGAAAAATTTTTTTGATAAAGAAATGAGTGAAATAAAAAAACTGTAGAACTTTTGCTGAATTAAAAAATTTAATATACCTTTGCAGACGCAAAAGAGAACGGGTGCGTTCTTGTAGTAAAGGGTGCGGTAGTTCAGCTGGTTAGAATACATGCCTGTCACGCATGGGGTCGCGGGTTCGAGTCCCGTCCGCACCGCAATAAACATTGAAAATCAATGTTTTATAAAACAAACACCCGATTTTACACCCAAGAATGTAAAGTCGGGTGTTTACATTATTTAGTATCGGGATTAAGTGATTTAATTATTCTGCAAGGATTTCCAACAGCGAGACAATTTTCAGGTATGGATTTGGTCACTACACTTCCTGCACCAATTACACTTCCTTTTCCGATAGTGACCCCTGCAAGAATAATGCTTCCGCCGCCAATCCAGACGTTGTCCTCTACGGTAATAGGTAATGCCTTTGTTCTAAAAAATAATTTTCCTGAATTTTCATCCCAATTTTCGACAAACCTGTCTCCAAAATTTATCGGATGAGTAGCTGTATAAAACTGAACATTTGGGGCAATTAGCACTCTATTACCAATGTAAATATGATTTTCGTCCATCATTGTACAATTGTTGTTGATGATGGTTTGTTCACCTATAAAGATATGTTTTCCACATTGGCAAGTAAAGTTTTGCCCTACGCTTGAATGATTACCAATGCTTCCCAGCATTTTGGAGAGGATTTCTTTTCTTTCTTTTTCTACTGTTTTTATGTCATTTAGTACTGACAAATAATATTTTGTCTTGTTTATCATCATTAACACTTCTGTATCCAAGTAGTTACAATATTGTCCTGACAAAAAATGTTGGTAATTACTCATTTTTTTATTCAATTCATTTACCATTAAGAATTCCTCCAATGTTTCTTCTATTATTTTAAATCCCAACTTAAGATACATATTAACTGCATAGTTGGCTTTTTGTACAGAAAGAGATACACGATTATACCCCTTATCTTTAAGTAATGCTAACATTTCGTTCATTAAATGACTTCCAATACCTTTCTTGCGGTATTCTTTATATAAAGAAATGGAAAGGGAGGGAGTTTGGTTGTCTATATGTCCGTAATCATTCATAATCCGTACCCACACAGCACCTATTACTTTTCCTGCACAATCAGCAACCAAACAAAAATCATCTTTTTTTGTTCCAAAATCTTCAATATATATTTTTAATTCAGGTGCATTTATAACCTCTTTTGAGGGAACTTCCATTCCTTTTGGGATGAAAATAGCCTCATAAAGAAATTCTCTTAATAAGAATGTTTCCTCTTGACGTAAAGGACGAATTTTATAATTTATTGTATTACTCATATCGTTCACACTTTCGTTTCAAATCTGATACATATTGTTTCTGTTGTTTTTTCAAATACCATTTGGCAAATGGATACAACCACCATTTCTTTACAGAAATCATTTCTATAAATTGAATTTCCGTTTTTGCATCAACTTGCTTGAAATATCCAGTCCACGTACCATATAAGTTTTTGTTATCCAAATCAAATGAATATTGGCTATATGGATCAAACACTCTGACTATAAAATGTGTGATAATATCATCGCTATTTCTTTCAGTAAAATGCCTTTTATCAGAAAAGCTAATAGAAACAATATCGCTACGCCATGAATAGTCATTTAATGATGTTACAACTTTCCAAACTGTTTGTATATTACAGTTTAATGTAGCACAAATTGTTGATTTTAGCTGTTTATCCATATAATTCAGTATTATCAGTAATGCCATAAAGGTACGAAAAAGGAGCAACCAAAATGCCATTTGATTACTCCTTTCTTCTAAATTTGAGCAATTTAACAGTTACAATTTGAATCCCCTATTTTTTCTTGGTTCTTCTGTCGGTCTTCGCAAACTTTGCTGTAATTTATCAAACTGTTCCTTGAACCATTCGCCAATCGGTTGTCGGTTTATGGTCAGCATCAGCTTGCTGCCATCGGTCGGATTCTTTTCCACCTTGAAAATATCATTCTTGATGTCAAACTTCCGCCTGTGTTCTTCGGAATAAATCCTGCCATTGCACCTGATAGCCTCTTTCTTCGTCAAAAGGCTCTCTATCATTTCTTTGGTAAAGCCAATGGCTGCGCACAGTTTCTCCATACTCAGCATCTCCCTGAGCATCGGGAACCATTTGAATGCTTTTTCAAGAATAGTATTCAGCCGTGATATTTCCTTGTCTTTGGCTTCAAGTTCTTGATGGTGCATCCCTTGCAGATTGCGTATTTGCTTGCCATGCTGTTCCTGCATGTGTTACATTTGGGCTTTCAAATCATCAATTCCCTTATCCCGTTTGGCAATTTCTTGATGCAATTCTGCATTGGACTGCTCCAGCTTCTTCATTTTCCCGCTGCCGAAAAGAGAACCAACCCCGCTTACTATGACCGTAGCAGCATCGGTGGCTGCGCCTTTGAGCTTGTCCGTGCGTATCTCCGATTTCACCTGACGGAGTTCCTGCTCGGCAAGATTCACCTGTTGCTCCTTATGTCGTTTTACGGCTTCTATACGTTGCAGTTCCGCTTTCTGCTTCTCAATGATAAAATCGTTCCTCTCCAGATGTTCTTTGCCTGTTACGGCCTTTGACTGTCCACGTTCCATCAGCAGGATGTCGGATGCCAAGTTTTGCATCTCGGTCATATCCTCGTCATTGAGTTTACGGCTCTTGCCTGTATCGTGGTTCATCCAGTCGAATACGATATGCGCATGGTAATTCGGCTTGAACCATCTTTCGCCTACTTGGAAACTCTCTTTGTCCTCCGGAACAGGCTGACCGTTCAGCCAATGCCCTTCGTCTTTGTGCAGGAAGATTTGAAGCGGTGTGATGCCCCAACGCCTTTGGCATTCTTCACCAAACTTACGCACATCCTCCAGCGTGGTGTCCGGTCTGATAAGCAATACACCCTCACGGATGGGCGAGCACCCCGCTACCTTGATAATTTTTCCGTTCTTCCCTTTGCGCTCACGCTCCTTTTCCTGCATGGCACGGCCTGTCTTTTCCTTGACCATGCGTTTGATGTTCTCATAGTGCGTCTGCAATTCGGGACTGCCGAAATCCGGATTTATCCACTGCTCATTATCGGCTGTAAGTTCGGGCACGATGTAGATTTTGGACTTGCCGATGTTGCGCATATACTCGGCAGTCCTCCGGTTATGAGCCTCGCTTGATGCCACGTTGCAAGGCTTGACATGTATGCTTGATTTTGTTGCCATCTTTTCAATTTTTGATTCGGTTATTACTAATTTTGTTTGTTGCTTTCCGCTCATAACCGCAGGGGGTTCTTAGGGTTGCAACCCATAAGCGGAGTTTCCAAAGAGAGGGTCACTCTTTGGTCGGGGTTCTCAGGGGTGAAACGCCCTGAGTGGGTCATTAGGGCAAATCCCTAATCCCCTCGGGAGAGCCCACAACTACGCAAGCGAAGCGTGTAGTTATAGTGGGCTATAACCGGAAGCCTTTCGGTTTCTTGAATAATGCCCCATTCCTCTTTCTGACGGATTGCATTTGCTCTTTTCCATCAGCCATGCGCTTCTGCAAATACTCGTTCAGGTCTTTGCATCCGCAGTAGATTTGGGAAGCGTCCCGTATATACCGGGTGCTGTCGTATTCCTTGCGGATTTGCTGCAGGGCTTCCATTCCTGCACGGTCATTGTCAAAAAAGCAGTGGATACGCTCATAGCTTCCCAAGGGGTAGAGTGCCTTGGGAACATTGGCTACGGAGTTCAGCACCATGTAATCCTGCCTGTCGAAATCGGGGCATTGTGAACAGCTTTCAAGCCGCAGGGTCAGAAATGAGAGGTAGTCCATAAATCCCTCAAAAACGTAACACGTGTTCCTTTGTTCTCCCGATTGTCTGATATGGGATATTTCTTTCGGCGCGATACAGCCCTTGAAATATCGGTTGCGTATCTCATAGCCGCCCGATATGTTCGGAAACGCAACGGCGAAGTACCGCTTGCCGTTGTGCGTAAACCGTGCCTCCCTGCATTCTCTTTTCGCCAGTACAGGATTTATTCCCCTTTCCTGCAAATAAGCGAGCAAGGCAGAGGACGAAAACGGCACGATTTCCAACTGCTGGAAACTCGGCTCCGTAAAGGACTGCTTGCGAAAAGAGAAAGAGACGGGATGCACGTGCGGTGCCTGTTCCTCTATGCGTTTCAAAAGGTACGGCACGCTGTCCGTTGCATAGAGGTGCGAAGCCAGTGCGATGATGTTGCCGCCCTTGCCGAGCGCAAAATCATACCATTGGTTCCGCTCGGTGTTCACCTTGAACGATGCTTCGGTTTCCTCCCTGAACGGCGATTTGTACCAGAGATTGATGCCCTGCCGCTTCACTGGGCTATATCCCAAGCTGTGAAGATATTCCTCCAGCCTGATTTGTTTTGCTGTCTGTATGTCCATAAATGATTGTCTTTATCGGTTATCGTTTGTTTTTCTTTTCGCCAGTACCTTTTCATATAGGTTACTGGCTGTATAACCACTTCACTTTATTGTCGTATATATAGGATACGGCTTAAAGTGAAGCGGTTTGATGCTCCCCTGCAACCACTTCGCTTTATCCTAATATATAGACCCTAAGAATAAAGTGAAGTGATTGCGAGGATTGGGCTAATAGTGGAAATCCGGTTCATACCTGTACTTCCTGCCGTTTTCCTGCACTATCATCCGCTTGCTCTTCAACACAGTGATGAGTTTGACCAGCTTGTTGTCGCTTAACGGAATGCCCACCAAGGCATACGATTCTTTCAGTGCTTTGCCCAGTTCCTTATACCCGTATTCGTCCTGCAACGAGAATGCGGCTTCCAGTGCTATCCGGTGCTGCTGCTCGGAAATGTCCTTGTAGGCATCAAACCTTTCGCCTTGGGGTCTGCCGGGTGCTTTGGTTTCTGTTAGGTAGTCCTCCATCAGTTCAGGCAATGCCCTGTCATTGATGCGGAAGGCAAACGGCTCGAAATCCATCGCACGGATGTGCATGGCGGAAACCTTGCTTATGTCCCCGTTGTTCTTGTCCTTTTCCACAAGGAGGACGGTTTCCGCCTTGTTATTCAGTTCCGTGCCGATATGTCCCCTCGCGTTCTCATCGCCCTTGTTCTGGTGGAGTATCGTGTGGATATGTATCTGCCTTTCATCCGTCCACTGCATCAGCTTCGATATGATGCGTGTCGATTCGCTGGGGCTGTTGATGTCATATACCATGTCACGGATGCCGTCTATTATCACCAGACCAAGGTTTTGCGTATGGTAGATTGCCTGTTCGACAATCTTTATGCGCTGTCCAGGCGTGTACTTCCGCAAGGCAAGGAATTCAAAGTTCTCGTTGTTCCTGTCATCGGGCAGCCCGGCCATGCGCATGATGCGTCCCATCACATTCAGGCAGTGATAGGGGCTTTGCTCCGTATCCACGTAAAGCACTTTCCGTTTGGCTTCGGGCAGTTCAGCCGCATACCGGAGTACCGTGCCGTTCTTCAATGCCGCAGCCACGATAGCCGACACATTGAATGTCTTCTTGCTTTTGGCTTTGCCGATGGATGCGCTGAAATTTCCCAACGTACCGATTACGGAACCTTTCACACTGAGAATCTCGGGGGCTTTCTCGTACTTTTCCGACAGGCTCAGCCGTGAGGCTTGCCAGAGGATTACCGCCTGTTCGTCCGATATTTCCTGGATGTCTTTCATATAGTCCATAGCGATTCCTCCCGTTATTTGCGTCCGCCTGTTTTCTTCCCTGCCAGTTCAAGGGCAAGTTCTGCGTCCACGATAATCTTGCGCCCAATCTGGGTGATGGCCTTGTCTATCTTCCCGCTTTTCTTGATGCGGTTAGCAGTGGGCAGGCTGCACCCGAACAGCTTGGCTATGCCGAGTATTCCGTACACATATTTCCTGCTTGTGTCCGTTACAGGCTGCGGCTGCGCTTCCGGCTGACCGGATGCGTGCCTGCTTAACATTATGAACTCTTCGCCTGTCATCTGCCAGACGGGTTTGGATAATAATTCTTGGATATTTGTCATTGTCCAATCTAATTAGTCGTTAAACAATCAGCCCTGCGCACTGGCTGTTATTTCTGTTCTCGAACGATGCAAAATTAGATATGGATACGGGTGGTAAGGATGTGGATAATATAATCAAGTATCGCTGTATCTTGTTGAATATCAGAAAATAAAAATACCACTCAAAAATTAATTTGAGTGGTAAAAGTGGAACTTTCGTAAAATATCAATGTGTATCATAGATTCATAGCAAAAACATGTTTGCTATGGCTTGTCATAATTTATAATCACTCAAGATTATATTTGAATCTAATATTTAAAATTTCTCTCATTTTGTTTATTTGTTCTAGTGTTACTTTGTTTAATTCTTTTCTTGGAATTTTCAATTTACGCATCTTGCTCTTTACGATTTTAACCAATGTTTTTTCCCATTTGGAATCAATGCCAGTATCAGGAATTTCTATTATAATATGATTACTTACTTGAGAAACTTTTTCACCTTTATGTCCATAAGCGATTCTTAGACCTCTTGATTGAAAAATAGCATCAATAATGGAGTAATGATTTTTCAAAGAAAATGCAATGCTAAAATTATAATCTATAGGTTTATAGAATCTTATATTTAATATCCATCTATCGGAGCTAAATAATGTTCCACCCCACTGCACTTCAACATCTCCCATGGATGTATTAGAATGCAATTTAATAATTTCTTTAATATAATCATCTTCTTCAGAACTGATTACTATAGAAGGTATTAGTCGTCCATCTGCGTAATCTCGATTAGCAAATAATCCTTCTTCATTTATATTATATATTGGTGCTGATATTTTTTTAATCATCATAATGAATCTCTTTAATTAATAAACACTCGGCTTTTGATGTGTTATTTTCTCCATCTCGAATAATTATTCTATACTTCTCAATGCGTTTATGTTTCAAGATTTCTGGCATTTGGAAAATAATCCAACCATATTTCATATCTTTAGGTTCTAACTGAATACTATTGTCAAATTTGTCTATTTGAGAATGGTATTTTTTATGAAACAATTTTTTGTCATGGGATAGTTTTATTGTTCTTGTAATACCATTTTCTAAATAATCCATTTCTAATTTTGGGATAACTGTATTTCTATTAGAAGATTTATTTATTATCATAATACAGAACAAAACATTTATGCTTTTTGAAGAGTTATATGATAATCTATAACAATTTTCCAAATATACTGATAGATTTGGTTTTTTAGAAATAAAATCTTCTTTGTTTTTCCTATGGTTTTGAATTGCGATTATTACTTGTATTATTGTAGCAATCAGTGCAATAGCACTGATTGC
>NZ_LN877939.1:138585-320006 GCF_001403595.1 Gabonia massiliensis | reverse complement strand
TGCTACTTATTTAAATATGAGTTTCATTTCTTTGGCAAAGTTTTGGTTGCTATCGCTTGGAAAATCAGAAACAGGCTCTTTGTATTTTGACTTGTAATAACTTTCCTCAATGCCCAACAGTTTTAGGATGCTGTCTTTCCATTTGTCCTTTTCCTGCTTTGGGAGCTTTTCGCACATCAGGAATATCAGATAGCACACACGTATTTTCTCTCTTGCTTTGATTTTCAGCTTGCAGTTGCAG
Organism: Gabonia massiliensis; assembly: GCF_001403595.1. Lineage (NCBI taxonomy): Bacteria > Pseudomonadati > Bacteroidota > Bacteroidia > Bacteroidales > Porphyromonadaceae > Gabonia > Gabonia massiliensis. Next base: position 319,765 of record NZ_LN877939.1, on the reverse strand, counting down.
GATTGTAGGTTCATGTTGGCATAAAAATCCGGTGCGGAAATTTCTTCAAACTGTTCTCCCACACAAATTTCGTGAATGGAAGAAAGCAGCTTCATACTGAAATATTCGTGTTTTTCTTCACTTGAAACTGTTTCTTCTTCCGTTTCCTGTCGTACTTCCTGTTTATCCGGCTCGTTCCGTTTGGCTTCTGTGTCCGGAATATATTTTTCCAGTATCTCCAAGAAATGAAAACTCAACTGATAAATATCCTTACAACGGTTCTTCATATATTGGAATGCCTCTTTCCTTGCTGCCTTTTGCTGGTCATAGAGTTCGTTCAGTATGGCTCTTTCCTTGTCATATTCAGCCTTGCAGCGTTCATATTCTTTCTCCGCCTGTTTTTCCTCTTCGGCAGTGTGTTCCCTGTAGCCAATGGAATCATACCTGTTGTTGGCTTCATTCAGCGGCTTGCTCAGACTTCTTGTAACATCCAGTTGGGATTCAATTTCAAGGGAATACCTTTCCATGTGCAGATAACAAACACGTTCTATCGCGCTGTCACTTATGGGGTGCGTTTCATAAGCTTGTATGCTCTTTTCTATTTCGGTTTTCAGGCTGTTGAGTATCAAGGTGTATTGTTCTTTTTGCCTGTCAAGCACCAGTTCAAGGATGGCGGCTTCAAAAGACTTTGTGTCACTATACTGCTGACAGAAATCCGAAATGAATTTCTGCCTGTCAAAAGAGAAGGCGTGATTATCTATATAGTCCCTGTATATTCTGTTGAGTTCTCCGTATAGGGGAATCATCGTCTGTATCTTGTCTGCCATAGGTGTTTTACTTTTGTTTGTTCTTTTCATTGTCAAGAAGCATCGTCAGTTCTTCTTCCACCTGTTCTATGCTCGGCAACGCAGATTTCAGATTTTCGGGTACTGCCTTGCTAAGCTGGTAGTCACTGATGCCGATAGGCTGGTCATAGCCTGTCAGCGCATACTGTGCTACAATCTCATCCTTGCCCTTGCACAGCAGCAGCCCGATGGTCTTGTTATCGTTCTCTCCCCTCAGTTTGTCATCCACCACATTGATGTAGAAGTTCAACTGTCCTGCGTATTCCGGTTTGAACGGGGTAGCTTTCAGTTCTACGACCACATATGCATGGAGCTTGATGTTATACAGGATTAAGTCGGCATAGAAATCGCTGTCGCCAATCTGGAAATGCTTCTGTCTTGCGACAAAGGCGAATCCGTTGCCCATCTCCAACAGATAACGGGTAACGTGTTTTACCAATTGTTCTTCTATGTCCCTTTCGTCCGCACGTTCTTTGGCTCCTGCCAAGTCAAAGATGTACGGGTCTTTCAACAGGTAATTGGCAAGGTCGCTTTGAGGTGCGGGAAGCGTGGCGGTAAAATTGTTGACCTTGTGGCTGTTGATTTGCCGTTCATACAGTTTACTTTCAATCTGCATTTTAAGGACATTGCTGCTCCAACCCATTTCCACGGATTGCTTCATATACCAGTACTCCACACCCAACGGAAGCGAACTGTTGAGCATAATCACATGGCTTGCCCAATTGATTCGTGCCACAGGTGACGCCAGAAAGAGTTTTTCCATGTCCTCAATCGGCATCCGGTAAACGGCGGCTACTGTCTGGGCTACATCCTGAATTTGTGCAAGAGGTTCTTGCACAATTGTAACTCCCTTGTTGTCTGATGATTGTATTTGCGCAAGAGGTTCTTTCGTAGATGAAACATTGTTCAGGCTTTGGATTTCATCCGTGATTTTCTGCACACTGGGAGTAATCAATTTTGCATCGGTTTCGATGAAACTCCGTAATGCACCCAATGGGTATGAGCGTGCGAACTGGCACATATAAGCCAAGTTCCTGACCGAATAACCTTTCTTTTCGGGATAATTGAACCGTATCGCCTGCGCCAGTTTCTTGATGACCTTGCCGCCCCATCCTTGCAGGTTTTGATGGTACAATATGTAGTTGCCCATCTTCCAGTAATGGAACAGCATCTGCGCATTGGCTGCACTGATGAGCCGGACTTGCGCCTGCTCTATTTCTGAACCGATGGCACTGACGAAAGCCTCGAAACTTCTTTTCTCTATATTGTTATCGTTGTTGCTCATTGTGTTATATGCTTTGAAAGTCACAAAGGTAAGCCAAATTACAGGCTTTCCATGAAACTTGCTAGTTGTTTTTATAGTTGGTTGAATTTGTTCATCGCACTGGCTTTCACATCATCGGCGATGTCTATGTAGGGTTTCATCGCCTTGTAGTCGCTGTGTCCCGTCCATTTCATGACCACCTGAGCCGGAATGCCAAGAGCCAAGGCATTGCAGATAAAAGTTCTTCTTCCGGCATGGGTGCCCAGCAATGCGTATTTGGGTGTAATGGTGTCTATGCGCCTGCTCCCTTTATAGTAGGTTTCACTCACAGGCTCGTTGATTTCGGCAAGCTCGCCCAATTCCTTCAAATAATCGTTCATCTTCTGGTTGCTGATGACAGGGAGAGCCTTATGCCCCTCAAACTCCACATCTTTATATTTATCCAATATCGCCTTGCTGTGGTTGTTAAGCTCGATGATAAGCCTTTCGGCGGTCTTTACGGTGGTGATTTCTATATATCCGTCCCTGATGTCGCTTTTCTTCAGGTTATGCACATCTGAATACCGGAGTCCGGTGAAGCAGCAGAACAGAAAGACATCCCTCACCCGTTCCAGATATTGCTTCGTTTCGGGTATCTGATAGTTTTTGAGTTGGTTCAGTTCTTCCCATGTGAGGAATATCACCTTTTTCGGGGTACTTCGCAGTTTAGGATTGAAATCTTCGTAGGCATTGTTCATGCAATATCCCTTCTTGGTACACCAGCGCAGGAACCATTTCAGATAGGCGACCTGTTTCATGATGGATGTATTCCGCATGTCTTCGGTGTCTTTCAGGAAATTCACATACTTTGTCAACTTGGGTTCGTCCAACGATTCAAAAGTCAGCCCTTTGTCAAACTTGTCAAGGTGCTTCCTTACTGCGGCAAATTTCTCATAGGTGGCATCAGACCAGCCGTTTTGCGTGCCGCACTCCTTGATGAACTCGTCAAATACCTCCAAAGGGAGAAACACCACCGGGGCTTTCTCCTCTTCCTTTTTCCCATCGTGCAATCTGTTGAATGCATCCTTTACCTGCTCGGTAGTGGGCATGAATCCCTGCACCTCGAACTCCTTGAAGATATTTTGGATTTCAGTGTAGTATTTCAGCAAGTCCGCATTGATTTCCGATGCGCTTTGCTTCAGCTTGTTGGTGCAGCCGTTCTTTACCCGCTGTTTGTCGGCATCCCATTTGGCGACATCTATGCGGTAGCCCGTTGTGAACTCTATACGGTGGCTGGCGAAAACCACGCGCATACGAATGGGGACATTCTCCACGATTGGTACTCCGTTTTTCTTGCGGCTTTCCAAAGCAAAAATGATGTTTCGTTTGATATTCATAATTGGGTGCGTTTGAAATTCAACACCCAAATATACACCCAATAATTGAAACAGCAAAAGGTATTTAATGATATTTAATAATATAGTAGATTTGTAATAACTTGATTACTATCAGTATATTGCAATCTTATGAGATTTCTTAATTGTATAAGTTAAAGTCCCGTACGCACCGCGAAAATTAAAAGAAAAAGTTCTGAAATTTTTAAATTTCAGAACTTTTTCTTTTTTCCATTTCAATAAAAGATACGAGGTTTAAAGTAATTTTCATGAGACTTATTCATGAGATTATTTGAAGGAGTAATTTATATATATTTTTTACTAAATCCAATTTACCATAACTTGCTTTAATGGCTATTATAGTTGTACTATAATTTTTTTGTAATTGTCTGCCATTTTTTTGTCTGTGTTTATAAAATTTGAGAGCCCACCGGCAACAAATGGAGTTCGGTAACCTGCATACAAAGCAATACTATCTGTATATTTTGTGATATTTGCACTAACCTTTTTCATTTTAATATAATGATTTCACATAGTTATTCTTTTATTATGTTTATTTGAAATTATTTCTCTTGATTTCTTGTCTATCTTGATTATGTTTATTGTGTGCTTTCCAATAGGTATAAATCTATATAAAAACCACATATAGAAAAATATGGCAATAAACCTTTCAGTATATTTCAGAAGGTTTATTTTTATTTTAGAGTTATAAGTACAACCCCGTTTCTTTTTCCTTTTTCTCCATATCTTTTCGCAAGTGTAGTATCTTTAACAACTGTTATTGTTGCTATTTTATTCCTATCAATAGCTGATAGTATATCTAATGGTAGTTCATGTCCGTTTACAACAAAAACAGCACTGTCATTTGTATTTTCTGTTATTCCTATAATGTTTGTGGACAAAGAATCAGCTTTGTTATTAGAATAGCTTTCTTTCGCCTTTTTACCATTTGTACAACAAAATATAGTTGCACAAACTCCAATACAAAATAACATTTTTTTATTCATACATTTAACTCTTTAGGTTTGTAATTCTATTTTTGTATATTTTTAAATGTTTTTTATCTATCATTCAACTATTTACAAATATAGTAAAAGTATAATATTTTTTACCATAGAATTATATCTTATATCCTTTTTATAGTTTGTTTTTTCCTTTTTGGGTGCGACTTACTTCGATTATGACAGTAGCTCCTTTATATTTAGGAAATAGTTTATTCAGATGTATTAAGTCATTATAATGGAGATTTTATTGATATTGTATTTGACTTATTCCACCATTATTTAATAATTAATTATTAGTTTTTCTTCCTTTAAATCAGTCGAAAAATTATTCAAGTTTTTGAGCTTTTGCTTAAAATGTAATCTGATTCTTTAATATATTACTTTGTTTTATACAAAATATTTATTCAACATTTCTTAAAATATAAATGTTATAAAGATATGTGCTGTTTTGAGAATGGTTATTGTTAGTTACGGACAATAATCGAATAATAGATATGAATATTCTTTATCAGCGTAAAATTTATTTGTATGTTTGATAAAATTATTTATACCTTTGTTTGAGAAAAATAATATAGATTTTAATTGTAAACGAAAAATTATGACAAACGATTTTAGAAAGTATGCGACCAAACATTTAGGAATGAATGGTCTCGCTTTAGATCAATATATGGATATATCCAGTAGTTATATTTCTCCGACGATTATAGAAGAGCGTCAGTTAAATGTGGCCCAAATGGATGTGTTTTCTCGCTTGATGATGGACCGTATAATATTTTTGGGGACTCAAGTTGACGATTATACTGCCAATGTTATACAGGCTCAGTTGCTTTATCTTGATTCTGCAGATCCGGGCAAAGATATCTCAATTTATTTAAATACTCCGGGTGGCAGTGTATATGCCGGTTTAGGAATATATGATACGATGCAATATGTCGCAAGTGATGTATCGACTATTTGTACCGGTATGGCTGCTTCTATGGGTGCGGTTCTTTTAGTTGCAGGTACTAAGGGAAAACGCTTTGCTCTTCGTCATTCTCGAGTAATGATTCATCAGCCTATGGGGGGGGCTCAGGGCCAAGCTTCTGATATAGAAATTACAGCGAGAGAGATACAGAAGTTGAAAAAGGAGTTGTATACTATTATTGCAGATCATTCAGGAAATATGTATGAGAAAGTAGAGAAAGATTCAGACCGAGATTATTGGATGACTGCTGCAGAGGCAAAAGAATATGGTATGATAGATGAAGTGCTGGTACGGAATAAATAAAAAGAAAAAAGAAAAGATACCGGAAAGAGAATAATGGCAAAACAAGAGAATAAATGTAGTTTTTGTGGCAGGTCAGAGAAAGAAGTGAATCTGTTAATTGCCGGACAAACAGGATATATTTGCGATACGTGTGCTGAACAGGCGTATCTGATTACTGAAGAAGCTTTTGGAAAGAAAAAGAAACAGAATTCGGCTCTGGGTTTCACTCAAAAAGATTTGCCCCGGCCACAACAAATCAAGAAGTTTTTGGATGAATACGTGATTGGACAAGATGCAGCTAAACGATTTTTAGCTGTATCGGTGTTTAATCATTATAAACGATTATTACAAAATCAGACTGCGGACAAAGACGATGTAGAGATTGAAAAATCAAATATAATCATGGTCGGCCCTACCGGGACAGGAAAAACTCTGCTGGCTAAAACGATTGCTCGTATGTTGCATGTGCCATTTACTATTGTAGATGCTACAGTTCTTACCGAGGCCGGGTATGTAGGGGAAGATATAGAAAGTATTCTGACCCGTCTGTTGCAGGTTGCAGATTATAATGTTGAGGCTGCGGAACGAGGAATCGTGTTTATTGACGAGATTGATAAGATTGCCAGAAAGAGTGATAACCCGTCGATAACTCGGGACGTCAGTGGAGAAGGTGTACAGCAGGGACTTCTTAAGTTACTTGAAGGCTCAGTTGTAAATGTTCCTCCTCAAGGGGGACGGAAACATCCGGATCAGAAAATGATTGCCGTAAATACAAAAAATATATTGTATATATGCGGTGGTGCATTTGATGGTATAGAGAAAAAAATAGCTATGCGGCTCAATACTCGTGTTGTCGGGTATACTGCAGGGAAAAAAACGGCAGAGATAGATAGAGACAATTTATTGCAATATGTATCGCCTCAGGATTTAAAATCTTTTGGATTGATTCCTGAAATAATCGGACGATTGCCTATTCTTACTTATCTCGAACCGTTAGACAAAAAATCTTTACGTCGTATTTTGACAGAACCCAAAAATTCTATTATCAAGCAATATGTAAAGTTGTTTGAAATGGATGATATCAAGCTCACGTTTGACGAAAGTGCTCTTGATTTTATTGTAGAGAAAGCGATAGAATTCAAGTTGGGTGCGAGAGGATTACGCTCAATTGCTGAAAATATTATGATGGATGCTATGTTTGATATGCCTTCTTCTGACGAAAAGTCTTTGGTGATAACTAGAGAGTATGCAGAAGAGAAGCTGGCGAAAACAAACATGTTGACTCTACATTAAAATTGGTATTTTTGTAAGAAAATATTGGTTTGTAAGAAATCAATGTTGTATATTTGTTTTTCAAGATTGTAATAATAAATTTTATACGTACTTAGAAAAAAGAGTAAAAATAGTTGGTTATTTTGCAGACTTGTTTATAAATTTGTTATAGTCCAAAGTTTAGTGCGGATTTTGATATTGATATTTACGTTGTTAATCACAGAATTGCATGACTAAAGAGATAAACCTGACAGAAGAGCTGAAAAAATATTTCGGTTTTGACACCTTTAAGGGTAACCAAAAGGCAATTATCGAAAATTTGTTGGCGGGTAAAGATACATTTGTATTGATGCCTACCGGGGGTGGTAAATCGTTGTGCTATCAGTTGCCTTCTTTATTGCTTGATGGTACAGCGGTAGTTATTTCTCCTTTAATTGCTTTGATGAAAAATCAGGTAGATGCTATGCGCAATTTCAGTGAAGAAGATGGCGTAGCACATTTTATAAATTCATCTTTAAATAAATCTGCAATCGACCAGGTTAAGACAGATATTCTGTCTGGTAAGACTAAATTATTGTACGTTGCTCCGGAGTCCTTGACGAAGGAGGAAAATATTGAATTTCTTAAACAAGCTAAAATCTCGTTTTATGCAGTGGACGAAGCGCACTGTATTTCAGAATGGGGGCATGACTTTCGTCCTGAATATCGTCGTATACGTCCCATTATTAATGAAATAGGATCTCATCCGCTGATTGCTCTTACAGCAACAGCAACACCGAAGGTACAACACGATATTCAGAAAAATCTGGGAATGACCGATTCTGCGGTTTTTAAATCGTCGTTTAATCGTCCGAATTTATATTATGAAGTACGTCCCAAAACCCAAAATGTCGATAAGGATATAATTCGTTATATCAAGAATCAGCCGGGAAAATCTGGTATAATCTATTGTTTGAGTCGGAAGAAAGTAGAGGAGCTGGCTGAAACTTTGAAAGTAAATGGGATAAATGCTTTACCCTATCATGCCGGAATGGACTCTGCTACACGTACTCAAAATCAAGATGCATTTTTGCTTGAGAAAGTAGATGTAATTGTAGCAACTATAGCTTTTGGTATGGGAATTGATAAGCCTGATGTGAGGTATGTGATACATTATGATATACCGAAAAGTCTTGAAGGATATTATCAGGAGACTGGGAGAGCCGGACGTGATGGAGGTGAAGGGCAGTGTATAACATTCTATATGAATAAGGACCTGCAAAAGCTTGAAAAGTTTATGCAGGGGAAACCCATAGCCGAGCAAGAAATCGGGAAACAGCTATTGCTTGAAACGGCAGCATATGCTGAGTCGTCAGTATGTCGTAGAAAATTGTTGTTGCATTATTTCGGTGAGGAATATAATGAGGAAAATTGTGGAAATTGTGACAATTGTTTAAACCCAAAGAAACAAGTGGAAGCTCAAGATTTACTTTGTGCAGTTATTGAAACTGTCGTAGCATTAAAGGAAAAGTTTAAAGCCGATCATGTGATCGATGTTTTGTTAGGAAAAGAAACAACAGAAGTGTTATCATATCATCAGGATGAACTCGAAGTATTCGGGTGCGGACAGGGTGAAGAAGAGAAAACGTGGAATGCCGTAATACGGCAAGCTCTTATTGCAGGTTATCTCGATAAAGATATTGAGAATTATGGTTTATTGAAAGTGACTAAAGCGGGATTGGCTTTCCTTAAAAAGCCTGTTTCATTTAAGATAGTGGAAGACAATGATTTTGAAGAGATAGAGGAAGAGGTTCCGATGAAAGGAGGGGCCTCATGTGCTGTCGATCCCACATTATATTCGATATTGAAGGATTTACGGAAAAAGATTGCAAAGAAACTAGAACTTCCTCCCTATGTCATATTTCAGGATCCTTCATTGGAAGCGATGGCAACGACTTATCCGGTAACGATAGAAGAGTTGCAGAATATTCCCGGAGTAGGGGCCGGTAAGGCAAAACGTTACGGAGAGGAATTTATTAAAGTAATCAAAATTCATTGTGATGAGAATGAAATAGAACGTCCTGAAGATTTGCGAGTTAGGACGGTTGCTAATAAATCTAAATTGAAAGTTTCTATAATACAAGGTATAGATCGTAAAATTGCTTTAGATGAATTGGCCGAATCGAAAGGATTAGAATTTTCTGATTTATTAGATGAGGTAGAAGCTATAGTATATTCNGGATGAGGACCATATTGAAGATATATTTGAGTATTTTAAAGAAGCTGATTCCGATAGTCTTGAAGATGCCATTAATGAATTAGGTAGAGATTATACAGAAGAAGAGATACGTTTGGTTCGTATCAAGTTTCTTTCGGAAATGGGTAATTAATAAAACTATAATAATTGAATGTGGGGGAGAAGGCACTGTTTTATAAGTGCCTTTTCTATTTGTACAATACTTTATTGTGAAGAATGAGCAATTTGAAAATAGATATTCTATTTTTGTAACTGTCGATTTTACTTTTTGAGGGTAATGTATGGGTGAAATCTTAAAAAAATGAGAAAAATTTTCCGGTCGTATAAATATTCATTAAAAAAATAATTATCTTTGTACGCAATAAATTTTTAACACCTACCTCATATGTCATTTATTGCAGATAAAGTTGTTATGGATGGGTTAACGTTTGATGATGTATTGTTAATCCCCGCTTATTCCGAAGTCTTACCGCGTGAAGTTAAACTTACTACCAAGTTTTCACGAAATATTCAGTTAAATATTCCGTTAGTTTCTGCTGCTATGGATACGGTTACAGAAGCTCAATTGGCTATAGCAATTGCCCGTGAAGGAGGAATTGGAGTTATACATAAAAATATGTCGATAGAAGCCCAAGCCAAGCAAGTACATTCTGTGAAACGTGCAGAAAACGGTATGATTTATGACCCGGTAACGATTAAAAGAGGTTCTACAGTAAAGGATGCCCTTGATCTGATGAGCGAATATCATATAGGAGGTATTCCTGTAGTTGATGACGAGCGACGATTAGTAGGTATTGTGACCAATAGAGATCTCCGTTTTGAGAAGAACTTGCGTCGTACTATAGATGAAGTGATGACTTCTAAAAATTTAGTTACAACGAATCAGTCGACTGATTTACAACAGGCCGCTGATATATTGCAAAATCATAAAATAGAAAAGTTGCCGGTTGTAGATAAGAATGGAAAATTGATAGGGTTGGTTACTTATAAAGATATAACAAAAGCAAAAGACAAGCCTTTTGCTTGTAAAGATAAGTTGGGACGTTTGCGTGTTGCTGCTGGAGTAGGAGTGACTGCTGATTCGATGGAGCGTGTTGCAGCCTTGGTAGATGCGGGAGTTGATGCAATAGTTATTGATACAGCACATGGCCATTCTAAAGGTGTAGTATCTGTTTTGAAACAAGTAAAGGTTGCCTATCCTCAGATTGATGTAGTTGTCGGTAATATTGCAACAGGTGAGGCTGCCCGTTATTTGGTGGATGCCGGAGCCGATGGTGTAAAAGTCGGTATTGGACCGGGTTCTATTTGTACGACACGTGTAATTGCAGGAGTGGGGGTTCCCCAATTATCTGCGGTTTATGATGTAGCAAAAGCCTTAGAGGGTACGGGTATACCGTTGATTGCTGATGGGGGTATCCGTTATTCAGGAGATATTGTTAAGGCTTTAGCCGCTGGAGGATATTCTGTTATGTTAGGTGGTCTGTTGGCCGGAGTAGAAGAGTCTCCTGGTGAAACGATTATTTATAACGGACGAAAATTTAAATCATATCGTGGAATGGGGTCGTTAGAAGCTATGGAAAAGGGCTCGAAGGACCGTTATTTCCAAGCAGGTGAAACTGATGTAAAGAAATTGGTTCCTGAGGGAATTGCTGCACGAGTTCCATATAAGGGTTCTTTATATGAAGTGATTTATCAGATGGTGGGAGGATTACGTGCAGGTATGGGTTATTGTGGTGCTGCTGATATAGAAGCTTTGCATCAGGCTAAATTTACCCGTATAACGAATGCCGGAGTAGCAGAGAGTCATCCTCATGATGTTACAATTACGAGTGAGTCTCCTAATTATAGTAGTAGGGCCTAATAACATAAGATGAGATTTTTGTGCGTATATAAAAAACACCAAAGTCTATACTATTAAAATAAGGACAGATAAATACACTAATTTATCAGAATAAATATAATTTTCTTATATTTGATTCGTTAAATTAGTGTATTCTTTTTGTAGAATACAAGATTGTATGAAACAAAATGAAATTGAAATATATCATTTATAATTGTAGAAAACGATAAAAAACGATGAAAAACAATTGGTTATTAGTATCGCTTTATGTTGGTTGTTCGTTGGCTTGGCCCGGTTATAGCCAGAACGATGATCCTGAATTAATGAAAATAAATGGAAAAAGTATTAAACGATCTGAGTTTGAGTATATTTATAACAAGAATAATCAACAGCAGATAGATAATAAGTCGTTAGACGAATATGTAACATTGTTTAAAAATTATAAGCTCAAAGTTGCTGAAGCTGAGGCTAATGGCATTGATACAACAAAAGCTTTTATAAATGAATTGGCGGGATATCGAACTCAGTTAGCTCAACCTTATTTGGTGGATAGTCGAGTTGACGACCGTTTAGCTCATGAGGCATATGACCGTTTGAAAGAAAATGTAGAAGTAAGCCATATTTTGTTTAAAGTAAGTCCGGGAGCTTCTTCTGAGGAGAGGGAAAAGGTCTATCAGAAAGCCTTTTCTGTATTAGAGCGTATTCGTAAAGGTGAGGATTTTACGAAATTAGCCAAGCAATATTCTGAAGACCCGTCGGTAGTAAATAATGGTGGGTATTTAGGTTATATTACCGGTTTTATGACTGTATATCCGTTTGAAACGGCTGCTTATAATACACCTGTAGGTTCTGTTTCAGAACCGGTTCTTACGTCCTTTGGATATCATTTGATTAAAGTTTCTAATCGTAGGCCAGATCGTGGGGAAGTGCTTACTTCTCATATTATGATTATGGTTCCGGCGAATTCTTCGAATGAGACGAAGAAAGAAAAAGAGTTAAAGGCGAAAGAGATATATCAGGAAGTAATACAAGGTGGCGACTTTGCTAAAATTGCTAAAGAAAAATCAGAAGATAAAGCTTCTGGGCAAAGAGGAGGAGAGTTACCTTGGTTTGGAACAGGGCGTATTGTAAAAGAATATGAAGACGCAGCTTTTGCATTAAAGAATAAGGGGGATATATCGGAACCCGTATTGTCACCTTACGGATGGCATATTATTAAATTGCTTGATCGTCGCTCTATAAAATCTTTTGAGGAAATGAAACCAAATATTATGCGGCGTATTTCTCAGGATGAGCGAGGAAATCAAGGTCAGAAAGCTCTTATCGAAAAGCTCAAAATTGATTATGGATATACTTTAAATACAGTTGAAAAAGTAAAACTTGAACAATTTGCAAAGACTATGTTTCCGGCTGATTCCCTATTTATAGCAACTGTTAAAAATAATCAAGCTTCTTTGTTTTCATTGGCAGGAAATGATTATCCAGTGTCTGGGTTTGCTGATTATATGAAAAAAATGCGTAGAGGAAATGCTTCTATTGATGCAATAACATATCTGAATGATAAGCTTAATGCTTATATAGATAGCCAGATATTGAAATATGAAGACTCTCAATTGGAAAATAAATATGCCGATTTTCGTAATTTAATGAATGAATATCGGGATGGAATGTTACTTTTTGAGATTAGCAATCGTGAAGTTTGGGATAAAGCAGCTAAAGATGAGGACGGTTTAGCAAAATATTTTAAAGAAAATAAAAAAGCTTATGCATGGGATAAGCCCCATTATAAAGGATATGCTGTTAGTTGTATAGATAAAGATGTGGCAAAGGCTGTAAAGAAAAGAATGAAGTCATTACCTGCTGATTCAGTAGTTTTTTATATTAATAAGGAATTTAATAACGATAGTGTTACTTCTGTTAAAATAGTGAAGGGACTTTATGTTCAAGGAGATAATAATATTGTGGATAAACTGATATTTAAAGATAAAAATGCTGCTATAGATGAGAAGTTGCCGGTTATATTTGTTTCAGGTAAGAAGTTGAAAAAGATGCCGGAGTGTTTTACCGATGTTCGGGGACAAGTTACCGCTGATTATCAAAATTATCTTGAGAAGTTATGGGTAGACAATTTAAATCGAAAATATCCGGTTGAAATACATGAAGATGTTCTAAAAACAGTTAATAAGCATTAGAATCAACAGATTTCGTTGTACATTTATACCCTGATATAAATGTACAAGATAAGACTCATTTTATGTATAGATTATTCTCATTGTCGATGGCTGGTTTGTTAGCAATACATTTCTTTATGGGATGTAGAGGGAAAAACACGGGTAGCGGCAGTGAGAATGATGTTTTAGTAAAGGTAGGAGACCATATTCTTACACGAGCCGAGTTGAATGAGGCTTTGCCGAGGGGATTATCAGTGGTAGATAGTGCAACATTTGCTGATAATTTTGTAAAACAATGGGCGGAAGATATTTTGTTGTATGATGTTGCAGCAGAAAATCTTCCTGATATGGTGCGTATAGAACGGATGATTGAGCAATACAGGAGAGATTTAGTTATTTTTGAGTATCAAAAGCAGCTTATGAATGAAAAGTTATCAAGAAAGATACCTGAATCAGAAATAAAAGCCTATTATGAGGCTAATCCTGGCCGTTTTAAATTGAAGTCGGGGATTATTAAAGGGCTTTTTCTAAAAGTTCCATATAATTCCCCTAGAATAAATCAGTTGAAAAAATGGTATAAATCGGGCAAGTCTGAAGCCGTAGAGAATATTGAGAAATATGGATTACAGAATGCTGTAATTTATGAATATTTTTATGATCGATGGATACCTTTTAAGGAAGTAATGAATAATATTCCTTATGAAATTTCAGATGAAACTGCTTTTTTGCGAACACATCATAATATAGAATATCAGGATAGCTCTTATTTATATTTGTTGAATATTAGCGATGTTCTTACAGAAGGTAGTGAAATGCCTTTTGATTTTGCGCGGAAACAAATAGAAGAGATATTGCTGAATCATCGTAAAAATGAATTTATACGTAATACTCAAAGGGAACTTTACGATGAGGCTTTTAAGAAAGGAGAAATAGAGTTTCCGGGTCTTCAAGGAGAAAAATGAAGATATGAAAGTTAGACAAATGTTATATAAAAAAAGATAAGATGCGAAAGTTAACGAGAGTTATAGGGCTGGTGTTCCTGATGGTAATACCTGTACTGTCGGTTGTTGCTCAGGATAATGTTGTAGATGAAGTCGTCTGGATCGTTGGAGACGATGCTATTTTGAGGTCAGAAGTAGAAGAGCAATATCGAAATTTGCAATACGAAGGACAGAAAATTGATGGTGATCCTTATTGTGTCATTCCGGAACAGATAGCAATACAAAAACTGTTTTTACATCAGGCGAAACTTGATAGTATTAGTATTCCGGAATCTCAGGTTATACAGCAAGTGGAGGCTCGTATGAACTATTTTATTGCGAATATAGGTTCTAAAGAGAAGCTGGAAGAATACTTTAATAAGCCATTGTCTCAGATACGGGAAGAGCTTACTGATATGGTTCGTGAACAGGGTACTGTACAGGAAATGCAGCGCCATTTGGTGAAAGATATAAAGATTACGCCATCTGAAGTTCGTCGATATTTTAGTGGTTTGCCTATAGACAGTATTCCTTATATTCCTACACAGGTAGAAGTGCAGATAATAACAATCAATCCGAAAATACCGCAACAGGAAATAGATAATATAAAAGCTCGATTGAGGGAGTATAGTGACCGGGTAATGAAAGGAGAAGCAGACTTTTCTACATTAGCGATTATGTATTCGCAAGATCCGGGCTCAGCTCGTATGGGAGGTGAGTTGGGTTTTATGGGAAGAGGAAGTCTTGTTCCTGAGTATGCCAATGTCGCTTTTAATTTGAATGACCCGAAGAAAGTTTCTAAGATAGTGGAAACTGAGTTTGGTTACCATATTATACAGCTCATTGAGAAACGAGGGGATCGTATTAATACACGTCATATTTTATTGAAGCCAGAGGTTGCACAGAAAGATATTGATGATGCTGTTTCTCGACTTGATTCTTTAAAGATGGATATTAATGCTAAAAAATTTACATTTGAAGAAGCTGCACAATATATTTCTCAGGATAAGGACACTCGGAATAACAGTGGCTTGATGGTAAATCAGGAGTCAGGTACAACAAAATTTGAAATGCGTAATTTACCGCAAGAAATAGCCAAAGTGGTAGATGGAATGGAAGTAGGGGATATATCCGCTCCATTTACAATGATCAACCAAAAGAGGGGAAAAGAGGTTGTTGCTATAGTTAAGTTGAAATCTCGGACAGAAGGGCATAAAGCTAATATTTCAGATGATTATCAAGCTTTGAAAAGTATTGTAGAGAATGCTAAGCAACATGAGCTTATTCAGGAATGGATCAAAAAGAAACAGAAAGAAACCTATATCCGTATTAAGGAAGGCTGGCGAAATTGTGAATTTAAATATGACGGTTGGGTAAGGCAATAAAGAGTGAAATAAGGTATCATAGATTCGATGCGTAGAAAAAATAGATTTTTATATTTGAACAGGCATAAGATATTGGTAGGTATCTTATGCCTGTTGGTTCTTTGTGTATGGGCACAACATAGACCGAACCCTCCTAAAATCAAACATTTAGCAAAGACATCAGTTAAAGATGATCCGCAGAAAAAAGTTTATTTGGAATTTGCTGAGACACTTGATTTTGATGAAAAATTGAATCCTGATTATCAGATATTGAGAGGAAATGTTCGTTTTCGTAAAGAAGGCATGTATATGTTTTGTGATAGTGCCTATTTTTATGAGGCAAGTAATTCTTTAGATGCTTTCGGTAATGTACGCATGGAGCAAGGAGACACATTGTTTGTTTATAGTGATGTCATGTTCTATGATGGGGTGACGCAAATTGCCCGTCTTCGTGAAAATGTGAGAATGGAAAATCAAGATATGGTACTTTTTACAGATAGCCTTAATTATGATTTGGTTCCTAATATCGGATATTTTTTTGAAGGAGGTAAATTAGTTGATAGTGAAAATGAATTGACCTCTATTTATGGTCAATATAGTCCGGATACTAAACGGGCGGTATTTAATTATGATGTGCAGTTGGTAAATCCAGAATACACATTGTATTCCGATACATTGGAGTATAGCACAGTAACAAAGATTGCAGATATTTTGGGCACGTCCGTAATAGTTTCGGATAGTAATATTATTTATTCGAGAAGGGGATGGTACGATACCCAGAATAACACATCCATGTTGCTTGACCGTTCTATCGTTGTCAGTAAAAGCCAGCAATTGACGGGTGATACTATTTATTATGATAGGGACAGAGGGTTTGGTGAGGTATTCGGAAATATGTTTATGAACGATACGTTACGGAAAGTTATTATGGAGGGTCAGTATGGTTTTTATAATGAAAAAACAGAATATTCGTTTGCAACCGATTCGGCTCGGGTGTTGGAATATTCGGGGATAGATACATTATATTTGCATGCTGATACTTTGAAAGGTTTTACATTACCCGATTCTACTCGTATGTTGCAGGCTTATTACGGAACGCGGTTTTTTCGTAATGATATGCAGGGTGTATGTGATTCGATGAATTATTTTACTCGGGATTCAGCAATATATATGTATAAGGATCCGATTGTATGGAGTGATAATTATCAAATATTTGGAGATACGATAAAGGTATTTATGAATGATAGTACAGTAGATTGGGCTCATATTCCTCATTTTGCATTTGCTGCGCAACAGAAGGATTCTTTGTTCTTTGATCAGTTGGCAGGGAAAGATCTGAAGGCTTATTTTAAAGGGGGACAGTTGGATAAAGTAGATGTTAGTGGAAACGTGCAGACAATATTTTATCCTCAGGAAAGAGATTCTTCATACACAGGTTTGAATCGTGCAGAGAGTAGTTTTCTCACAATGTTTTTGAAGGACCAGAAAATGGATAAACTTATAATGTGGCCTGAAGTGCAGGGAAGCCTGACTCCTGTTCCTATGATAAAGAGGGATCAGCTTTTTTTACCCGATTATCAATGGTTTGAAGACTATAGACCTAAAGACTCGGCAGATATATTTCGGAAAATTGTGAAACAAGTAACTGATATGCCGAAAAAGAAACGCCGTTTCAGCAATCAATAGATAAATGAATTAATACCATTTTGTAGCATCATGAGTGATATTATACAGTTATTACCTGACTCAGTAGCGAATCAGATAGCAGCAGGAGAAGTAATACAGCGTCCGGCTTCAGTTATAAAAGAATTGGTGGAAAATGCTGTCGATGCAAAAGCTAGTTCGATTCAGGTTATTTTGAAAGATGCAGGACGTACTTTGATACAAGTGATAGATAATGGAAAGGGAATGTCTGCTACAGATGCCCGGCTTGCTTTTGAAAGACATGCGACGTCAAAAATTAAAGTGGCAGATGATTTGTTTTCGTTGCATACTATGGGATTTAGAGGTGAGGCTCTTGCATCTATTGCTGCTATAGCTCAGGTAGAGTTGCGAACGAAGCGGAAAGAAGATGAGATGGGGACTTTGATTACGTTGGCTGCCTCTACGGTAGAATCACAGGAATGTGTGTCGTGTCCTACGGGTTCAAATTTTTGTGTTAAAAATATTTTTTACAATGTTCCTGCTCGACGTAAGTTTTTAAAATCCAATCAAGTTGAGTTAAGTAATATTATTAATGAATTTGAACGTATTGCTTTGATAAATCCTGAAGTATCATTTATTCTGAAACATAATGATAATGAATTGTTCAATCTTCAGCCGGGTAATTTCAGGCAACGTATTGTTTCCATTTATGGAAAAGGCATGAATCAACAGTTACTGCCTTTGGAAATAGAAACTTCATTGATAAAGATATCTGGTTATATTGGTAAGCCGGAAGCTGCTCGTAAGCGTAATGCTTTGCAGTATTTTTTTGTAAATGGGAGATATATGAGACATCCTTATTTCCATAAGGCTGTGATGCAGAGCTATGAACAGTTGATTCCTGTAGGTGAGATGCCGAATTATTTTATTAATTTTACAGTAGAGCCTTCTCAAATAGACGTTAACATACATCCGACGAAAACCGAAATAAAATTTGAGAATGAGCAAGCCATATGGCAGATTATTTCAGCGACAGTAAAAGAAGCATTAGGAAAATTCAGTGCTGTGCCTTCTATAGACTTTGATATGACCGATGCTCCTGATATTCCAATCTTTCAAAAAAATAATCCAGTTGCACCTCCTAAGTCTAACTTTAATCCTTCGTATAATCCTTTTAAGATGTCTACAGGAGGAAACAGCCGTCGTCCCGATTTTGATTGGAATAAATTATACGCAGGGTTTACGTCAGGACAAGTTCCTGTGGCGGGCAAAGAGGAAGAATCCGAAATATTTGCTTCTGCAATTGATAGGGAAGATGATGAGCTCTCTGAAGAGAGTTTGATAGTACAATCGGTAATATCTACAGATAATATGGGAGATACTGGTGGAAGTTTTATGCAAATAAGAGGTCGATATATATTGACAAATGTAAAATCGGGTTTGATGATAGTAGACCAATACAGGGCTCATGTCCGTATCTTATTTGACCGTTATATGTCATGTATTCAGGCAAAACAAGGTGTTTCTCAACGAACACTATTTCCTGAAATTATACAATTGACAACAGCACAGGTGGCCATACTACAAAATATAATGGCTGATTTACAATTTTTAGGTTTTGATTTGTCTGACATGGGGAATAATGCTTATTCTGTAAATGGTATTCCTTCAGGTATAGAGGGAGTGAATATTGAGACTTTAATCTGGAATATGCTGGAAACTGCCACAGAAAAGGGGCGAGATGTAAAAGCCGATATTCATGAGCGATTAGCTTTATCATTAGCTGAAGCAGCGGCTATTCCTTATGGACAGGTTCTTTCGAGTCTTGAAATGGAACAATTAGTTGGTGATTTGCTGGCTTCGGTTATGCCCAATTATACTCCGGACGGTAAAACAGTCATATCTATTCTTTCAAATGATGAAATTACAAAACGCTTTAAGTAAGTAATATGCAAAGAGCAATAGCGAAATATCCGGTCATTCCGATGAGGAAAGAGAGGTCCGAAACCAGTGAAATGGTTAATCAACTCATATACGGGGAAGCTTTTACAGTTCTTCAGGATGAAGGTCGTTGGTATTATATAGAATCTTCAATTGATGGATACAAAGGCTGGATAGATTGGAAAATGGCCAGTTTTGTTGATGAAAAGATATGGCAGTCTATACAGGAGTCATACTTTATTGTAAGCTCCCCTTTTGCTGAAATATATGATAATATTACGAGCTCCACAGTAATTCTTTCTTCAGGAAGTCGTTTACCTTTTTATGATGATGCATTGCAAACTTTCTCATTAGGACCACTTTCTGGACGTCTGATAAGTGGATCAGTGATTGACCCACAATGGAGAGGAGCTGGAGCTTTGATAAATGACGCTCGTAAATGGTTGAATGCTCCTTATCTATGGGGTGGTAGGCATATATTAGGAACAGACTGTTCCGGATTTATACAAACGGTATTTGCTATTCAGGGAATTCGGTTGCCTCGTGATGCTCGGGAGCAAGCGTTATGTGGCCGTCGCTTGGAACAACATGAAATATCAGCTCCTGGAGATTTAGCGTTTTTTTCTAATTCTGAAGGAAAGGTAATACATGTAGGAATTATTCTGACACCAAATACAATAATACATGCATCGGGTAGTGTGCGGATAGATACTATTGATAACCAAGGTATTTTTAGGAAAGATATGGATAGGTATACGCATATGCTACATTCTCGTTGCCGTTTGATAGAATGAAATATATTTTTCATTTTTCTGTATACGTTTTGTCATTTTATCGTAATAAGTACATGTTTTATTTGCACTAAATAATAATAAAAAATAGATAAAATGAAAAAAGTATTTTGGATAATGATAATGGTATGTATAACATTGAGTAGTTATGCATCTGATAAGAATACAAATGAAAATGCTACAGCGTCATCTGGAAAAATGGTTGAAGTATATACGGTAAAAGGAATGGTGACTGATGAGGCGGGAGAGTCTTTACCGGGAGTAACAGTAATGGTAAATGGGAAAAAAGTCTTTACTGATTTAGATGGTCAGTTTAAAGTATCGGGAGTGTGTAAGGACTGTAATATCCAGATAAGCATGATATCTTATCAACCTCAAACTATTTCTTTTGATGCTACAAGCCAGAAAGAATTGAAAATCTTGTTGAAACAATAGAGATAAAATTATATTTCTTTTTGTAAAAAAGACAGGCTGATATGAAGCCTGTTTTTTTTATGTACTATCGAATTTTACGGAATAATTTAGGCGTTACATCATGTATCAAGTCATTTGTTTATTGTCATAAATAAAGTTTTTTTTGTATATATTTTTTATACTCTACATACTTTATACTATTTTTGTTCCCGTTCATAAAGATTTCATCCAAATAAGAATATAGAATAATACGTAAATTTGATATCATGGAGTTAGATATGGCTAAGCCAAATGCCAGAGTTGATGTGGCAGACGTACTTAGAGGGTTGGCGGTAATGGGCATTATTATCTTGCATAGTATAGAGCATTTTAATTTTTATCAGTTTCCTGATAGCTCTCCGTTTAAATGGATGCAATTTACCGATAAGGCGATATGGAACGGATTGTTTTTTGCTTTTAGTGGCAAAGCTTATGCAGTTTTTGCATTATTGTTTGGATTTAGCTTTTATATTCAAGATGATAATCAAAGACGTCGTGGAGAGGATTTTCGTTTACGGTTTTTATGGCGGTTATTTATACTTTTTGTAATTGGGCAATTCAATGCGATGTTCTTCACGGGTGAGATATTGACAATGTACGCTATCATAGGCATAGTCCTGGTATTGTTTTGTAGAGTAAGTAATAAGACGCTTCTTGTATTGTCAACGATATTGTTGTTACAGCCTTTAGATTGGGGTAAAATAATATATGCATTATGTAATACAGATTACGAAATAGGGGAGAGCTTGGCGCGTTATTATTTTGGTGTAGCGTATGAAGTACAATCCAATGGCTCTTTGGGTGATACAATAAAAATGAATTTGTGGGAAGGACAATTGGCAAATATGACGTGGGCTCTTGAACATGGCCGTATTCTACAAACTGCCGGGTTATTTTTGTTGGGGTTGTTAGTTGGTCGGAAAAAACTTTTTATACACACACCGGAGAACGAGTGGTTTTGGATAAAGGCTTTAATTTTAGGCCTTATTTGCTTTTTCCCTCTATACGGTATTAATAATATGTTGCCGGATTATATTTCTCGTGGAGCTATTCTTGTTCCATTACAATTAATTATAAGTTCACTGGCAAATCTGAGTTTTATGGTGATATTGGTAACGGGATTATTGTTAGTATTTTATCATGTAAAAGATAAGTCATTTTTTATGCGTTTTGCTCCCTATGGAAAAATGAGTATGACAAATTATATAGGACAATCTATAGTAGGTTCGTTATTCTTTTATCATTGGGGATTTTATTTGGGACAATATATGGGGATAACATATAGTTTTTTGTTTGGTATAGTATTATTCCTTTCTCAGTGGATATTTTGTATTTGGTGGATGAAAGGCCATAAACATGGAATTTTTGAAGGTATTTGGAAAAGGCTTACATGGATAGGCTCATCTCGTGTACCTGAAAGTATTTGGAAGTAGGTTCGTTTTAGAATATATATATCTTTAAATAATTTATCTATAGCGATGTGCATATAAGCCTTATGTTTTAGGTGAAAATTTTTAATATATAATTTATTATTTAAGTTATTTATTTGTAGAATAGATAATCTCTTTTTATTTTAATCTCGGACATATAAATTGTTCTCTTTATTGTACCTTTGTTCCAAATTTATAATGATAGATAATGTATAAGCTAATTGTTTTAGATTTGGACGGAACATTAACAAATGCAAAAAAAGAAATTACTTTACGTACAAAACAAGTTTTACTCAGGGTACAACAAAAAGGAATGAAGATTGTGCTGGCTTCGGGTAGGCCGACATGTGGTATCATACCTTTGGCAGAAGAGTTGGAACTATCAAAATACGGAGGATTTATTTTATCTTACAATGGAGGGAAAATCGTTGATTATAAGACAAAAAAAGTTTTGTTTGAGATGATATTGCCCTCAGATGTGATACCTCATCTTTATCGAGCGTCAAAAGAATATGGCACTGCGATATTATCATATAAAGATAAATCTATTCTTACTGAACATCCAGAGGATAAATATGTTTTGATAGAAGCTAATCTGAATAAGATGAATATTGAGAGAGTCGATTCTTTTACTCATGCTTTAAATTTTCCTGTAACAAAATGTTTAATGGTTGGAGAAAGTGGAAAGATAGCCAAGGCTGAAAAGCAATTACAGGAAAAATTAGGAAATATAATGAGTGTTTATCGCTCGGAACCATTCTTTTTAGAGCTGGTTCCTCAAAGTATTGATAAGGCTAAGTCTTTGGAATATCTTCTTAATTATCTAAAAATCTCACAGGACGAAATAATAGCTTGTGGTGATGGATACAATGATGTATCAATGATTCGTTTTGCAGGTTTAGGAGTCGCGATGGCTAATGCTTGTGATGATGTAAAAGCTTGTGCTGATTATGTAACATGTTCTAATGAAGAAGATGGTGTGGCACATGTTGTTGAAAAATTTGTTTTAAAGGAAATTATAGCTTAGTATTTAAATAAAATTGAAGTCCTATGAAAAAAGTAATTTCAACATCAAATGCTCCGGCAGCTATCGGTCCGTATAGTCAGGCTATAGAAGCTGGAAATTTGGTTTTTCTTTCAGGAATGTTACCAATTGATCCTTTCTCGGGTAATATGGTGACTGGAAATATTGCTATACAAACAGAGCAAATTTTAAAGAATATAGAGGCTCTTCTTAAACAAGCGGGATGTTCTATGGGACAGGTTGTTAAGACGACTGTTTTTTTAACAGACATGGCCCTGTTTTCGGAAATGAATGAGGTATATGCTCGATATTTTACAAATGACTATCCTGCTCGTTCAGCAGTGGCAGTGAAAGAATTACCAAAAAATAGTCAGATTGAAATAGAAGTAATAGCAATGAAATAGTTGCAAAATTTATATTCAAGGTATTTTCTACTTTCTCTTTAAGAGAAAGTAGAAAAATTTATGTATATGTTGTTTTTTTAACTGTTTCTATTCAAGTACTTTAATAAATCAGCTACAATAAAAGTACTGCCTCCTATAAATATAAAATCATTCGGTTGGCTTTCTTCCAAAGCATGTATATAAGCATCTTCGACAGTATTGTAAGTTTTTCCGGATAGGCCGAAATGTAGAGCAGCTGTTTTCATTTCATGAGCGGGTAGAGCCCTGGGAATAGAGGCTTGAGTGAAATAGTAAGTTGCATTTTGGGGTAACAAGGCAAGAACACCGTTGATGTCTTTATCATTTACCATACCGATAACGATTCTTAATGTATCATAAGTTTGAGATGATATTTGTCGAGCGATATATTGCATCCCTCCTGTATTATGGCCTGTATCGCAGATAACTGTAGGATTATTTTGTATTTTTTGCCATCGGCCTTGTAATCCGGTAAGGGTAGTGACATGAGCAAACCCCTCATATATGGCACTTTGGGATAAAGTATAACCTATTTTAGAAAGAACTTTTATGGCAGTTAATACAGTTGCTGCATTTTTTTCTTGACAAAAGCCTCCTAATTCTCCTATAAGGTGAGGATATGATTTTGATTCGAATACCCATTTACCTTCAGGAGTAAAGTGTGCATCCTGTATCGGATGTTCTTCTTCGGCAAATAAAATAGGTGCACCGATTTCTTTTGCTTTATCTATAAATACTTTTCTCACCTCTCCATCAGCCTCCCCAATAATAACAGGAATGCCTTCTTTTATGATACCTGCTTTTTCTCGGGCAATTTCTGGTAATGTGTGTCCTAAAAATTGCATATGGTCATAACTGATATTTGTGATAATAGCCAAGTCCGGAGAAATAATATTTGTGCTATCCAATCGACCTCCTAATCCTGTTTCGATAATTGCAACATCAACTTGACAATAAGCAAAATAGTCGAAAGCCATCATCATAGTAAGTTCAAAAAACGAAGGATGGATATTTTTAGTTTTCGGTATGTGTTTTTCTGTGAAATTGATAATATATGATTGGGAGATCATTTCTCCATTTACCCGGATTCTTTCTCTGAAATCTATTAAGTGAGGTGAAGTATATAGTCCTGTTTTATATCCACTTTTTTGGAGAATTGCAGCCAATAGATGTGATGTAGAACCTTTGCCGTTAGTTCCGGCTATATGAATAGTCTTGAACTTTCGGTGCGGATACCCGAAATATCTGTCTAAAGCTTCGCTGTTTTGTAATCCTGGCTTATATGCTTTTGCTCCGATTTGCTGGAATACAGGTAATTGGTTGTATAGATAATCTAAAGTTTGTTCGTATGTCATATGTTTTATGCATTTTAATAGATAAAAAATCCAGCAGTACCGGCAAGCACAATTACCCAAATCGGGTGAATTTTAGTGTATCGTACGAGAATAAAGGCTCCGATAGCGATCAATATGCTGGAAGTATAATCTGGAAAATTTTCTTTGTTCATCAATATAAGAGCAGCCGAGGCAATCAATCCTACTACAACAGGGCGTAATCCGGAAAAGACACTCTTTATATATGTGTTGTCTTTGTGCCGTAAAAGGATGTGACTGATAAGTAACACTAAAATAAAAGATGGTAAACATACGGCTGTAGTTGCTAATACTGATCCCCAAATATTTCCATTTGTAGCTACATATCCGATGTATGTGGCACTATTAATACCTATGGGTCCAGGTGTCATTTGCGAGATAGCTACAATATCGGTAAATTCTTTGGACGTAAGCCAGGGAGAAGATTCTCCCATATGAATTACTTCGACAGCTTCGTGTTGTATTAAAGACAACATTGCGTATCCGCCACCGAAGCCGAATAACCCTATTTTTAGATAGGCTATTAACAAATTAAGATAAACCATTATTATTCCCCTCTTTTCTTTATATTGCCTTTTCGTTTTCTATCGATATATTTATAATATACTATTCCTCCAAATCCACCAGCCAGTACAAAATATATAGGGGAGATACCAGCTAACCAAATGAGTAAAGCTACAGTTATTGGTATCCATATATTCTTTATATTTATTTTTGCTGATTTGGCAGTAGTAAGTACTGGTGCGATTATCAAAGCAACAACTGCAGGACGAATCCCTTTGAAAATACGTTCTACTATTGGATTATCATATGATTTAGAGAAAAATATAGCAATAAGTAGTATAAGGATAAAAGATGGAAGGACTGTCCCTAAAGTAGAAATAATACAGCCTTTGAGCCCTCTAACTTTGTTCCCTACCATGATTGAAATATTAACAGCTAAAATCCCAGGTAAAGATTGGGAAATAGCGAGTGCATCAAGAAATTCATCTTTATCAAGCCATTTATGATTATCGACCACCTCACGTTCGATAATTGAAATCATGGCCCAACCACCACCGAAAGTAAAAGCTCCAATTTTGAAAAAGGTAAAGAACAATTTTAAATATAAGTTCATAATAAAAAATACTTTTTCAACCAGCACAAAGGTAGATAAAAGCAATACGAACACCAAGATATTTGTTATATTCTCTTGATGTTCGTGATGTTTGTTTACACAATTTTAATTTTAAAAGGATTTATTTGTGTTCTAACAGATTACTATTTTTTAGTATTAAACAGTACGGAATTTATGATTTTTTCGATTTGATCTTTAGGACGTAATCCTTTTACCAAAGTAGGTTTTTCGTCTTTGGGTATGAATACCATTAGAGGGATGCTACTGGCATTGAATAGTTGAGCAAGCTCAGGTTCATTATCTACATTAATTTTGAAAACATCTATTTTTCCTGCATATTCTTGTGCAATTTCAGCCAGAATGGGTGCTAATTTACGACAAGGTGGGCACCAATCTGCATATAAATCTATAATAGCGGGTTTGTTTCCTAAGAATTTCCACTCTTTATTAGAACTGTAATTCCATATTTGAGTTTTAAACTGATTTGTCGTCATCTGTTTTACAAGACTATTTTTTTCCTTTTGGGCTATTGCCGGCATACACATACATACTATGAGTATGAGAACAAATGCAAATTTGCTTTTTTTCATTTGTTGATTTGTTAATAGGTTGATGTAATTATTTGTAGTTTTTAAGTAAGTCTTTTAGAATTGGGGCTTGCATGACACCTGATTGGCGCCAGACTATTTCTCCTTTTTTAAAAATTATAAGAGTTGGAACTGATTGAATTCCATATTTTGAAGCAATAGCCTGATTCTTGTCAACATCAATTTTTAGGATAGTTGCAGAGTCACCAATCATATTTTTTAATTCTTCCAATATGGGTTTCATCATTTTGCAAGGGCCGCACCATTCGGCAAAGAAGTCTACTAACACTGGCTTGTTTCCAGATATAATTTCGTTGAAATTGTTCATAAGTAGTTCTGAATAAAATTGAATAAGGGACTATTCCCATTTTTTACAAATATAACAAGAAGACGGGTAATTATGTTGTAATTGTGAGAAATAAAATGAAAAGTTAAAAAATGATTTTGTATTGGGCCAGGAAGGAAGATAAGTTTGGAAAATAAATATTTTAACTAAAGTCTTAAAAATGAAGATATAAAATAGATAATCAAAAATTTTCTCAAAAAATAATCTTATAAAATTTGGAGGACAAAAAAAACTTACTACCTTTGCATCGCTTTCGAAAAGGAAAGCTCGTTCTTTAGGAGAGGTGGCAGAGTGGTCGATTGCGGCGGTCTTGAAAACCGTTGTACTGCAAGGTACCGGGGGTTCGAATCCCTCTCTCTCCGCAATAAACATTGAAAATCAGTGTGTAGGAAAGTTAACGCCCGATTTTACATTTAATAATGTAAAATCGGGCGTTTTGGTGTTATTTAATTCTGAATTTGTGTTTGAGATAAATAATGGATTGCATACCGAGCAATATTACAAATAAATATTCTACTGACCAATAAGCAGCCAACGGAACAGTCCAACAGCTTAGTTCCCATAAACAGAACAAATAAGCAATAGTGGTTGATACCTGGAATAGGAAGACTGTTCGTGTTGCTCCCGCCCCGGTTACGGCATTCATATAGACATAGCCAGGCAACGCAAAGAAATAATTTAACACCATGACCGTAAACGGTAACTGTGCGGTTTGTACGATTATCAAATTTTCAGTATAGGCTCTGATAATGGGTTGGCGGAAAAGTAAGGCAAGGGCTACCAACGGGATACCTATTATGTACCCTAAGCGAATAATTCGGTGGCAAAGCGGAAAGACATTCTTTCTTTCTCTTGCTCCAATCAAGTTACTCACTAAAGAACTGGTAACACTTGCCAGTGCATTGACAATGACGGCAAATAGGGCTGAAACACTCCGTACAATATTAGATGCGGCAAGTTTCGTTTCTCCCAAACGCTCGATTGCTAAGAAAAACAGAAACCAAATGGCTACACTCATAAAGAATTGCAGCATACTCCATACTGAGATAGAAAAGACCTCTTTCAGTATTGTTATATCTATGCTCCAATGCAGACCGTACAGTCGTCTATTGATATGTCGGAATATATAAGTTGTCAAGACTATTAGCGAACATAGTTCTGCAAAGGCCGATGCAATAGCTGCTCCCGATATGCCCATGCCGAATCCGAATATCAGCAGCCAGTTCATCGGAATATTTACCAATACAGCAGTAAAAGCCGCTACGTTCAAGGCTTTTGTCTGTGTAATGCCTACCAAGAACGAACGTAAGGCAAGGGAGGGAAAAGTGAAAAATAATCCCCAAATGCGACTGTCCAAATAGCGGACAACTGCGTTGTAGACATCATTTGAAATAATCAGATGCTTCAGGAGGATAGGGGAAAGCGTTTTGGATAACAGACAAAGAACAGCCGCTAGTGAAAACAAGAAAGATAAACCTTGAAAGAAAGTTTTTCCCGTTTCCGAATACCGCTGTTCCCCATTGCAGTGTGCAATCATCACTTGTAGTCCCAAACTAAAACCGAAACCAAGCATGTAAATAGCTAAGAACCATATTCCGGCAAGAGTAGATGCTCCCAATTCTATATTGCCCACATGTCCCAAGAACAAGGTATCGGTAATGTTTATCAGCTGTTCGATCAGAATACTCATCATTATAGGAAAAGTGATGAACCATATATTTTTGTAGGTATAAATCATTTGTTCAAACCAATATGATACAATAAGTTATACCGCTTTTGGGCAGCATAACATCTTTGTAAATTTATAATAGGAATTATGGCAAAATAATAACATGCAAACTTAAATTATAAGCCTGTTTATTGCTGAATAGCGTAGATTGGAAATGCTATTCGTTGGATGTGGCTATATGCATAACTGCCATTTCATATTGTCGGACAACTATATATTTTTTCTGTTAGTTCTACAAAAATAGTGTTTTTTTTCTAAAATGAAATGCCCCCCAAAAGTTAGACATAAAACTTTTGGGGGGCATTTCATTTTGAGACAGTTTTTTATATCTTGCAGATGTGAAAGTGTTCAATTTTAATTAATATTTGTTTAATGAAAAATATGGAATATATTTGAGTAAATGGATTTTTCTCTGATAGATTAAACACTTTCCAGAAGTCAAATTTGTCGATTTATTTCGTTTCTGAATTTTATTGGATTAGCAACAAATCTGAAAGTGTTGGTTACACCGCCTGTAGTAACGAGAATTGACCCAAATCCAAAGATACGTCCAATGAAACTTTGATTTATTCGTAAACCCTCACATTTGTTCACCATGAGTTCAAGAGCATCTCTGCTTAATATTCCCGATTTTAATATAACTCTTTTGTTTGTGATAACATATTCTGTACTTATTTTAAAAAGTAGTCGTTTTAGCAATTGGAAACTACTTAGGATTAATATTATTAATCCTGTATAATGTGTGAGACTGGTTTTTGTTGAATAAAATATGTATCCAAATGCCAACCCTATAATCGGCATAACAAAGATGAACCAATGTATATTTGCTTTGTATTCTATGGTTTCATTTGTTTGTAAATTCTTATGTATGTAACTCATCTTATAATTTTGTGTACAGTATTTTATGCGAATTTTTCAACTGTAATCAATTCATAATTTATTGAATAAATTGAATTTTTAATTTTCAAATTTAATGATAAAAAAGAACCTGACAAATATTTGAAAGAGTGTTTTTTAACATATTTTGGTAGGAATTTTTTATGTTTTCTAATGTTTAATTTTATCATGTTTAATATAATGAGAAGAGATTGATGGATGTTGTAAGACTTATAATTTATCATTACTTTTAAAGCGGAAAAATAAATAATACAATGAAAAGCCATTTTTTATATATTGCTTTGTGGTTGATGGGGGCATGTATTCAAGCCCGTCAAAGTGATGTATGTATACCGGTAGATTTGACTTGTGAATATTTGGTCAATCCAATAGGTCTTGATGCATCTAATCCTCGTTTAGCATGGAAATTGCAAGATTCTCGTTCGGGAGCTTTACAAACGGCATGTCGTATTTGCGTAGATACGGACTCGCTGAGTGTAGTGGAAGAAAAAGTTTCTGTGTGGGATACGGGAAAAAGAGAATCGGATAGAACTTTGTGGACTTATGCAGGCTCAGATCTTCAACCGTTTACGAAATATTATTGGAAGGTTACTGTTTGGGATAAAGATGGTAAAAGCACGTCGTCTTTTGTACAGAGTTTTGAAACTGGAATGATGGATATTTCTCAGTGGCAGGGTGCTTGGATCAGTGATAATCATGATATTTATTATAAATCTGCACCATATTTTAGGAGAGTGTTCGAAATAGGAAAATCGGTCAAATCGGCTAGAGCGTATATTACCGTAGCCGGTTTATATGAGCTTTATGTTAATGGGTGCCGGGTGGGTAATCATATTCTTGACCCTATGTATACTCGTTATGACCGACGCAATCTATATGTTACATATGATGTAACTTCTCAGTTACAGAGAGGAAAGAATGTAATGGGGGTGTTATTAGGAAATGGTTGGTATAATCATCAGTCATTGGCTGTATGGAATTTCCATAATGCTCCTTGGCGTAATCGTCCTACGTTTTGTTTAGATTTGAAGATAGTATATGAAGATGGGAGTACAGAAGTTGTGTCTTCTGATAAAGATTGGAAGACTTCTACAGGGCCGTTGATATCCAATAGTATTTATACGGGAGTACATTATGATGCTCGCCAGGAGCAAAAAGGGTGGAGTACAATAGAGTTTAATGATTCTGGGTGGGAGGATGTTATTTATCGATCAGCACCTTCTCAGAAAATTGTTGCACAACAGATGCATCCTATTCGGGTAGTTGATACTGTCAATACTGTAAAATTGAACAGGGTAAATGATACGACTTATGTTTTTGATTTTGGCAGAAATATAGCTGGAATTACTTCATTGAAGGTTAGAGGAGAATCGGGAACGATTATCCGTTTGAAACATGGAGAACGTATTTATCCAAATGGCCTTGTCGATGTATCGAATATTGATGTTTATTGTCAACCGGTGGTCCTTTCAGATCCTTTTCAGACAGATATTATAACATTAAGAGGTGGAGAAGAAGAAAAATTTGTAACTAAGTTCAATTATAAGGGTTTCAGATATGTGGAAGTGACGTCGAATAATCCGGTTGAGTTAGAGAAAGAAAGTCTGACGGCATATTTTATACATAGTGATGTACCGCAAGTGGGATTTATTCATAGTTCAGATTCTTTAATTAATCGTTTGTGGAGGGCGACTAACAATTCTTATCTTTCTAATTTTGTAGGATATCCTACAGATTGTCCGCAGAGAGAAAAAAATGGATGGACGGGTGATGCCCATTTAGCGATTGAGACCGCATTATATAATTTTGACGGTATTACGGTGTATGAAAAATGGTTGGCTGACCATCGAGATGAACAACAACCTAATGGTGTCTTACCGGATATTATTCCGACGGGAGGATGGGGATATGGTTCTAAGAACGGTTTGGATTGGACTAGTACCATAGCAATTATTCCTTGGAATATTTATTTGTTTTATGGAGACAGTAAGCTTTTGTTTGATTGTTATGAGAATATTAAACGTTATGTCGATTATGTTGACCGCAATAGTCCGGGAGGTTTGACTTCATGGGGTAGAGGAGATTGGGTTCCAGTTAAGTCTCATGCTTCAATAGAACTCACATCGTCTGTATATTTTTATGTAGATGCTACAATTCTTGCTCGAGCTGCAAAACTTTTTGGTAAATGTGAAGATTATGCTCGCTATTCTGCATTAGCAAAGAAAATAAAGGATGCTATCAACGAAAAATATTTAAATAAGAAAACGGGTATATATGCAAATGGTGTGCAGACAGAATTAGCAGTACCGTTGATGTGGGGGATTGTACCGGAGGATATGAAGGAGATGGTTGCATATAATTTAGCTCAGGAAGTGGTGAATAGAGGGTATCATCTTGATGTTGGTGTATTGGGGGCGAAAGCTATATTGAATGCTCTAAGTGAGAATGGTCAGAGT
This sequence comes from Gabonia massiliensis, assembly GCF_001403595.1. Classification (NCBI taxonomy): domain Bacteria; kingdom Pseudomonadati; phylum Bacteroidota; class Bacteroidia; order Bacteroidales; family Porphyromonadaceae; genus Gabonia; species Gabonia massiliensis. The sequence continues at coordinate 287,981 of NZ_LN877939.1, read as the reverse complement.
GAAGTTGCTTATAAATTGGCATGTCAGGATACCTATCCTTCATGGGGACATTGGATTGTCAATGGAGCAACGACATTATTGGAGAACTGGGATTTACAGGCTACTCGTGATATCTCGGACAATCATATGATGTTTGGCGAAATTGGAGGATGGTTTTTTAAAGGCTTGGGTGGCATTTACCCTGATTGGGAAAATCCGGGTTTTAAACATATTATTTTGCGTCCATATTTCCCTGAAGGTTTAAATAGTTTTGAAGCTAGGCACAATTCTCCTTATGGCGAAATTTGTTCTAAATGGGAATTGAAACGTAACAAAATAATTTATACTGTAGTTGTTCCGGCTAATAGTTGTGCTACACTCTATTTTCCAGACAGAACAGGACAGAATATACCCGTGAAATTGACTGCAGGAGAGCATGTTTTTACTCTAAAAAGGGGAGCTTTTAAATATGGCAAATAGGCGATTTATAGGGTTATAGTGTATAAGCGTCTAATTAAATTAGATTTTATTACGGTGATTGGTAGTAAATCACCAAAAATACAAAGTCAGGGATTGAATATCAATTGGATAAAGATTTTCAGAGAAATATTCTTTTAGAAGTTTTTATTTAATTAAAGATGAATTGAATAAATATCTTGAAAACTTTAATGACTGATAATAAAGTTATTAAGGTTGTATTTGTAACAAGTATCCGGAATAATGTTGTGCGTGATTATTTATCTGAAATATCGTAAAATGGATTTGAAGTTATAATTCATTTTATTTTGATTTAGATAAAATAAAAAGAGTACTATGTAATTATTGTTTATTGTTGACACAGAAAAGGAAATGGAGCATATCAACATTCCGGTAGTGTTTTACGAAAGATGCAATTTTATTCATACCGTTTCGTAGAGCTACTTTCTGAGATGCGATGTTGGTATCTCGGATAATGGAATATATTTCGTTGATTTTCAGATTATTGAAGGCGTAATCACGACAAGCTGTCGCAGCTTCAGTTGCGTAACCCCGATGCCAAAATTCTTTTCTGAATAAATACCCTATTTCTGGTATTTTTTTGTCTTTATAATATTGGTAGGTGATACCACATTGTCCGATAAGTTCATTATTGCATTTTTCAATTACTCCCCATAATCCAACTCCTTCATTCTGGTATCTTTTAAATTGTTTGTCTAACCATTCTTGAACTTCTTTTTTGTTAAAGGGCCCTTCATAGGCATACATTACAATGGGGTCTTGCAGTAATTTGCATGTTTCGTTAAAATCGTTCTGTTCTAGTTCTCTTAAAATTAATCGTTTTGTTTCTAATATTATCATTTTTATATTCTTTATTGCTTACAAAGTTAAATCAAAACTTGTGAAAATTTTCGATTTTTTTATCTTTGTAGAAACAAATAAAGAAGTCGTATGAAAAAGAAATTAGAAGTTGTAGTATTGATGTCGATAATTATTGTGTCAGTATCATGCACTTCAACGTCACAGAAGATAGATAATGATATGGATATACCCCCTGCGATTGAGAATATATTTTCCCGCAAGAGTGTACGTAGTTATGAAGATAAGGATATAGAAAAAGAAAAGATAGCATTATTGTTGCAGGCTGCAATGGCAGCACCTTCAGGACGAGATTTGCGTCCTTGGGAATTTATAGTCCTTAATGATCGTAGGATACTCGATTCTTTGTCTGTGAAACTGCCTTATGCAAAGATGTTGAATCACGCTCGTTGTGCCATTGTCGTTTGTGGAGATTCTGTTCGTTCTTCTTATTGGTATCTCGATTGTTCTTTGGCAGCAGGCAATATTCTTTTGGCAGCAGAGTCATTGGGTTTAGGAGCGGTATGGACAGCAGCATATCCTTATCGTGACCGTATACAGTCTATCCGGACTTTTGTGTCCATGCCGGGAAGAGTGCTGCCACTTTGTATTATACCGGTAGGCTATCCTTCTACAGAAGTAAAACCGAAACAAAAATTTGATGAAAAGAAAATACATTATAATGGTTGGTGAGTAAGTAATTTTGTATAAGGCGATGCAATAAATATGTCTACATTTTTATTGCAGTTTTTACCTTGCTTTATTTCGGATGTTATATTGAAAAATTGAATATTTAAGTTAGTCAGATTTATATCGAGTAAATGTTTATAATGTGAAGTTTGAGCCGAATATAGAAATTTAAGGTGTAAAACAATTCATTTTTGTTGTGACGGGTTTTATTTTTATTATCATAAACAACATGAACATCCAAAAGGAAGGTTGCCTGAAAATAATTTTTCCAGATGAAATTTAACCTGATATTTGGGAAAATATAGTTTTTTGAAAGATTATATCGATAAACAAACAATTGGTTTATCTTTGTATTCTATATCTAATATCTTATGTGAGTGTAAAAAGAGAGATTCATGGCTGTACATATATTTGTTGTAGATGAGAGTAATTATGAGATTTGTATTCGCAGAGGTTTAGCTGCAATTCCGGATAGTGATAACCCTAATACAATGGACGGTTTGATATCTCGGATGACAATGGTCAGAAAAGGAGATTATGTATTGTTCTATATAACTTTGAAAAAGGAATTAAGAGGTATTTTCAGAGTGCTTGATGCTCCTTTTTATGATAAGGCGGAGGTTTGGCCGGTTGTAAATAATCAATATTATCCATTGAGAGTCAGAATAGAAAATTCACGATATGTTTTTCCCAACCCTATACGGTTGAGTGATATATATGATTTAAGAGATCGGGGAAAAGTCTGGACATTTGCATTAAAAAGACCAGGCTTTGGAAGTCGTAATGTAATGTTTTCGATCTCGAGTAATGAATTTGAAGAATTATTTAATCTTTATTTAAAATTGAATCCTATTTATGGTGAACCTCACCAAATTGAAGAGCCTTATCGATATTGTCCTCCCAATTTGTTGAATTATTTATCTATAGATAGGTATACTTACATCCCGAAATATGAATATACATTAATGAGTCTTTTATCGGACGGGTTAGCTAAAGGAAGGTATAAGAACATATTTGGTGATTATAGTGACTATTTATGTTATGTACCTACCAGTTTTGATAAGGAAATTGATGTTTTATTAGCATTTGCACATCCTGAGAATTGTAAACAAATAATAGCGTATAACATAATAGAGCTCAAAAAGGACCGTTTTGATGAAATGGCTTTGGGACAGCTTTTGCAATACGAAGATTGGTTTTTGCGGAAAAAGGTAAATGGCGATTCTTGTACTTTACGTACAACAGCAATAGCTAAGAGATTTGATATAAAGGTCATAACTTATTTGCGGACAAGAAAATTACTGGAAAATAAGTATGTAACGTTGCTTGAATATAGGAATACTCAGGATGGGTTGGAATTTAAACCAATTGAATATTAGAAATTATTTTTTTATGCAAAAGAATACGGTCCTTTTCTACCGTTTATAGTTGCTATTTATAGAAAGTTTGTTTTTGGGTTTAAAGGTAAATTTAGATTATAATCTGTAGAAAATGATTGTTCTTTTGCTATATATTTATTTTATCTGATAAAATTCATTACAGTAAGATATCTTTTTTGGGCAGTTTCTATCAATGTTCTATTAATGGAAATATTAGGATCGAAAAAAGAGGTTTTTATGCTTGTTTTTCCTTTAGGAGGTTTATTCCAGTTTCCTATGATTTTACCATTATATAGTATGACAGGATAGAAGGTTCCGAATGTATTGAATGCTTTTGAATGATGTTGGGTTTCGATAACGCTTGTTCTGTCTTTATAGCTGATCAGATACTCATCGAATGGAGGTAATAGATGTAAAATATTTTTTGATTTTATTGTTGGGGTTATAGTATATGTATTATGTATATATAGTTTTTTGTCTTGTATGAGATTGTGTTCTATATTACTTATTGCTTTTCGAGCCTCTGTGACTGTTAATCCCGACCACCAGACAAAGTCTTGCAGACTTGCTGGTGAGTGACTTCGGAAATAGGCGGTTGCTAATTTACTTAAAGCCTCATCATGATGTAATGCTTTTGTTGGAGGAATACGTTTATTGAGTAAAGCATAAGTAGGTTTCCCATTTTTGTCTATACCGCTACAGATAATTCCCTCTGTCTCTGCTCGAGTTAAATATCTGGATAATAGATGTATGTCTGTAGGAATACCATAATTTTTTAGCACTGTTCCGATTTCTTGTTTTGTCATATTTTGATATTCTTCAAGAGCTTTTTCGATTAGTCTATTACAGCGACTGTATGTTTTTTCTGTAATATTCCATTGCTTACCAAATGATTCGTTTGCAGACCTGATACGTTTTGACGAAAGTTGTAACATCCATCGTACATCTTCTGCAGCAACAAAGTGCCATGTGGGACGCATTATATGCATCCGGATGATTTTACCTTGCAGCAAAGCTTCATCTATTGAATTTAAATTGCAGCTTTTTAACCGTATACCGATGGCCCATTTAGACATTTCATAGTTTTGTGCTTGTAGGGCTCCCATCCATTTTACAAGTTCGGCTGGAGAATTGTATGTCGGGTTGACGAGTTGTTGACTCAATAAACGAATGTCGGTTATCATATCAATATTTTTTGTCAAAAATAATAAAGATATAATTAAACCGGCATTTGTATTGTTTTTTTATTTATATAATTATTTGATGAATAGTAATTCTGAAGAAAAATTAGATTTTATTGTTTATTTTATATTTCTTCGGATTTCCATTTTTTATATTGCTCAGTAGTTAGGATCTTTTTTATTTTTTTCTCTCTTTTGGTTCTCTCTTTTTGAATATTTCTAAAATTATCATTTATTGGTGGTGGGGGAGGAGGAAAATTTGGTTGTATTTTTGGCGGAGGCATCATATTATTTCTATTTTCAAATTCTCTATTAGGTGGAATAGGTGGCCTATTATCTTTTTGGTTTAATTTTTTTTGCTCCTCTTTGAGGAATAATTTATACATTTTTTTGTATTGTTTATCACTTAGTTGTAATGTTTCTTTCATTTCATCGGTTTTCTTTTTAGCGATGATTTCAGGTGAAACAAATTTAGACAAAGGCTTTCTGTCTGGTTCTTGTGCATTTGTTTTAGAGTACATTATCCCTCCAACGAACAAGAGAATGTAGAATAAAGATTTGTATTTCATAATTATTGATTTTGATGATGAAGGTACGTTTATATTTAATTGATTAAAAATAAAATCGACAGGAATGGGAATTTTATCGATTGTTTTTATTCTTTATATGAATTGTTTTAAAATAGTGATGTCCTGCAAAGTTTCTAAAGTATTTGATTTATTGTTTGTTTCTTTTTAAGTCAGTTTACAAACATAATTTACAGTAAATTGTTACTGATATAGATTATATTACATAAATTGACTAAAAATGAATTATCGTAGATTGTTTACAATGCTATTATCGGTGATAACTATGGCTGTATGTGCTGAGACTAAGAAAGATTCTGTGTGGATTACAAATGGTTATGCTGGGCTTAAATTGACACAAGTAAGTTTTACGAACTGGGCGACTGGGGGAGATAATGCCTTTGCATTTGACTTACAGGGTACTTATCAGGCAGATTATAAGCATAATAAGCATATTTGGCAAAATCGTATAGAACTTTCTTATGGTCTGAATAAAACGAAATCTGAAATTTCGAAGAAGACCAGTGATAAAATATATTTAAATTCAAATTATGGATATGAAATATATAAAAACCTGTATCTTAGTGCATTGTTTAATTTTCAATCACAGTTCACAAGAGGATATGATTATGGAGTCAATCCAGACGTTTATGTATCGCAGTTTATGGCTCCGGGGTATCTGATGACAGGGATAGGTTTCACATGGATACCAAATAAATTTTTTACTGCAGTTCTGTCTCCTGCTGCTTGGAGAGGGACATTTGTTTTAAATGATCGTTTGTCTGACGAAGGTGCTTATGGAGTAAAACCAGGGAAAAAATTGTTATCAGAGTTTGGTGCCAATCTAAAACTTGAGGGTAGATATGAGTTTTTAAAGAATATGACATTATATTCTCGATTGGACCTTTATTCTGATTATTTGAGAAAACCTCAAAATGTTGATATAAATTGGGAAGTGCAGATAAATATGGTAATAAATAAGTGGTTCTCTACGACTCTTACAACGAATATGGTATATGATGATGATGTGAAAATTACGTTGAGTGATGGGCGAAAGGTAAAACGTGTCCAGTTTAAGGAATTGTTAGGGGTGGGATTACAGTTTAATTTTTAGAGTATAGATATTTCTATAAAAATTTAAACATTTTGAAAATGAAAGTACAACCTATATTTTATATCTTTATGTCCAGATAATTTAAAGGGATATTTAGGTATGAGAACAAGAAGAGGACTTCTGTATATTGTATCGGTATTTGTATTGTTTGCATCTACATCTTTTGCTGAGACGAAGGTAATTTCACACAGGGGATTTTGGAAAACAGAGAATTCGGCGCAAAATTCGTTAGCAGCTCTTCAAAAGGCTGCGGATATAGGTGCATATGGTTCAGAATTTGACGTTTTGATGACCAAAGATAATGTTATGATTATTAATCATGATGGGCGTATTAAGGATATGGTGATAGAGGAAACTTTTTATGAAGAACTCAGTAGTATTACATTATCAAATGGAGAGAGATTGCCTACTTTAGAGGAATATTTGCTTTTAGGAAAGAACAATAAAAAAATCAAGTTAATACTGGAAATAAAGTCTCTATCTACTCCGGAGAAAGAGACTCAAGCTGTTCTTAATGTCATTAACATGGTAAAAAAGATGGGAATGGAAAAGCAAGTAGAATATATTGCTTTTAGCTTACATGTTGTGAAAGAACTTATACGTTTGTCACCGAAGGCTACTGTTGCTTATCTCAATGGAGACTTGTCACCTCAAGAATTGAAAAATATAGGATGTTCAGGTCTAGACTATCATATTAATGTGTATAAAAAGCATAAAAATTGGATAAAAGAGGCCCATAAGTTAGGGCTGACAACAAATGTATGGACGGTGAATGAACAAAAGGATATGGAATATTTTATAAATGAGGGTATTGATTATATAACTACAGATGAGCCTCTTTTGCTTCAACAAATATTATTTAAAAACTAGAATAGATATTATAATGAGAACTGCCCTATATACAAGGACAGTTCTTATTATAATAATTAGTTAGTTTGTCCCTCTCGTGAGTTTTGTCCTGTAGCTTGTAGGTATTGAGTACGTTTTATTAAATAAAGAGTGTAGTCTTCAGTATATTGGTCTCGGCTTTGTTGTAATAAAGATTGAGCTTCAAGCATATCACTTAATGATATTGTACCAGCTTTATAGTATTCTTTATTAAGTCTAAAGTTTTCATTTGCAACACTTATTGATTCTTTTGATATATTCATTTGTTTGTATGATTCTTCTAACTCATTCCAGCATTTTTGCATTTGTATCAAAAGCATTTCTCGTGTATTCTGACGCGTTAGTTCTGCATTTTTAACTTGTATTTTCTGTTTTTTTATAGCGTGAGTTCCTCCCCACCAATTTGAGATAGGTACGGTGACAGAGGCAAATATCATTCCGAAAGAATGGTCTTGATTTAGTAAATCATGATAGAAATATCCGGCTCCAATACCTAATGTTGGCATATTTTGACCAATCTTCATTTTTTGTTGGAGTTTAGATGCTTCTACATTTTTATTGACTAATTGATATGCATTGAGGCTTGGAAGTGCATCGATATGATTTATTCGATATGTAATGGGAGAAGGAAGAGAGTCCTGTTGAGGAGATATGATGTCGAAATTTGATTCAAAGTCGCCTATATATTGCCCTAATACCATTTTTGACAGTCGTATCCCGTTTTCAAGTTGTAGACGGGAGCTGGCAATATTATTTTTTTTCAATTGTATTTGCAGTAAATCGTTCTGATTTGTTATTCCAGCATCTACGGCATTTTTCACATCATTTTGAATATTGTTTATTAGAGATTCCATAATTTCGATTGTTTTTATTTTTTCTTGTAGAGAGACGAGTTGCCAATAATATTGATTTACTGTTAATATGATTTCGTCTTCAGTTTGTTTCAGTTGGTATTTACTGATTTCTGTACCTATTTCTGTCAATTTGTTTCCCAAATAAATCTGACCTCCGGTGAATATAGGTTGTATGGCTGATATTCCGGCTACAATCCCATCCTTCATCATAGACATTTCCATTCCTAGGACAAGTGGGGCGAGGCTAATTTCGGCCATCCCATTATTCGTTTTATAAGTACCTCCAACTGCAGAGATATTGGGAAAATATTTAGTGAATGCTTCTTTTTTATCTTGCTCTGAACTTTTTATGTTGTTTTGGGCTTTTTTTAGTTTATAATTATTTTCAAGGGCCATTTGGAGACATTGTTCTAACGTGTAACTTTGTCCGAAACTATAATCCTGATATAGTAATAGAATAATGATATATATAATTATTTTTTTCATACTTTATTCAATGTTATTCGATAAGTGATATTTTTTGTCAGACTTTTTGAAAATCATATAATATGCTACAGGTAATACAGTTATAATTAATATCATGGAAATCATTGTCCCAAAACATACGACTGTACCTAATGGAGACCATAGAGCACTCTTTCCTAATATCATAGGAATAACGCCCATAGATGCGGCGGCAGAGGTTAGGAATATAGGTCTCATTCTTCGTCGGGCAGAGTGGTAGGCAGCATCAAATACCGATTCTTTGTTTTTTATTCTTAATTCCTCTGCGTAGTCGAGCATAATGATACCATTTCTGACTAATATACCCATTAGACTGACTATGCCCAATATTGCTGTAATGCTTACCTCTAATCCCATTACCCATATTCCGATAGCAGCTCCTAATATACATAGAGTCATGGATGATAGGATAAGGAGCGCCAAATTGATTTTTTTGAAGTGAAATAGAAGGATAAAGAATATAATAATAACAGCAATAATTAAAGCCCCGGTAATTTGAGGAATGGCCTCTCTGTCAGATTCATCGGCTCCGCCAAAACTTATTGTTATACCTTCAGGGGAGTTAAAGTCAGAGATTTTTTCTTTTATTTGGGAGGTTATTTCTGTAACATTTACATGCCGTTTTACGTCAGCTAAGACTGATATTGTAGGTATACCGTTTCTCCGTACGATTTGTCCTTCGTTCCAGTCTCCCTTTATTGTTGCTATCTGGCGCATGGGAACAGAAAACATTCCACCCCATGCTGGTTGATATTCATTGTTAATATCGTCGAGTTGAGGTTCTTCTGACCTTTCTGTTTTTAGAACAACACCAATTGGATAGTCTTTTTCCCAGAGGGTTGTAACTGGCACTCCTGGTCCAAATCGCATAGCCATATTTAATGAAACTAAGGATTTGCTTATACCTAAACGATTGGCTTCGTCGTTGTCTAAAATAATAGATACTCCAGGCAATTGTTCTTCGAAGTTTGTGCGTACTAGAGTTAGCTCAGGTACCTTTCTTAATATTTGCATCAATGAGTCTGCCGAATTTTTCAAATCGGAAATATTTTCTCCACTTAGTCGTATTTCTATGGGAGAGGAAGCGTCAGAATATTCTAATTGTTTGAAACGTATAAGTGCATTAGGAAAGTAGTTTGTATATTTTCCTGAATATTCATCGAGTATTTCTACAGTAGCTTTATTGCTTTTTGTGTTTACAATAAATTGAGCAAAATTGCTACCAGGCATTTGGGGAGCATAACTTGTGTGGAAACGAGGAGAACTAGCCCCGATAAAAGAGGTGACAGAAACTATTCTGTCATCTTTGCGTAGGATATTTTCCATACTATCGGCAATAGCTGCAGTTTGTTCTATTGCGGTGCCTTTGGGTAAGAAAAACTCTACTGCAAATTGGTTCCTTTCAGCAATAGGCATCAATCTTTGAGGTAAATTTATAAACATAATACAGCCTAAAATTACAGTAGCTAAGCCTATACATAAAGTGATTTTGGGATAAATAAAACATTTGTTTAATAACCATTCATATTTTTCTTGCATAATGTCAAGAAAATTACGTTTTTTTCTTTTTCCATTACTCTTTAATCCCTTGTGTATAAAGAAGTATTGCATATATGGTACTAAGAGTACAGCTACCAATAAAGAAATTCCTAATATAATAGTAATTGCCCACGGGAATGATTGTAGGAAGTCATTGTACATTCCTTTTGTGGTGATGAGAAAAGGAAAAAATGTAATACTAATGGCCAAAGTTGCAGATAAAATAGATTTGAAAAATTCTTTAGCGCTGGTTATGGCAGAATACCATCGCGAAAATCCTTGGTCTAATTTTTCCATATAGCAGTCTATAATAACGATAGAATTGTCCACAATCATCCCTAATGTAACGATTAGAGCTGCTAAGGTTACAGTATTCAGTTCTATGCCACAGATGAAGAATATACCCAAAGATATGAAAATAGTAATCGGTATTGTAGATGCAGCAACAGAAGCAACCCGTAAAGGCATGAGAAGTATGACAATTAAAATGACAGCGAATATAGCGATTAATAACTCTTTCAAGAATGTTGTAACCGAGTCACTGACGACTTGAGGCTGGTCGGTAATACGATAAATTCTTACATCTTTGGGCAGCTCTTGTTGGTATTCTTTCAAAACTTTATTTACTTCATCGCCCATTGATACAATATTATTTCCTTCACGCATTTCGAGGGAGAGCAGGATGCATTTTTTCCCATTATTTTTTATATAAGAATCGGGGTCTGGATATTCTCTGACTATACGTGCAATATCTTTTAATCGAATAACGTTGCCATTAGCATCAGAATAAACAATTTGTTCGCTAATTTCTTTTTCACTGTTATAAGTTTCTGATATATGGATAGGTGCGACAAATTCAGAGTTGTCTATCGAACCGCTCAATGCTGTAAATCCTTGAGTTAGTAAAATGGAAGTTAGGGTGTTATTTCCTATACCATAAGCTGATAATTTTTTTTGATCCAAGTAAACGCTTATTTGTTCTTTTTGTAAACCATATCGGCGAAGATTTGCGACAGATTCTATTTTGCGGATTCGGCTTTCCAATTTGTCCAAATAATTTTCCAGTTCCCTGTAAGTTTTGTCCTCAGACTCCAGTGTTATGAGTAATGCAGATGTATCTCCGAAGTCATCGTTTGCTTGTAATGCTAATACTCCTGAGGGTAATTGGTTTTTAAAAGACGCAAGCCCATGTTTAAATTTTGACCAGAATTCGTCTTTATTTGTAACATCGTCATTTAGTTCTACATTAATAAAAACAATACCGTCACGACTTTGAGAAAATGTTTTCTTTTTCTTGACTTCTTTATAACTGAATATGAAATTTTCAAGGGGTTTGGTCAATTGTTCTTCAACTTGAGCAGATGTTGCTCCGGGATAAACTCCGACGACAAGTCCCTGACGGATGGTAAATGTAGGAAATTCCTGTTTGGGCATTTTATATAAAGCATAACAGCCAAACAATACTAAAATGGTTGTAATAAGAATTATAATTTGGCGGTATCTCATCGCCCCTTCTATAATATCAGTCTTTTTCATTTGATTATGATTTTCGAACCATTACTTACTTTTTGATTACCTTCGATAATGAGTTTGTCTCCTTCTTTCAGTCCTTCTGTTACAACTATACCTTTAGCTGCAAGTCTTCCAGTAGTTATAATTTGTAATTGAGCTGTCTCCTTATTGGCTAACCAGACAAATGATTTTCCCGAGTTATCTATCTGTATAGCATGATTAGGTATAATGATTTCAGGCATCATATTATTTTTAGGTATATTTACTTTGCATACCATTCCAGGTATGAGGTCAAGAGTAGGATTGTCAAGTAGAATTTTTACGTCATATGTATGAGATATGGGATTAGCTATAATACCTTTTTCTGAAATTTTACCTTCAAATATGCGATTATTCAATGCCGCGACTTTTATTAGGGCTATATCTCCTTTTTTTATATTTGATATTTCATTTTCAGGAACCGGAATTTTTATATTTACTTTCTCAATTTTTACCAAATTAAAAATGGGGATGCCGGGCGTCACATTCATTCCTATTTCTACATTTTTTTTAGAAATGATGCCGTCAAATGGAGCATAGAGATTGGCATCCTGTAGATTTTTTTTAGCGATTTCTTCCATACTTATTGCTTTTTGTAAAGAGTTTTGTACCTCTATCCATTTAATTTCAGGTAAACTTTTGTTGTCATAAAGTTTAGACATTCGTTCGTATGCATCTTTTGCTTGAAGAAGCGATGAATAAGTTGCATCATAAGTGCTTTGGAGTGAGGTTTTATCTAAGACGGCCAGTAATTGGCCTTTTTTTACAGGTTCACCTTCTTGAATAAGAACTTTTTCGACATTTCCTATTATAGGAAAACTGAGAGAAGAGCCATATAATTCTTCTATTGTTCCCACATAGTTTTGTTCTTCAGAACTTATATCTTTTTTTACATCATAGACTTTTACTGGAATATAGCCTATTGTTCTATTTTCTCCTTTTTCTTGAGTACAGCCTATACTTCCCCATAAGAAAATAAAAATACATAAGTAATAGTTTATAGTTCTCATATTGTTTTATTTTTAGTGTGATATATATTGTTTAAAACTTTGCAAATATGTTATGTTTCGTGGTTTGTAGAAAGCTCTGCATTCCTTTATAAATGTTCTATTTTCCCTTTTTGTAATTTATATAGATTTATTAATGTTTCTAATATTTATTTTTGTTTCGTAAAGAATGAAGTATGAAACAAATCTATATTCCGAAAATTGATTTACAATCGGTGTATTGTAACTCAACAATAGATTCTATTGATAATGATTTCGCTATATTTAATAGCATCAAAGAGGTTCCGGTAAGTGAATATCCTAGTCGCATAGATTTAGCTGTTGTTGCAGTTTGTCGTACAGGCTTTTGCCGGATAGGAATTAATTTGAAAGAGTATAACGTTGAATCTAATTCCTTAGTCATTACATTGCTAAGTCAAATAATACAATTATTTGAGGTAAGTCCAGATTTTTCAGGGGCATTTATTGCTGTTTCAAAAAATTTTGTCGATAATATGTTTCCGAATTTTAAAGAATTATTGCCCATTTTTCTTTATTTGCAAAACAATCCTTTTGCACGAATAAATGAATGTGACATGAATTGTATATTGGAATATCATGCGTTTTTATGGAAAAAAGTGAAAATGAGTGACAATATATATCGTAAGGGTGTGGCTCGAGGTATTTTGCAGGCGATGTTTTATGATGTTTGTAATATTTTCCGGATGCATATGGATGTCGTGAAGAAATCTAGAAAAGAAGAACTTTTTGAGCTATTTATCAAAAGCGTATATGAACATTATAAAAAAGAAAGGAGTGTTTCCTTTTATGCAGGAAAGCTTTATGTAACTCCTAAATATTTGTCGAGCCTTGTAAAGGCTGTTAGTGGGAAAACTGCAGGAGAATGGATTGCTGAAATAGTTGTTTTGGAGTCTAAAGTTTTATTAAAATCTTCATCTAAAAGCATTCAGGAAATATCGGTAGAATTAAATTTTGCAAACCAATCATTTTTTGGGAAATATTTTAAGCAACATACTGGTATGTCACCTTATGCATATAAGAAGATATAGAGATTTTTAGAGATGGTTATATCAAATGACAAACGGGCAGATAAAAATACCTGCCCGTTTGTTATTTGATAATTATTTTTCTTATTCAATTGCAGCCTGCGCCGCAGCTACACGTGCAATGGGTACACGATAAGGGCTACAACTTACATAATTCATGCCTAAAGAAGCACAAAACTTGACAGATGATGGTTCACCTCCGTGCTCGCCACAGATACCAACTTTTAGCCCTGGTTTGGTAGAACGTCCTTTTTCAGTGCCCATGCGTACCAATTGTCCTACACCTTGCTGGTCGAGGATTGCAAATGGGTCATTTTTCAAAATTCCTTTTTCTTGATAAATTTTCAAGAATTTTCCTGCATCATCGCGTGAATAACCAAAAGTCATTTGAGTAAGATCATTGGTGCCAAAAGAGAAAAAGTCCGCTACTTCAGCAATACGATCAGCGGTGAGCGCTGCTCGAGGCACTTCTATCATGGTACCTACTTTGTAATCAACCCAGTCATTACGCTCGGCGAATACTTGTTTGGCTGTATTATGAATAATTTCAGCTTGCATTTTTAGCTCTTCTACTACACCGACTAACGGAACCATGATTTCGGGGTGTACATCGGCCCCTTTGGCTTTTGCGTCAAGAGCTGCTTCCAGAATGGCACGAGCCTGCATTTCTGTAATCTCAGGATAGGTACAGCCTAAACGACAACCGCGATGACCTAACATCGGATTGAATTCTTCTAAGGAGTCACAAGCCAATTTTACTTCTTCAATAGTGAGCCCCATTTCTGCAGCCAATTCTTTTTGTGTGGCTAATTGATGAGGAACAAATTCATGAAGAGGTGGATCAAGTAAACGAATCGTTACTCCGAGCCCATCCATTGCCAAGAAGATGCCTTCGAAGTCTTGACGTTGTATTGGCAGTAATTTTTTTAATGCTTCACGACGTCCTTCTTCGTCTTTGGCCAGAATCATTTCACGCATAGCTTTGATTCGGTCACCTTCGAAGAACATGTGTTCAGTACGGCATAGTCCGATACCTTTGGCTCCGAATTTACGGGCTACAGTGGCGTCTTTGGGGGTATCAGCATTAGTGCGAACATCCATTTTGGTGTATTTTTCAGCCAGTTCCATTACTTTGGCAAAATCTCCACTTAAATCGGCATCGACAGTGTTTACTTGTCCTTCATACACTTCTCCGGTGGAGCCATTTAATGAAATCCAATCACCTTCTTTGTAGACTTTGCCGCTCATTTCTATAGTCCGAGTTTTATAATCTATTTTGATTTCACCGGCACCTGAAACGCAACATTTGCCCATACCACGAGCAACTACTGCAGCATGTGAAGTCATACCTCCCCGGGCAGTAAGGATACCCTGAGCGACATTCATACCTCGGAGGTCTTCGGGAGATGTTTCGATACGAACAAGAATTACTTTTTTACGTTTTTCAGCCCATTCTTCAGCATCGTCAGCAAAGAATACGATTTGTCCTGTAGCAGCACCTGGAGAGGCGGGTAATCCTTTTGCTATTACTTTTGCCGATTTTAGTGCAGCTTTGTCAAACACAGGATGTAAAAGTTCATCCAGTTTTTGGGGTTCCATTCTTTTTAAAGCTGTTTTTTCATCGATAATGTTTTCTCGCAGCATATCCATGGCGATTTTTACCATAGCAGCTCCTGTGCGTTTTCCATTACGAGTTTGCAATAACCAAAGTTTACCATCTTGGATAGTAAATTCGAGGTCTTGCATGTCTTTAAAGTAATCTTCAAGCTTTTGTTGAGTTTCGATAAGAGTTTTTGCACATTCGGGCATAGCTTCTTCCAAGGATGGATATTTGGATGCTCGTACACTTTCGTCGATACCTTGTAAGGCTGCCCAACGGCGAGAACCTTCTATCGTTATCTGTTGAGGTGTACGAATGCCAGCTACAACATCTTCTCCCTGGGCATTAATTAAATATTCACCATTAAATATATCTTCTCCGGTAGCTGCATCACGAGTAAAAGCGACTCCGGTTGCAGAAGTGTTGCCCATGTTTCCGAATACCATAGCTTGGACGTTGACAGCTGTGCCCCATTCTTCAGGTATCTGGTTCATGCGGCGGTAATAAATAGCCCGTTCGTTCATCCAACTGTCGAATACGGCACAGATTGCACCCCAAAGTTGTTCCCATGGAGACTCGGGAAAATCTTTTCCTGTACGTTCTTTTACTGCTGCTTTGAATTTTTTGACGAGTAGTTTCAGGTCTTCTACTTCGAGTTCAGTATCCAGTTTTACACCTTTTTGCTTTTTTACTTCATCCATTACTTCTTCAAATGGATCGATATCTTCTTTACTTTTAGGTTTCATGCCTAATACGACGTCTCCGTACATTTGTACAAATCGACGATATGAGTCCCAGGCAAAACGTGGATTACCGGATTTTTTTGCAATGCCTTCGACTGCGGAATCTGTCAATCCTAAGTTCAACACAGTATCCATCATACCTGGCATAGAAACTCGAGCTCCCGAACGTACAGAAACCAATAAAGGATTTTCTGCATCACCAAACTTGGTTCCCATCAGGTCTTCTACATGTTTAATAGCCTTCTCAACGTCATTTTTTAGTAATTTCGTTACAGCTTCTTTTCCCTGTTGGTTATATTCGGTACAAACGTCGGTTGTGATTGTAAATCCAGGAGGGACAGGTACTCCGATAAGATTCATTTCTGCAAGGTTGGCACCTTTACCTCCGAGGAGGTTTTTCATGTCGGAACGGCCTTCTGCTTGACCGTTTCCAAAAGTATACACTCTTTTCATATTTATAAAATAATAATGTTTTCATGGACTTTTGCTTTCTGCGAAATTGTAATGTTGAGATAGCAAAAATTTCAATTCACAAAAATATGGGTTATGATGAAACCGCCAAACATTATCATAATAATTTTTGAAATTAAGCGAATTTTCTTTTTTGAGTAAAGAAAGTTAAAGAAATATGTTTAACTTTGAACGAATTTGTTTTTATTCTAAAAGTTAAGTTTTGGCACGAAAAAAGAAAGAGCTACCTGTAATAGAGCAAGTTGAAATTGTTGATGTTGCTGCTGAAGGTAAAGCTATTGCTCGGGTAAATGATTTAGTCGTATTTGTACCATTTGTTGTACCAGGAGATATTGTAGATTTGCAATTGTATCGTAGAAAGCATAAATATGCTGAAGGCCGGGTGTTGAAAATTCACAAGTATTCGGATGTACGTACCAAACCTTTTTGTAGCCATTTCGGTATTTGTGGCGGGTGTAAATGGCAGCATCTTCCTTATGAGCAGCAATTATTTTACAAGCAGAAGCAGGTAGAGGACAATCTAATTCGTATAGGAAAAATTTCTTGTCCAGAAGTATCTCCAATAAAAGGTTCTTCGAAAATCCGATTTTATCGTAATAAGTTGGAATTCACTTTTTCGAATAAATCTTGGTTGACGCAAGAAGAATTAAATTCTGAACAAACATTTGACTGTCGTAATGCATTGGGTTTCCATATACCGGGAATGTTTGATAAGGTTCTGGATATAAAGAAATGTTGGTTACAAGACGATATTTCTAATTTGATACGTTTGGAGATTCGAAAATATACAATTGAACATGATTACCCTTTTTTCGATTTGAGAGAACAATCGGGGCTGATGCGCAATATTATTGTTCGTACAGCGTCTACGGGAGAGATTATGTTGATTGTAGTCTTTTTCAGGAAAGATACAGAGAAGATACAGGCCCTTATGAGTCATATTGCGGAAGTGTTTCCTCAAATAACATCTTTATTGTATATTATCAATCAGAAGGCAAATGATACTATTACCGACCAGAAAGTGCATGTGTTTCGGGGACGGGATTATATTATAGAGTCGATGGAAGGTTTGCAGTTTAAAGTAGGGCCGAAATCATTCTATCAGACGAATTCAGAACAAGCTTATGAGTTGTATAAGATAGTCCGGGATTTTGCTGGGTTGAATGGGACTGAATTGGTGTATGACTTGTATACGGGGACAGGAACTATAGCCAATTTTATTGCTTCGCAAGCTCATAAGGTAATAGGTATAGAGTATGTTCCTGAGGCGATAGAAGATGCTAAGGTAAATTCTGCGTTGAATGGAATCGGGAATATACTTTTTTATGCAGGAGATATGAAGGATATCCTTACTCAAGATTTTATTAATGAACATGGCCGTCCTGATGTAATTATTACAGATCCGCCTCGTGCAGGAATGCATGATGATGTGATAAAAACTATTTTGTTTGCTGAGCCGGGGACGATTGTCTATGTTAGTTGTAATCCGGCTACACAGGCTCGGGATTTGGGATTACTGGATGAAAAATATAAAGTGACACGAGTGCAGCCGGTTGATATGTTCCCACATACACATCATGTAGAAAATGTAGTATTATTAAAGAAAAAGTAGTTTGGAGACAGACGTTGACTCTTGTCCTGAGATTTTAGGATAAGAGAAGCGGATAGCCTCAAGAGAAAAATGACTCTTTAGCTTTCCGCTTCTTTTGTAAAATAAAGTGCTGAATTTATTTAAAATAAAATATATCATGACAGAAAAATTAGAAAAGATGATGAATGACTCCAAGGCGATGCGTTGGGGTGTGCTTACTCTTGTTGCTTTTACTATGTTGTGCGGGTATTTCCTGACAGATGTAATGGCCCCTTTAAAACCAATGCTTGAGGCACAGTTACTTTGGGATAGTATGGATTATGGTATCTTTACCAGTGCTTATGGTTGGTTTAATGTATTTCTGTTGATGCTTATTTTTGGAGGAATTATCCTTGATAAAATGGGTGTCCGGTTTACAGGAATGAGTGCTTGTATATTGATGGTGATTGGTTGTGCTCTAAAATATTGTGCTATTGCCGGTCATATAACGATAGATGGTACAATATTGGGTATGAAATCTCAGGTAGTACTTGCTGCTGTAGGATATGCTATTTTCGGTGTGGGAGTAGAAATTGCCGGTATTACAGTATCAAAGATTATTGTAAAGTGGTTTAAAGGTAAAGAATTAGCATTGGCGATGGGACTTGAAATGGCTACAGCCCGTTTGGGTACAATGTTGGCAATGTCGGTAACTATACCTTTTGCTAAATTATTTGGAACAACTATGCCTGATGGTTCCATTCAGCCTGATATTCCAGCTCCACTTTTACTTTGTTTGGTTATGCTGTGTATCGGAGCAGTAGGTTTCTTTATTTATACTTTTATTGACCGTAAGTTTGACGAGCAGCAAAATGAAGAGAATATGGAACAGGAGGAACCTTTTAGAGCAAAAGATGTATTTTTGGTAATCGCAAATAAAGGTTTCTGGTTGATAGCTCTTTTATGTGTTTTGTTCTATTCGGCTGTATTCCCATTTTTGAAATATGCAACAGACTTAATGGTTAACAAATATGAAGTAGATGCTTCTTTGGCTGGAATGATACCTGCTTTATTGCCTTTGGGGACGTTATTTTTAACTCCGTTTTTCGGTAATTTGTATGATCGTAAGGGAAAAGGTGCAACGATTATGATTATTGGAGCAATGATGCTGATTGCAGTGCATTTTTTGTTTGCATTGCCATTATTGAATGAATGGTGGTTCGCTACTTTTTTGATGATAGTGTTAGGGGTAGCTTTTTCTTTAGTTCCTTCGGCTATGTGGCCTTCTGTTCCGAAGGTTATCCCTGAAAAGCAATTGGGTACTGCTTATGCTTTGATATTTTGGGTGCAAAACTGGGGGCTGATGGGTGTTCCTGCTTTGATAGGATGGGTATTGAATACTTATTGTCGATTGGACGGAGAGGTGGGAACATCTGCTTATGATTATACGTTACCGATGTATATATTTACAGGTTTTGGAGTTGCCGCCTTGTTTGTTGCTCTTTTATTGAAACGAGAAGATAAAAAATGTGGATATGGATTGGAAGAACCTAATATTCAGAAGTAGGTCAAGTGTTCAGAAAAGTTTCACAAAAAATGACAAAGCCGGGATTAAAAAATCCCGGCTTTGTCATTTTTTGTGAATATATTACTGATGTTGTTCTCGTAGCAAATCATTGACTGTCTTTACTGGGTTGAATGTTGCAATAGGTACTTCCACAAATAAAGTATTCCAATCAGACATGGCACCATTCCACAGTCCAGGTAATTCAAGAGCTTTCAACTCTTTACCATTTTTTGATTTTAAAGAAATGAAGCCAGTATTATTATCTACATATTGGGGTAAATTATATTTTTCACCTTTCCTGTTTTTTACGGCACATACTAAATCGACCGGATTGAAGTGAGTAGACGACTTAAATAGTGCAACTGATTCAGGGTTATTCATGTCTATTTGGGAGCTTTCAAGAATTTGTAAAGAATAAGTTCCATCTTGGTTGTATGCGAGGAAAGGACCACCTCCTGGTTCTCCAACGTTTTTAACCATGCCACATACTCGGATAGGACGTTTTAGTTTTCTGAGCAGATAAATGGCTAAGTCGCTATCTTCAAGATGTTTGGTTTCTGGATTTTTGATAAATAAGGAACTTTGTAAAAATGCAATTATCTCCCTGAGATTTTCGATTGAGTATTTACCACTTTCCAATAATTCAGTATATCTATCTATTTTTTCTTGTAACGAGATAAGTACTCCACCTATAATTTTTTTATATTTAATAGTAGTCTCTTTTAGACGGTCAGGAACCACATTGTCTATATTTTTTATGAATATAATGTCTGCGTCTATGTCGTTTAGATTTTCGATAAGAGCTCCATGTCCACCCGGACGAAATACCAGATTACCATTATCGTCTCTAAATGGTTTGTTATCCATATCAGCGGCGATAGTATCAGTCGAAGGCTTTTGCTCTGAGAAACTGATATGATATTTTACACCATATTCCTTTTCATATTCAGGCTGTTTTTCGATAACTAATTTTTGAAAGTAGGGTAAATGTTCATGAGAGACCGTGAAATGGACATTTACATTGCCTGCTTTGTTTCGAGCATATAGGGCACCTTCGGCAAGATGTTCTTCCATAGCTGTGCGGTCCGTTTGTGGGTAATGATGGAATTTTAGCATACCTTTTGGCAAGGCTCCATAATTCATTCCATTCTCTGATAATAAGTTTTCAATGATAGTTTTATATTTGCCTTCAACGAGTAACTTATCAATATCTTTTCCTTCATTTTTCAAACAGGTCTCATTCAGATCGGAATAAAAGGCAAAGGATTTTATTTGCTTAAAAAAACTTTTTTCAAAATTATTAGTCGGAGTATCATATGATGCGCCTAAAAACTCAAAAAGATTTTTAAACATACGACTGGCAGCGCCAGATGCTGGAACGAATTTTACTATTTTGTGGTTCTTTTCCAAATAATTGTTCCATATGTTCAGATATTTTTCAGCTTCATTTTCATCTATAGAGAGAATCCCATTACCAATAGTGGCAGCAGATTGTATGTTGAGAAAAGGGAATCCTTTCTTAAAACATTCGAGTTGAGCCTCTATTTGAGATTCAGAGATTCCTTTTTGGCCTAGGAGTTTTAAATCTTGTTGTGTAAGCATAGTATAATGTTTTAGAAATAAAATTTGTAGCTTCAAGAACATCCAAATTTACAAAAACATCATTAAAAAATAACATTGTACATCTAAAAAATATATATTTGAGATGTATTTCGCAAAAATAAGTGATTATGGTAGAAAATACATATTTTACAAAAGCTGAGAAAGAAGAGTTTATCGTTGCATATAGAACATTGATTAGAACCTCTCGGACTTTAGTTGGTGCAACAGATTTTTTACGTATACGTAAGTGGATTGCAGGAGCAATAGAGTCGGGTAATTATTTACGGGATAAATATGGAATAAATATATTATTGAGGAATATCAATACAGCATTGATTTTATCGAAAGAAGTCGGCCTGGAAAGGAGTACATTGATTGCAGTATTGATGTATAATGTAGCTCTCAGTGAATTCTTGTCAATGGCTCAGATAGAGAAGGAGTTTGGTAGTGATATAACAAAAATTATCAAAGGTCTTATCAAAGCCAATAGCTTGTATGCAAAGCAGGCTACGGTAGAGAGTGAAAATTTCAGAAAGTTATTGCTGACATTTGCCGAAGATGTAAGGGTAATTATTATTATGATTGCTGATAGACTTTGTTTGATGAGAATGATTAATCATCATCCCAATCAAAAATTCCGTGAAGACATTGCTTGTGAAGCTTCTTACTTATATGCCCCATTGGCTCATCGATTAGGTCTCTATTCGATAAAATCTGAATTAGAAGATTTGTCTTTGAAATATACCAATCGGGAGATATTTGATCAAATAGCACATAAACTGAAAGAAACTAAACGGGCTCGAGACCAATATATATACAAGTTTATAGAACCCGTGAAAAAAAAGCTTGAAGAAGCCGGACTTAAATTTGAAATAAAAGGACGAACTAAGTCGATATATTCTATTTGGAATAAAATGAAGAAGCAAAAGGCTGATATAGAAGATATATATGACCTGTTTGCTATTCGAGTTGTATTAGATACTCCGGAGAGTCAGGAAAAAGCTGACTGTTGGAAAGTTTATTCTATTGTTACAGATATGTACCAGCCTAATCCAAAACGGTTGAAAGATTGGTTATCTATACCAAAGAGCAATGGATATGAGTCTTTACATATAACCGTATTTGGCCCGCAAAATCGTTGGGTAGAGGTGCAGATACGAAGTCGTAGAATGGATGATATAGCTGAAAGGGGATTGGCGGCACATTGGAAATATAAAGGAATTAAAAGTGAAAATGGACTAGATGATTGGCTGAATAATGTCCGGGATATTTTAGAAAATGCAGAGAGTGGTCCTATGGAACTTATGAAAGAGTTTAAAATGGATCTCTACGATAAGGAGGTATTTGTATTTACACCAAAAGGTGATTTGTATAAATTACCTAAGGGCGCTACAATACTCGATTTTGCTTTTCTTATTCACACTGGATTGGGCAGTAAATGTGTTGGCGCAATTGTTAATGGAAAGAACCAGACCATTCGATATGAATTGAAGAGTGGCGATACAATAGAGATTTTGACATCTCCGGCACAATCTCCTAAACAAGATTGGTTGAATATTGTTTCAACGTCAAAAGCTCGAGTGAAAATAAAGCAAGCTCTAAAGGAATCTCAGTTTAAGGAAGCCGAATTTGGAAAAGAACTCTTGCAACGTCGGTTTAAAAATCGTAAGATAGAAATGGATGAGGCTTTGATGATGAGACTCATCAAAAAGTTAGGTTTTAAAACTGTCACCGATTTTTATTATGCTCTGGCATCTGAGCATTTAGATGTAAACGTTGTATTTGATAGTTATTTAGAGTTGGAACGTAAAGAAAATGAAGAATCGACAGAACAGCGGACGGCCGAAAATTATGTACAGCCATATAGAGAAGAGGATGCAACGAAAGAAGATGTTTTAGTTATAGATCAGAATTTGAAGGGTATTGAGTATAAGTTATCGAAATGTTGTAATCCAATATATGGAGATGAAATTTTTGGATTTGTTTCTACTCAAGGTACTATAAAAATACATCGAGTTGATTGCCCTAATGCAACAGAGATGCGGACACGTTTTGGTTATAGAGTGGTAAAAGCTCGCTGGTCGGGAAAACAAGGTTCCCAATATGTAACTGTATTACGGGTAGTCGGTCATGATGATATAGGGATTGTGACTAATATAACATCGATTATATCGAAAGAGAAAAATATATCGATGAGAAATATATCGATTGATTCGAATGATGGGCTGTTTCAAGGCCATATAGCAGTGATGGTTGATGATATTACTGCTCTTAATTCATTGATTAAAAAACTGAAGACTGTAAAGGGTGTGAAAAACGTAGAGAGAATGCAATAATTAAGAGAAAAAAGGGAATAATACTGTTTCATAAACATCATTTGAATACGGTATTTTTATTAATTCATATTATTGTTATAATTAAGGATTTCTTCTCTGAATATTTGATTCATGTAGTTTTAAGTAGAAGCTATCCTTCAAAAGAACGAACTCTAAAAGCTAAAAAACTTTTAGAGTTCGTTCTTTTGAAGGCATTCCTTTTCTTATGAATAAAGTTTTTTATTAAACTCTCTTTATGATTTCCATACCTTTTTTTATTGCTTGTTCATTCATGGGAATAAGCTTATGATGTCTCTCCGGAAGAGACTTCTTGAGTCCGAGCAATACATTCTCAAGAGTAACCATTGGTCTTATTTTTAATAAACCACCGAGAACAATCATATTAAAGGCCTTGGAATTATTCATCTCAATGGCGGTATTCATTGCGTCTATACTATATATTTCTATATCTTTACGAGTAGGAGCATGGTGGATACCATATCCGTCGTATATAAGTATCCCCCCTGGCTTGACCTTGCTTTCGAATTTGTCGAGAGAAGGTTGATTCAGTATTATTGCTATATCAAATGTGTTTAGTACAGGAGAACTGATTCGTTCATCACTGAGTATAACTGTTACATTAGCTGTGCCGCCACGTTGTTCGGGTCCATAAGATGGCATCCAACTTACTTCTTTATTTTCCATCAACCCCGAATAGGCAAGAATCTTTCCCATCGAAAGTACGCCTTGTCCGCCGAATCCGGCTATGATAATTTCTTCTTTCATACACTTGCTGATTTTACAGATTATTCATTTTTCAGGTCCCCTAACGGATATTTTTCAAACATGTGTTGTTCCATCCATTTGTTGGCCTGGTCTGGAGTCATTTTCCAGCCGGAGTTACAAGTAGATACAATTTCGACCAAAGATGCACCTTTATGGTTCATTGAGTTTTCAAATGCTTGGCGAAGCGCTTTTTTCGCTTTTCTTACAGCAGCAGGAGTGTGTACACTTTGACGAGTCACGTAACAAGCCCCGTCAAGTTGGGCTACTAAGTCAGAAATTTTTAATGGATATCCATTGAGTTCGACATTTCGTCCGTAAGGGCATGTGGAAGTTACCATACCTTCTAAAGTTGTAGGAGCCATTTGACCTCCTGTCATGCCATAAATACCATTATTGATAAAAATTATTACAATATTTTCTCCTCGGTTACAAGCATGAATGGTTTCTGCTGTTCCGATAGCAGCCAAATCTCCATCTCCCTGATATGTAAATACCATTTTCGATGGATTGAGTCTTTTTACAGCTGTAGCAATGGCAGGAGCACGTCCATGGGCTGCTTCGAGCCAGTCTATGTCAATGTAATTATAGGCAAATACGGCACAGCCTACAGGAGCTATGCCTATGGCATTTTCTTCCATCCCCATGTCTTCTATTACTTCTGCTACCAGTTTGTGTACAACACCGTGGCTGCAACCTGGGCAGTAATGCATTGCATTATCATTCATCAGTCTCGGTTTGCCGTAGACCAGATTTTCGGGTTTTATAATTTCGTTTACATCCATAACATTCGACATTACATTAATTTTTCTTTAATTGCAGATAGCACTTCGTCAGGAGTGGGAACAATACCTCCTAAACGTCCGAAATGTTCTACTTTAACTTTCCCGTTTACTGCGAGTCTTACGTCTTCTACCATTTGTCCGGCATTCAGTTCTACAGAAATTATCCCTTTAATTTTATCTGTATATGCGGCAATTGCTTGGCTTGGGAAAGGCCATAAGGTAATGGGGCGGAGTAATCCTATTTTTATGCCTTGTTCTTGAGCCATTTCTATTGTTTTTTGACAAATACGAGCCATAGAACCAAAAGCAACGATTAGATAATCTGCATCTTCACAATTGATTTCTTCGTAGCGGACTTCTTCTTTTTCTATAATCTTATATTTTTTTTGAAAACGGATGTTGTTTTCCTCCATAACCGCAGGGTCAAGCTCAAGTGAAGTTATGACGTTTCTTTTACGATCGGCAGTTTTCCCTAATGCTGCCCATGGGCAATTTTTCCGAATTTCTTCTTCGGTACGACGTTTTTGGAAAGGGGGAAGGACAACTTTCTCCATCATTTGGCCGATAACTCCATCGGCTAAGATAATAGCTGGGTTGTTATATTTGAATGCTAATTCAAATCCTAATCCTACAAAATCGGCCATTTCTTGTACTGATGCAGGAGCTAAAGTAATTAGACGATAGTCCCCATGACCCCCACCTTTTACAGTCTGGAAATAATCAGCTTGGCTTGGCTGTATAGTCCCTAATCCGGGCCCTCCGCGCATTACATTTATTATGAGACAAGGAAGTTCGGCTCCAGCCAAATAAGAGATGCCTTCTTGTTTTAAACTGACACCGGGGCTGGATGACGATGTCATTACAGCCTTGCCACATCCTGCACCACCATATACCATATTAATGGCTGCAATTTCGCTTTCAGCTTGCAATACTACCATTCCGGTGGTTTCCCAGGGTTTCAATTCCATTAATGTCTCCAAAATTTCAGATTGAGGAGTAATAGGATAGCCAAAATAACCATCTGCACCACAACGAATTGCTGCATGGGCTATAGCTTCATTCCCTTTCATTAATCTAACTTCTTCTGCCATATATTTAATTCTTTTTTATTATCTGAAAAGGTTGTTTGTTATAATTTTACTTTGTAAATGGTTATACATCCGTCTGGACATACAAGTCCACAACTGGCGCAACCGATACAATTATCGGGATTTTTCATATACGCATAATGATAACCTTTGTCATTTACTTCCTTTGGTTGTAATGCCAAGACATCTGCAGGGCACGCTACAACGCAAAGTTCACAACCTTTGCAGCGATCGTTGTTAACTACAACAGCACCTTTAATTTTAGCCATAATCAAAATTAGTTTTATCTATCGCAAATTTAGTGCTTTATTTTTAAACTTGATTCTCAAAGAACTAATTAATCATAAAAGGGGTTCTCTCTAGGATGTAACATTTTTGTAAATAGAGAGTTGTGTAGATTTTTTATTATGTAAAATATGTAATAAACAGAGATTTTTTCATATAAAGGTATTGCTAAATATAAGTTATCACTCTGATTACAGTAAAATAATATCTTTATATGGCAAGATTACTATTGTAGCTGGAATAACAAAAATCTATACTATGTAATTATGCAAATTTATGGTTAATCGATAAACCTTTTACTTATATTCTGGTATTCATCGATACGGCGGTCACGTAAAAATGGCCACCATCGGCGGACATTTTCTGAACGTTTCATATCTATATCTATGATTAAATTTATTTCTTCATCGTTTGGGCCTGAAATAAGTATTTCTCCTTGTGGCCCTGCAGCAAAACTATTTCCCCAAAATTGTATTCCATTAGTTTGTTTTGACGGGTCGGGTTCATGTCCTACGCGGTTTACTGATATGACAGGTAACCCATTGGCAACAGCGTGTCCTCGTTGGGAAATAATCCAAGCATTTAGTTGGCGTTGTTGTTCTTCAAGAGTATCGCTACTTTCCCAACCGATAGCTGTAGGATATATCAATATTTCTGCACCTTTAAGCGCCATGAGTCGGGCTGCTTCGGGGTACCATTGGTCCCAACATACTAAAATTCCTAATTTTCCGATAGATGTTTCGATGGGATTAAATCCTAAATCTCCTGGAGTAAAATAAAATTTTTCATAATAAGCCGGGTCATCTGGAATGTGCATTTTCCGATATTTCCCGGCGATAGATCCATCAGAGTCGAAAACTACAGCTGTATTGTGATATAGTCCAGGAGCTCTTTTTTCAAAAAGGGAAGTTACCAAAACCACATTGTTTTCACGTGCTATATTACTGTAGAAATGGGTTGAATCCCCAGGAATAGTTTCTGCCAGATTAAATAATTCAGTATTTTCAGTTTGGCAGAAATAAAGACTATTATGTAATTCTTGCAAAACGACTAATTGCGCTCCTTTTTGTGCACAGTCGCATATGTTGTTTGCGAGCTTCTTTTTATTAGCTTCGATGTCGGCTGTATTGCTTTGTTGTATAAGTCCAGCTTTGATTATTTTATTATTCATTTTTGACAAGGCTTATCGTGTTTAATTACTTTTTCTGGATATTGCATAGTAACACAATGTAAAGAACCGTGCTGCTTTATAAGAGCTTGGCAGTCTATTCCTGTAATTTTATATTCAGGAAAGGCTTCTTGTAATACACTTGCGGCTTTTATATCGTTTTTGGGTTGGTTATAGGTTGGATATAAAATGACATTATTTAGTATGAGGAAATTAGCATAAGTTGCTGGTAATCTTTCACTGTCGAACCAATAGGTATCGGCCATAGGTAGAGGTATCAGTCGGTAAGGATGACCTTCTGGAGTGCGGAAAGACTTTAGTTGTTCTTCCATTTTACAAAGTTCTTTGTAATGTTCATCGTTTTCATCTGTACATTTTACATATAGGATAGTATCATTTGGACACATGCGAGCAAGAGTATCTATGTGGCTGTCTGTATCATCTCCTGCTAAATAGCCATAATCTAACCATAAAATCTGTTGGAGACCGAAACTCTTTTTTAAATAACTTTCTATTTGTTGTTTTCTCCATTCCCCGTTACGGTTTGGAGATAGGAGACATCTTGATGTAGTAAGTAGAGTCCCTTTGCCGTCTGATTCGATAGATCCTCCCTCTAAGACGAAATTTAGACGGTTTTCATAATCAGCTTCAAATACATTTTGTTTATAACATTCGGTTGTAATCAGATTATCATAATTCGAGGCAAATTTAAGTCCCCAACCGTTGAATTTGAAATCCAATAATTTAGGAACACCGTTTTCAATGATGGTGATGGCTCCATGGTCTCGTGCCCAGGTATCGTTTGTTTCGCATTCAATAAAACGTACATTATTCATGTTTACTTTTTGTCCTATTTGACTTTTCACCTCGTCAATGTTGGGAGCAACAATCAGTAGTAATTCTTGTTTCGCTATTTCATAAGCAATCTCGATAAAACATGCTTGTACTTCTTTTAACATATGTGCCCAATCTGTTCCGCTATGGGGCCAAGTTAACTGTATCCCAGATTGTTTTTCCCATTCGGCTGGCAAATATAGTGAAGATTTCATTTCATTACCTCCTCTTTGGGTTTTCTGTCAAAAAATGGGTTTTTAGATGATACACTGAGTGGTATTGCGATTACTTGGTGACAGTCTTCCAATAAACCTAATTGCTGAGCTGACCATCCAGCAGAAAACATGACACGTGTATCAAGGCGTAAATCAGATGCTTTTGCGCATGCTGACCCTATGGCTATACCGACATCTATAGAATTGATAGTGCACGGTACTGTATCGGGCTTTTCTATGCAGGTCGGGAATCCACAATATGCACAATTTAATCCTTGTTTCTGCTTCTTGGTTCCGATTAGAATCATTGCTTCAGCTTGTAAAATATTTTCAGCATCACGAAGCAGGAATTTCATTCCTGTTTCTTTTGACATTACTTTTAGATGTTCAGAGATTTGTTTAATGTCTTCGTCTGTTACGGTAATTATCTCGATTATATCGATTCCTTTTCCTTTAGGTGCTGTACGGGCTGCTACCATTATTTGGTGTGCGGCTTCTAAAACAGATTGGTTGCGGATATCCCTTTCATTGATAATCATAGCTTACTTTCGATTTAAATATCTGGTACAAAGATATGGATAAAAAATGAGAAATAGGAGAGCGATATGTTTATAAGACTAATGGGGCTTCAATAATAGTGAAAGAATATTTTGGTTATAGCAATTATAACGTTGGTCCGGTTAAAATATAGGGTTATCAGATTTTGAATTGTTTGGTAAATTCGTGGTATTTCTTAGTTATGACAACTAGTTTATGAGTGCAATGGTTGAATAATATTTATTATTGGTTGTAGTAGTAAGTTATTGGTCGATAGAATTTAATCTTAAGTAGAGGTTAAAATGTAATAGTAGTTTGAATATAATAATAAAAAGAAATATGGGCAATATATTGTTTTGCCTATATTTCTTTTTATTGGGTCTTAATATTAGGATGTTATGGCTTATTTTTTTGAATAAGCAACTAGTGGTTTTACTGGAAATTTAGAGAATAGTATCTGTACTGCTTGATCTATTTCTGAAACATTACGTAGCGCTCCTTGACCGTTATCTAAAATAGTTGAGACAGAAGAGGAGTATAGGAATTGTTTTTCTTTCATATTGATCATGTCCATAGTCAATACACCTTCTTTATATATGTCAGTAATTAATTTAGCATTGGCGTAATAACTTTGCCAATATAAGGAACGGGGGTAGATGAAATATGGATAAAAACCATTATAGGGATAATATCCAGGTGGCAATGCTGGTTCGGTGTCGATTTTGGTCTGTACTGTAAGACCTATATTTATCAAGAGGTTGGAAGTTGAAGATTCTTGAAAACCGCGCTCTACCATTTGAGTACGGATAGCGTTAGCTATATTGTAGTAATCTACCATTGTCATGAGAGGTGGCAGTTTCCCTTCGTCGGGAGTCACAATACGGAAAGTCTTATAAGCTGACAAATCAGCATTGTTGTATACTTCGCTGTTGATTAGTTGGTAAGCACTACAACCTGATAATAGAATCACATTAAGTAAAAAAATAATTTTTTTCATGTTACATTGTTTTGCAATTAATTATATCAATATATGCATTAAACAATTGATAAGACTTTTTGTTTATATTATGAATAACGATTAAATGGTAAAGTAATATAGAGAATTATATTAAGGATGCACTTAGAATTGGTTTTTAAAGAAAGAATCATGATAAAAAAACATTTATGTAATATTTTTTATAATAAAAATGTTGTATATTTGAAAAAATCATGTAGCCAAATATGTGCATGCGGCATATAAAATTTTGGAACTATGGACAGAGATATAACAGAAGTATTTGAAAATTTTATTAAAGAATACAGGTCTTTAGAGGATTCTAGTGATGCCTTTTTTGAAGCATTAGATGCCGATGAAATTTTGCAAGATGAGTATCGGGAATGGTGTGATGCTATGGGCTATTCTGAAAAAAAAGGTTTTGCAGGCTATTATCATGAGTATATCGAAAGTCAAGATTCTATATGGGACAGTATGTTTCCCAATAAAGAAGAATATAATGATGAGTTTGATAAAGAATAGTTGAATAATGAAATAAGAAAATATTTATTTGTAAAAAGGAGAATATTTGTCACACTTATAGTCTGACGGATATTCTCCTTTTTTATTATTTGAAGTTTAATTACAAGATTTTGTCAGTACAAAGACTTCTATGATTCAGTTATATCATTAATGAGGGAAATTATTGAATCTACTAATTCATTTTTTTGTAGAAAAAATTCTTGAGCTAGAGATATTTTTACGGCAGCGTCATTCAGTAAAAGTTGTATGATATATGATGATTTACCTATTTCGTCAATAGCCGTGTTTAGCCGGTGAACTACCTCTGAATTAGGAAGTCCGTAAAAAGCCGCATTTAATAATCCTCCTATTGTAACGATATTATTTATTAGATTATTGAATAAAATGTTTTCTACCATATTGTTACTGCCATTTTTAGCCAATTCTATTGCTATTCGGGAGAACTCTTTAAGCTGATTTTGTAATTTATTTTTTATTACCATAATTTTTATTGTTTTGGAATGAGTATTGTTTTTACTATATATACAAATCGGTACAAAAAATATACAATAAATAAAATATATTTTATTATGTGTTTTTATGTATGAGTTATTTATTTGATAATTAAGTGTATATATGATGTATAAGAAGTTTATGAGTAAAAATTTGGATATAAAGATATGGCGATTGCACAGATTAGAGCTTTTCAAAATGAAAAAGTGTATGCTAAAATGAAAAATATATATTGATATAATAAGAAATGAGAGAGATGAATTTAAAAAAACNAATGTAAAAAAGACAATGTCTATTGTTTCTAAGGAAAATCTTGTTACTTTGAAAATAACTTCGGATTATTCATTACCTTCTTATTGTTTTTTATCAGAGACGATGGCGATTTTATCTCATTATAAGATAAAAATAGAGTTTGTTGAAGTATCTGCATTTTCCGTATTGATATTAATAGAAAGAAAAGATTGTATCGAACAAATGATAATTGAGCTATCTCGGTTTTCTATGGCAGAATTTTCTACAGGATGGGTTTCATTTCGTTTTACTGATTACTTGTGCCATAAAGAAGGAAAAACAGTTTCACCAGTAGCTTTAGCTTTGGGAGAAAAGATTCCACTGAGAGTAATATCTTTTACAGAAAATAATCAAGTTCTAATTGTTGTCCGAAAAGAAGATAAATTTATGGCAAGAAATGTAATAGAGGAAAATCTTTTGATGCCAGAAAGTCCTTGTGTCAATTGAAAATAAATCATACTTCTCCCCTTTATACCGATTTTAGGTATAAAGGGATACTGAAAGCTATATTTATAATTATATATTAAGTACAGATTTTATCTTCTCTTTTAATAGATTAGCATGAATAGGTTTGGCAAGATAATCATTGAATCCACTTTTTAATATCCGCCGTTCATCTTCGGCAAAAGCGAAAGCAGTTACAGCAATAATAGGAATATTCATAG
Organism: Gabonia massiliensis; assembly: GCF_001403595.1. Taxonomy (NCBI): domain Bacteria; kingdom Pseudomonadati; phylum Bacteroidota; class Bacteroidia; order Bacteroidales; family Porphyromonadaceae; genus Gabonia; species Gabonia massiliensis. The sequence continues at coordinate 255,821 of NZ_LN877939.1, read as the reverse complement.
ATAATGTTCTAATATTGGCTGTTGCTTCATATCCATCCATCTCAGGCATTTTGATATCCATTAAAATAAGGTCGGGATGATGCTCTTTAAATAATTCGATAGCTTCTCTACCATTCCAAGCGTGTATTAAAGAGTATTCCTTTTTAAGTATTGATTCGAATAACTTGTAATTGCTGATATTATCTTCGGCAATAAGTAATGTTATTTTATTTTTTGTTGATTTTATTCTTGTGTCTATAATTTCTTTTGTTTTTGACTCTAATGATTTCTTCTGTGCCGGGGTATAAGGTAGAGTAAACCAGAATTTAGACCCTTTGCCTTCGATTGACTCGACTCCAATTTTTCCCCCCAGTTTGTTGACGATAGTTTCGCTGATAGCGAGTCCTAGACCTGTCCCTTGTTCAAAGTTATTCAATTTTATAAAGCGTCCAAAAACATGTTCTATTTTATTAGCAGCAATACCGCATCCTGTGTCTGAGACATAAAAGTATAATGTCTCGGGGTTGAGTAAGCGATATCCGAGTTTTATTTGGCCTTTTTCTGTAAATTTTATAGCATTTGAGATAAAATTATTAATGACTTGGAGCAGCCTGTTTCTTTCAGTATGAATAATACATTCAGATAGACGTTCTACAAAAGAAAAGGATACTCGCGAAGAGTCTATTTTGAGTTGGGTAATCTGTTCTACTTCGTCTAATAAAAGATTGATATCTACGTCATTATAAATAAACTCTAAAGTTCCTGCTTCTATTTTTGCTAAATCGAGAATATCGCTGATGAGTTGTAACAATAAAGCATTATTGTTTTCAATAATATTGACATATTCTCGTTTTTCTTCTTCGGTTTCAGTATTAGCTAGTACTCCGGAGAATCCGACAATAGCATTTAATGGAGTCCGTATTTCATGACTCATATTGGCAAGGAATGCTGATTTTAAACGGTTACTTTCTTCAGCTTGTTCTTTAGCGAGCAAGAGATTTTGCTCTAACTGTTTTCTTTGGGTAATGACGATGGATGAGCCAATGATAGTTTTAGGATTTCCATTTTCATCATATTCAAAAATGGCACCTTGCTTATCTATCCATTCGTATTCTCTATCATTATACCAATGTATTTGATACGTTTCATGGAAATTATTTCGTTTGCCGGATATCAGCTCATCGAAAACTGTTTTTATATGTTCTTTAAAATCTGGATGTATAGAGTTTATGTAAGTTTCTAATTTGCAATAATATTTCCCATTTATTGGTTCAGACTGTTTTTCGTGGTGGTAGATATTATAATTACAAGAGAAGGTCTGGGTTATAATGTCGTAGTCCCACGGAAGTACATGAGATAAACTTAAGACGGAATTTAATATAGAATTTGTTTTTTCAATTTCGTTCTTGGTTTCTATTAGAGACTCCTCCAATGTTTTGTATTTATCGATAGAATTAGATGTTCCTATTAGTCGGAGAGGCATACCATCGTTATTTGTTTTTTCAATGGAAATATGTATTTCTATCCAAGAGTATTCTTTGAGCTTTCTGAAATTGGCCCTGAATATTCGTTGTGCTTGGCTTATTTTTCCATTTGTGAAATCATCAAATACCATTTTTATATTTGGTAAATCATCAGGGTGAATGTAGTTGTAAAATTGAGATAAAGATATTTCTGTATCCCATTTGATTTCATCTTTATATTTTCCAGACAGTTGTTGACGATCTATTATGAAAACTTGTTTGGGAATATCGAAAATCCAAAGAATAAGATTTGTGATATTTAAGGCTAATGCCAGTTTTTGGGTAATAAGTTTTGTCTTTTCTTCTTGTTTTTGTAAGTCAGTAATATCAATACTACTGCATATCAGCCATTTGGACGAATCGTGTGAAAATATATTTTTGGTAACCATAAATGTCCGTTCTATCCCGTCGAGACATAAAAGTGTTTCTATACCTTGATAAGAACGGTTTTCTTCTGCTAATTTTAAATCGAATTTTTGTTTTTCTATAGCGTCTTTTTCATTTAAAAATATTTTTTCGTCATGGCCAATCATTTCATTTGAAGTATATCCATATATATCAGATTTCTTACTCCAAAAAATGAATTTTCCGGTGTTCATATCTTTTATTGAAGTCGGAATAGGTAGGTTTTCGAGTGTCCTACTTAAATAAAGTTGTAATTTTTCAGATTTTAGTTTGTAAATGGTATTTTGAGTAATATCCCTGAGAAAAGTTACAACTTTATTGTCAGGAATGTATGCAGAACATACTTCAAAATATATTATATTTCGATTTGTCTGAAAATGAAATTCGAATCGAAGAGGAATATGTGTGTTTAATGTTGATAGTAGCTTATTTTTATAGTCTTCTGCTATTTCATTGTTTTTTATGACATCTTCAATATTTTGACCGATTAGCTTTTCAGGGGGCTGGGGTAGAATGTTATCATTGGGATTAATGATATCTATGATAGTAAGAGATGAATCATGGATAAAAATTGTATCGGGACAAATAGAAACAATGTCTTTATATATTTTTTGTTTTCTATTTTTTGTTGATTTACTTTTCTCATTCGTTTTTGAGGTATTAAATGAGAATATATCGAAAAGTGTTTTCATATTTGATTTAATGTAATATAAGAACATTTTATCAAAGATAAATCTTTTTTATTATTTATACAAATATAAGTACTTTTTAATGCAATTGTAAATCCATTAAATTATATAAAATCACTTCAAGTAAAAATAGAATGAGAATCAATTTTTTAGTTACTTGGCTCTCATTCTATATGTTTAATTATTGTAGTTATAGATTATCCTATTTTTATTCCAGAAAATCCCATAAAGGCCATGGCTAATAAACCGGCAGCAATAAGTGCAATGGGAATTCCTTGCATAGATTTAGGAACATTTGTTAGACTGAGTTGTTCGCGTATTCCTGCAAATAATGTTAATGCCAGGGCAAAGCCTAAAGCTGTAGAAACGGCGAAAACTACAGATTCTATAAGATTGAAGTTTTTTTGGATTACAAGAATAGCCACTCCTAATATGGTACAGTTTGTGGTAATTAAAGGCAAGAATACTCCTAGAGCTTGGTATAAAGAAGGAGAAACTTTTTTAAGTATAATTTCTACCATCTGTACAAGCGCTGCAATAACCAGAATAAACACTATGGTTTGCATAAATTGTAATCCGGTAATGTCTAATAGATATTTTTGTAATAAGTAAGTTACAATGGTGGCAATTGTCATTACAAAAGTAACAGCAGCTCCCATTCCTAAAGCTGTATTTACTTTTTTAGAAACACCCAAGAATGGACATATTCCTAGAAATTGAGACAATACAATATTATTGACAAATATGGCTGTGATAAATATTGATATATAGGTAATCATTGTTTATTGCTTTTTAGTTTGTTGACGATTACAATCAGATAGCCGAGAGCAATAAAAGCTCCTGGTGCGAGAATGAATATTAAAATTCCATAATTTTCAGGGAATAAAGTCATATTAAATATTTTTCCTGTACCGAGGAATTCTCGAAGGGCGCCTAATAAGGTAAGAGCCAAAGTAAAGCCAATACCGATACCTAATCCGTCCAGTAAGGAGTCGAACCATCCGTGTTTTGCTGCGAAAGATTCAGCCCGTCCGAGTACGATGCAATTTACGACAATCAAAGGTATAAAGAGTCCCAAACTGCTGTATAAGGCTGGGACATAAGCTTTCATACACATTTCGAGAACGGTTACGAATGTTGCGATGATGACAATGAATGCTGGAATACGTACCTTATCCGGAATGATATTTTTTATCAATGATATTACTATATTAGAGCATATTAATACGAACATTGTAGCAAGACCCATCCCCATACCGTTTTCGGCAGAAGTTGTAGTCCCTAATGTGGGGCACATTCCTAATAAAAGAACAAAAGTCGGATTCTCTTTGGTGATACCGTTGAGTATTATTTTTAATTTATTCATTTTTTCTCCTCCTTATTTTGATTTGCTTTAGGCGAAGCGGCACTATGCACATCAGGTTCGCCCATAAAAGCTCTGTATGCGTTTTGTATTGCGTCAATAAAAGCTCTGGAACTGATAGTGGCAGCGGTAATAGCGTCGATGTTGCCTCCGTCTTTACTTACTTTCATTTCTCCTTTGCCGGGATTGAGGCCTAAAATACTTTGATGATTTTTATCGGTTCTGAACCATTCCTGCATTTTTGAGCCTAATCCGGGAGTTTCTGCGTGTTTTAATACTTGGTAATTTCGTATAGAACCGTCAGCATTAAACCCGACCATAATCGATATTTCTCCTCCAAAACCTTTGCGTGTTAAACTTTCAACGGCTGCACCCACAAGTATACCGTTTTTCTTGGCTGGAAATATTGTTAAAATCATGTTTTCATTTGTTCCGGCATAAAGTTCATGCGTATATTGTTCTGCAATTGGGTCATTATCAAAGTCTGGAGCAACGTCTTTTATTGCTTTTTCCTGTTTGGCTTTTTCTGCTTTAGCTATAGGAGCTTCCGTGAGCTTATAAACGCCTCCCAATATAGTACCCACAATTATACATATAATTGTTAACACAAGTACCATGTTTAAAAATGTAGATTCTGTTTTAGCCATGTTTTACTACCTCCCCGAATCTTTTAGGTTTTATATACATATTAATTAATGGGGTGAATGCATTCATAATCAGTATGGCAAAAGACATACCTTCAGGATATGCACCCCATTGACGGATAATTATGGTCAGTAGGCCTATGGCAATTCCATAGACAATCATTCCTCTTTTATTCATGGGAGAGGTGACATAATCTGTTGCCATGAAAATTGCACCTAACAAAAGGCCTCCACTCAATATTTGGGTAATGGGATCTATACCGATTAGTAAAGAGAAGATTGCAACAGTCCCTAATATTGAGACTGGGATATGCCATGTTATTATTTGTTTCCACAACATATATGCAAGTCCTAAGATAAGGGCGATTGCTCCGACTTCTCCAAGACTTCCTCCCATATTTCCTAATAACATGTCTGTATAATCGGCATCGATTGGCATATGAGCTTTTAACAGAGTTAGAGTGGTAGCACCGGTTTGAACATCAATATAATGTGTACTTAGAACTTCAGGTTTAGGCCAGGTGGTCATTTGTACAGGAAAAGATATCAGTAAGAATACCCTACCTACCAAAGCCGGATTGAAAATATTACATCCCAATCCTCCGAATGACATTTTTCCAATGCCAATTGCAACAAGTGCACCTATAATGATAATCCAAATAGGTAAATTTGAAGGTAGATTAAATGCTAGTAATACTCCGGTTATAATTGCCGAACCATCATGAATACTGCTTTTTGCTTTGAGTAAATACTTTTGAATAAGATATTCGAATATTACGCAGGCAAGAACTGAAGTGATGGTTACGATAAGAGCTCCAAGTCCAAAATAGAACAATGAGACGATAAATGCCGGTATCAGTGCGATAAGTACTCCGTGCATAGCTTTTGAGGTCGTGTTTCCCCCATGGATGTGCGGAGACAATGATATGATTAGTTTGTTGTTCATAAATATAAAGGATTTACATTTTCTATTTTTTAACAGCACGACTTCGTATGATATTTCCTACTTTTCCTTTTCCCAATCTTATATAATCTAATAATGGACGATATGCAGGACAGGTATAACTGCAAGAGCCACATTCAATACAGTCCATAATATGATTGCTTTCTGCCTTATCCCATAAGGCGTGACTGGCAAGATTCATTAATAAATTAGGTTCTAATCCCATAGGACATACGAAGACACATTTTGCACAGCGTATACAATTGGACATTTCTTTACGTATAGCCTCATTTTTTCTAATCAGAAGAACTCCGGAACATCCCTTAGTAACAGGAATATCTGTATTTGTAACTGCTTTCCCCATCATCGGGCCTCCCGATATAATTTTTCCTGTGTCTTCAGGCATTCCCCCAGCAGCTTGAATTAATTGTCCGATAGGTGTTCCTATTCGAACTTTAAAATTAGAAGGGCTATTCAATGATTTTCCAGTAACGGTTACAATTCTTTCAAATAGGGGCTTATTTTTTTGTACAGCCTCGTAAACTGCAAAAGCTGTGCCTATATTTTGCACTACAGTCCCTGTAGCTATGGGCAGATTTCCGCTGGGGACTTGACGTCGAATGATGGCGTCGATAAGTTGTTTTTCACCGCCTTGTGGATATTTCATTTTTAAGGGGCAGACTTCAATACCTGGATACTTTATAGTTAGGCGAGTGAGTAATTCAATAGCGTCTTGCTTATTATTTTCTATTCCGATGACGGCCTTGTTCACCTGTATGGCTTTCATTAGGATTTTTGTTCCTATCAGAATCTCTTCTCCTTTTTCAAGTATGAGCTGGTGATCTGATGTCAGATATGGTTCGCATTCGGCTGCGTTAATAATAAGAATTGTTGCAGCCATTCCAGGGGGAGGAGATAGTTTTACATGAGTAGGGAAAGTAGCTCCACCCATACCGACAATTCCACATTCGCTGATTTTTTGTATTATTTCTTTGGGAGATAAATTACACTCAGTTTTAAGGCAGTCATTACGTTCTATATTTTCCTCCCATTCATCACCTTCTACTTGTATGAAAATAGCAGGTTTACTATATCCTGATGTATCTATGATACTATCTATTTTAGTGACAGTCCCTGATACCGGAGAATGTATGTTAGCAGAGACAAATCCTCCTGCTTTAGCTATCAAGGTTCCGACTTTGACATGATCTCCTTTGGCAACTATAGCCTGGGCTGGAGCTCCGATATGCTGAGATAGCATTATGGCTACTTGTTCTGGGATAGCGGCAGTTTCAATACATTTTCCGGCAGATAATTTATTCTCGTCCGGATGGATGCCTCCTATACGAAATGTTTTTAACATGACAATATCTTTTATGATCTATATACTGAATTAGGCGTTCGAATCCTCTGCTACCAATGATGCTGTATCACTTTTTTTAGGAGGAAAATTTAGAGAGAGAATAGCTCCGGTGGGGCATACTTCAACGCATTTCCGACATAGACGACATTTGTTATCATCTATGTATGCCAGATTATTTTCAACAGTAATAGCTCCGAAAGGACAGGTCTTTTCACATTTTCCACATCCTATACAAGCTGCGGTACAAGCTTTTCGGGCTATGCTACCTTTATCCTTATTGACACATGAAACGAAAATTCGGCGTGATTTGGGGCCTTTCTTTCTTAGCTCAATTATCATTTTAGGACAGGCTTTTACACAAGCCCCACATGCCGTACATTTTTCCTCATCGACTTCTGGCAATGATGCTTCTGGATTGATATGTATAGCATCGAACTGACATGCGTTAACACAATCTCCACATCCAAGACACCCGAAAGAACATCCGGTTTCTCCGGCATAAAGAGTGGAAACGATTGCACAACTTGCCGCTCCGTTATAGATATTGGTATGTACACGATTTGTACAGTTACCATTACATCTTACTGTAGCAATCATAGGAGCGGTGCTTGCGACTTCTTTACCTAATATGCTTGCTACTTTAGACATGACAACTGTTCCACCTACCGGGCACATCATACCTTCGAGACTTTCTGATTTGACACATGCATCGGCAAATCCTTGACATCCCGGATATCCGCAACCCCCGCAATTTGCTCCTGGTAGTACTTCAGTCACCAAAGCATTACGAGGGTCTTCGTAAATTTTAAATTTTTGGGCAACAAGATATAAAATAATAGCACTAATGGCTCCAATTGCACCCAAAGAGAGAATAGCAATTAAAATTAGATTCATCTATATTAATGTTTTGAGTTTATGTTTTTCAATGTTTGTTTTCTTCACGTTTTTTTGATAGAAAACTCAAATTTTTTCTTTAGTTTGCTTTTTAAAAAATATAATATTATATAATAGGGTATTAATGTGGCCAATGACAATATTCCTGACAAGACTTCGTCAGAAGTTACCGAATAGATAATAAATAAAGTGCAAAATAAGAGGATAAATGGATAAAGAAATGCTATAAGAATGGCTTGTGGCCCGATTGAGCTATTGCCAATAATCAAAACTTTATCTCCAATTTTGAAATCCATATCGTTGTTACAAGGTATTTCTACCATTTTTTCTTTTTTATCAGACATAGTACATGCTGATTGGGCATGACAGTTCGAACATGCTGAATACTGAACAATTTGGACATCGACGGCACCGTTCCTAATATTGGTTATTATCCCTTCATGTTCTATATTTTCTCTCATTTTGCTATGTCGACATTGCATTTTTGAGGCAAATATAAATAAATTTTGTGGTTTACAATAGAATTTTTATGCAATTATTGTGTAAAAAATGGTTTATCCTCTTTTTTTGAAGAATGTTCATTGTTATTTTTTTCAACATTTTTTATTTCCGGTTGTTATCAAAAGGAGAATGAGATTATTAATCAACTAATGATATTTAATTATGGAAATGATTCTTCATTTTTTTCGAACGTATCCGGAAATGGCAATATTTCTTACAATTGGTATCGGCTTTTGGATAGGACAGTTAAAATATAAAAGTTTTACTTTGGGAACTGTTACATCTGTATTATTAGTCGGTGTCCTTGTCGGGCAAATGGATATTGCTATACCTGGGCCGATTAAATCTGTCTTTTTCTTATTATTTCTTTTTGTTATTGGATATAGTGTGGGACCACAATTTTTCCAATCATTGCGAAGTGATGGCATTCATCAGGTAATTTTTGCTTGTGTATTATGTGTATTGTGCCTTGTTGTTACAGTCGTTATTGCAAAAATATTGGGGTATAATCCTGGAGAGGCTATCGGATTATTTGCTGGTGCTCAGACAATATCGGCGGTTATAGGAGTTGGTACAGATACAATCAATACATTAGGAGCTTCGGCTGCCGATAAACAAGCCTGGATAAACATTATGCCTGTATGTTATGCTGTAACTTATATTTTTGGAACAATAGGTTCTGCCTATATATTAGGAACACTTGGACCTAAGTTATTAGGAGGAGTAGATAAAGTTCGAAAGGAAACAAAAGAGCTGGAAGAACAGTTACAGAAAAGTAGTATAGGAGAGGATCCCGCATTTGTTGATGCTAATCGTCCGGTTGTATTTCGTGCTTATAAAGTGGATACAAATTGGTTTGATACCCCTCGTTCTGTATCAGAGATAGAGGAAAAAATGCAGTCGATGGGAAGGCGTATTTTTGTAGATCGGGTTCGTATCGATGGTAAAATCGTAGAAGAAACTCCAGATTTAAAGATAAAAAAAGGAGATGAAATCGTTTTAAGTGGTAGAAGAGAGACGGTAATCCAAGATGAGAGTTGGGTTGGAGAAGAAATCAATGATCCGGAATTATTGACATTTCCTGTGGAGTCGATTATGGTATTATTGACAAAAAAAACAGCATGTGGTATGACGGTAGAAGAACTTCGTAGACAGAAATTTATGCATGGAATTCTTATCAAATCGATAAAACGTTCGGGAGTTGAAATACCTGTATTACCAGGGCTTAAGTTGCAAGCAGGAGATTTGTTACAGATAATGGGTATGACCAGAGAAGTATCTACTGCGGCACCGTTGTTGGGATATATTGATCGGCCTACGAATAAGACTGACCTTATTTTTGTAGGATTGGGTATTCTTATTGGGGGCATTGTCGGAGCCTTAACTTTGAGGCTTGGAGGGATACCGATAAGCCTTAGTACGAGTGGTGGAGCATTAATTGCCGGTTTGTTTTTTGGATGGTTGCGTACAAAACACCCAACGTTTGGTCGTATACCAGAACCAGCAGTCTGGATATTGAATAATTTAGGATTGAATATGTTTATTGCTGTGATAGGAATAACTGCAGGTCCTACATTTCTTGAAGGTATCAAGGAAGCTGGATTTATGTTGTTCGTAGCAGGAGTATTGGCTACTTCGATACCTTTGTTATTAGGAATATGGGTAGGAAATAAGATTTTTAAATTTCATCCGGCTATCAATTTGGGATGTAATGCGGGGAGTCGTACGACTACTGCAGCTTTGGGTGCAATACAAGAATCTCTTGATAGTACGATACCGGCATTGGGATATACGGTAACGTATGCTATAGGGAATACATTGCTTATATTATGGGGAGTCGTTATTGTTTTACTTATGTCATGATATTTATAGAGATTTGATTTTTTAGTATTCACAGTAAATTATATGTTATATGGATTGTAAAGAAAAGTTGGCGCCGGCCATGGTAAATAAAAGGCAGCGTAAAGAAGAAGAAGGATTAGAAAATTTGAGTCCATTTGAAATAAAAAATAAATTAATAGAATATGCTGAGGACCATACCCGTAAGTCTTCTTGTATGTTTCTTAATGCAGGTAGGGGAAATCCAAACTGGATATCTACAGTTCCGAGAGAAGCATTTTTTTTATTGGGAAAATTTGGGATGGAAGAGTGCCGGCGTACTTTTGATATGCCTGAAGGTATAGCCGGAATTCCTATGCCGAAAGGTATATCCGGGCGCTTTGAGGAATTCCTTAAAAGAAATAAGGCAGAATTAGGTGCCGATCTGCTTGAAAAAACTTATCGTTATTTTCTTGATAAGAAAAAATATGCTCCGGATGAGCTGGTACATGAGTGGGCAGAGGCTGTTATTGGAGACCAATATCCGGTACCAGATCGAATGTTGAGGTTTGCAGAAGATATAGTAGGAGACTATTTGTTGCAAGAAATGTGTGATCGGAAAACTTTGCCGGGAAAGTTTGATTTGTTTGCAACAGAGGGAGGGACGGCTGCAATGTGTTATATTTTCGATTCGTTACAAGTAAATCATTTAGTAAATAAAGGCGACCATATTGCACTGATGACACCGATATTTACACCGTATATCGAGATTCCGGAGTTGGATCGTTTTAGTTTTAAAGTAACTAATATACAAGCTTCTCAAATGACAGAAAATGGGCTGCATACTTGGCAATATCCAGATGAGGAACTTGATAAATTAAAAGATAAATCGGTAAAAATACTCTATATTGTGAATCCGAGTAATCCTCCTTCATATACACTTGATGAGCGTAGTATTGATCGTATCGTGAAGATTGTGAAAGAGAATAATCCGAATTTGATGATTATTACAGATGATGTATATGGTACTTTTGTTCCTCATTTCAAGTCGTTGATGTATGAGTTGCCACTTAATACTTTATGTGTATATTCTTTTTCTAAATATTTCGGTGCGACGGGCTGGCGTTTGGCTGTAATAGCATTGAGTCATGATAATATTTATGATGAAATGATAGCAACTCTTCCTAAAGATAAAAGAGATGATTTGTGTCGCAGATATAGTTCTTTATCGTTAGAACCAGATAAAATTTTGTTTATGGACCGGTTAGTTGCTGATAGTCGCATGGTAGCACTGAATCATACAGCAGGTTTGTCTACACCACAACAAATGCAGATGGCCTTATTTGCAGCTTATGCTTTATTTGATAATAAAGATTTGTATAAAAATAAGATGCAGAAAATCATACATGAGAGGTTAGAAGCTATGTGGGAAAATACAGGTTTTAAACTTGTTCCCGATGCCTTGAGGGCTGGTTATTATTCGGAAATAGACATTATGGTCTGGGCAAAAAAAATATATGGAGATGAATTTGCTCAATACCTCTCTGAGAATTATGATGCTCTTGATTTTGTTATCCGTTTGGCCAAAGATACTTGTGTCGTTTTGTTGAACGGAAGTGGTTTTGATGGGCCGAATTGGTCGGTACGTGCATCTTTGGCTAATCTGAATAAAGAGGATTATCAGAAGATAGGGAAGGGCATTCGTTTGATATTGGATGAATATGCATTGGCATGGGAAAAGACCAAAAAGAAATAGTGAGGAATGAAAGTAATAGATGTCATGAATTGAAATGAATGATTTATCAGCATTGAGAATTTATCATGATATCTGTAGATTAATTAATACTATAAACTAAAATGAAAGAAGTATGAAACGGAAAATCTTATCGATGTTAATGATGATGTTATTCCTTGGGGCTTCATTGGCTTCAGCACAGGAAAATAGAGTGTATTGGGGTCCAAAAGTCGGTGTGAATATTTCGGCGATTACGAAATCAGGATTCTCATCGTGGAAGGGGGGAGCTAATGTCGGTGTATTTGCAATGTATCGTTATAATGATTATTTAGGATTGCAGACAGAACTGTTGTTCTCTATGATGGGCGCTAATTTTGACGGGGGAAATATGCATGTTAATTATTTAACGTTGCCGGTTATGGCAAAGGTGTATTTAATAGATAATCTTAGTCTTGAATTAGGCCCGCAGTTGGGAGTAAAAGTTTATGACAAAATTAATGTATATGAAGGGGTTCATATTAAAAATTCGAAAGCATTCAACGGTTTTGAATTAATGTTTGCAGTAGGATTAGGATATGAATTTAAGTTTGGAATGATTGCAGATGTTCGTTATGGGATAGGTCTTACTAACTCTATAAAGAATAGCTATATTATTGGAGATAATAGCAAAAATGAAATGTTTCAAATCTCTTTAGGTTGGAAATTTTGATAAATTAAATTCAAGTTCTTAGATTTTTGATTTTTCGAACTGAAACTTGTATTTTAAGTTACATTTTGTAATAGTTCTTGTTTGTTCTTACTACGTTGTTGGAATAATTTGGAGCTGAACATTAAATCTGGCAAATAATCTTTCAAAAATGAAAGGATATTTGCCAGATTTATTTTGTTAAAAATAGAATGTCATGCTTATTCATCTTCTCTATCATTAGTAGCAGATTGTTTCAAAATCATTATTTTTGTAGCATGAAACGGAAATTAGAGGAGAACATGGGAGTACCAGCGTCTTTGTTGTGGATGCTGGCTATTATTTCAGGGATTTCAGTAGCCAATTTATATTATAATCAGCCGTTGCTTAATAAGATAAGCTCTGATTTGCAAGTTTCAGAGTTTGTTGCTAATCTCATGCCGATGACTACACAAATAGGTTATGCCATAGGACTTTTATTCATTATTCCTTTGGGGGATTTGTATAAGCGTAGGAGTATCATTGTGATTAATTTTTTGCTATTAGTCATATCTATGTTTTCGATTGCGATATCTCTGAATATGTATTTTGTGTTGATTGCGTCACTTGTTACGGGGATATGTTCGGTAATGCCACAAATCTTTATCCCTATAGTTTCACAGTTTTCTAAACCGGAGAATAAGGCTCGTAATGTCGGATTGTTGGTAAGTGGATTATTGACAGGTATCCTTGGTTCTCGAGTGATAAGTGGTATTGTAGGGGAGTATTGTGGTTGGAGGTCGATGTATTATATAGCTGCTGGCATGATGTTGCTTTGTATTTTTATAGTAATGCGAATATTACCTGATATGCCTTCAAATTATAAAGGAACGTATGGCGGTTTGATGAGATCACTATTTACTCTTTTTAGAGATAATCCGACCATTCGTATGGTGTCTGCGCGGGCAGGTCTGGCTTTCGGTAGCTTCTTGGCACTATGGGCATGTTTAGCTTTCAAAATGAGCGGAGAGCCATTCTATGCAGGAAATAATGTTATTGGGATGTTGGGGCTTTGTGGTATGGCAGGAGCATTGACAGCATCGTTGGTTGGAAGTTATGTTCCTAAATGGGGTGTACGTAACTTGAATTATATAGGTGGAATTATTATAATCGTATCATGGTGTATTATGTATCTTTTTCAAGATACTTATCTCGGTTTTATTATCGGTATTATTATGATTGATATAGGAATGCAATGTATTCAGATTAGTAACCAGACATGTGCCCTTTCATTGGCTCCCAAAGCATCTAATCGAGTGAATACAATTTTTATGACGACATATTTTATTGGAGGTTCCTTAGGTACATTTTTAGCTGGTACATTTTGGCATTTGTTTGGTTGGGAAGGAGTAACAGGAGTCGGTATATGTATGGCATTAGGTTCTCTTTTTATAACATTCTGTACGAGGCGTTAAAATAAATAACAAATAAGAAAAATTTTCCTGAAAAGAGAAGGTTAGGGGTATATTATTTTTTGTACCTTTGCAAAATTAAAAAATATCTTATGGCAGATACCGTTGCACAATTTGAACATGTGATAGCCGTATGTCGTGATTTGTATGCAAAAAAATTGCAGGATTACGGTCCTTCGTGGCGTATTATGCGTCCACAATCCATTACCGATCAGATATTTATCAAGGCCAAACGTATTCGTAGTATTGAGATAAAAGGGGAGACAATGGTCGATGAGGGAATTCGTTCGGAATTTATAGGTATTGTGAATTATGGAATTATTGGACTAATTCAACTTGCATTAGGGTATTCAGATGAGAAAGATATATCGGTAGATAAGGCTCTTGAACTATATGATAAATACATGAACGATACAAAAAATTTGATGTTTGCTAAAAATCATGATTATGATGAGGCTTGGCGTAGCATGCGTATCAGTTCGTATACCGATCTTATTTTGATGAAAATAAATCGGACGAAAGAAATAGAAAATAATCAAGGTGAAACATTAGTTTCAGAAGGAGTAGATGCCAATTATATGGATATGGTGAACTATTCTTTATTCGGATTGATAAAATTGGAATATGGAGAATAAAAATACGGTAGAGTCTATTGAGAATAAATGGTGGATAAGGCTTCTTATCATTTTGTCGAGATGGGCGGTTGGGGCTACTTTTATATTTTCTGGTTTTGTGAAAGCCATAGACCCAATGGGATCCGTATATAAATTTAATGATTATTTTGTTGCTTTCGGTTTAGAATTTCTTATCCCCTTGTCTCTGATATTTGCAGTGCTTTTAGCTGCATTCGAATTTATGATTGGGGTAAACATGTTTTTGGGTTCATATCGTCGTTTGACTTCTTGGTTGGTTTTATTTACGATGATATTTATGACTCCACTCACATTATATTTGGCGATAGCAAATCCTGTGAGTGATTGTGGTTGTTTTGGTGATGCCCTTATCTTGACCAATTGGCAGACATTCTTCAAAAATGTGTTGTTATTGGCTATTACCATATTTTTATTCATTTTTAATAATCGTATCCGAGGGATATATAATCGTCCTGTACAGTGGATAACGGTACTTTATTCTTTGATTTTTGTATTTGCTATATCTTGGATTGGGTATAATTATCAACCCATCCTTGATTTTCGGCCATACAAAAGCGGATTGAATCTGGCAAAAGCGATGGGTACGGAATCTTCTGGTACAGGGAGTTCCGGAGAATATTTATTTATATATGAAAAAGACGGGAAACAGCAGGAGTTTACCCTTGATAATTATCCCGTAGATGATACTACCTGGACTTTTGTAGATAGAGTGGAGAAGAAAACTCCTGTAATACAAGAAGACGAGTTTATAAAAGATTTTATGATTATCTCTCCTGATTTGGGAGATGTGACGGACGAAATATTGACTAATAAAAATTACCAGTTTCTACTTTTATCTTCTGATATTGCAAAGGCAGATGATAGTGAAATAGACCGAATTAATGAAATCTATGATTATGCACTGGTTCATGGATATAATTTTTATTGCGTGACAGCTTCTTCGCAGGAGGATATTGCACGGTGGCAGGACGATACTGGTGCAGAATATCCATTTTATTATATGGATGAGACTGCCATAAAAACTATCATGCGGGCAAATCCCAGCATGGTATTATTAAAAGATGGTGTCATCTATTGGAAGCGGAGTGCATCGTCTTTACCTGACGAGTCGGTCCTTACGGCACCGTTAGAAAAGCTTTCTTTAGGTCAGATTCGTATGTATAATGCCGACAGGCGCATTATGTTTTTGGTTTTGATATATCTTGTGCCTATGCTTATTCTTTTATTGACGGAAAAGACTGTTGCGGCTATTATCGTTAATATTAAAAATTTGAGGATGAAGCGTCGGCAGGAAAAGGCATTGCGGTCAAAAGGGAAAAGAATAAACATAGAAAAGGAAACGACAAAAAATGATAATAAAGAAGTGTAACTTCATTGTATAACACAATAATATTAATTATGAGAAAGAACATTGTTGCAGGTAACTGGAAAATGAACAAGAACCTTCAGGAAGGTCTTGAATTGGCAAAAGGCCTAAATGAGGCTTTGGCGGGCAAAACTCCCAATTGTGATGTTATAATCGGTACTCCGTTTATTCATTTGGCAAGTGTAGTTGATGCCATCGATACAAATAAGATTGGTGTTGCTGCTGAGAATTGTGCAGACAAAGCTTCAGGTGCATATACAGGAGAAGTTTCTGCCGAGATGGTTGCCTCTACGGGTGCTAAATATGTAATTTTAGGTCACTCAGAACGTCGTGCTTATTATCATGAGACTCCTGAGATTTTGAAAGAGAAAGTATTATTGGCATTAGCAAATGGATTGACTCCAATTTTCTGTATTGGAGAGGTTTTGGAAGAAAGAGAAGCTGGCAAACATTTTGATGTAGTAAAATCTCAAATTGAGAGCTCTTTGTTTAATCTGGCTGCACAAGATTTTGGGAAGATAATTTTAGCGTATGAGCCGGTTTGGGCTATCGGTACAGGTAAAACAGCTACAGCGGAGCAAGCTCAAGAAATGCATGCATTTATTCGTAAAACTCTTGCTGATAAGTATGGAAAAGAGGTTGCTGATAATTGTTCTATCCTTTATGGTGGTAGCTGTAAACCTTCTAATGCAAAAGAATTATTTGCCAATCCCGATGTCGATGGCGGTTTAATTGGAGGAGCAGCATTGGAAGTAGATAGCTTTATGGGAATTATCAATGCATTTTGATATTTAAAATAAGATAAAAAGCTGCGAAAATAAGATAGAATGCTTATTTTTGCAGCTTTCTTATTAAACAAAAATATAATGCGAAAATTACTATTTGTTATTTCCCTTTTAGAAATAGCTGTTGTTATGATGCAGGCACAAGTGGCCGATACATCTATAGTGCAGTATCTTGAAAGGAGTGTAGGCACAGGAAAGGTGAAAATTATTCAAGATGCTCGACTTTCTTCCAGATTGGCTCGCGCAAATACTAATGGAACAGCTTCAGCATTACCTAATAATAATAAAATAGTATCGTCATATATAATTGTCAATGGATACCGTATCCAAGTATTTTCTGATAATAATCAGCGTAAGTCGAAAGATGAGGCTAATTATAAGGCTCAGCTGATACGGAATTTAGACCCGACAATAGAGACGTATGTTTCTTTTACTTCTCCTTTTTGGCGTTTGCGGGTCGGAGATTTCAGAACTTATGAAGAAGCTAATACAAAGCTTCGTGAATTAAAGCAGGCTTTTCCATCTTTTGCAAAAGAGATGAGAATAGTGAGGGAATCTGTACGAGTACCTCAATATTGATAAAAATAAAAATGGGAAACAAGGAATGATAAATTCAGAAGATAATAATTCGCAGCCATTGTCTTCTTCCGAGATACAGGAGCAATTGGCATATCATTATAAAAGTATTATTTCTTTATTGGGGGAGGATACTGACCGAGAAGGCCTTGTAAAGACTCCTGAACGGGTAGCTAAGGCTATGCAGTTTCTTACTCAGGGATATGCACAGTCTCCTGAGGAAATTATCTCCTCTGCCATGTTTCGTGAAGATTATCGTCAGATGGTTATTGTAAAGGATATAGATTTTTATTCTTTGTGCGAGCATCATATGTTACCTTTTTACGGGAAGGCCCATGTAGCCTATATTCCTAATAAATATATTACTGGGTTGAGTAAAATAGCACGTATTGTAGATGTATTTGCTCGTCGATTACAAATACAGGAACGAATGACTATGCAGATAAAAGATTGTTTACAGAAAACTTTGAATCCTCTTGGTGTAATGGTCGTTATTGAGGCACAACATATGTGTATGCAGATGAGGGGGGTCGAAAAACGTCACTCTTTGACTACTACCTCCGATTTTACCGGAGCATTTAAGGATTTGAAAACTCGGGAGGAGTTTATATCGTTGATTAAGAATAACCGATAAAAATTGTTATCCAGTTTTTTGCAGAGAATGATTTTGTCTTAAAATATTCACTATCTAAAAGCGTAGGGGATGTATTGAAAAAAGGTAAAAAAAATAGACATTTCGATTTGCACAACTCAAAATATCACCTTATATTTGCACTCGCAAATGCGAAAATAGCTCAGTTGGTAGAGCATAACCTTGCCAAGGTTAGGGTCGCGGGTTCGAGTCCCGTTTTTCGCTCTGAAAACCTTTTGGAAGGTTGTTGGTTCTTTAAAATTGTAATGCGAAAATAGCTCAGTTGGTAGAGCATAACCTTGCCAAGGTTAGGGTCGCGGGTTCGAGTCCCGTTTTTCGCTCGCATCCAGTTTTGGATGGCTTGCCCAAATGGCGGAATTGGTAGACGCGCTAGTTTCAGGGACTAGTGTTCGTTTAGAACGTGCAGGTTCGAGTCCTGTTTTGGGCACGCTTCAAAAACAAAGATGTCCGGGTGGTGAAATTGGTAGACACGCTACTTTGAGGGGGTAGTGATCGTAGGATCGTGTGAGTTCGAATCTCATCTCGGACACGGAGTGATTAGGCATGACCGATAATAATCGGTTGTGCCTTTTTTATTTTTATGCATTTTATTTGATTCGGGTCTTAGAGTTTTAAATAAGTTTATAGAAATATATGGATGTAAGATGCGGCTTTTTCGTTATTCATTGGTTATGGCCTTATTGTCATGGTATAAAATTTATTACCTTTGTACTTGTTTTATAGTAACGGGGATAAAAGAATGATTTCGATAGAAGGATTAACGGTAGAATTTGGAGGAAATCCTCTTTTCAACGATATAACATATGTAATCAATAAAAAGGACCGTATTGCTTTGGTTGGGAAGAACGGTGCAGGAAAGTCGACAATGCTTAAAATTATTGCGGGGTTGCAACAACCGACTTCTGGGGTAGTTAATTTCCCAAAAGATTTGACAATCGGTTATTTACCACAGCAGATGCAGTTGAGCGATAGTCGTACGGTCATGGCGGAGGCCGAACAAGCTTTTTCTCATATATTTGAAATGGAAGCCCGTATAGACCGGATGAATGCAGAATTGTTGGAGCGTACGGATTATGAGTCGGAGGAATATCAAGAGTTGATAGAACGAGTATCAAATGCTACTGAGCAGTTGCATTTGATGGGAGCCGCTAATTATCAGGCTGAGATAGAAAAGACATTGATAGGGCTTGGTTTTTTGCGTAGTGATTTTGACCGTTCGACATCAGAATTTAGTGGTGGATGGCGTATGCGTATAGAGTTGGCAAAGCTATTATTACAACGCCCGGATGTTTTATTGCTCGATGAGCCTACCAATCATTTGGACATAGAGTCGATACAATGGCTTGAGACTTTTTTGGCGACAAGAGCCAATGCTGTTGTTCTAGTGTCACATGACAGGGCGTTTATAGACGCAGTCACGACACGGACAATTGAGATATCTTTAGGTCGTATTTATGATTATAAAGTCAATTATTCTCGTTATGTACAATTGAGGGCCGAGCGTCTTGAGCAACAAAGAAGAGCTTTTGAGAATCAGCAAAAGCAGATTCAGGATACAGAAGCATTTATAGAACGATTTCGGTATAAAGCAACAAAATCGGTGCAAGTGCAATCTCGTATAAAACAGTTGGATAAGCTTGAGAGAGTTGAGGTGGACGAAGTGGATAATAGCCGGTTGAATTTGAAATTTCCTCCTGCACCTCGTTCAGGTGATTACCCACTTATATTTGATAATGTGGGAAAAAGTTATGGAGACCATGTGGTCTTTGCTCATGTTGATTTTACAATAAAACGTGGTGATAAAGTTGCATTTGTAGGAAAGAATGGAGAGGGGAAATCGACTTTAGTAAAGTGTATCATGAATGAGATAGACTATACCGGCAACCTTAAAATTGGGCATAATGTAAAAATCGGATACTTTGCCCAAAATCAGGCTCAATTGCTGAATGGAGAGATAACTGTTTTCGATACAATTGACAGGGTGGCTGTCGGAGATATCAGAACAAAAATACGGGATATTCTTGGAGCTTTTATGTTTGGAGGGGAAGCTTCGGATAAGAAAGTAAAGGTATTGTCTGGTGGGGAAAAGACACGTCTGGCAATGATTCGGTTATTGTTGGAGCCGGTGAATCTTTTGATTCTTGATGAGCCTACCAATCATTTAGATATGCGGACAAAAGATGTGTTGAAGCAAGCGATAAAAGATTTTGATGGTACAGTTATTGTAGTTTCTCATGACCGAGAATTTCTTGATGGTTTAGTTACTAAAGTTTATGAGTTTGGTAATAAGCAAGTACGTGAGCATTTGGGCGGTATTTATGATTTTTTGCAACGGAAAAAGATGGATAGTCTACAGGAGTTGGAAAAAGAGAAGGTTACAGAGAAGTCGAATGTGGAAGGAATACCATCAGAAAATAAGCTTTCCTATGAAGAGCAAAAAGAGCAACAACGACAGTTGAAACGATTGGAACGTACCATTTCCGATTGTGAGAAAAAAGTGGAGGAACTTGAATTGAAAATAAAACAAATAGAAGTGCGGCTTTCTTCGGTAGAAGGTGCATCAGATTCTTCTTTGTATGAAAAACACGGGCGGTTAAAGAAAGAGCTTGATGAAATAATAGAAAAATGGACGGAATTGACGATGGAATTAGAAGAAAAAAATAAACAAATTTAATAGAGAGAATGAAACGATTATTAATCTTACCTCTGGTTGCCGGTATGGTGGTGGCTGGATGTTCAAACAAAAATGTTACAGTGAAATCGAGCGGTCTGGATATTTCGAATCTGGATACTACGGTATCCTGTGGTACTGATTTTTATCAGTATGCTTGTGGTGGGTGGATGAAGAAAAATCCGTTGAAACCCGAGTATGCACGTTATGGATCATTTGACCAATTACGTGAAAATAATCAAAATCAGATAAAAGAGCTGATTGAGGAATTAGGAAAAACTACCCATGAGTATGGAAGTGTAGCTCAGAAAGTGGGTGATATGTATCTTATGGGGCTTGATAGTGTACGGCTGAATGAAGAATCGGTGGCACCCGTAGTAGATGATCTGAAGGTTATAACAGGTCTGAATGATAAGACAGGATATACCCGTATGATTGCCCGTATGCAGAAAATGGGGACATCTCCTTTCTTTGCCTTTTTTGTAGGAGCTGATGATAAAAATAGTTCTCAGAATATTGTAAACCTGTATCAGGCAGGTATGTCTATGGGAGATAGGGACTATTATTTATTGAATGATAGTACGAATATAAAGATACGCGATGCTTATAAGAAATATATCAATAAGTTATTTATATTAGCGGGATATACCTCGGAGCAGGCAGCAAAAGCCGAAGATGCTGTAATGAAGACCGAAACGGCATTGGCAAAGGTTGCTTTCTCGCGTGAGCAATTGAGAGATCCACAAAATAATTATAATAAAATGCCTTTCAGCCAGTTGGAAAAAATGACTGCTGCTATTGATTGGAATGCTTTCTTGCAAGAAATGGGAATCGATTCTTTAGTAGAAATAAATCCTATGCAATTGCCTTTTATTAAAGGTATGAACGATGTCATTGCTAAGATGACTTCGGAAGAAATGCAATATTATCTGGCTTTTAAATTATTAAATGCGGCATCCTCTTATTTGAGTGATGATTTTGTTGCTGCCGAATTTGACTTTTATGGGAAGACTTTATCTGGAAAGCAAGAGCAACAACCTCGTTGGAAACGTGCATTGGAAACAACCAGTTCTGCTTTGTCTGAAGCGGTAGGGGAAATGTATGTAAGTAAATATTTCCCTCCTGAGGCAAAGGAACGGATGGTCAATTTAGTAAAAAATTTGCAGGTATCTTTAGGACAACATATCGATAGTTTGGAGTGGATGAGCGATGTGACTAAAGCTAAAGCCAAAGAGAAATTGAGTACTATATATATTAAAATCGGCTATCCTGACAAATGGCGTGATTATTCTAATCTGAAAATTGATAAGAAAGATTCATATTGGACAAATGTATGTAGAGCTGGTGAATTTGAGTATAATTATATGCTTGATAAAATAGGAAAACCTGTGGATAAGACTGAATGGCTGATGAGTCCTCAAACAGTCAATGCTTACTATAATCCTTCTACAAATGAGATATGTTTCCCTGCTGGAATTTTGCAGCCTCCATTTTTCTATTTAGATGCTGACGATGCGGTCAATTATGGAGCTATAGGTGTTGTTATTGGACATGAAATGACCCATGGATTTGATGACCAAGGGCGTCAGTTTGATAAAGACGGTAACTTGAAAGATTGGTGGACACCGGAGGATGCTGAACAATTTAACTTGCGTGCAGACAAGCTGGCCGAGCAATATAGCAGTATAATCGTATTGGATACAGTACATGCTAACGGGCGCTTTACTTTAGGAGAAAATATTGCAGATCATGGAGGTTTGCGGGTAGCATATACAGCTTTTAAGAATGCTACGGTAGGGCAGGAATTACCTCTGATTGATGGATTTACTCCTGACCAGAGATTTTACTTGGCATATGCAGCATTGTGGGCGACCAATATCCGTAATGAGGAGATTCTTCGATTAACTAAAATTGACCCTCATTCATTAAGTAAATGGAGAGTGAATGCAGCGTTAAAAAATATCGATACATTCTTTAGTGCATTTGATATTACAGAGAATGACCCTATGTATTTAGCTCCTGAAGACAGAGTTATCATTTGGTAAAATATAATTTAATACTTTTTTGGAGCCCGGGAAGAATCAAGCTACTCTTCTCGGGCTTTTTATATATAACGGAAAATTTTTCGAGATTATTAGAAAGCTGTGGAAAAAAATAATTTGGTAAAAATTGGAATTGTATTTTTTTATTACTTGGCAAATAAGTGCTTTTTCTAATTTAGGATGGTCTTCGTATATAGTTGAGTGACATCTTGTACAAGAGTGCTGGCATTGTACTTTCTGAGACTTTTACTCAGTCGCTACTACCCATCAATATCCGCGAGAACAATGCGGATATGTCATATCTGGAGAATACTGTCTAAAAGTGGAGATACCGGAGGAAAACATTAATGTATTACTCCTTTATATTGTGATAAAAGTTTGTTTTTTGGTCTGTTAAATCAGACCGATTAAAATCTATCATATAATATCATTTTGTAATAGTTTTGTATTCGGATTGTCATTTATATTTTATACTTGAGCTTTTGTTTTGCAAATAAAAAAGGAAATATGAAAAAGTACACATTATTATTTTTGTTATTATTTGCATTTTCTGTTCCATTTCGAGCAGCGGGGCCGAAATATATTTTTTTCTTTATAGGTGATGGCATGGGATTGAACCAAGTGGAGGCAGCCCGGCAATATAATGAAAATATGCCAGACAGTCTCCGAAAGAAAATGACATTTCTTTCTTTTCCTGTACAATCAGTGGTAACTACATTTTCGGCATCAAATCGTATAACAGATTCTGCTGCAGCTGGTACGGCCTTAGCAACTGGAGAGAAAACAACTAATGGAACATTAGGTTTGAATTCGAAAAATAGAGAATCTATTGCGAAACAATTTAAAAAATCTGGACGTAAGGTAGGAATCATAACGAGTGTATCGATTGACCATGCTACTCCAGGAGCTTTTTATGCAACTCAACCTAAGCGAGATATGTATTATGAAATAGGTTTACAAGGGGCAGATTCTGGATTCGATTTTCTGGGTGGTTCAGGTTTATTACAGCCACAAAAAGCACCAGATAAGATAAATTTATATGATTATTTCCGTGATAATGATTATACAATATGTTGGGGTAAAAATGATTATAAATATGATAAAAATTTTTCAGGCAAAATACTTTTTCTTTCGAATGATTCTTTATATTGTGATGCTTTGAAATATAGTATAGACAGGAAACCTGAGGAATTGTCATTATTGGACTTGACAGAGTGTGCCCTTCATCATTTATCACAAAATAGTCCGAAAGGCTTTTTTGTAATGATTGAAGGAGGAAAAATTGATTGGGCTTCTCATTCCAACGATGCGGCAACGATGATAAAAGAAACTCTTGATTTTTCCGAGAGTATACAATGTGCTTATGATTTCTATCTTGATCATCCACGAGAAACATTGATAATAATTACAGCCGACCATGAGACTGGAGGATGTATATTGGGAAATGGGACAATGGATGTAAATACAGAGTTATTGCAATATCAAAAAATGTCAGGTAGTGAGATGTCTTTTTATTTGGAACAGGTTAAGAAAAAACATCCTGGTATGACTTGGACGGAGATGAGAGAGCTCTTGTCTGAACTTACAGGTTTGGGAAAGGAAGTTCCCTTGACCCTTGAAGAGGAGGCTCGGTTGATGGTTAGTTTTCAACATTGGTATCAAGAGGACGTCAGTAAATCTGTAAGATCTTTGTATAGCGAGACGAATGCTTTTGTGTCATTGGCTATTTCCATTTTAAATGAAAAAGCTCATATCAGTTGGGCATCGGATAATCATTCGGCATCGCAAGTTCCTCTTTTTGCAATAGGGGAAGGTGCTTCTCGTTTTTCGGGGAGATTGGATAATACAGATATTCCTCAGCGATTGATAGAAATAACTCGTTTGAAATAATTTTGCATATTGGAGATGGAGTAAAGATAAAATTGCCTCTGTACCAATAAATAAGGGTGACAGAAGCAATTTTGGATTTATGTTACATTATTGTACTATTTTTCTTTTTATGACTAAAATATTTTGCTGATTTTATTTTATTCGATTATTCTTTGTCGTGTTCGTTTTGGTCTATATTAGTATTATATAGCTAATAGATAATAGTATCCAACTCAATGTTAATAATTGTGATTCATATGTTTAGAAAAATTATTATGGTTATCATATTAATAAAAAAGCACGTTCAAAAGAACGTGCTTTTTTATTAAGGGATATTACAAATTACTTTTTATTTGATTTTATTTTTTCTATTTCTTCTTGAACTTGAGCATCCAATACTGCTACAGTAGTTAGATTTACGATATCCCGAGCTGTACTTTCAATATCTGTGAAATGAATAGGTTTGTTCAACCCCATCTGAATCGGTCCTATACATTCGGATAGACCAAATTCGAGAAGCATTTTATAGGCAGTATTGGCGGAACTTAAATTGGGGAAAATAAGAGTATTGACTTCTTTTCCAGCCAATTTATTGAATGGGAATGTTTTGTCTCTTAACTTCGTATTTAATGCAAAATGTACTTGCATTTCTCCGTCAATGATCAAATCAGGGTATCTTTCTTGCATTTCAGCTACAGCTTCGTGTACTGAAGCAGGGCTACCTACAGAATCGGCACCGAAATTGGAATAAGAAACCATAGCCATTACCGGTTCATGAGCAAAGAATTTGACCGCATGGCGTGCCAATCGGGCTATGTCGATAAGTGTTTCACTATTAGGATGTCTATTGATTAATGTATCGGCAAGAAAATAAGTCCCTTTTTTGGTATTCATAATATGCATGGCTCCAAAATGTTTATGCCCTTCTTTGATGCCTATTACATTTTTGGCAATTTCAATGGTCTCAGTATATTTTGTATATGTACCGGTCATAAATGCATCTGCATCTCCGACTTCTACCATCATCATTCCAAAATAGTTTCTATCGAACATTTTTTCACGAGCTTCTGCAATTGTAAATCCTTCGCGAGCTTTTTTCTGAGCTAGAATTTCCGCATATCTGTTTCTACGTTCCGTTTCCTCCTCACTTCTAAGATTTACGATTTCCATACCTTCCAGGCTGATACCTATTTCGTTGGCAAGCTTGGTAATGATATCTTGGTTTCCTAATAGGATAGGATAACATATACCTTCTTGATATGCCATAGCTGCAGCACTAAGCATATTAGCATGATTGGCTTCAGCGAATACGACTTTTTTAGGATTTTGTTTAGCCATTTCTGTAAAGCGACGTATCATCTTATTGTCGTATCCCATGACACTTCTGAGATGTCCTTCGTATTCGACCCAGTCAGTGATCTTTTTGCGTGCTACACCCGACTCTATGGCCGCTTTAGCTACAGCAGGAGCTACTGATGTCAGCAATCTGGGATCCAAAGCTTTAGGAATGATATAGTCTGGCCCAAAGCTGATTCTTTTCAAATTGTATGCAGCATTGACGACATCGGGTACAGGCTTTTTAGCCAAATCAGCAATAGCATATACAGCAGCTAATTTCATCTCTTCATTAATACAAGTAGCCCTTACATCTAAAGCTCCACGAAATATGTAAGGAAACCCTAATACATTATTTATTTGATTGGGATAGTCTGAGCGTCCAGTTGCAAAAATTAAGTCTGGACGTGAGGATTTTGCCTTATCGTATGCAATCTCAGGATTGGGGTTGGCCAATGCAAAAACAATAGGTTTATCGTTCATCGAACGTACCATTTCTGTAGTTAGAATATCTGCTCGTGAAAGTCCTAAAAATACATCAGCACCTTTCATTGCCTCTTCGAGAGTATTTATTTTTCTGCTGGTGACAAATTGCTTTTTAGATTCGGTCAGATTGGTGCGTGATTCGTTGAGCACACCCTTACTGTCAACCATTACAATGTTTTCTTTCTTGGCTCCTAACATCATATATAGTCTGGTACATGATACAGCAGATGCCCCGGCTCCATTGACTACAATCTGTACTTCATCTATTTTTTTACCTTGAATTTCAAGCGCATTTAATAGTCCAGCTCCCGAAATGATTGCTGTGCCATGTTGGTCATCATGCATTACGGGGATATCCAGTTCTGCCTTTAATCTGTTTTCTATTTCAAAACATTCGGGGGCTTTGATATCTTCCAGATTTATTCCTCCGAAAGTAGGAGAGATAGCTTTCACAGCTTGGACAAATTTGTCAGGAT
Source organism: Gabonia massiliensis (assembly GCF_001403595.1). Lineage (NCBI taxonomy): Bacteria > Pseudomonadati > Bacteroidota > Bacteroidia > Bacteroidales > Porphyromonadaceae > Gabonia > Gabonia massiliensis. Next base: position 228,917 of record NZ_LN877939.1, on the reverse strand, counting down.
CTTTTTCGTTTACTTCAATGTCAAAAACATCGATTCCTGCGAATATTTTGAAGAGAAGACCTTTCCCCTCCATGACTGGTTTGCCAGCTAATGCTCCTATATCTCCTAGTCCTAACACAGCTGTACCATTCGATATTACTGCTACCAGATTACCTTTTGATGTATATTCATACGCTTTTTCCGGATCCTTTTCAATTTCCAGACATGGTTCCGCTACACCTGGAGAATAAGCAAGTGATAAGTCTAGTTGTGTACTATAAGGCTTGGTGGGAACTACTTCTATTTTCCCTGGTTTTCCCTGACTGTGATAAAGCAGGGCTGCTTCTTTAGTTACTTTTCCCATATAATAGAAATATTATTGATTCTGATGATTTTATATATTTTCATCGCATAATTACATGCAAAGCTAATAATTTATATTTATTGCATAAGTAAAAAATACAAATTATAACATTGTTAAATTGTATGAAATACACTATTCCTAATAATTATATATAATTAACTTTTGATATCTTTAATAATATAGGAAACTTTTATAGTATCTAAAGTTTTCGTTTTATATTTGTGCCTGCAAAACTATGTTGGTATTATGAATGTGTCTTTGAAAGAACGGGTAGTAGCGAAAGCTTCTATGTTATTTATGAGGAATGGAATAAAATCTGTTACAATGGATAATATTGCTGGGCAGATGGGTATTTCCAAAAGAACTTTATATGAAAATTTTAGGGATAAAGATGAGCTTCTGATGGAGTGCTTTATATATCAGAGTAAGGAAGCTCAAAAAGAATTTGAAAAAATAGCAGTAACGTGTGCTAATTCGATGGAACTTTTGTTAAGGATATTTTTTTATACATGGCGAAAATTGAGAAATACGAACCGAAATTTTTATAGTGATATGAAAAAGTACCATCCGGCAATATCATCTTTGTTTGAGAAAGATAAAGAGGAACGAGTCCGGAATGCAGAGCAATTGATGGAGCAGGGAAAGCGTGAGGGGTTGATACGACCGGATTTGAAAATTGAAATTGTTTTGATGCTTTTAGGGGCTCAGTTTGAAATGTTGAAAAATTCGGAGGAGTTTGATACGTCCCGATATTCATTCATAGAGATATTTGAAACAATTTTTATAAATTTCATTAGAGGTATTGCTACAACAAAGGGGGTTGCTTTTATTGAAGAATTTATTTCCCAAAATCCCAAAGAGTAGAATAGAGATTATTTATATTAGGAAGAAAAAAGCGTGTTTAATGATTATGAACAGAGGATTGAAACAGGTAGGAACAAGTATGTTCCTTGTCTTTTTGTCCGGTAGTTTATGGGCCCAGGAAAAGGCTCCCAAATTAACGGTCGATTTGGACAAAGCTATTGAAATTGCTTTGAGTGAGAATCCGACCATTAAAGTGGCCGATATGGAAATTACTCGAAAAGATTATGCAAAAAGAGAAACGGTAGGTAATTTGTTCCCTAAGATAGGGGCATCGGCCGATTATAGTTATGCCTTGAAAAAACAAGTGATGTATATGGATTTTGATATGTCATCGTTTATGCCGGGAGGTACGGAAGGGACTACTACAGAAATGCAAGGCATGGATGACGGTATGGAGGTAGGGCGAGATAATACGCTGACGATGGGATTTAATTTGCAACTCCCTATTATCGCTCCGTCGTTATGGAAAAGCGTAAAGCTTTCTAAGGCTGATATTGAGCAGTCTCTTGAATCTGCTCGTTCTTCTCGATTGTCGTTGGTGAATCAGGTGGAGAAAGCCTATTATAGTGTGTTGATGGCAAATGATTCATATAATGTAATTAAGCAAAGTTATGATAATGCCAAGCTGAATGCTGCGAATTATGAAAATAAATATAAGCAAGGATCAGCATCGGAATATGATGTACTGCGGTCTCAAGTGCAAGTGCGTAATTTGGAACCCAGCCTATTGCAATCAGAAAATGCTGTCTCTTTGTCTAAAATGCAATTAAAGGTTCTTTTAGGGCTTGAAATGTCTGTTGATTTGGATGTAGCTAATACGTTATCTGACTATGAAAAGACAATGTATACTGAAACGTTAAGTATCGATACGACTTTGACGAATAATACGAGTTTACGACAATTAGATTTGCAGACAGATTATTTGAAACGGGCTCTCGAAGTTCAGAAAATGTCTTGGTATCCTACTTTGTCGGCAACGGCAATGTATAATTGGCTTGATATGTTTAATAATGGTAAATATGGAGATAGCCATTGGAATCCATATTCTACGATTGGACTTTCTTTATCGATTCCTATTTTTCAAGGAGGTACTCGTTATTATAAGGTAAAACAAGCGAAAGTTTCAGTTGCTTCAATGGCGTATCAGCGTCAGAATTTGCATCGTAATTTGTCAATGCAAGTGCAATCTTCTATAGATAATATACAAAAGTCTATCAAGCAAATTGCGTCGAATAGTGAAGGTGTCAAACAGGCTGAAAAGGCATATATGATTATGCAGAAAAGCTTTGAAATAGGATCTGCTACATTTGTTGAATTAAATGATGCAGATTTAGCTTTGACCAATTCAAGATTGGCGTATTATCAGGCGATTTATGACTATTTGGCTGCCAGGTCTGAGCTTGATTTAATATTGGGAAATAGAATATTTCCTGATTCTTCGGTAAAATAAATAAGATTATTATAAAAGTAAAATATATAAAATAAAAATATTGAGATGAAAAGCAATAAGAAATTTGGCGTTTGCATGATAGCTTTAGTTGCTGTTCTGTTTTCTTGTAATTCTAAACAAAAAGAAGAGAAAAAAACTGATGAGAAACCTCTTGTGCGACTCGAGACTGTGCATGCACAACCCGTTGAACAATCTCAAGACTTTACAGCTACTGTAGAAGCTAATATTGTCAATAATATTTCTCCTTCGATGCCTTTACGTATTAATAAAATTTTGGTAGAAGTAGGTGACCGGGTGCATAAAGGCCAGGTTTTGGCTTTAATGGATAGAACAAATCTTGTACAGTCGAAAACTCAGCTTGAAAATATAGAAATAGAGTATAAACGTGCCGAAGAATTGTACAAGGTAGGTGGAGCGTCGAAGCAGGCTTTGGATGCACAGAAGATGCAACTTGATGTTGCGCGTAGTGCATATCAAAATTTGGTGGACAATACACAGTTGTTGAGCCCGATAGATGGTATTGTAACGGCACGTAATTATGATAATGGTGATATGTTTGGAGCAGAGCCTGTGGTAACAGTTGAACAAATTTCTCCGGTTAAAATTCTTATAAATGTTTCGGAAAGTTTTTATATGAAAGTATCTAAAGGAATGCCGGTTAAAGTGAAAGTAGATGCTTTTGATAATGAGGAATTTACAGGAAAAGTAAATCTTATTTATCCGACAATTGATCCGCAAACCCGTACATTTCCTGTTGAAGTTATTATGGCAAATACCAATCAAAAAGTTCGCCCAGGAATGTTTGTTCGTGTGACAATGAATTTCGGTGTGAAGGATTATGTTGTAGTTCCTGATCAGGCTGTTGTAAAACAATCGGGAGCTGGTGACCGTTTTATCTATGTATATAAAGATGGAAAAGTTTCATATAATAAGGTGGAGATAGGCCGACAATTAGGTACTACATATGAAGTAATTTCGGGGGTAGAGAGTGGTGACCAGGTCGTTGTTGCCGGTCAAAGCCGTTTGGCAAATGGAATGGAAGTTGAAGTGGAAAATGCAAAATAAGATAGAGAACGGTTAATATCTGATTCTCAAATAACACTAAAAAGATAATATTATGAGTTTATATTCGTCAGCTGTAAAAAAACCGATTACTACGGCTTTATGTTTTGTGGCAGTTGTTATTCTCGGTCTTTTTTCATTAAGTAAGCTCTCTATCGACCTTTTGCCTGAGATAGAAACCAATACCATAATGGTAATGACTGCTTATCCGGGAGCCAGTGCGGCCGATATCGAGACCAATGTGACCAAAGTAATGGAAAATACATTGAATACGGTAAGTGATTTGAAACATATTACTTCACAATCAAAAGAAAATTTATCCATTGTTACTCTTGAATTTGAGTATGGTACAGATATTGATGTGGCAACAAATGATGTACGAGACAAGATGGATCTTGTGGAGTCTGAGTTACCGGATAATGTAGAAAATCCGATCCTTTTCAAATTTGGAACTGAAGATATTCCTATACTTATTCTGTCGGTAACGGCAAAAGAAAGTATGCCGGCTCTTTATAAAATTTTGGACGATAAAGTTGCCAATCCATTGAAACGTATTAGCGGTGTAGGAGCCGTGTCTATTTCCGGTGCTCCAGAACGAGAGATACAGGTGTATTGTGACCCTCATAAATTAGAAGCTTATGGTTTGACGATAGAGGGTATATCTAACGCAATAGCTCAGGAAAATCGGAATACACCGGGCGGAACGTTTGATATAGGTTCTAATACATATACGTTGCGTGTACAGGGTGAATACACGGATGCCAGACAGATGGAGGATTTGGTAATTGGCAGTTACGATGGTAAAAATATATTTTTGCATGATGTTGCCAGAGTTGTAGATACTGTAGCTGAACGAGCTCAAGAGGCTTATAATAATGGTGGACAGGGGGGGATGATCGTGATACAGAAGCAGTCAGGAGCTAATTCTGTAAATATATCGAAAGAGGTTTTGGCTAAATTACCGGAAATTCAAAAATCATTGCCATCAGATGTAAAATTGGGTATTATTATGAATACTTCTACCAACATTGAAAATACTATTGCCAGTTTGGTGGAGACTGTAGCAGTGACTTTCATAATCGTAATGTTGGTTGTGCTGGTATTTTTAGGTCGTTGGCGTGCGACGTTTATTATTATACTTACTATACCTATTTCTTTGATAGCGTCGTTTTGTTATTTATTGGTATCTGGGAATACTTTGAATATTATCTCTTTGAGTTCATTGAGTATTGCGATAGGTATGGTTGTGGATGATGCTATTGTAGTATTGGAAAATGTAACTAACCATATTGAGCGAGGAAGTGCACCGAAACAGGCGGCTATACATGGAACAAATGAAGTAGCGATTTCGGTTATCGCATCAACATTGACGATGTTAGCGGTATTCTTGCCTTTGACAATGATTACGGGTATGGCGGGAATTATGTTCCGGCAGTTAGGGTGGATTGTAAGTATCATTATGATAATATCGACGATAGGTGCCCTGACGTTGACACCGATGTTATGTTCTCAATTACTACGTCTCGACCCTAAAAAAGGAAAACTTTTCATGTTGTTTTTCCGTCCTATTGAAAAAGGTCTGAATGCTTTGGATAATGGTTATTATAAATTCCTGACTTGGGCGGTAAGCCATAGGAAAACGGTTGTTGCCGGAGCAGTATTATTATTTGCAGGAAGTATGATGTTGGTACGTTTTATTCCTACAGAGTTTTTTCCTACGCAAGATAATGCCCGTATTGGTATAACTTTGGAACTGCCTGTAGGCACTCGTACCGAAATAACTCGAGATTTAGCTTTGAGGATTGACCGAGAATTCCGAGAAAAATATCCTGAAATTCAAGTTTCGAATTTCACAGTTGGACAAGCTGATACAGATAATGTATTTGGTTCGATGCAGGAAAATGGAACACATATTGTTTCGTTTACTATTTCTTTGTCAAGTGTCGGTGACCGTGAACGAGGGTTAACAATGATTTGTGATATGATGCGTGAGGACTTGTCTAAATATCCTGAAATAAAAACGTTTGAAGTAAATGCCGGAGGCAGTAAGCATGGTATGGCAGCTCAAGCAGCTGTTGATGTCGAAGTGTACGGGTATGATTTTGCTACGACTGATAAAGTTGCAGCAGAATTGGCCAAACGGATGATGGATGTTAAAGATGTAGCTGCTACGACAATCAGCCGTAAAGATTATGTACCTGAATATCAAGTTGATTTTGATCGTGAAAAATTGGCGTTAAATGGGTTGAATATTACGACAGCATCATCATATTTAAGAAATCGTATCAATGGGGCGACGGCTTCTTATTATCGTGAAGATGGAGACGAATATGATATAAAAGTACGTTATGCTCCTGAATATCGGCAAACTATTGCTGATATAGAAAATATAATGATATATAATTCTCAGGGAAAGGGCGTTCGTGTACGTGATGTCGGGAAGGTCGTAGAACGGATGTCTCCACCTACAATTGAGCGGAAAGACCGGGAAAGAGTTGTTACTGTATCGGCTGTATTGAGTGCTGATGGTGTATTAGGTGAGGCAGTTTCTGGGGTGAAAGCTGAAATAGAAAAAATGGATATTCCTGCGGGAATTGAAATGAGTATAGGAGGAACTTATGAAGACCAACAGGATATATTTAGTGATTTGTCTATGTTGATGGCTTTAATTGTTATTCTGGTGTTTATTATATTGGCGTCTCAATTTGAATCATTGACCGATCCATTTATCATTATGTTCTCTCTGCCGTTTGCTTTGACAGGTGTATTTATCGGTTTGGCTTTAACTGGTACTCCATTGAGTGTTATGGCATTTGTGGGGGTAATTATGTTGGTGGGTATTGTTGTGAAAAATGGAATTGTACTTATCGACTATACCATATTGAATCGGGAGCGAGGCTTATCGGTTACACATGCTGTTATACATGCTGGTAAATCCCGTCTTCGTCCGGTATTGATGACAACGTTGACTACTGTATTTGGTATGATACCTTTAGCTGTAGGAACTGGAGAGGGATCTGAAATGTGGCGGTCTATGGGTACTACAGTAGCTTGGGGGCTTTCGGTTTCTACGTTGATTACGTTGATTATTGTACCAGTTGTATATTGTATATTTGCGGGAAATGGTATCAAACGGAAACGACGGAAGTTGGCTGCCCGTTTAGCTGATTTAAAGAAAATGTAATCGTGTGTAAAGATAGAAGAAAAGATATACCGGGGTTACCCGGCATATCTTTTTGAAAATGAAAAGTAGAGCACAATATAATTTGAATAATAAGATGAAAGCTATATTTATAACATTTGATCAGGCTCATTTTGAGATGGTGATGGGTATTCTAGAACACAATAATTGCCGAGGTTTTTCGTATTGGGAAAATATACAAGGAAGAGGTTCGGTAAAAGGTGAGCCTCATTATGGCAGTCATGCTTGGCCCAGTATGAATTCGGCCATTATTACAATGGTTGAAGACCGGCAAGTAGATACATTGTTAGATTTATTACATAAACTTGATAATCAGACTCCAGCATTAGGATTAAGGGCTTTTGTATGGAATATTGAGAAGTCTATTTAAAGATTTTATTTATGGCAGAATCATCCATTGTTACATTTCGATTGAAGAAAAGTAAAATTTTCGGTATATATGGTTTATCAGTAGTGACATTAGTGGTAGTTATCGCTCTGGGTTATCTGTCATGTTATCTTTTCAGAGCACATCAATTATGGTTCCATTTTACAGGGTTACTAATGATTGTCGCTTTTTTACTGTTTATTTTTACTTTGTGGGCTATTTATCGAATACATAAAGAGGGGCGAATAGGCGTAATAATTTCAGATGAAGGGATAACAGATTTATCGACCGGATATTATATTGGTACAGTGACGTGGAGAGATGTTGAACAAATAAAAGTGATGGATGATTTAGAAAATATAGACTATCAGTATGTCGTGTTGGTTGTAAAAAATCCTAATCAGTATATAATGCAAGAATCATCAGAAATAAAAAAGCGTTCTCTGATGCTGAAATTACATCATTATGGTTCACCCGTATGTATTTCTGTTAGGGCTTTAGATTGTACTTTTGCACAATTGTATGAATCTATACAAAAATATTATCGGAAAGCAATTAGATAAAAAAATATTATTATATTATTTTGTCAATCAAGATAATATAATAATATTTTTAATGAATCAGGAATAAAAAAAGACGATTATAATCCGTGCTTTTTTGCTTCATTCCAAATTTCATCCATTTCTGCAAGGGACATGGATTTCAAGTCACGACCTTGCTTTATAGTATGTTCTTCGAGATAGTTGAATCGGCGGATAAATTTTTGGTTAGTTCTTTCCAAAGCATTCTCTGGATTTATTTTATATAAGCGTGCGGCATTGATAATGCTGAACATTAAATCTCCGAATTCTGCTTCCATTTTGTCGGTATCCATATGGGAGATTTCTTCTTTTAATTCTCCGAATTCTTCGTATACCTTATCCCATACCTGTTCTTTTTCTTCCCAATCAAAACCTACATTTCGTACTTTGTCTTGGATGCGGTGAGCTTTTACCATTGCAGGCAGTGCAGAAGGGACACCTTCGAGTACAGTTTTGTTGCCACCTTTTTCTTTTAACTTCAATTGTTCCCAATTTTGTTCTACTTGGGTTGCACCGTTTACGCAGTCTTCCCCAAATACGTGTGGATGGCGATATATAAGTTTATCACAGAGAGTATTACATACATCCGCAATGTCAAAGATATTTTTTTCTTCACCTATTTTAGCATAAAAGCCTATGTGCAATAATACATCACCCAATTCTTTTTTGATAAGTTCGTTATCGTTTTTTATGATGGCATCACATAATTCGAAAGTTTCTTCTATTGTATTTGTACGTAGACTATCATTTGTTTGTTTTCGGTCCCAGGGACATTTTACCCTCAACTCGTCCAGAATGTCTAAAAAGCGACCGAAGGCTTCCATTTTTTCCTCTTTGCTATGATTCATTTTTTATTTTCCTTATAATTTTTTAATCCTGTTTCTAAGAATGATACAAATTTATTTACATTTTCGTTGTATGAGTAGGATGGAGCTAAAGGATAACCTTTATTGTCTAATAGGACATAATAAGGTTGAGCATTAGCACCGAATTTGTAACGTTGTAAGTAACTCCATTTATCTCCATAAGTTTTTAATGTTACTTTTTTCCCGTTTTCGGTAATTTCTATAGGTTCTGGCAGAGAACTTTTATCATCGACCATTAGTGTAATTAGGACATAATCGTTTTCGATTAGTTGCCTTACTTGTGGAGCCGTCCACACAGAAGCTTCCATTTTGCGGCAGTTTACACACCCATAACCGGAAAAGTCGATGAGTACTGGTTTTTTCTCTTTAGCAGCAAAATCCATTCCTTCATCGTAATCGGTGAATTGGGCTTTAACTTCTCCATCAAATAAAGAGAAATCTTGTGTGTGAAGGGGTGGTGTAAAAGCACTGATAGCTTTTAGTGGAGCCCCCCACAATCCGGGAACCATATATAGTGAAAAGCTGAACGAGATTAATGCCAAAAACAGACGTAATACCGAGATATGTCTTATTTCTGAATCATGAGAAAAGGTAATTTTACCCAACAGATATAACCCTAAGAATGTAAAAATAACAATCCAAAGAACAAGAAATACTTCTCGGTCGAGAATGTGCCACCCATAGGCTAAGTCTGCAACAGATAGGAATTTTAAAGCAAGGGCCAATTCTAAGAATCCAAGGACTACTTTTACAGAATTGAGCCATCCTCCGGATTTAGGCATTTGTTTCATCCAAGAGGGGAATATCGCAAATAGGCTAAATGGGATTGATAAAGCTAAAGCAAAACCAAACATTCCCATGGCTGGCCCTGTCGTATCTCCTAAAGATGCAGCTTGTACCAATAAGGTCCCTATTATAGGTCCGGTACAAGAAAAGGATACTAACACTAAAGTAAAAGCCATAAAAAAGATACTGATGAGTCCTGTTGTTGTTTCTGCTTTATTATCGAGTTTAGTTGTCCAGGAAGAAGGTAATGTAATGTCGAAAGCTCCGAAAAAAGACACAGCAAATAAAACTAAGAGGGCAAAAAATAATATATTGAAAACTGCATTTGTTGATAAATCATTTAATGCACTCGCCCCGAAAATGGCGGTTACAGCAAGTCCTAATATCAAATAAATAATTATTATGGATAATCCATAAATAAGGGCATCTATGATAGAGCGCTTACGATTTTGGGATTTTTTTAGAAAAAAGCTTACGGTCATGGGTATCATGGGCCACACGCATGGTGTTAGTAAGGCTAACAGCCCTCCTATAAATCCACTGATAAAGATAAACCACAAAGAAGTTTGAGTCCCGACAGAGTTTTCTCCTATATTGTTCATCTCGTTGATAACCGGAACCCAGAAATCGGTGTGCTTATTTTTTATTTTAGGAGTGAAGACATTCATCTGCATCTCATTATTGGTATTTGTCGTATTGCTGGATTCTTCAATTTCTGTTATATTTCCTAATTGAAACTCATATTTTGTAGGAGGTAGACATGTCAAGTCATTACAAGCTTGATATTCTATATATCCTGAAATTGAAAATTGTTTAGAATCTGTTATCTCAATTTTTTGAGAAAAGTCGGCCGATTTGCTGTACCAGCTTAATTTTAGTTCAAATAGTGGACTATATTCAGTTGTTGCTTCATTTAAAGCATGTATATTGCCGGACAGAATGGCTCCCTGAATTTTTTCAAAAACAAATCGGGTGGAACGCGGACCACCTTCAGGTATATCCAGACCGTATAAATGCCAACCATTTTCTATTTTTGCGTGGAAAATAATTTCTTTTTTGTTATTATCTTCATTTTTTAATTGTGTATTCCATTTTATTGGTTCAAGAATTTGAGCCTGTAAAGAAAATACAGATAATAACAATACGATTAAAAAAAATAATTTTGATTTCATCTGTTTAAAATAAAGTGTAATTCTTTTTATCCAATGCAAAGATAACCGATAATATCATAATTAAGTTTTCATAGACTTTAATTTAACCGATATGAATTTAAAAAATGTTCATTCCATTATTGAATGCTGGCTGTGATGTATTTCTCAATTCCGTTTTTTTGTCTATTTTTGCTATTTCAAAAAAGTAAAAATCTATGATGGAAAAAATCATATCTGAGAGTAAAATTGATCAGGTAGCTAAGTTGATAAATAAGTATGACAATGTAGTGACGATATGTCATGTTTCACCCGATGGAGATGCTGTCGGTTCGTCTTTAGGATTATATCATTTTTTGAATGCATTAGACAAGTCTGTTACAGTGGTTGTTCCGGATGCGTTGCCTGACAATCTTTGTTTTCTTGGAGGGGCCAAGGATATATTAAATTTTAGTAAGTATCCTGAATTTGTAGCTGAATTGATAGACAAAGCTGAATTGATATTCTGCCTTGATTTTAATGCTTTATCTCGAGTAGGCGATGACTTGTCTCCGCTTATTGCAAAAGCGAAAGCTAAGAAAGTTATGATAGACCATCATCTTGACCCTGAAAACTTTTGTGATGTGATTATATCTCATCCTGAAATTTCATCAACAAGTGAATTGGTTTTCCGATTGATTTGCCGGATGGGAATGTTTGATGTACTTGATTGTTTGAGTGCGGCAGCTATATATACTGGAATGATGACAGATACGGGAAATTTTACTTATAATTCGAATAAGCCTGATATGTATTTCATCATCGAGGAACTTGTGCGAAAAGGGATAGATAAAGATAAAATATATACTAAAGTTTTTAATACTAATTCTGTTGACAAAATAAGACTTAATGGGTATGCGACCAGCGAGAAACTTGAAATTTTTCCTGGATATAAAACCGCAATGATTACCCTTACACGAGAAGAACTCAATCGTTACCATTATAGAAAAGGAGACAGTGAAGGTTTGGTAAACGTTCCGTTAAGTATTGAAGGAGTCGTATTTTCTGCATTTTTCAGGGAAGAAAAAGAATATATAAAAGTTTCTTTACGGTCAAAAGGTAATTTTCCGGCAAATAAAGTCGCTTCGGAATATTTTAATGGAGGTGGGCATATGAATGCTGCTGGAGGAGAATTTTATGGTACGATGGAGGAGATAATAGAGCGATTTAAGAATTTATTGCCAATGTATGTTCAATATTTACAATAGTGTAGGCTATTATTATTCGGATAATTTATTTTGATTTGTTATAATGTTGCCTATTTTAAAAATAAAACATAAAATATAAATACAACGTTTATTTTTGTTGCTTTAAAATTTGACTTTATAAATAGCAAATGATTACTTTTGACCTCAAATTATATATACTTTGATTTATGAAAATAAAATCTGTTTCTTATATAACCTTTTTTATTTTGTCAATAGGTTTATTTTTGTCTTGTGATGATAATAAAACATATGCTGAATTATTAGAGCAAGAAGAGAATGCTATCAATAAATTTCTCGATGGTTATCAGATTGCTGATATCCCTGACGATGGAAAATCCTTTATCACTACAGGAGGAAAGTGGGATGATACGAGTGCCCCTTTTTATAAATTAGATGAAGGTGTTTATATGCAGGTTGTAGCTACTGGAGATATGGATGATAAAGCAAAAGAAGGAGAAGAAATTCAGATTATTGCCGATCGTACAGATTTGCTTACGATGTCAGCATTATCATCAATAAATGGGAGTTTCCGTTATGGATATAGTTCTCCGTATCTGTATTTTGGATACGGGGTAGAAAAACCTCTAAAATATTTAGGTGTAAATTCCAAGGTTCGGTTGATTGTTCCTTCAAAGCAAGGGACCCAGTCTGAAGCTACAGCGGTACAACCTATATTATGGGATATCACCTATAGAGAAAGTATACAATAAGAATAAATAACACACACAATTTATAATCTTAAATTAAAACTACTATGTCTTTGATTAAATCTATTTCTGGAATTAGAGGAACTATCGGAGGCCGGGCAGGAGAGGGATTAAATCCTCTCGATATAGTAAAGTTTACAGCTGCTTACGCCACTTTTATTCGTAAAACAACAAGTGTGAAAACTAATAAGATTGTTGTTGGTCGTGATGCTCGTATTTCAGGTGAAATGGTAAAACATACTGTTACGGGTACTTTAATGGGCATGGGATTTGATGTTGTAGATATAGGTTTGGCTACAACTCCGACAACGGAGTTGGCTGTGACAATGGAAAATGCTTGTGGAGGCATTATTTTGACAGCCAGCCATAATCCCAAACAGTGGAATGCTTTGAAATTGTTGAATGAAAAGGGAGAATTTTTAAATGCTGTTGAGGGAAATGAAGTTTTGCAGATTGCAGCAAATGAAGATTTTTCTTTTGCTGAAGTAGATCAGCTGGGTAAGGTGATTGAAAATCATTCTTATACACAAAAGCATATTGAAAGTGTTTTAGCCCTTGATTTAGTGGATGTTGCTGCCATAAAAGCTGCCAATTTTAGTGTGGCTATTGATTGTGTAAATTCTGTTGGAGGAATAGCTATTCCTGCACTTTTAGAAGCTCTTGGAGTAAAGGAAATAAAAAAATTAAATTGTGAGCCAAATGGTCATTTTGCTCATAATCCGGAACCTTTGCCCGAAAATTTGACAGAGATAGCCTCCGTAATGAAAGAAGGGAAAGCTGATGTCGGTTTTGTTGTTGATCCAGATGTTGACCGTTTAGCCTTGATTTGCGAAAATGGGAATATGTTTGGAGAAGAATATACATTGGTTGCGGTAGCCGATTATATACTCCAGCATACTCCAGGAAATACGGTATCCAATTTAAGTTCTTCGAGAGCTCTTCGAGACATTACCCGTTCCTATGGTCAGCAGTACAATGCAGCAGCTGTTGGCGAAGTGAATGTAGTGGCAAAAATGAAGGAAACTAATGCTGTTATCGGAGGAGAAGGAAATGGGGGAGTTATCTATCCGGCGAGTCATTATGGACGTGATGCTCTTGTAGGGATTGCTTTATTCCTTACTTATTTGGCAAAATCAGGGAAAAAAGTCAGTGAACTTCGCGCTTCATATCCTCCGTATAGCATAGCGAAACAAAAAGTTCAATTGACTTCAGATATTGATGTCGATGCTTTATTGACAGCTGTAAAAGAAAAATATATACAATATGATGTGACGGACATAGATGGTGTTAAAATCGATTTTCCTGATAGATGGGTACATTTGCGAAAATCGAATACCGAACCTATTATCCGTGTTTATGCTGAAGCTTCTACTCCTGAATTGGCGGAAAAAACAGCAGCAGGAGTAATGGATGTCATAGCCCAAATGGTTGCAAAATAATCTTTAATAGAGAATGAAAAATATGAAGGTATCACCTTGTAATGAATGTCTGGTCGATACCTTCATATTTTTTTGTTTTATAGAAAAGCATATTTAGGCTATATTACTTCAATAAATATATATAGTCTTCGTATCCTTCAGCCTTCATTTCCTCTTTTGGTATAAAGCGTAGTGAGGCACTATTTATACAATATCGTAGTCCACCTTTATCTGTTGGACCGTCATTAAATACATGTCCCAGATGAGCGTCTCCTGTAGAGCTTCTTACTTCGATTCGTTTCATTCCGTAGGATGTATCTATTTTTTCTTTTATCAATTCTTTTTTAATAGGTTTTGTGAAACTGGGCCATCCACAACCCGAATCAAATTTGTCTGTAGATACAAATAGAGGTTCTCCGGTTGTGATATCTACATAAATACCTTCTCTTTTTTCATCCCAGTATTCGTTTTTAAAAGCAGGTTCGGTGCCATTTTTCTGGGTGACAATATATTGTTCTTTTGATAAAATTGAGCGTAATGTGCTATCATCTGATTTCTTAAATTTTGTTTTTTCATTAGCTCTACGGGCCAATTCAAATAATTCAGGCCTGATATGACAATATCCACCCTTATTTTTATCTAAATAGTTCTGGTGGAATTCTTCTGCTTTATAGAAATTTTGTAATGGCTTTATTTCTACGACTATTGGTTTATTGTATTTACCAGCAATGTTTCTTATTGTATTGTTTATAGTATGAACATCGCTGGAATCGGTGTAATATATTCCTGTCCGGTATTGGCTGCCTTGATCATTACCTTGTCGGTTAATACTGGTGGGATCTATTGTATTTAGATATAAATTTATCAATAGTTCTAAGTCCACAATTTGAGGGTTGTAAATGACTTTTACTGTTTCTGCAAATCCTGTATTTCCATTGCAGACTTGTTTGTATGAAGGATTGCTTGTGTTTCCGTTTGCATACCCTACTTCTGTCGTTTTTACTCCTTTTATTTGTTTCATGAAGTGCTCGGTACCCCAGAAACAACCACCGGCAAAATATATTTCGCGAAGATTATTTGTTTTCATATTCTCTGATTTATTATCATTATTTAGTGAATGACATGCAATTGTAATGCATAGAAGTAAAATGATGGATGTAAAAGTTATTTTTGATTTATCTAATAACATATAGTTTATATATTATTTTTCAGAAACAAATACTCTATATTATAAACTGCTGAAAGATAATATTTGTTTCTGGATTAAATATTTTTTTGAATAAATTTGACCAATAAGAAAGAATATAAACACAGATTCTATATTCGATTGGTAGATTTATTGGTTTATATTAGAATGGGAATAGTAAAGGGAGTACGATAATCATAATTATACCCATGATTATTTGCAATGGCAGTCCGACTTTTACATAATCGACAAAGCTATATTTTCCTGCAGACATGACTAATGCATTGGGAGGAGTAGAAAATGGAGAGGCGAAGCACATACTTGCAGCTACAGTGACGGCAAATAAAAAAGGATAAGGACTTACCCCAATCCCTATGGCAGATTGCATGGCAATGGGTGCTAAAAGTACAGCCGTAGCCGTATTACTGATAACCATAGTCAGTAATGATGTAGTGAAATATATACCGGCCAGTAATGCTAATGGTCCCCAGTGACCAAGGCTACCTACAAGGTTTTGGGAAATCAGTGCAGAAGCTCCGGTTTTTTCCAGTGCCATAGACATCGGCAACATAGCAGCAATTAAAACGATACTTTCCCAGTTGATGGTGCGGTAGGCATCTTCAACGTTTCTTAGACATCCGGTAAAAATCATTAATACGGACGCTACCATAACAGCGATAACGGCTGGGACCCAATCAAATACCATGGCTAAAATCATTAGTAACATAATGGTAGCGGCAATAGGGGCTTTGTGGTCAAGAGTAACTTTTGCTGCTTCAGCCTCAGGCTGGCCTACAACCACCCAGTCTGATTGGTCTTCGCTCATGCGGGCGATATTATTCCATGTGCCTTGAACAAGGATAGCATCACCGCTGTGCATTTTTTCATCTTTTAGATTTTGTAAGATATATTTTCCACCACGTTGTATTCCAAGTACATTGATGTTGAACTTTTCTCTAAATCCAC
Source organism: Gabonia massiliensis (assembly GCF_001403595.1). Lineage (NCBI taxonomy): Bacteria > Pseudomonadati > Bacteroidota > Bacteroidia > Bacteroidales > Porphyromonadaceae > Gabonia > Gabonia massiliensis. The sequence goes on along the minus strand of NZ_LN877939.1, from coordinate 212,724 downwards.
TTTCCTTGATAGGAACATTGATTAACTTGGAACTAGGCATTAGTAAAATTTCAGCTATGCCTATTTCATGAAGGTCAATATTATCTGGGATATCAGTTCCTTCAGGTATATGAATATCTATCAGTTCTAAATGATTTTCTTTTATGAATTGTTCAACTTGTCCGTAATCACCCATAACATAAAACATATCGCCATTTTTTACCACAGTTTCAGGGCCTGCGGTCATTTGATCTATTGTTTGGAAAAAGGAACGCTGATTTGAAGGTTTGCGACGTATTTCCAGAACATTGATATGATATTTTCTCGCAATATCAAGATTCTGTAATGTTTTATTATTGAAATGGGAATCATTTGTTATCTGAACTCTGAAAAGGTTACTCATCAACTGGTATTCTTGTATCAATTCTTTCTGGGATTTTCCATTGTTGTGTTTCGATTGATTATCAGTTTCATTTTTTGATAAAAATATTTTGCTTAGAGGTATAAGTGCAATGATACCAACAGCAATACATATAAGCCCTACAGGAGTAAAAGAGAAGAATGATAGAGGTTCATATCCTGCTTCTGTAAGAGTATTTTGTATGACGAGGTTGGGAGGAGTACCGATTAGAGTCATCATGCCACCCATACTACTGGCAAAGGCTAAAGGCATTAAGAAACGTCCTGGGTGGGAATGTGCGCTGGCTGCAAGGCTTACGACAATAGGCAACATTAAGGCGACTGTTCCGGTGTTGCTGACGAAAGCACCTATACCTGCAGTAACGAGCATAATGAGGATAAAAAGTTTTAATTGATTATGTCCGGCGAGTTCCAGTATTTTACGGCTTATCATTTTCGCAAGTCCGGTTTGGAAAATAGCTCCTCCTACGACAAATAGGCCTATCATCATAATGACGATATTGTTGGAGAATCCTGATAGTGCTTCTTCAGGAGTTAAAATATTAAATATAACTAACAATATCAGAGAGCAAAGAGCAACTAAATCTGAACGTATTTTACCATTGATAAAAAATACAGCCGAAAGAGCCAGGATAATAAATGATGTAAGCATATTATACTTTTTGTTCAAAAAAATTAATAACTGATTTTATGGTATAAATATAACAAGAAAAAGAAAAATATGATTTCTCTTTTTACCCTAAAAAGTGTTCTAAAAGGGAATAAAAGTATAAATATGGCATTTGTATTATCGTTTACATATAGATGCAAAGTCACAATACTCACAAGTTTTTAAATCGTTTGTTTGTGTGAAGGGAATATTCTCATCGAAGATTTCATTGAGACATTGGTTAAAATGATTTGTAAAATCAGAACATATGTCGTGAAAGTCTTCAATTATTTTATTAGTCTTATCAATCTTTAATTTTATCTCCCAGTCGAAATTATGTTCGAATAATGAACGGAGATAATAAATTCCTGGTTTTAAGGTTTTTCCATTCGCTATTTTTGAATACATCATTGCATACATAAAAACCTGCATAATTGCTTTAGGTCGGTTTGGAAGGTTTTTGTCGAATAAGTCTTCTATTTTACGGAATACAATCTCTCTGCTACCAGAATTGGAACGGGGTTTAGCTCCACTTTTATAAACAATGATACGAATTTTGCCTTTAACTTCATCTACTCGGTCAATAAAAGCTTTTAATCGCACTGTTTTATTCGGGGAAATACTATGTTCCGTTTCTATTAATCGTTCGGATTCTATGTAAAGGAATGGGGTCAGTTTTCTGTCGGATGAAAGAGTCCTTTTTACATATTTACGAATGATTTCACCTACCAAATAGTTCTGTCCTGTTAAGCGCTGGGGCTCATTCTTTTGGTAATAACATTCGTTGAATGCTGATTCTATTAGGCCTGTTAGAAATATATCATCTTTTTGTATTTTCTCAAGGGCATCACCCATGACTAAATTTCCCTTAAATCGATTATATATACATTCCATGACCCTGTGATAAATGCTTCCAAATGTACTGGCTTCAATGTTTTCCGATACATCGTCATCTGGAGTTACTCTTTCTACCGATTGCAAATAAAATTGTAGAGGACAATTGATATATGTGTTTATTGCACTGGCAGATAAGGCCCGATCACCACCTGATAAGAAACGGTCAAGTCGTTTTTTTACACTCTCTGTTTTTATTACGTAAATAGGCTGGATATCGTTTACTGAAATATCATAAGTTACTAGTTTTTCTTTTAAAGGGAGGCGATAGTGATATTTCATTTGATATATATATCTGCTCATTTCTCCTATATCAGTTCCTTCAGTGCGTGTGTCATAGATAAGGAATATTTTTTTTGCTCTGTAAATCATTCGATAGAAATAATAGGCATATATACTATCTTGATGTTCTGAAGTTGAAAGACCGAATCCTTTTCTCAAATTATATGGGATGAAGGTGTTTGCTACTTTTTTCACGGGGAATATACCTTCATTCATCGATAATACGATCAGATTTTCGAAGTCCAAAGCTCTAGTTTCAAGTACACCCATTATTTGTAATCCCGATAAAGGTTCTCCTCGGAAAGGAATAGCGATGTTGTTGACCATTTTGTTCAGTAATCTGAAAAAAGTGCTTACATTCATTCCCGTTTTATATTCAGTCATAACCTCCTTCAGTCGGTTTACAGTAATGTAATAATGATATAAAAATTCCTTTTCAAGGGGAGTCAGTTTATTATTTTCTTTTTCGTCATTAGCTTTGGAAGCAAAGAAATGCTCTTGTTGTAAATATTCGAGAATTGAAATAAGATAGTCAGCAGCTTCTTGTGCATTGGTCAATGGTATGAATATTCGTTTTAATAATTCGTTTTTTGCCAAATCATTTACAGGTATAAATACCCGGTTATATTTTCGTATATAGTTACTGAGTTCGAGTATTATTTTTTCTCCTGAAATCATTATATATCGATGAGAAAGAAGAGATAATACTTTACGATGGTAAAAGTATGGTTGACCGGAGATGAGACGCAGGTGTTTCTGTAAGTCGAAGATTTCTTCCATTAGTCCGGCTACAGGGGTATTAGATAAAGTATATCCCATTGTTACGTTTATAGGGTCTATCTCTTTGGGAACAGAGTATAACATAGGCAACAAAAGATGTTCATCAGGTAAAATAATTGCTGTATTTATTGCCTTTTCAGGATTGGAAATATCTTTATTTTTCAGTAATTCTGACAGTATTTTGCAGGCCTGTTTTGCTTGACCTACAGCAGAAGGAATACCGATAATTTCTATTTGGGAGAGATTGTTAGTGTTTTCATCCGTTTCAAATATATCATATTGTGATGGATATTTTAATCTATTTTCTGATAAGAAAAAAGAAGCTTTATTATATTTATCACGGACAAGAGGAGAATAATAATCCCAATAAAAATCTGCTATCCCCATGTCTCGTAGTCGGGACATAACGATTTCCTCCGATTTGCTTAATACATTCAACCCTATAAAAACGATACGTCGATATGGTATGTTATCCAATTTTTTTGATAAAGCCTTTTCTGCTACATCTCTGAATATCATTCCTTCGTAAGCTATATTCTTTTTCTGTAATTCTTCTCGGAGAGCACAATATAATGGATATAAAAGTTCCCATATTGCCAAGAACTCCATTTTTTTTCGACTTTCGTTTATCGGAATGAAGTTACCCCAAAATTGTCGTATAGCATCTATTTGGTTTGGAGTAAGATAATCGAATAATTCATCTATTTCTTTTAATTCTTTTATGTTTCTGAATAATTGTTCTGGATTGGCTACATATTTATCTACATCATCGAAATCGTTGAGTAACATATCCCCCCAAAATACGAAATCATCGAAAGACTCGTTAGAAAGACTGAGTGCCTGAAATTTTTGATACAGGATAAAAAGCATACTTGTCCTGTCTGCTTGTAAATACGGACTAAACTGGCAGAACAAATCGCTGATGGTTAGTATTGGAGGTGAAAATATAGGTTTTTGTGCAACTTGAGCAATATATTTCTGAAAAAATACACCAGCTCGTCGGTTGGGAAAAACAAAAGCAATATCTGATAAGTTTCCAGAATTTTCTTTATAATAGGTCTCGGCAATACGATATAAAAAGGGTGTCATCCTATTTTTATTTTTAGTATTACAAAAATAACTAAAATCGGCAATTAATATATCATTATTATTTAAGTATATGGATTTATAAGTAAAATAGAAAAATTTAAATAGCATCTGAATTCGAGATATAAAAATTAATTTTTATATTTGATTGCATAATGTTTCAGTTTTCGAATAGGAATATGGTTAGATGTATGAAAAGATATTGAATATGTTCTAACAAATTTCAGATTTATTTGTTATATAAAATAGTTTTAATTTATTATTGAATTATGAAGAAGTATATTTGTACTGTTTGTGACTGGGTATATGACCCGGAAATTGGAGATCCGGAAGGAGGAATCGAACCCGGAACTGCATTTGAAGATATTCCCGAAGATTGGGTTTGTCCGGTTTGTGGTGTTGGAAAGGATGATTTTGAGTTACTGGAAGAGTGATAATTAAGAAAAATGGAATGTATTGTCTGCTCTTATATATTTTTATATGTAAGAGCAGTTTTTTTATAAATAGAGGTTAAAGACGGCATTTCAAAATATTTACTGAAATCATGTACGGTATTTTAGAACCAGCTTAGTTTTTGTTTAGGTAAGCTTTGAGAATTTTTTCTGAGAATATTTTTCTGATTTTATGGGAATGGTAGTAGGCTATTTGACGAATGCAAGAGGGAAAACAGTCCGAAAAAAAAGGAAAAGAGACTCGACTGAATTACTCTCATTGGAAAATCTAAACAGTTTCTTGATATTTATACTAAGAGATATATGTGTAATTATGGTAACAGAAAGATATATGATGATGATATGTAATAGATTAAGACAATACAAAATGGAAGTTGCATTTTTATTATAAATGGAACTTCATTATTTTTTCTTGTCGTCCTGATAAAAATGTTATATAAAATTTGGAAATACCATTTTTTGAACTTAAATTTAATGCGAATAAAAAAATAAACCATAGCTATAAACCATTTAAAACATTTACAATTATGACAAAGACTATAACATTTAATGAACTTCGTCGTATCAAAGATTGTTTACCTGACGGTTCGATGCATAGAATTGCAGACGAATTGAATGTAACCGTTCAAACTGTTCGCAATTATTTTGGAGGTAATAATTACGAATTTGGTAAAAACTGTGGTTTACACATTGAGCCGGGTCCGGATGGAGGTATTGTCGTTCTTGATAATACAACTATTTATGATATGGCAATGAATATTCTTCAGGAGGAGAATTGTTCAGCCGAAAAATAAATTAAAAAACAACTTAAAAATTGATACCGTTATGGATGAGGACAGATTAATAACCATTGCCATTTATACATATGAGAAAGCTCAGATTATAAAAGGCATTCTTGAGAATGAGGATATACCGGTAGCTATTCAAAATGTAAACTTGATTCAGCCTGTCATTTCATCGGGAGTACGTGTAAGAATTAGAGAGAGAGATTTGCCTCATGCTTTGCAGATTTTGGAACAATATTCTATTTTCGAAGAAAAAGATACCGAATCCGAATTACAGACAGTACATCATCCTAAACGTATTCTTATTCCTATTGATTTTTCTGATTATTCTCTTAAAGCTTGCCAGATAGGTTTTGATTTTGCAAAAAGTATCGATGCAAAGATAATGTTGCTCCATGCATATTTTAGCCCTTATTTTCCAGGAGCTATTCCTGTTACAGATGCGTTTACGTATGAGGTAAGTGAGGATGAAGCTCTTAAACAAGTACAAGATAGAGTGGCTAAGGAGATGAAAACTTTTACAGAGACATTACGTAATCAGATAAAAGAAGGGCTGTTACCAGATATTGATTTTGATTATACTTTGCGTGAAGGTATACCTGAAGATGAAATTAATCATTTTAGTAAGGAGTATCATCCTACGTTGATTGTAATGGGAACGAGAGGAAAAAATCAAAAGGAGATAGATTTGATAGGAAGTGTAACGGCAGAAGTTCTTGATTCTACGAAATTTCCGGTTTTTGCAATTCCAGAAAATGTACCGTTTACAATGATTGACGAGGTAAATAATATGGCATTTTTTACCAGTTTTGATCAGCAGGATTTGATAGCTCTCGATACATTTATGAGATTGTTCGGAAGTTTTGACTTTAAGATAACATTTGTGCACATGACTACAAAACAGGATACTTGGAATGAAATAAAACTGGCAGGTATAAAGGATTATTTTAGAAAACAATATCCGGGTAGAGAGGCAAGTTATACATTGATTGATGGTGCTGGTTTTCTCGATGGAGTAGAAACATTGGTACGTAAAGAGAAAATTGATGTTTTAGCTATTGCTAATCGGAAACGTAATATTTTTGCTCGGTTATTCAATCCGAGTATTGCGCATAAAATGTTGTTCCATGCCGATACACCGTTATTAGTGTTACCATCTTAAATGTCATCTAATTAAAGATAGAAAGAAGGAGTTACTTTAGTCGGGTAGCTCCTTCTTTATTTTTTACTTTGTTCGATATTATAGAAGTTTCAAAAAATCATTTGCAGTTTGGGGGGATGTGCTGTAAAATGTGTGCGTATAATAAATAAAGTGGTAGACTTTATTCTATTTTTCCGAAAAGAGTATTATATTTGTTCCGAATGGTTCGTATATCACTGTTCAGTGAAATATGATTAAAAGGGAATCGGGTGCAAGTCCCGGACAGTCCCGCTGCTGTGATCTCCTTATAAAAGGTTGCGATAAATACTTGTGCCACTGTTTTTATTTAAAATGGGAAGGCTATCGAAACCGGAGTCAGTCAGAAGACCTGCCATACGTTTTTTAGAAGTTTACGAGGAATAAGCTTCGATATCTTTAAGATATAAATTTCATATATAATGAACAGTTGTACAGAAGTTATTCTGTATGGAATCTATGTTTCAGGTAGTAAGTAATATGTCCTATTCATATTGCTTTGTTTTTACAATCTGCAGTAGAAAGCCCGGTTATAATTAAAGTATTATGACCGGCTTTTTGTTTTTTTTCTTTTAGATGTAATTAGGGGGATGCTTTTAACGGAATGGTAACAGATAGATAAAATATTTCATATATTTTTTACCTGTCTGGGGAATCATTATTTTTGTTGCAAAAAGTAAGTCAAGTTTATCTTTTATGGTAGTACAAGAACTCTATATTTTTAATCCGGAAAACGATTTGGCAATTGCAAATGGGGGAATGCATTATATGGCTCCACCTAAAGCAAGGTCTATAGCTTATGATTTGTCCATGCTTCCGATGTGGTATGCGGGGGCAAATGATTATGTTTTATGTCCGGATGCAGATTATAAAAACAATGCTCAATGTTTAATAAGACAATTCGGGTTATTTCCGGGCTTGCTTTTGCCGGAGGAGATAAAGCTGTATGAAAATATATCAAGTATTGTACCTTGGGGATGGAGCCCCGAAATAGTTTGCAGATTGAATCGTTGGGGAATAGATTCTTGTCATTTGCCGACTCATGATAGCCTATCTCAGTTAAAAAGATTATCTCATCGGGCAATTACAATAACCATACTTTCTTCGTTAATAAATTATGGTTATTCAGATATTCCGTATCAGTTACCTTTAGAACTACGTACAGCAAACGAAGTTCGGGTTTTCATAGAAAATGCGCCAAAAACAGTATTAAAAGCTCCTTGGTCTGGTAGTGGGAAAGGGTTGAGTTGGGGACGTGGTGTATATGATACAACTCTTGAAAGGTGGAGTAATGGCATTCTTAAACGTCAGGGTATGGTTATAGGAGAGCCTTTTTATGAAAAAGTCAGAGATTTTGCTATGGAATTTTTTAGTGATGGGGCTGGTACTGTTTCTTTTGCTGGTTATTCATTATTTACGACAGACGCGAAAGGTGTGTATAAAAGTAATCTTTTGGCATCGGATGAGACGATTCTTGCAGAAATATTGCAATTCGGAATAAAGAAGTACCAGATAGAACGATTGCAAAAGGCTTATATTGATTTACTATCCTCACTTATCGGTATGTTTTATAGAGGGTATTTAGGGATTGATATGATGATATATAATCGAAATGGAATATATCATTTGCATCCATGTGTTGAGATGAATTTGAGGATGAATATGGGGATGGTAGCCCGTATTTTTTATGATAGATATGTAAATAATTGGACGATAGGGAATTATTATGTTGATTATTATCCTGATTCTGCACAATTATGGGAAGACCATCGAATGCGACAATCTAAGTCACCTTTGATTGTTTCCGAGGGGAAAATTGAAAAAGGTTATTTTTCATTGGCTCCTATAACATCTCATACTCATTATCGAGCTCGAATTGAGATAGGAGAAGAATAAATGGATTTTCTAAAATGCTTATTCAACATATAAGCATTTTAGAAAATCTGAATTATTATATTTTACCATTATAAATCTTGTGACTCGTTGAAAGGATATTCAAAATCGACCGAGCCAGTCCAATAATAAAGTTTTCATCAATTCGTGATAACGGAATTGATGGTTGAATCCCCAACCATGTTTCCCTTCAGGAAAAATATACATGGTAGCATTTACATTATTCTTTTTGAGTGCNTGGCACAACAGTTGTATCATCATCACTTAACATCAATAATGTTTCTGGTGTTTTGGAAGTAATGCGTTTATCATTTGAATAAGCTTTACGGTCAGATTCTGAAAAATTTGTACCTAATAGATTTGTGAAAGATCCTTTGTGCGCATATTCTTTTTGTGTACTGATAACCGGATAGAACAAAATCATAAAATCAGGCCTTACTGAAGTATCAGACCAGTGAGTCCCTACTGTTGATGCTAAGTGCCCACCTGCTGAAAAACCGGCTATACCGATTTTCTGAGGATGTATATTTAGTTCATCTGCTTTATTCCTTATTATTTTCAGAGCTTCTTGAGCATCAGCTAAAGGTATATTTTTGTTACCGTTAGGCAACCGGTATTTTAAAACTATACTTGTATATCCATTATTAACTAACCACTGGGCAAATTTGTGACCTTCGTGATCAATGGCCAATCCTCCATATCCTCCTCCGGGACAAAAAATCACAGCTTTACCGTTATTTTTATTCTTTTCTGGAGAGTAAATATACAATAAGGCTTCTTGGGGGGTATCAGTGGTTTTTCCGTTTATTGTTTCTGTCAGGCCATTTAATTCTTTTGGACCATTCGGCCATATTTTTTCTATTTGCATTTGTTGGCTTTTTGCAGTTATGATACAAAAAGAATAAAAGATAAAAATCAATATTTTTGTTTTCATGTTAATTGTATGATTATCTGTTGATAGATTTGGATATGAGTTATTGAAAATTTTTCTGTGTATAAATGTTTTACTACTTACTTATAAAATTGGAAAAATACCAGCTTCAATTTTATTGTTGAGGCTGGTATTTTTTATGATAATTTACTTTTAGGTACGTTACAAATTGAAAACTCTTTTCAATTCATCCATTTGTTCATCACTCATGCCTTTGGGTTTGAACCCCATGGAACAGGCTGATTCGTATATCTTAGCCGATTTTGTTAGTGTGTCTATCATATCAAACGCCTCGATAATATCTTCACCTATAGCCAAGGCCCCATGTTTTTCCCATAACACGACATCATAATCGTCGAGTTGTTCTACTGTTTTTTGTGCCAGTTCCATTGAGCCGGGGAGGGCATATGGTACAATGCCTACGCCCTTAGGACAAAAAGCTCGTGTCTCAGGAATCATACTCCAGAGCAATTTACTTAATACATCTTTTCCTAAGAAATCGGAATTATGAGTCATAGCCACTAGTTCAATGGGGTGAGTATGGATTACCGTTTTGATTTTGCGTCCTTTTCCCAGTATGACATTATGTATTAGTAAATGAGACGGCAACTCAGAGGTAGGCTTAATATTCTTTTCAGCTATGATTTCATAATATGTTCCATCGGCAGAAATACGTATAATTGCAGCGTTATTCATCGGGTCAGAATGTACATAACGCATGCGGCATCCTGTACCGGTAACGATAAAGAAGTTATTTTTCAAGTTCTCCATAGTCTGGGGCAACTCGTATTTTTCACTTATTGCATTCAGCGTACATATTTGGTCATCAATATCATCAGTAATATTGTACGAGATATTGCCACCGTTTCTTTCGGCCCAACCTCTATCCCATAGATAACCGGCAATTTCAGAAACTAAGCCTATTGCTTTATTTATGTTTTGATTATAGTTCATATAATATTATGAAATTAAAATATATAAAATTGTAATTATAAAATTTGATGTTTTAAAAAAATACTTTTTTCTCTGTTATTTTAAAATAGCGTTATTCTTTGTTTTACAAACTTTTTGCCTGAGAAAGAATGTTGCTGTTATTGTGAGCTGAAATTACTAAAAATATTTTTATAAATTCAGTAATGAGCTTTAAAATAAAGACGGAAAGAATATAGAAAATATCAATATAAATAGTCCCAAAATCAATACGGTGACAGTTTTGGGATTGCATCCTTTCCATTCTTTCAGGATTATGCCCCACATATTGGAAAATACAACATTCAGAGACATCAATATGCTCCAGGAGAACGCCAGTAATACAGGCGATGAAGTAAGAAATGTTTTTCCTATTTCTAAACCAAAGAATTGCGAATACCATAATAACCCTGCCAAAGCACAGAATAATATGTTGTTGAGCAAAACAGAAATATTTACACTGAGATAATCTTTTCCTGTTTTGTTCTTTATATTTTGGTATATGCAATATGTCGCATTTGTGATGAATCCGCCTAATGTGACAATAAGAATCACTGGTAGCCCTGCATAAAGTGGGGGAACTCCATTGGCTATAGCTGTTTCTTTGATAGGTGTTCCTGCATCGAGTCCTAAGGCAAAGCAAGCGCTCATTATTCCGGCCAACAATGCAACAGCCAGTCCTTTGGTCAATGCAAAGTCTTTAATAGCAGCCCGTTTTTCTTCTTCACTCATATTTTGGGAGCGCAGGGTTCCGGCGTAGCCGATAACTGCGATACCGGTTAATGTTATCATAACACCCAGTAGTAGGATTAATCCATCTCCTTGTAAAAGGTCAGTACCAGCAAATAGTGCGGGGAAAAGAGTTCCGAAAGCCGAACAAGTTCCTAAGGAAACTGATTGTCCTAAAGCCACGCCTAAATATCGCATGCTCAATCCGAAAGTAAGGCCACCTATACCCCATAGCATTCCGTAAATAATCGCAGCTCCAGCTCCTCCGCTTTCTAATAGTAGTAAAGGATTTACGTCGTGAGGTATTGCCATTAGCATACCTATCAGAGGAAATACCAGCCAAGCAAAAATTCCTTGGACAAGCCAGAAACTTTCCCAACTCCATTTCCTGACTTTCTTGATCGGAACGTATGAGCTGGATTGACCCAAGCTGCCGATAGCTATGATTAATAATCCTTTTATAATTTCCATATTTAAATCAACGCTTAGAAGTTACTTCCTTTTCGTATTTTTCTACTTCTGAGATATAATCTTCAGCAACAGGAACATTATTGAGCATGCAGAAATAGTTATATACGTCATTCCATGGTAAAGTTTTCGATTCTTCCAATAAAGCTAATCGTTCAAATCCTTGCTCTGACGCTTCATATTCACGTAGTTTTTTGATTGGAGTAAGTAAGGCTTGTAAAAATGCTTTTTGGGTAGCACGTATACCGATAACGTAAGCTCCGATACGATTGATAGATGCATCGAAATAGTCGAGACCGACATTGACACGTTCGAGAGCATTTGCCCATATAATTTCTTGTGCCAACATTTGTACGCTATCGTTTAGAATTACAACATGGTCGCTATCCCAACGAACAGGGCGGCTCACGTGAAGCATAATTTCTGGAGAGAAAAGCAAGAGTGATGAAATTTTATCATAAGTTTCTTCTGTTGGATGGAAATGTCCCATATCAAGAGTTGCCATCAGTCCATTTTTCATAGCGTAGCCCATATAGAATTCATGGGAACCTACAGTAAAACTTTCCAGTCCTGTTCCGAACAATTTGCACTCTACAGCGTCTTTTACATTTGTAAATTTGTTCTCAAAAATTTTATCCAAGGAATCTTTTAATAATGAACGATAAAGATAACGGTCTACCGTAATATCTTTTGAGCCGTCATGTATCCATAAATTATGACAAGCTTTGCTCTTTAGCTGACGGCCCATTTCATCAGCAATGCGTCGGCTTCGTATAGTATGTTCTATCCAGAAGTCTCTGATACCTTTATCGCGATTGGATAAAGATAAATTACCGCTTTTTGAATGCGAAAAACTTGTGCTGTTGAAATCGAGTTTCATGTTGTTGAGTTTGGCCCAATCTATCCAACTTTGAAAATGTTCTGGTTCTATTTCATTGCGGTCTACTTTTTTCCCTTTAAAGTCTCCGTATATGGCATGTAGACTCAATCGATGGTTGCCAGGAATCAGAGTATTTACTTTCTCGATATCTGCTCTTACTTCATCTATATTACGTGCTTTACCGGGGTAGTTTCCTGTAGCTTGGATTCCTCCTGAGAGACTTCCATCAGGATTTTCAAAGCCAGAAACATCATCTGTTTGCCAGCAGTGTAAAGACAAAGATAATTTTTGTAAGGAAGATATGGCAGCTTCAGTGTCTATTCCCAATTCGGCAAATCGTTCACGAGCTATTTCGTAGTTTCTGTTGATTTTTTCTTGTTTCATAATGATTGTTTTTTTGTGATAATATTAATATACTTATAATATGCGTTATTCCATGATTCGCAATCTTCCGGCAGGAACGTTTCAGGGGTTACGGTTTGGGTGATAATATTACGCATTTCTTGTAATGAAGATACTAAACCGGCAGCCTTGGCTTGTAGCATGATATTACCGATGGCTGTAGCTTCTGAAGGCCCTGTAATTACAGGTATACCGATAGCGTTGGCCGTCATTTGTGATAATAGACGGTTACGAGAACCTCCTCCGATAACATGCAGTTTTTCTATTGGAAAGTCAGCTAAAGATTGTAAATGACCTAATACTTCTCGATATTTTAGAGCTAAACTGTCAAATATCGTTCTGAAATATTCGGCATCAGTTGAGGGTGGAGTTTGACCAGTTTGGATACAATATTCAGTTATAGCTTCAGTCATGCTTTCCGGGTTGGCAAATATGGCATCATCTGGATTTATAAAACACCTGAATGGTTCGGATTTTTCTGCTAAAGAGACCATTTCTGAGTAGTTATATGTTCTTCCTGCTTTTTCCCATTCTTTCATACATTGCTCGACCAGCCACATGCCTGTAATGTTTTTTAGCAAACGGATAGTCCCTTCTACGCCTCCTTCATTCGTGACATTCATTTGATAAGTATCTTTATTGATGACAGGGGAGGAAACCTCAATTCCCATGAGTGACCATGTGCCGGAGCTTAGATATGCGAAATTACGATTCGAAGCCGGAATGGCGGCAATGGCTGAAGCTGTGTCATGCCCTGCTACTGCAACGATTGGGATATGTGCTAGTCCGGTCTCTTCTGCGAGTTCTGGACGTAAGATTCCAATTTGAGTACCAGGCATTACTATCTTGTTAAACATTGATGTAGAAATTCCCGCTGATTTGAGTAAATCTGTGTCGAACGTCCGGGTATGGGCATTTAATAATTGGGAGGTTGAGGCTATTGTATATTCTGTAACCATCTCTCCACATAACAAGTAAGATAAGGCATCAGGCATAAATAATAAATGCTTTGCTGATGCCAGTTGAGATGCCTCTTCTCGATGTAGAGCATAGAGCTGAAACAGACTGTTGAAATTCATAATCTGTATACCGGTGCGATTATAAACTTCCTCTCGGGGAATGATTTTCTCAAAATATTCTGTACAAGCTTCAAAAGTATGAGGATCACGATAGGCATAGGGTAGTCCCATTAGAGAACCGTCTTTCCCAATAAAAGCAAAATCAACTCCCCAAGTATCTATTCCTATTGAAGTTATACAAACATTCTCTTTTGCAGCAGTAGCTAATCCTTCTTTTAAGGATTCGTACAAAGAAAAGATGTTCCAATAATAATGATTCCCAAGACGTAGCAGACGATTTGGGAAACGAGTGAGTTCTTTTATTTCCAGTTTTCCGTCACACAATGTTCCCAAAATAGTGCGTCCACTGGTAGCTCCTAAGTCAAATGCTAAAAAATGATTTATCTTCATATGTGTTTTTCTATTGTATTTGACAAATATACAGCTATTTCCGTTGGCTATATTTCAGAATATGACGCTAATATGTTGTTTTTTGATTTTATTTGAATACATTTGTATGACGATATTTGGACGCCCGTATTTCCTGTTTTGAAATAACAAAAAGTCATGAATTCTATATTAAGAGTGATGAAAATATTGTTTTGTGACGATAAAAAATGGAATGCTAAAAAATATAATGAAGTAAAATCTAAAATAGGCTGTCTGCCATTATTGGAGTGCGAGATATGAAAGAGATGGAAAACACACATAAATATCTGATAAGTAGTGATAGAGATTTAAATTGGGGGATTGTTGTGAATACTGTTGGAAAGGCAGTAATTCAATCTGGTTATACAATGTATCCTCCAGACAATGGTCATCCTGAAGAATTTTATTTTAATCTTCGACAGGGGAGAGTTCTCGAAACTTATCAGTTATTATATATAGCGTACGGTCAGGGATCTTATTATACAACTAAAGAACAAAAAATAGATATAAAAGCGGGAGATATACTTATACTTAAGCCGGGTGTGTGGCATAGTTATAGCCCTGATAAAAAAACAGGATGGCATGAGTATTGGATAGGTTTTCACGGTCGCAATATTGATAGCCGGTTTACCAATAATTTTTTTGATTCCGAGCAGGTACTTTATCACATCGGCTTAAGAGATGATGTGGTAGAGTTGTATGAGCAAGCTATACGTGTTGCCCGTTCTGAACGTGTTGCTCATCAGCAATATTTGGCTGGTATAGCCAATTTGCTTTTAGGTATGACTATGTATTATGACCGCAATCAATATTTTGCAGAAAGTAATCTTATAGAGCAAATTAATCAGGCTAAAATTATAATGCATGAGAAGATTTTGAATCCTGTTACTCCGGAGGAAATAGCTCAAGAAGTGAATATGAGTTATTCGTGGTTTCGTAAAAAGTTTAAAGAGTATACAGGTTTCTCTCCAGCACAATATATAATAGAACTTCGAATTCAGAGAGCAAAAAAGCTACTTGCGAATACTGATATGAGTATCAAAGAAATAGCTTATTATTTGAATTTTGATAATCTTTCCTATTTCTCGCAGATTTTTAAAAAGCAAGCTGGTTATACACCGGTCAGTTATCGACGTACGTTTAGGGTAGATAAAAAAGGAAATATAGAAAATTGAAAAGGTTAATTTATATATCTTAACGTGGTGGAAGAATGTGTCTTGATAAAGTGTTTAAGTAGTGTTTGATAATATATTTTTGTAACGAGTAAAATAATATTGTTAGACTATTGATTGACTAAATAGCTTATAATAAAAGTAAAGAAGGGTTGTCTATAAGAAAATATCAAGGCAATATTAAATATTTATTGGGTTTTATATTTTATTTTCTGGAAAATTATATTGTATGGTATTATTATAAATCTATTTTCTGAAAAAAGTACCATATTTGAAAATAAGATGTGTATTTATAATTATATAAATATAAATACTAAAATATGAAAATGCATTTTTATGATATTTTTTTCTTATTGATGAATAAAATTTTGATAAATAAATATTTACATATATAAATGTTTATTTATTGGTTTATGTATATATATGATATAAATTATTAAAAACGGCCTTAAATCTAATCTTTTTATTATAAATATTTTATATTTATTTGTATAAAAATTATTCTTATTTTACCATTTTAGAAATAGAAATAATCAGTTCTTTTCTTATAAATTGAAACTTAAATTGGTGAATAATTGATATTTTGTGGCAAAATGTATTGCTATTAAAAAAAATACAACTACATTTGTATCGATTAACATGTGTATAAAAAATGAAAATAAAGAAATTTAGGGTGTAAAAATTTCTTTTTTCTTTATTATATATGTATATAATAGCGTATTTCAGTAATAGAGACTGGCCTATTATAAAAATAATTGCATATTTATGCATCGAGTTTTCAAAGGCAGATTAACCACAACAGGTATGAAAAAAATAGTGTCTCGAAAAAAGTTTTTTCTAAAGTGTAATGTAAGCATTGCTGTATTATTATTGGGAATATATTCCAACATTGCAGCGGCAGAAGCATCTCAATTTTCCGATTCCGGTAGAAATTCATCCATTAGCCAGCAAAAAGTAACAAATGTTGCATTTGTTGTTACGGGGCAGGTATTTGATAACACTAAATCTCCGCTACCGGGTGTCACAGTGGCTGTAAAAGGAGTGAAAAATAAAGCTACTGCTACCGATATAAATGGAAATTATCGTATAACTGTAGTTGGAGGCCCTTCTTCGAAGTTGGTATTTTCTTTTTTGGGAATGGAATCGAAAGAGGTTACGATAGGTAAACAGACTCATATCAATGTCATTCTTGAACCGGGTTCTATTGCATTGGAAGATGTTGAAATTGTGGGGGCCTATGGAACAGTACAGAAAAGAGCTGATTTAGTGTGTAGTGCATTTCAGGTAAATGACAAGCAACTTAAAAATCTTCCGATGAACCGTATTGATAATTTGCTTGATGGTATTGTCCCGGGATTAAAAGTTGATGTAAATACCGATTTGGCATCCAGTACTCGTTCACGTTATGATGTTCGTATTCGCGGTGAATCTTCATTATCGGCATCAAATGAACCTTTGTGGGTTGTAGATGGTACTCCTATCTATACCGGTGATCGCACCAATCAAATTCCGGGTATGAATTATTCTATAAGTCCTTTATCTTTTATTAACCCAGATGATATTGCTTCTATTACTATTCTTAAAGATGCTTCGGCCACTGCTATTTATGGAGCTAATGGTTCCAATGGTGTGATTCTTGTTACGACAAAGGGTGGATATAAGGGTAAACCTCAATTTGATGTATCAGTACGTTATGGGATATCTCATGTAAATAAGAGTACTTATTTCAAAACATTGAACGCATCACAATATATGACATTAGCTAAAGAATCTTTTCGGAATGCCGGTATTGATATGAAATATTTCCCTTTTCAAGACAATGAATTAAATCAATATAGTACTACTGATACTAATTGGCTAAAGGAATATTACGGATTAGGACATTACTTACAGGCTGGGCTCTCAGCCAGAGGTGGGTCAGATAGAGCAAAATATTATATTTCAGGTTCCTATTATCGGGACCAACTTACAGTAAAAGGGAATTTAGGACATCGGGCATCGTTGCGGGCCAACAATGACATACAATTACACAGGAAACTTTCTCTTAGTTTCAATTTGTCGACATCATATAATATTAACGAATTGTTTGTTCCCAGTGATGACTATTATCAGATGTTGCCTATTTACTCTCCTTATGATTTAGATGGTCATACGTTGCGTCTGTATAATAAATATGTTGATAGTTCGGTAACCGGAGGAGAACCTGTTTGGAAAACGGTAAAATATTTGAATTCTATTGCAGAACGTGAGCAAAATGACAACCGCCAGCGTACATTTTTGGCGAATGCTAATATATTGTTGAAATATGATATTTTGAGAGGATTGAGGTATACCGGACAATTTGGTACAGACTTTAATAGTAGTTACCAAGATACTTATGATGCTCGGTCAAATTGGTCGGGCGCCTCTTTGGATGGTGTCATAGAGGGATATTCTTCTCGAGGGCATACCAATACTTTGGTATGGACTACTATACACAGACTTAATTATGATGCAAAATTTGGAAAACATACTGTTGGTGGATTGTTCGGATATGAAATGTCGTCAAAAGGTTACAATACGGTATCTGCTACGGGAGAGGGTTTTGTTAATGACCATATAAAAGAAATATCTTATGCAGCCACCCGAAAAGGTTCCAGTGGAGGACAGATAAAACATTCTATGTCATTTTTTTTACAGGGTAGTTATTCATATGATGGACGTTATTTTTTGGTTGTGAACGGTCGTCGTGATGGGGATTCTGATTTTGGTTCAGATGTGCAATGGGCCAATTTTGGCTCTGTTGGAGTTTCCTGGAATATTCATAACGAGAAATTTTTTGATTCATCTATTGTGAATATTTTGAAAATAAAAGCCAGCTATGGTGCTGACGGTAATTCACGTTTGGGAAGTCAGACAGCATTAGGTCTGTACACTTATAGTGAAAGTAATAACTATAATGGGCAGTCAGGGGCAGTTGTCTCATCTGGGGCAAATCCTCAATTGAGTTGGGAGACTACCTATAAAACCAATTTAGGTCTGAGAATAAAATTACTGAACCGTTTGGATATAGAGACTGAAGTGTACAATGATAAGACAGTAGATTTGATAAGTCAGTTGGATGTATCACGTACTACTGGGGATACGCGAGTATATCGTAATATGGGATCGGTTAGGAATCGAGGTATTGAAGTAACCATTACTTCTGAGAATATAAGAGGACCGTTTGAGTGGGTAACAGATTTGAATATGTCACATAATCAAAATCGAATATTAAAATTGTATAATGGCATAGAGCAGAGCTTTCCACCTAAAGTATGGAAAGAAGGGTATGATATAAATACTTATAATCTTGTTCGCTGGGTAGGTGTTGATCCCAGAGATGGGCATGCTTTGTGGTTAGATAAGAATGGAAATGTGACCCGCACTTATAGTGAAACTAATCGGGTACCGGGCAAGTCATCTACCCCAAAACTTTTTGGAGGTATGACCAATACATTTGCTTATCGGGGCATTAGTCTGAGAGTAATGCTTAATTATACTATTGGAGGATACGCCTTTGGTAATTTTGGAAGTCGGGCTACATCTGACGGTCTGAATATCTTGTCGAAAAATCAATCGGTCAATCAACTTGATCGCTGGCAAAAACCGGGTGATTTGGCATTGAATCCTAAACCATCTGTAAATAATGATACAAAGTCGACAATGACGAGTACTCGTTTTTTATATAATACCACACATTTACGTTTACAGAATATAACACTTTCATATAATTTGCCGAATAAGGTGTTGAAGAAACTCAATATGAAAGGTTGTCAGTTCTCTTTCATTATGGACAATATTGCTATATGGACTCCCTATGATAAAAAAGACCGTAATTCATATCGCCAGATGATGCGTGGATATCCTTGGGAGTCTGTCTATTCATTAGGTGCCAATGTGACTTTCTAATTGAGTTTTTTTAAGATAAGAATATTTGCAGTATGAAACAATTAAGTAAAACATATAGAAAGAATATAGTCTTATTACTGATGGCAGTATTACTGTCAAGCTGTCATTTTTTGGAAGTAGATCCCATTGGGAAAACGACTACTCCTGTTTTTTTCTCTGATATGGATGGTATTAGGGCTGCTCTTCCAGGTGCTTATTATATGATGTTTAAGTATTATAATGGCGAATTTTATGTATATCCAGATGTAGCTGGTGATATGCTGGTTATGCCACAAGTTGATGCTAGTGGAGATATGGTTGACCAGTATAATTATACCTCTTCAGGAGACCAAGAGTCTGGTGCCGTGGGGTATATCTGGAGTAAAATATATGAAGCTTTGCGTAATGTGAATAATATATTGCAGTATGAGCCTGAACTGAGATCCAAGTTCCCCAGTTCTACTGAAGAGCTTAAACAAATTAGGGCACAAGCACTTTTTTTGCGGGCAATGTGCCATTTTGACCTTTGCAGAGTGTATGCTCAGCCTTATACTTATACCTCTGATGCTTCACATTTAGGAGTGCCTGTATTGTTAAAGACCCCTGGAGCTGACGAAAATGTTTCACGTAAATCCGTTGCTGAAGTATATAGCCAGATTATAACAGACTTGAATAATGCAAAATCTGATTTCGGAAATATGGCACGGACAGATGCTTATCATGTATCGCCTATTGCTGTTCCGGCGATGCTTTCCAGAGTGTATTTGTATATGGAACGTTGGGATGATGTGATAACAAATGCTACAGAGGTAATAGAAAATATGTCTCTCTCCAAAGGAGATAATTACCTTGCTATGTACAATGATGTTAATGTTGCAGGAACTGAAGCTGTTTTTAGACTGAGTGGTCTGGAAAAGTCTCAGTGGATTACAAAATTTTATCAATCATATACATCTGGAGCGATACCTGACGATACTTTGCTTACTTTTTTTACAGACCCCAACGATATAAGACGTAAACTTTTAGTAGATGAATATACTTTATTACCTGATTGTCAGAAGTATGTTTCTAAAAATCAAGGATTGACGGATAGTGATAAGCATAATGATCCTTTTGTTCTAAGGGTGTCCGAAATGTATCTGAATAGGGCAGAGGCTTATCTTAATAAAAATTTGCCTGATAAAGCTGCAGAAGATATAAAAGTTATTCAAGCTCGGGCTTTAGGAAAAGAGCCTGCTGAAATTACATTGGAGTATGCTGATAATGAAGAATTGGCACATATTATAGAGATAGAGCGGATTAAGGAGTTATGTTTCGAAGGTCATCGTCTTTTTGATATTACCCGACGTAAAAAGAACCTTGTACGTTCTTCCAGTACGACATCATCGCTCAAGTCTCTTACTTACCCCAATGATAACTTTATTTTACCGATACCTCGTAGAGAGTTAGATGCTAATAAGAATATGCAGCCTAATCCTAATAATTAAATAATTGGTATATATAAATGAGATTAAGTATAAATTTATGAAAACAATAGTAAAACAGATAACGACTTGGCTTATGATTATATTCATCTTTCCTTCTTGCGGGAAAGATGAATTCAAACCCTATGACACACCTTTTATACGAATAATGAAAAAAGAGCTTAATTCGGTGACAGTTTCAGAAGCTGGAAATTTGATTGATGAATATCTTATTTGTCTTAGTTCTGCTCCATTGAGTACGCCTCTTGAAGTAACATATAGTATAGAAGTAGGTGATGGACTTACTGCTGGTGTCGATTACGAACTTTTGACTTCTGGAAATAAAGTCGTGTTTCCGACAGGAGTATATGATATGCCTATTCGAGTGCGGTGGATAGCCAATCCTATTGACGTTACTAAAAACAATACTATGACTATCACATTGGTAAGTACCAGCAATCCCGATGTTGTTATTGGAATGCCGGGGCCTGACCATTTTCAGCGTCAGATGGTTATTACAAAGGTTAAGGCGAACGATTGATAAGTGTAAGACAGAGTATAGTTAATCCATTGTTTTATAGTAAGAAATGATGATAAAATACAAATTTGCAACAATATTGTCTTGTATCTTCATACAATTACAATTGGTAACTGCTTATGGAGAGTTGAAACCGAACCCGAGACTTATAAAAGGAAGACTCGACAATGGACTTACATATTATATCTATCCTAATGATTATCCTAAAGGAGAGGCTGTTTATCGCTTGTTTATAAAATCCGGTTCTGTTTTTGAGGAAGAAAACCAGCGTGGACTGGCTCATTTCCTGGAACATATGGCATTTAATGGAACTCGTCATTTTCCGGGGGACTCAATGGTGAAATTCTTGGAGTCGAAAGGTGCAAAGTTTGGAAAAGACCTGAATGCTCATACTTCCTTTAATGAAACAGTGTATAAGTTACAATTACCTTCGTCTGATATTCATATGGTAGATTCTACTTTGATGATATTGGCTGATTGGGCTGATGGATTGTTGCTTGATTCATTGGAAATAGAGAAAGAAAGAGGCGTCATACTTTCAGAATGGTTATCGAAGACCGGACCGGAGTATGATGTACAAAATGCTTTTTTATTGGAACTTCTCAATGGTTCGCGATATGCCAGCAGATTGACGATAGGCGATACTGCTATTATCCGTCACTTTCCTCATGAAAGGTTGCATAATTATTATGAAACATGGTATCATCCTACTTTAATGGCTGTTGCCGTATCTGGAGATATAGATGCAAATAAGGTGGAGAAGATTGTCCATGAACGTTTTGGAAAAATGAATGCTCCGATAAAACCTAAAGTGAAAGATTATCGGATACCTGATTATACCGAAGAAAAGATAATTAAGGTAATACATCCTTCTTTGAAGAAGATAGAATTTAATTTCATACAGTTGTGTTCCAAACCGTCAGCGGTAAAAAAAGAGAAAGATTTTCTTGTTTTTTTGCAGAGAGCATTGCTTAATAGGCTGATGAAAGTGCGTTTAAATGCATTAGCATTTGAGAATCCATCCTATAAAGATGCGTCAGCAACACTGACGTCGTTTATTAACACGAAAGGGGTACTAATGGCTTCGGTTGAGCTCGTTTCTGGGAAAATAGAAGTGGGGATACAAGAATTTGCTACACAATTGGAACAAATGTATCGATATGGTTTTACTACATCTGAAATTGAGAAAGTAAAAAAACGTTTTTTGCGAGATGCATTGAGACGGGCTGAATCTAAATCACCTGTAGCATCTCTATCATATATCGACGAAATATATTCGGATTTTTACCAAGGAAATATCATATTAACTCCTGCTGAAGAATATAGAATGATACAGAAATATATTGGGCGTGTCGATTCTGTATCATTGGTTAAGTTGATGAAGGGCGTGCGTAAACCTCATAGAACACACTATTTTTTGTCGGCTTTTGACAAAGTGTCGGCGGAGCTTCCTACAGAGGAAGAACTTTTGTCAATGCTTGCTCGCATTAGAAGTAATGATATTGCCAGATATGAAAAGAATATAGATGTACCTGATGCTTTGATATCTGAATTACCTGTATCCGGAATTATAGAAGTTGATGATACCATTCCGGAGATAGGTGCCCGTTCTATGGTTTTATCTAATGGTGCTCGCGTAATATTTAAGCGGACTACTGTGGATAAAGATAGAATTATGCTTACTGGGTTTCGTAAAGGGGGACTTTATGCTCTTGATTCAGTAGACTATGTTACTGGCTTATTTGCTGGAAGTATTGTTCCGGTCAGTGGAGCCGGAGATTTTAGTCGTGATGCATTGAGTCAGTATTTGGCGGGAAATTCTGCATCATTACGATTTCTTATTGATAAGACACGTACAGGGGTGGCTGGGTCAGCCGAAAAACGAGATATGCAAACTCTTTTTGAACTTTTGTATCTGAAATGGACACAACCACGATTGGATGAATCCGTATATGCACAGGTTAAAGAAAAATCAATAGAAAATTATCTTACCGGAAATAAAACTGATACCGATAAGTATTATAGAGATTTGTCTGATTTGATGCAAGGGCATAGTTACGTTAGACGTACAATTACAGACACATTGATAAATTCAGAGTTGAAGAAAGAGCGTGTCCTTCCTGTTTTCAATCGATGTTTTGGTTCTGCAAAAGGTTATACTTTTATTATTACGGGCAATTGTACATTCTCTGAAATAGAATCGTTTGTTTTACGATATATTGGCGGTTTACCAGGAGGTGTATCTACGATGGATTATGTATACAAAGGTGATAATATACCTCGAAAAAATACTGAATTTATAAGAAAAGTCGGAGATTCACCCAAAGCACTTGTCTCACTCATATTTCAGCAAGATACTTTATCTGAGCAGTTGCGAAGTTTCAATCTCAAAAGCGATATAGTAAAAGCTATAGTTCGGACTAAGTTACTTAGAGAATTACGAGAAAAAATGGGGATGGTATATAGTGTGAGTGTATCTATCGGAGCGACACAATATCCTGCACAACTTTCTCGGGAAACAATAGGATTCAGTTGTGAACCAGAAAATGTATCTGCTCTTATTGCAGCGACGATGTCCCAGTTGCGAAAGCTTGCTTTTGATTCTCTTGCATTCGAGACAGAATGGGCAGATGTTAAACAAAATTTGATTAAAGAAAATAGTATCCAGATGCAAAAAGATGCTTTTTGGAGTGGGTGTATTCGCAATACTATATATAACGGAGATCCGGACTGGGACTATATTACTCGGTATGAAGACATTATACATAGTGTTACAGCAAAGGAAATCATGGGATACATACGCCGATGTTTTCTGGATTCTCCTGTAATTAAGGCGGTTTTGTATCCTAAAGAGGAGATAATGGGAACAGAGAGATAAATACTATATTTTTTAACTGGAGAAGGATAAATACATGTCCTTATCCGCAAAACGAACGCTTATGAAAAAATGTTTTAAGACTTTACTTTATTCATTGGCTTTGATATCGTTATTTGCTTCATGTAGTGATGATGATAACGACAACAAAGGAGTTGAATCAGGTGATGTACAAATGTTAACTTTTGGTTTTTATGCCGCTGATAATGACGGTGTAATACAAGGAGACTACGAAGTTTCGGCTATTGTAGGGACAGATATCAAAATTCCTATGCCGGATGAAATAAATCGTGCTTCTTTGGTTGCCCGTTTTACGACTTCAGATGGTGCTACAGTAACTGTAAATGGAATTACTCAAGTAAGTGGCGTTACAGCAAATAATTATTCAGTACCTGTAGATTATTTGGTAACTTCAGGTAATAATAATGCCCGTTACACTGTACGTATTACTAAAATGCCTACATGGTCCGCCTATTCTACTTTTACCGAAGATTCTATTTCGGATATCGTATTACGGGTAAATCCTAAGACATACGAACCTTATGTAGCTATAATTAAAGCTCGAAAAGAAGCTGATGAGAAGAAAGTTGCTGTATTGAAAACTACAGGTTCGGCATGGTCTTATGTTGGTGACAAAGATGGAATTTCGGATGGGCGAGCTACAGCTTTAGCATTCAACTTTGACGCTGATGCCAATATGTATGTTGCTTATTCCGATTATAGTGCAGATGTTGCACAGGATATGACTGCTCAAATGTATAATGGTTCTTCTTGGTCTGTATTGGGAGCTAAAGGGTTAACGGGAGACAAAACTAATTATATAACTATCGGAGCATTGTCTCCTGCGGATGTTGTAACTACATTTGGTGTAAACAATAAGAAAAGTGATGACTATAAAAAATTGATGGTATCGGGATATAATGGTAATTGGAGTTCTCCATCGTTGATGGCTGGACGTCCTGCCGATGCTCCGGCATGGTTCAATATCATAAAACGTTATGGTGATGCTCTTTATCTTGGGACTTTTGATATGGTGACATCAGGAGGTTATTCTATCTATAAATATCAGAATAAACAATGGTCTACTATTGGTCAGATTATTGTACCTTCAGGTGCGGCAATATGTTATAGGGGTGGAGAGATTCACTTTGATTTAGATAAAAGTGGAAATATTTATGCATTAGTATCAGATGATGGACCCGATGGACAGGGTAATTATAAAGTGAGTGTACAAAAATATAATGTAAATACGAAAAAATGGAGTATGGTGGATAACTATCTTGATACAGGAGGTAAAGTTCCCGGTTCTATGGATATAGGTATTTCACCTGAAGGCCTTCCGGTTGTTGTATTTGTAAATTCATCAAAACAAGCATCAGTCATTACATTTGATAATGAAAGTAAACAATGGAGTGATCCGTTCGTTCTGGGTAGTGCTACTGTTAGTTATGTTGCCATCGAGTTCGACCAGAATGGTACAGGATATATCGTTTGTTTAGACAGTCAGAAAGACCTTATTATGTACAAATACATTATTCCTGAATAATTATTTGTATGGAAATATATTGACAATTTATTCTTTTACTTTAAAAAGACCTAAAAGAAGAAATTTAATGTCTGTGAGGTAAAAGAAAGATGTATAAAAGTGACGGGTAAAAATATTAGTTGAGATTACTCGTCACTTTTATTTTTTGATATTATGTTTTCTTTTTTGAAGGTAGTTTTTTGTGGATGTCATATATTGATTTAAAAAAAATAATTATCGAGCACTGATTATTTCTCGGCCAAATGGAGTCAATGCTACAGACATTAATTTAAAATGCTGAATACCGAAAGGAATACCTACGATAGTAATACAAAAAAGGAGACCAAGTCCTAAGTGGGTAAGAGCAATCCATATTCCTCCGATAAGCAACCATATTACATTCATAATGAAATAGAGACAGCCATGATTATTTTCTACTATGATGCTTGTCTGCCCAAAGGGTAACAATGCCAAAACTCCGATTTTGAAAACTTGAATACCGAAAGGAATCCCGATTATTGTACAGCAAAGAAGAAAACCTGAGAGCAGATATTCTAAAGCCAAAGCCAATCCTCCAAAAACAACCCAAATAATATTTCCTATTATATTCATAAGTATTTAGTTTAATAGTTGATAATCAGTGATTTATTGTGTTTGATGTTATTATCTGTGCAGTAATACTTGATAGAAATAAGTTTTGTTAAGAAGTTTCGTATGTACTATTTATATTTGACTTCATTTATCAATTCTTTATTGTTTATGAAGTCTTGAATATTTTGTAGAGTAGTTTCGGCAATATTCTGCATTGCCTCATGAGTGAAAAATGCTTGATGGGAAGTAACAACTACATTATTAAAAGATAGTAAGCGAGCCAGTGCATCATCATCTATAATTTTATCTGATTTATCTTCATAAAAATATTCACTCTCTTCTTCGTATACATCGAGGCCTGCCGAACCTATTTTTTTATTTTTAAGTCCTTCTATAAGATCATTGGTATGAATGAGCATACCTCGACCAGTGTTAATAAGCATGACACCATCTTTCATCTTAGAAATGGAGTCTGCATTGATGATATATTTTGTTTCGTCCGTTAATGGGCAATGAAGCGAAATAATATCTGCATTATGATAAAGCTCGTCGAGCGAAGTATAAGTAATGCCCATTTCTTGTGCAAATTTGTAATCAGGATATAAATCGTTAGCTAAAATATTCATTCCGAAACCTTTCAGTATGCGAATCAATATTTTAGCAATCTTACCTGTTCCTATTATACCAACAGTTTTGCCATGCATATCAAATCCCATAAGACCATGAAGAGAGAAGTTTCCATCTCGGGTTCGCCAGTATGCACGGTGAATTTTTCTGTTCAATGTAAGCATGAGGGCTACTGCATATTCTGCCACAGCGTAGGGAGAGTAGGCAGGGACACGGACTACTTTAAGTTTTCCTTCAGCTGCTTTTAGGTCTACATTGTTAAATCCGGCATTGCGTAAAGCCAATAGTTTTACACCATTTTCTACCATAGCATCTATGATATCTTTATCAGCTGTGTCATTGACGAAAATACATACGACATCGGCCCCTTGGGTCAAAATAAGATTATTTTTATTTAAATGTCCTTTGTAGTAGCGTATGTCAAATCCGTACAATTCATTAGCTATATTGAAAGATTTTTCATCATAAGGTTTAGTTCCAAAAAAAGCGATTACAGGTTTCATATGATTCTGAATTTTTGTATAAAGATAATAAAAGGAGCTGAATATGTATGATTATAACAGAATAATGGTCTTTCTGGTTCTAAATGATAATTATAAATAATAAGATACATTAGTATTTAGAGTAAAGAATATGCTGTCTTTGTATTTTGAAAGTACAAATTTATCTCTTAAAATGTATTATGATATTTTTGAAAAGATGAGAGTTAGGACAAGGTAAGAAATAGAGAGAATGCATCAGATAATGCAAGAATGGATAAGATTGCCAAAAAGTTTTGCTTAACTTAAATTTTTAATTTCATCTAATTCGACAAGTTTATTCACAATGGCATAAATTGTAAGTCCGGCAGCACTGTGAATTTGTAATTTCTTAGCTATGTTGCGTCGGTGAGTAATAACGGTATGAGTAGATAAAAACAAGCTATCAGCAATTTCTTTATTTGTGAGACCTTTGACGACGCCAATAACGATATCTTTTTCTCTATCACTTAGAGTTTGAGCTTGTTCTTCTCCGGTTTCGGGGCGGGATAAAAGAGCAGAGATTTTATTGATTACTGACTCTGAATCATCATATATCGAAATGCTTCCGTCATAATGATTGAGTATTGTATTCTCGACCATGGAATATAATAAAGCGATACATTTTATATGGGGTGCACCACATTCTGATTTGAATTTTCGTATATCAGTATATCCCATGAATGCTGGATTTATGATTAATATGTCAGGCTTGTGCAGACGAATGCAATCATTCAGTGTTTCCAATCCAGTGATTTCTATAGGTTGTATATTAAATCCTGACATACGCTTGATAACTGTAGTTACACCACTCCGAATAATAACCGAAGGTTCAGCAATAGCAATTTTCAAAGATTTCCGACTCATAGCATCCTCTCTTTTTCTATCTTGGCAATCAATGGGACAAAAAGATAGTCTTCCACTCGACAATGATCTTCTAAGTCTTTTTCACAAGAAAAAATGTCAAAAAGAACTTCATTGAGTAAATTGCTGCTTTCTCCCGCTGGATAGTATTTAATGATTATATTTTTCAGTTCCAACAATTTCAATCCAATAGGAGAATGGCGTTTTCTGAATACACCAATATTGTATCCGGAAGGCATGTTTTCTGATAGTAATTCTTCGACGTATGTAAATACGGTGTTATCTTCATAATCCATATGTTTTTTTACCTCGTTTACATAGTCGTCAAAAAATCGCATAATGAGAAATGAGACATCCTCTTTTGAGGATTTAATAGCTAATATAAGTTTTTCGCGTATTAAAGGCAACTTGAATTCTAGAAAGTATTTATGAGCATTTTTCAAATAGGAGATGAGCGAAGGGAGATCTATTTTCTCATAACTGTGTTCCAACGAGTAATCATCTTCACTAAGGAAATTTACGATAGTAAGAAATGTATTGGTATCTACCTGATTTTGGCGACAAACTTCAGCTACATTCTTATCTCCGAAACCTAATGAGATATTAAAACGACTTAGGACTGTAAGCAATGAGTATTCTTCTTCTATTAAATCACTCATTTTGTCCGTTGCTTTATATTTATGTATCATATTTATTTATCTTTCCTACAAAGATAATATTTTATTATGCTTTTTCTTCATATCCCCGGCATCGGGACTTTACCCGATGCGGAAATATAAAACATAATTAGGATGAATATAACCTTAAAACTTGCTACAAAGTAAATCTAAAAAAGTTGCAATTGCAATCCCTATTTTTAGGTATTTCTATTTAGAACCTGTCGTCTGAATTTCCGGTAAAGGTAATCTTTTTGTTTTTGTGTGCACACTCTCTATTATGCACTTTTGTCCCTTCTTTGTGATAAAGATATTTTGGATAATGATTTTTCCTTTTAAGAAGGGAAGAATGTGGATGGGGTATAATTAGAAACATAAATTTAATGAAAAATTCTTTTCCAAAAAGAAAGTTGTAAAAAATCTGTTTTGAGAACATAGAAAAATATAAAGTATTTTGTGTATGTTTGCTTTCGGAAATAGTATGACAATATGCAAATGGCTTCACTTTTTTTGATTCCTGTAACTTTGGGGGACACACCGATAGATAAAGTGTTACCTCAATATAATAAAGAGATTATTTCTACTCTTAACTATTTTATTGTTGAGAATGTACGTACAGCCCGTCGCTTTTTGAAGAAATCTAATCCGGATATTGATATTGATTCCCTTACTTTTTTTGTACTGAATCAGCATACACACTTTGAGGAAATAAGTAATTTTCTTTTGCCTTTGCCTCAAGGAAAATCGGTTGGTATTATTTCAGAGGCAGGGTGTCCTGCTATCGCCGATCCGGGAGCCGATGTCGTTGCTATTGCCCAACGAAAGGGATATAAGGTAATTCCTTTGGTGGGGCCTTCTTCTATCTTATTATCACTTATGGCTTCAGGATTTAATGGGCAAAGTTTTGCTTTTCATGGCTATTTGCCCATTGAAGCTGTGGAGCGGTCTAAGACTTTAAAAATTTTAGAACACCGTATTTATAACGAACATCAGACGCAGATATTTATAGAAACGCCTTATCGTAATCAAAAGATGTTGGAAGATTTGATACGGATCTGTCGTCCGCAAATACGTTTGTGTGTAGCTGCTAATATAACCTGTGAAGATGAATATATTCGCACTCTTACATTGAAAGAATGGAAAGACCAGCATCCTGATTTGCATAGAAAACCTTGTATATTTTTATTGTATAAGTGAAAATAGTTTTATCCTGATTTGCTTTTTTTGAAAGGTGAAGAGAAAGCTGATTTATGATTTTTCAATTTTATAGAATAGAGAAAATTAATTTTATATTAATGTTTTAAATTAATAAATATTTCTATCTATTTATGGGTGTGTCTTCTTTCTTTTTCAGAAATTTTTGTATGTTTGCGTTATTAAGGATTTAGTACCATAAAAAATTTCAGGTATTGTCATCACAGAATATAAATAAAAATGAGTCTGATTTATGGCTCTCTTTTATAGAGGGGGAGAATGAAGCGTTTTCTTCTTTATATAGGTTGTGTTATCCTAAACTATATGCATATGGTTGTCGTTTAGGAATGAGTGATGCTGAAGTTCGGGATGTTATTCAGGATATATTTCTTAAGATTTATACTCGTCCGGAATTAGTCAAAGACCGGTTTACGATAAGGGCATTTTTATTTGCTTCGATAAAGAATGCATATATCAATTTAGGAAATTATGGATATAGATTAGTTGCGATTCAGAATATTTCTGATTTTGAATTTACATTTTCTGTTGAAAATAATGCATTAGAAGAAAAAGAAGAGAGAGAGAATATGTCGGCTTTGATAAAAAGAATTCTTGATGGTTTGACTCCTCGTCAGCGAGAGATTATTTATTTACGTTTTTTGCATCAGATGGATTATAAAGAAATTGCTGTTATTATGAATCTATCAGAACAGGCTGCGCGTAATCTCACGCATCGGGCAATGGATAAATTACGAAAAGAAAATGATACTGGATTTTTAATTTTAATTTTATTTTGGTTAAAGTCAATTATTTAGTATTAGGTGTAAAAAATATTATAAAGAAAAATATTTTTAGTGATTACATAATAGACTTTTATTTGTATTACTAATATACAGCATAGAATAGATAATGAAAAAGACTGGAAAATATACGATAGAAGATTTTATTTTTAATCAAGAATTGGTTGATTTGGTTAAGAAAGGGGATCAAGCGGGGATTGATTTATTCCTTAGTAAATTTCCAGATGCAAAAGATTTGATTTCAGATGCTGTTGTTCTGTTGAGAAATTTGAAGATTGAAGAATATGCTGTTCCTGAAGAACAGGTTGAAGAAGATTTGCTTCGTTTACAGGCTCTTCTTCATAAAGATAAGCAACATCGTATAGTTTGGTATAAATGGAGTGCGGCAGCTGTAATTTTTATTCTAATAGGTCTGTCATTCTTTTATTATTTTTCTCAATCCTTTTGGAGTGAGCGTGATTCTATGTTTGCAATGTTAGATTCTCTGGATACACATGTAGAGACAGTGCATATTATAGCGGGAGATGTTAAGGCAGAGATAGGAGATAATGCTACGATACGACAAACGGCAGTAGGAGATATTGTTGTTGGTCATAATGAGAAACTGAAGTCTGACGATATTAAAAGTGAAGTAATGCAGTTGGTTGTACCTTATGGCAAACACTCGAAGATAAAATTCAGTGATGGGACTGTGGTTTGGGCTAATTCAGGGACAAAATTGATATATCCAAAACAGTTTGATACGGATAAAAGAGAAATTTACCTGGATGGGGAAATTTATCTTGAAGTAGCGAAAGATAAAGAGAGGCCATTTCGTGTAATTAGTAAAAAGGTATCGATAGAAGTATTGGGAACAAAGTTTAATGTCAATGCCTATAATACAAAATCTGACGGTTCGGTCGTTTTGGTTGAAGGTTCTGTAAAAGTTGTTTCGAGAAAGGATGAATCTTTATTGAAGCCTAACCAAGGATTCTTTTATGAGTCTACTGGTAGTGTGGTTCGTGACGTAGATGTATATCCATATATCTGTTGGAAAGATGGTATTATGGAATTAGGAGAGGAGGAGTCCTTACAAAATATTCTTGATGTACTTTCTGAGTATTATCATGTAAGTATTAAATGTGATTGTGATGTTAGTAACGAAATTTATAAAGGCAAAATCAATATAGACGGTTCTTTGGAAGAAGTTCTGTATAATTTGTCGCAATCAACAGCCTTTACTTATACTAAGAAAGGAGATTCTGTATACATATCATGTAAATAATAATAAATACAGACTTTAAATCAGTTTAAAAAATATATAAATAAAATAGAAAAATATACCAAAAAAGAAATAATTATTTAATCTTAAATCTTTAAAGTTATGAGACATCCACCATCTTAAAAATAGTTGGGCAGTCCTTTCTATGCCTTAAAAGTCAGTATAAATTTTGCATAGATGTTTTTTGAGAGCTGTTTCCGAGGCTGTTTTTGCAGTTCCGGTAAGGAGAGCTGTTGAGCTTATGACGTACATAGGAACGGAAAACATACCGGAAAAAGATACAAAAAAGTAAGAATAAGAGATTCTTTAGTCGGAAAATTGGAACTGACTCTAAAATTTAGCAAAGAGAATAAAAAGAACCGCATAATAATGGGCGTATTATACGGTTCGCTGAATTTAATAAACTAAAATATTCAGTGTTAATTAAAATCATTCAAATGTATGAAAAAAAAATCTAAAGCCAAGATTGGAAGCACACAAAATTTATTGTTGCAGCGATACATTAAGGTATGTGCAATGTTTTTGTTCTTGTGTTTGTGTGGGAATATTTCTGCTGGTGTAGTGGAGTTTAAAAACTCTATTGTCACATTATCTTTAAAAAATGCCAGTTTTGAGGTGTTTTGTACTCAGATAGAGAAGCAGACAGGTTTTGTTATTTTATATAAAAAGGAAATTGCAGTCAAGAGAGTTTCGGTAACAGCAGAGAAAGAGAGTCTTGAGGTTGTATTGAATAAAGCTTTGTCTCCTTTGAATTTAAAATTTCATATTAATGGTAAACAAATAATAGTTTCGGAAAGAAACGAAGTTAAGGCTCCAATAAAACAAAATCGTTTCAATGGGGTCGACATACAAACAATTAAGGGTAAAGTAATAGACCAAAAAGGTGAGCCGTTAATGGGTGCTGCTGTGTCTGTAAAAGGATATGATACGGGAACGATGACTGATTTGGATGGTTTATTTTCAGTAAAAGCTCCCGTCGATGGAACATTATCGATAACCTATATCGGTTATAATAAGCAGGAGGTTTCGATAGCAGGGAAAGAGAATATTACGGTAACGATGATAGAGAGTGAGGAAACTATTGACGAAGTTGTTGTTGTCGGTTTTGGTGTACAGAAGAAAGTTAATGTAACGGGTTCGGTAGGAATGATTGATTCCAAAGCATTTGAAGAACGACCTATTTCTAATGCCGTACAAGCATTACAGGGGGTAATTCCGGGATTGAATATTACAACTTCTGGTAATGGGGGAGAATTGAATGCAACTAAAACAATAGATATCCGTGGAACAGGAACAATAGGAGGTGATTCCAAAGGGGCTCCATTAGTACTAATAGATGGTATGGAGGGTGATTTGAATTCGATAAATCCTCAGGATATCGAGTCTGTTTCTGTATTAAAGGATGCTTCGGCTTCTGCTATTTATGGAGCACGTGCACCGTTTGGGGTTATTTTGGTAACAACGAAGTCTGGGCATAAAGGTAAAATGACGATAAATTATAATAATAGTTTTCGTTATAATACTCCCGTGATGATGCCTGAAATGGTAAATTCATGGGAATATGTGAATATGTTTAATGACGCGAGTTATAATAATTCAGGTTCTTATTTGTTTGATGCCTCAATGGTGCAAAATATAAGGGATTATTTGGATGGAAAGATAGACCCGGCTGTTGCCATGAATATGAATGCTGATGGAAAATGGGATGATAAAACGGCTTTCGGAAATACGAATTGGCTGGATGAGTATTATCAGAAATGGTCTCATTCTCAGGAGCATAATATTAGTATCAGTGGAGGTAATGATAAGGTAACATATTATTTATCAGGAAATTATCTTGGACAAAATGGTTTTTTACGTTATGGGACTGATACTCATGATCGTTATACAATTACTGGTAAATTTGCAGCAAAAGTTACTGATTTTTTGAGTATTAGGTATAGTAATCGATTTGTTCGTACAGATTATGATAGGCCTACAATTATGAGTTCTTCGTTTTATGATGATGTTTTGCGCCGGGCTAAACCTTTTGTTCCGGCTAAAGACCCGAATGGCTATTATAATAGTTATATTCCTATGTTTGAGGAGGGGGGACGTCGTAAAGAACAAGGGGATCGTATGGCACAACAGGTACAGATTACCTTAACTCCTTTAAAAAATTGGAATATTGTTGCAGAAATGAATGCTAATATTTATAATAGTTGGCAACATGAAGTAGGAAATCAAGTAAATGGACATTATGCTAATGATCCTGATAAAGTGTATCCGTCTTATTTATATACGACAAATTACGGCGGTCATGAATATGTTTATGAGTACGCTTATCGAAATACGTATTTGAATCCTACTTTTTATACTAACTATACTCATTCATTTAAAGACCGTCATAATATTGGAGTAATATTAGGATTTCAATATGAAAGTAACAAAAATCGGGATTTGGATGGAAAAAGAAAAGATTTAGTTTCTTCGGATCTTCCTGTGTTGGATCTTACAACGAATACAGAAGATATTACAGTAGGCAGTGCATATAATGAATGGGCTACTGCAGGTTTCTTTGGTCGTATAAACTATGATTATGAGGGAAAATATTTATTGGAGGTAAGTGGTCGTTATGATGGAACTTCAAGATTTCGGAGAGATAATAGATGGGTGTTTTCTCCTTCTTTTTCATTAGGATGGAATATCGCTCAAGAACATTTTTTTGAAAGTGCAGATGCTTTTATTGATGTTTTGAAACCTCGATTTTCGTATGGTTCTCTGGCCAACCAAAATGTAACAAGTTTATATCCTACTTACCAGACTATGGCTACTTCTACGGCAGGAGGACATTGGTTACTTCCTGGGACAGAAGGTCCTGTGCAGCCAAATATAGCTAATGCTCCATCTAAGATGATTTCTACAACATTGACTTGGGAAAAGATAGAAACTATAAATGTTGGTTTAGACTGGAGTGCGTTTAAAAATCGTTTTACAGGATCATTTGATTATTTTATTCGTAAAACATTGGGTATGGTAGGACCTGGAGTAGAATTACCGGCTACTTTAGGTGTTGCTGTTCCCCGAACCAATAATTCTGAATTGAAAGCTTCAGGTTGGGAATTGGAAGTCTCTTGGAGAGATCGTATACGTGATTTCTCATATGGTATAAGACTTAATATTTCAGATGCGAGAACTAAGGTTATGAAATATCCTAATCCGACCGGATTATTGTCTTCTTATGTAGAAGGTACTTATTTGAATAATTATTATGGTTATACGACTATAGGTATTGCAAAAACAGATGAGGAAATGCAGGCTCATTTAGCATCTTTGCCAAATGGTGGACAGAGTGCCTTATTTGCAACTTGGACTGCTGGAGATATTATGTATAAAGACATAAACGGGGATGGAAAGATTTCTTCAGGGAATAATACAATTTACGATATGGGAGATAAGAAGCTTATTGGAAATTCTACTCCGCGTTTTCGTACAGGTATCAATATAGATATGGCTTGGAAAGGTATTGACCTTTCAATGTTTTGGCAGGGTGTTCTGAAGCGAGATTATTTTCCGGAAGATAAGAGTAGTGACGGAAAAGGTACTGACCTCGTTTTTTGGGGTATAACAAAAGGTGGGAAAGATTGGTCGACAGGATTTAAGCAACATCTTGATTATTTTAGAGATGATCCGGATTCTCCTTTAGGCTTGAATTTGGATGCTTACTATCCGAAACCTATGTTTAATAATCAGAATAAGGCTATTCAGACTCGTTATATGCAAAATGCTGCTTATTTACGGTTGAAAAATTTGCAGGTTGGCTATACTTTTCCGGAACGTTTAACTAAGAAAATTTTTGTTCAGAAATTCAGGATTTATTTCTCGGGAGAGAATTTGCTGACTTTTACAAAATTGTCAAAGACAATGGATCCAGAAACTGCAGGTATAGGAGGACGTGGAGGTACGGTATATCCTTTATCTAAAACTTATTCATTTGGTTTGAGTGTGAATTTTTAAAACATGTCTTTATATGAAAATAAGTAAATATATTATTCTGTCGGGGTGTTTTTTAGCTGTTATTGCTGGCTGCAATGACAATTTGGATATTGAGCCATTATCAAGTGTTACACCTGAAAAGTATTTGTGGACGGAGGAACAACTGGCTGCATATACGATTAATTACTATACTTCGAGTTCGTATGAGGCAGGTTCTTCTTCTACAGGAGGGATGTTGGATTCATATGGAGAGGGAGATCCTACCAAAAGTTCATATTTTTTAGATACTTACACTGATAATTCGGTGGGTAAAAGTTTAGACAATAGGTATCTGCCTGGTTTTCTACGGGTTGGTGACTCAGGAGGTTACTGGACATTTAGTAATATCTATAAGTTGAATTATTTTCTTGAGACTGTTCTTCCTCGGTTTAAATCTGGAGAAATAACTGGGAATCAAGATAATGTGAAACACTATATAGGGGAAGGCTTCTTTTTGAGAGCTCATGAATATTTTTTCCGTTTGAGAAAATTAGGAGATTTTCCTATTATAAAAAAAGTTCTGCCTGATGATCAGTCAGTATTGACCGAGGCTTCGAAACGTAGTCCTCGGAATGAAGTAGCTCGGTTTATCCTTTCAGATCTTGATGAGGCCATTGGATTATTATCGAATAGTCCTGTTGGTGGAAAGGCTCGAATAACAAAAAATGCTGCTTTGCTGTTGAAAGCACGGGTCGCACTTTTCGAGGCTACTTGGTTAAAATATCACGCTGGAACATCACAAGTACCTAATGGACCAGGTTGGCCTGGGGCAGAAAAGGATTATAATAGAGGGTACCAGTATCCATCTGGAAGCCTTGAGAATGAAGTGGATTTTTTCTTAACGGAAGCAATAGATGCATCTAAACAAGTGGCTGATGCTTTTACATTGACTCCAAATAATAAAATTATACGTGAGAAATCAGGTGACGCAGTAAATCCATACTACGATATGTTTGCGGGAAAAGATCCTTCTTCATATTCCGAAGTAATAATGTATCGGTTATATAATTCTGGTTTGAAGATTAAACATGGTTATAACCAGGGGGTATTCTATGGTTATTCAAGGGGGTATACCAATCAATTTGAGAAAGCTTTTTTAATGGAAAATGGTCTTCCTTATTATGATAGCGCTTCTGAGTATGCCGGTGATGATTATGTGGGTGATACGAAGAAAAAACGGGATTGGAGATGGCGTCTGTTTATGAAAGCTCCGGGTGAAGTGAAAGTTATAGAGAATGCTACAGCCATTATAAAATATCCTGATCCGCCGGAAGTAGACAAGTCTGATTACACTAAATCGACATCGACAGGTTATTTATTAGGGAAAGGTGCATCTTATGATTATAATATGTCGGTGAGCGATGAAACTGCGTTTGTAACTTTTCGTGCAGCAGAAGCTTATCTTATTTACATGGAGGCTTATTATCTGAAATATAATTCATTGGATGATAAGGCTAAGAAGTATTGGAGAGATTTGCGTAATCGTGCTGGTGTAGACCCTGATTTCCAGAAAACTATTGATGCTACTATTATGACAAAAGAAGCAGAGTTAGATTGGGGGGCTTATTCTCATGGGCAGATTGTAGATGCAACTTTGTATAATATTCGTCGTGAGCGTCGGTGTGAATTAATTGGTGAGGGCTTTCGATATGATGATCTTATCCGTTGGAGAGCTTTGGACCAGTTGAATGGATTTCAGTTAGAAGGTTGTAAAATTTGGGGTCCGATGAAATCTCTTTATGGAGACCGTTTGGTTACAGACCAAACTGATCCGAGTAAGAATAATGTTTCTTCACCATCTTTAAGTGAATATATTCGTCCATTTCAGAGAACAACAGATAATAATAATTATTATAATGGGTTGTTTTTCTGTAATGCTCATTATCTATCACCGATAGCAGTTAAGCATTTTTTATTGACTACGTCTGACGGAAAGACTATATCTACGTCTCCGATTTACCAAAATCCGGGTTGGTCGACTACAGTCGGAGAGGGTGCGAGTCTCGATAAGTAAATATGTAAAAAATATTTGTGTTATAATATTGCCGGGCCGGAGAATTCTGGCCCGGTTAAGATAATCATTATGTTTAGAAAACTCTTTTTTTTGATTATTGTATCAGGATTCTTTTGTATATCGAGTGCCCAAGTAAGAGAGGTAGAGCCTGGAAGGATTAGAGATTTGGTTTGTTTTTGGAATTTTGAAAAACTAAAAGGCCCTTGGAAAGCAGTTTCCGGTAAATCTTATTGGTTACGGGAAGGAGCATCTTCTGTAAAAAGTGTAGAAGATGGTTTATGGAATAATAGGTCTGTATTATTGACGGAAGGACAATGGTTATATATCCCGGCGGAGGAGTGTTCTGCATTGAATATATATGGAAAAAATGCACAAATATCAGTTGTTGCTTGGATAAAGAGAAAGAAGAAAAAGGTAAAACAATGTGAGGCTGTTGCAGGTATGTGGAATGAAACAGATAAAAAAAGGCAATATGGTCTGTTTTTGAATCTTGGGATTTGGAATAGCAGACAACAAGTCGGTGGTCATATCTCCGGAGTGGGAGGGCCTACAAATGGTTATAAATATTGTATGGATGCAGCTATTGGACAATCTCAAGTTCCTTTGGAAGTATGGCAGTGTATTGGTATGACGTATGATGGGTGTGAAATTAGAGTATATCTGAATGGTGTGTTGGATAGACGGGAAAAACAAAATCCTTATTATTATGATAAAGGTATTTTTTGTGTTTCAGGCTCAAAAGTTGATTTTACGGTAGGAGCGGTTAACCGTTCTGGTGAAATGGGGAATTTTTTTGTCGGACAGATAAGTGGAATTGCAGTATATAATCGAGCTTTGGATGGAGAGGAGATGCGCTATTTATCTTCGAATATTTTGTCAGATAGATAGATTTTTGTCTTTTGACAAAACGGAAAAATATGTCTTTGGACCTACCCCGAACGATATATTTATATGAGATATCTGTCAGTGTTTTTATTTATAATTTAAAATATTGATATATGAATAGACGAGAATCATTGAAAAGAATGATGTATGCCACACTTGCTTTGGGGTTGGCTCCTTTATTAAAAGCTTATAGGGATGCACCCGGAAAGATTTTAATTGTTTCGGGATGGCAGGATGTAAATATAGGTGATATCGCACATACACCCGGATTATTGACCGTTTTACAGACTTTCTTGCCCAATACTAAGTTAGTTTTGTGGGAGAAGAATGTGGGACAGGAGGTGAGAACATGGTTACAGAAAAATTTCCCAAAAGTGGAAATTATTCAGGGAACAGTCGAAAAAGATGGTTCGGTTTATCAAATGGAAATTTTGGAATCTTTTAAAGATTGCGATTTGATGATTCATGGTTCAGGGCCGTCTATTGTAGGACAGAGTAATTTAGAAGCTTGGGTAAAATACACAGGAAAACCATTTGGCATTTTCGGTACGACGATAGGAGATGTAGATGATAGGTTGAAGTCTCTTTTGTTGAAAGCATCATTTATCTTTACTCGGGAAACAGCGTCAATTGAAGTTCTGAAAGAGGCCGGTATAATGGGTAAGCACAT
Organism: Gabonia massiliensis; assembly: GCF_001403595.1. NCBI lineage: Bacteria > Pseudomonadati > Bacteroidota > Bacteroidia > Bacteroidales > Porphyromonadaceae > Gabonia > Gabonia massiliensis. The sequence goes on along the minus strand of NZ_LN877939.1, from coordinate 172,885 downwards.
TTCTTTTGTACCGGATGCAACATTCTTTTTTCATTTGCATAATGATGAACTTGCCGCCTCTTTCCTTAAAGAAAAAGGATTGGAAAAAGGTAAGTTTATTTGTGCTGTTCCTCGGTTAAGAAAGACACCTTATTATTTAATCAAGAATCGTCATAAATGGACAGATGAAGCTATACAGAGGGTTGAGGATTTGAATAATAGATATAAAGAAGCCGATCATGCCAAGTTGAGAGAAGCATTGATAGCTTGGGTACGGGGAACGGGAAATAAAGTATTGCTATGTCCTGAGATGACATATGAGGTGGATATTATGGATGAGTTGCTTTATGACCCGTTACCTGATGATGTGAAGCCTTTTGTAGTGAAAAGGGGATATTGGCTTCCTGACGAAGCAGCATCTGTATATGCGCGGGCATTTGCTGTTTTGAGTTTTGAGTGTCATTCGCCTATTATTGCTGCAGCCAATGGTGTTCCTTTTTTTTATTTACGACAGCCGCATGATACGATTAAGGGACAAATGTATTATGATTTGAATTTTAGTGATTGGATTTTTGAAATAGAGGAGACAACGGGAAAGGAAATTGCTGATTGCCTACAAGGAATGTGGCGGAATTATTCGGAGGCATGCAATCGAGTTGCCTCAGAAGTCAAAAAAATAGGAGATATGTACAAAGTAGCGAGCCGTGTAGTTGCAGATGTTCTGAGTTGTTAATATGTGGAGGTAACAAAATGAAGAAATCGATTTTATTTTATTTAGTGTTGTTGTTTTCTTTTTCTGTATACGCTCGAAAAGAAAAAAAAGATGTGTTTGCTTCCGAATATATCCGAGATATTATGTTGAAAACTGTAAGATGGCAATTTTCTAATCCATATCATGGTGCTCGAGATTGGACAAATGCGGCCTTTTATGCAGGAGCCTTTGCTGCTTGGGAGGTAACGGGCGAAAATGAAATTTATGACAAATTAATGTCTATTGGGCAGAATTTGCGGTGGAGGCCGGCCCGGCGTTGGTATCATGCTGATGATATAGCGGTGTGTCAAAATTATATCGATTTGTATCGAACGGTTGGTAAAAGAGAAATGATACAACCGACTATAGATACTTTAGCATTGTTTATCTCACGCCCTTATCCGTCGAAAAAGAAAGCAGTGGAGATTATTAAGTTATGGTGGTGTGATGCTTTATTTATGGCTCCTCCTGTATTTGTCAAATTGGGTATTACATTAAATAACCCTATCTATCTTGAATTTAGTGATATTTATTTCAAAGAAGCATATGATTTACTCTATGATAATAATGAAAAGTTATTTTTTAGGGATTTGAATTATGTGATTCGTAATGATAGGAGGAATCTATTGGAAGCTAATGGCAAACCGATATACTGGTCCCGTGGTAATGGATGGGTAATGGGTGGTTTAGTACGTATTTTGCAGGAGCTTCCTGCCGATTATAAGATGCGTTCTTTCTATGAATCTCTTTTTAAAGAGATGGCATCTCGAGTTATAGAATTACAGCAAAAAGATGGATTATGGCGGGCGAGTCTTTTGGATCCAGACTCGTATCCGGGAGGGGAAGTCAGTGGTTCAGGATTTTTCTGTTATGCTTTGGCATGGGGAATCAATAACGGTTTGTTAGATGAGGAATTGTATAGACCTTTTGTGGAGAAAACTTGGAAAGCGTTGAATCAGTGTGTCAGTCCTGAAGGACGTGTAGGTTGGGTGCAGCCTATAGGAGCCGATCCTCGTAAAAATTTTAGTGAAGATAGTTGGGAAGTGTATGGCACTGGAGCATTTTTGTTGGCAGGGAGTGAAATTATAAAAATGAAATGACAATATCAAGATAATCTGATTATGGAGAGGCGGGAATTTTTGAATATAGGTTTATTAAGTGTAGGAGGTGCATTGATAGGTCCGGAATTTACGTATGCAGAGACATTGAAAGAAATTTCAGATTCATTGCACAATACTTCAGGTTTCTATGATCTTGTTATCAATGGAGCCGGGATGGCTGGTTTTTATGCTGCTATAGAGGCTTCGAAACGTGGGTTGAAAGTCTTGATTTTGGATAAACGAACTTCTCCGGGATTTGACATTGCAGGAAAACGGCGTTTATGGTTGAATACGAATGGGATTCGGGAGTGGGATGATGCCATGATTGATTTATTTTGTCCTGAAGGAGAGAGAAATGAAATAGGAGAGCCTGCATTGTCAGGGGTTGCCCGGAGTTGTTATAAAAACGAACTTCTTCTGTTTGCAGGAAGTTTAAAAAAAGGCATGCTGCGTTCGTTGTTGGTAAATGGAATAGATGTATTGTTGATGACGGATATATGGGGCGTTGTTGTAGATAATCAAAATCAAGTTTGTGGTGTCACCATAGCCAGTAAACATGGACTATATTTTGTCTCTTGCGGTAGTTTTTTAGATGTTTCGGATGGCAGCCTTTTTACAAGAGGAGTACTTGGTCTTGCATATGAAATAAAGGAAGCCGGTTTTGTTGTTGAGTTGGAGGGTGTATCTCCAGAATGTCCGAATATTTTATCTGTAGATACATCATGGGACATTTCTGATAATTGTGTGAAATTGCATAAAGGAAAAAAGTTCCCGGATCAATACTTGTTGGAATTTAGGTTTCGTGTATCTACAAATGATTTAAGCTGTATTGAACGTCAGGCTCGATTGTTGTCCGCAGAAATAGGAAAGAGATTGCCGGAACTTAGTCCTTTTTTATCTGAATCGAAAATTCGTTATTGGGCATTAGAAAGCTCATTATCTGTAGTAGGAGATATTGATGAAACAATGTTTCCGAAAGGATATCATATGTTTACAGCTCCAGAGATATATACCGATTGCGAAGACCTGAGTAGCCTTTATGTGAATATGCGGAAAGTGACAGGAATGATGCCTCGTTATCATAATGATCGTAAAGGAAAGTTTGTAATGTATGCAGGAGGTAAAACTATTTTTGCTTGTGGAGATATTGTCAGGGAAGATGGATTTGAATTACCATTGTATGACTATGTCCCCAATCGGCTGAGTGTAACAGAGGAAAATGTCCCTTTATTGATTGCCGGAGGTGGGACAGCAGGAACTGCTGCAGCTTTAGGTGCAATGCGTAAAGGAATGACGCCATTAGTCGTAGAGTATTTCAATGATTTGGGAGGGACAAAGACCGTTGGAGGGGTCTCAAGTTATTATTTTGGTTTTAAAGACCATAAGTTAATAAAAGAGTTGGAAGTACAAATAAAGTCTGTTGCTGATACCTATCATTTAAAAACAACTATTCCTCGAAGTTTTTATTTTCTGAAGAAATTGTCAGAAGCGGGAAGTTCTGTCATACATGGAGCAATTGTCTGTAATGTATCAATGAAAGGACGAAGTGTAGATAGTGTGCTTCTTTGTGAAAATGGTCGATTGCGACGAATATTTGCTCGTCTTGTTGTTGATGCAACAGGAGATGGAGATATTGCTTACTTTGCCGGTGCTAAATATAAGATAGGAGATTCCCGTATGGGGATAACGCAGAATTATAGCCATTGGGATATTCCGTTTAGACCTAAAGTAAAAGATTATAATCGTGATTATGATATTATTGATAATACATTGATATCCGAAGTGCAAAGAGGATTATATCTGTCACATTATGAATCTCATTTTTATGATTTTTATCCGATGCTTGCTGTGAGGGAGTCTCGACGACCTGAAGCGTTGCATTGTTTGAGTATAGTGGATATTGTGAATAAATCCGTTTTTCCAGATACGATAGTTCAGTCTCGGAGCGATTATGATCCTCATTATTTTTCCAGTTCTGAGTTGTCTCGATGTGCTTTTTTGTTACCCCATTTTGATAATGGTGCGAGAGTAAATATTCCTTTTCGTTGTATTGTTCCTAAAAAAATAGATGGGCTATTATTATCTGGAAAAGCTATTGGACAGACATATAAAGGTTTACAATTTACTCGAATGTCGGCTGATGTTACAGTTTTAGGGTATGTTTCCGGTATGATTGCTGCTGATATTGTAAAAATGGGTGTCCGACCTCGTGATTTTGTAGTAAATGATATTTGCAAAGAGTTAAAAGCAATAGGGTATTTACCCGATGATGTGGGTGCATCCCGGACATCGGATACAAATGATATCATTAACCAGCTTTCAGCAGGAAATAATTATAGTTGGTTGTCTTGTTGCCTACAAAATAGGGCAGAGATATTGCCTTTGTTAAGGAAAGAGTACCAATCGTCAAAAGCATTGGTTTTAGCCAAAGCATTAGCATGGTTTGGCGACTGTTCGGGGACGAAACAGATTCGGGATGAACTGGAATATTTATATGAGCAAGAATTAATCAAGGGACATTCATCGACTTATTATGAAGAATATGACGGTACGAATTTGTATTGGCATATCAATCAGGATATCGCTTTACTTGGAATGTCCGGTGATAGAGATAACCATATAATTGTAGGTCGTATATTATCTGGGACTACGAGTGGAGGCCGGAGAGTTCCTGCAAAAGATGCTTATAACGAAGGGCGCATAGATTTGCAACTTGTTCCATATTATAACCGTATAATCAACCTTTGTTTTTATGCAGAGCGTAATCCGTCACATTTGTTTATCCATGGGTTTGAGAAGTTATTGGACGATGTTAATATTGGGGGATTCAAAACAACTTGCTATAAAGAAACTCGTTGGCGATTGTATAGTGCTAATTTGGAACTTTTTATTGCTGCTGCGTTGGCCCGATGTGGTTCTGTTAGAGGCATACAAGTGTTACTGGACTATTTAGACGATATTCATTCCGATTTTAGACGATTTGCTCGGAAAGAACTTTTTGCAATACTGAAGAAAGATTGTGAATATGATATAGTTGCATGGAAAAGACAGATAGATAAACATACGTTTCCTTTGCGTATTACTCCATTAGTAAAAGATATAGAAATTTAGATTGAGTTTAAAGTAAGAAAAATGTTTATGGGACGATTGATTTTAGTTTTGTTGTTTTTTTGTAATGTGACAGTTGTTTTTTCTCAAAAGGTGTTTTCCTTGTACTCTCCCGATAATTGTTTGGAAGTAAGAATCAATATCGGTGAAAAGATGGAATATTCTGTTTGGAAAGGAGATGAGAAGTTGCTTTGTAATTCATCCTTGTCCATGTTATTGGGAGACGGGCAAATGTGGGGGTACCGAGCTTTGGTTCGTCAGATACAGAGAAGGAAAGTCGATAGGAATATTTCATCTCCCTTTTATAAAAGAGCCCATGTGAAAGATTGTTATAATGAACTTGAATTGCATTTTCGGGGTGATTATGGAGTTATATTTCGTGCTTATAATGATGGTATAGCGTATCGTTTTATATCTACGGGTAAGAAGTCATTTGTAGTGAAGGAGGAGACTGTAGAATATTGTTTCCCGGATAACTGGCAATCTCATGTCGCTTTTGTCCGGACACAGGGTTACCATAAAAATAATTTGAGTCAGGAAGGTAGTTTTGAAGACCAATTTTTTAAATCTTTTGTAAATACATATTCTCATGTTTCATTATCAGAATGGGATAGAGGACGTTTGGCTCTTGTTCCGATAGTTGTAAGCCCTGGAGACGAATCTGCTATTTGTATTGCAGAGTCTGATGTATTGAATTATCCTGGAATGTATTTTAACCGTTCAGATAATAAAAATGTCATCCGAGGTGTGTTTGCTCCTTATCCTAAGGAGATTCGTCAGGGTGGATTTAATGATTTACAAGGAGTTGTATATTCCCGAGAACCATATATAGCACGTTGTGAAGGAGCAAGGTCTTTTCCTTGGCGGGTATTTATAGTTGCGAATCAGGAGTGTCAGTTAGCTGATAATGATATGATATATCGTTTAGCTTCTCCTTCTCGTATTGAAGATATATCATGGATAAAGCCGGGTAAGTGTGCATGGGAATGGTGGAATGATTGTAACCTCACAGGCGTGGATTTTCGTACAGGATTAAACAATGAGACATATCGGTATTTTATTGATTTTGCTTCATCCCACGGACTTGAATATCTGGTGATTGATGAGGGGTGGTCAGCTCGTGGTCAGGCAGATTTATTTAGTGTGGTACCGGAAATCGATTTAGAAGACCTGATTTATTACGCACGTCAGAAAAATGTAGGTATAATTCTTTGGGCAGGTTATTATGCGTTTTACCGCAATATGGAAGCAGTGTGCCGTTATTATTCAGAATTGGGTGTAAAAGGATTTAAGATAGACTTTATGGACCGCAACGATCAATTGATGGTTGCATTTCATGAAGAAGCTGCCCGTGTTGCAGCTAAATATAAACTTTTGATTGATTTTCATGGAACGTATCCTCCTACAGGACTTCAACGAACATATCCAAATGTGGTTAATTTCGAGGCTGTACAAGGTCTTGAACATATGAAGTGGGCTGCTCCAAGTGTAGATCAAGTTACACATGATGTAACGATTCCGTTTATACGTATGGTTGCAGGGCCCTTTGATTATACTCCAGGGGCAATGAGGAATGCTATCAAATCTTTTTATAGACCCAATCGTTCATATCCGATGAGCCAAGGTACTCGTTGTAGGCAGATGGCCGAATATGTTGTGTTTGAATCTCCTTTATCAATGTTGTGTGATAGCCCTACTGAATATGAGAATGATAGTGTGTGTACGGACTTTATAGTTGATATCCCTACAGTCTGGGATAGCACGATAGTATTGAATGGCAAAATAGGAAAGTATGTGACTATTGCCAGGAAAAAAGGAAATGTATGGTATGTAGGTGCTATGACAGATTGGTCGTCAAGAAAATTGTCTTTAGACCTTTCGTTTTTGGATAAAGGAGATTATGTGATGGAAATGTTCCAAGATGGGAAGAATGCTGACCGTGTTGCGACCGATTATAAAAGAGTAATGGGGATAGTACCTGATAATCGTAGAATAAATATAGATATGGCTCCTGGTGGAGGGTGTGTGTTTAGGGTTTCAAAAAAGTAAATTGATATTATAATTATGAATAAATTCTTTTTTTTATTAATGATGCACTGTTGTGCTTGTATAATGGTCGCTCAGACAAGTTTACCTGTTTATCTTGATGAAACTGAAAGTATAGAAGAGAGAATTGGAGATATCCTTTCGAGAATGACTTTAGAAGAAAAAGTCGATATGATACATGCTCAATCGAAATTCAGTACAAAAGGATGTCCCCGTTTGGGCATTCCTGAGTTGTGGATGAGTGATGGTCCTCATGGTGTTAGAATGGAAATTGCTTGGGATAGCTGGAAACATGCAGGATGGACAAATGACTCGTGTACCGCTTTCCCTGCTCTGACTTGCCTTGCTGCGACATTTAACCCGGAACTTGCTTGGAAATATGGAAAAGCGGTAGGAGAAGAGGCCCGTTTTCGGAAAAAAGATGTGCTTTTGGGGCCAGGTGTGAATATTTACCGAGTGCCTTTAAATGGGCGTAATTTTGAATATATGGGAGAAGATCCTTATCTCGCATCTCGTATGGTTGTTCCTTATATTCAGGGGGTACAATCTAATGGTGTGGCAGCATGTTTAAAGCATTTTGCTTTGAATAATCAAGAGTCAAATCGTAAACAGGTTAATGTAGAGGTGAGCGATCGGGCTTTGCGGGAGATATATTTGCCGGCATTTAAAGCCGGTGTGGAAGAAGGAAAAGTCTGGATGGTGATGGGTGCATATAATAAGTTTAGAGGCAAATTTTGTAGTCATCATGAGTTTTTGTTGCAGAAAATACTGAAAGGAGAATGGCAATTTGATGGGGTTGTGGTAACTGATTGGGGGAGTGCTCATGATACGCGGGAGGCAGCCTTGTATGGTTTAGATATGGAGATGGGGACTGGTACGGATGGACTGACTAAAAATACTCCTTTGGCGTATCAGGATTATTATCTTGCAAAACCTTATCTTAAAATGCTTCGTAGTGGAGAGCTACCTTTAAGTTCTTTAGATGATAAAGTGAAGCGGGTATTACGATTATGTTTAAGGACGAATATGGATCGTAGACGTCCTTATGGTTCATTAGCTACTCAAGAGCATGCAGATATTGCTCGTCAGATTGCAGAGGAGGGGATTGTCCTATTGAAAAATGATAATCACTTTTTCCCGATAAAACGAGGCAAATATAAAAAAATTGCAGTTATTGGCCAGAATGCTGTCCGTTCTTTGACAGTAGGGGGCGGTTCTTCAGAATTGAAAGCAAAAAAGGAGATTTCTCCATTAGAAGGTTTGATGTCCATATATGGAAAGAAAAATATTTATTTTTCAATGGGGTATACATCTGGTCCGAGTAAGTTTCATCCACAATTGCCCGCGGTTGATAAAGCTGATTCTTTACGTTATGCTGCAATTGCATTAGCAAAAGATGCTGATATCGTTTTGTTTTTTGGAGGGCTGAATAAAAATTATAAGCAAGATTGTGAAGGCGTAGACCGTACATCTTATGGATTACCTTACGGGCAAGACCAGCTTATTCGGGAGATATTGAAAGTAAATAAGAATGTCGCTGTTGTACTTATAAGTGGTAATGCTGTGTCGATGCCTTGGATAGATGATATACCGGCAGTCGTACAATCATGGTATCTTGGTTCTGAATCAGGGAATGCAATGGGGAGAGTAATTGCAGGAGATGTAAATCCTTCAGGGAAACTTCCTTTCAGTATACCGGTGAGGTTGGAAGATAATGGAGCTTGCTCGTTCGGAGCCAGTTCATATCCTGGTGATGGAACGAATGTATATTATAAAGAGGATATTTTGGTTGGGTATCGTTGGCATGATACACAGAAGATTCCGGCCCTTTTTCCCTTTGGTCATGGATTGTCATATACAGAATTTGCGTATGGTGAACTTAAGACCGATAAGAAGATATATGATAAAGATGAAAATATTGTATTATCTCTTAAGCTGACAAACAGAGGTAAATGTGGCGGAGCAGAATCAGTCCAAATTTATGCAGGCCAGTCTCACCCGTCTGTATTAAGGCCGATAAAGGAGTTAAAAGCGTTTAAGAAAGTATTTTTATTACCGGGAGAGTCAAAAAATGTAACATTTTCTATTCCTGCGAAAGAGTTGGCTTTTTATGATGAAATATCGAAAATGTGGATAGTGGAATCTGATTGTTTTACATTTTTCTGTGGTGCGTCTTCGACTGATATTCATGATACTGTTTCAGTAAATATTCGATAAATATTATAATATGAAATACCGGTATGTTCTGTATATGGCAGTGATAAATATATCGTTGTCTCTTGCAAAATCACCAGTGATTGATGTCGGTGATATTGCTGAAGTACGTGATTTTATAAAGAAGTCTTGGGAAAAGACAGTACGATTTTCTCCAGAAGATTCGGGGCAGCATATTGGATTGCCTTATAGGTATACTGTTCCGAGTATAAGTGATTCTTTTCAAGCATTGTACTATTGGGATACCTATTTTACAGGAGAGGGTTTGATTTTAGATGGGCACATTGATTTGGCTATTTCCAATGTAGAAAATATGCTTTATTTGGTCGAGCGGTATGGAAAGATGTTGAATGGGAATAGAACTTTTTTTGAAAATCGCTCACAGCCTCCATTTTTGAGCATGATGATAGAGAGTATTTATCGTAAGACTTTTGATAAAGAATGGCTTGCTCGAGTGTTGCCGAATTTGGAAAAAGAATATTTGTTCTGGATGACTCACCGAATGACACCGGTGGGACTGAATCGATATTCGAATGAAGCTACTTTGGCTCAAAAAAGACGAATTGTAGATGTATTGAAGAAAAGATTAGGTCCTAATTTTAGAAAGAAAGTAGAATATTTATCGGAGGGAAAACAACTGGAAATAGCTTCTCATTATATTGCAGAGGCCGAATCAGGATGGGATTTTACACCTCGTTTTGATATGCGTTGTGAAGATTTTTGTCCTGTTGATTTGAATTCGAATCTATATTATTATGAAAAGAATTTTGAATATTTTGCTTATGAGCTTGGAAATATATCTGAGGCTAAAATATGGGCAAAGAGAGCCGAAAGACGTCGATGGTTGATGTATAATTATATGAGAGATAAAGATACCGGAATGTATTATGATTATGATTTTATTAATGATAAGCGTTCGGATATTATTTCTGCTGCAGTTTTCCATTTGTTGTATGCCGGAGTTGTTTCGAAACGAGAGGCTCGAAGGCTGAAAGAGCTTGCTTTAAAATCATTAGAGTATCCGTATGGTATTGTTGCTTGTGAAAAAAGAGATTATGGTTTTAATTATCAGTGGTCTTATCCGAATGGCTGGGCTCCTTTTCAGTTTATTGCGATGAAGGGTTTGGAGCGTTATGATTTTTGTGATGACGCTTTGCGTATTGCTTTGGGATATGTATCTATGGTTGTGTCTACCTATAAAGCGACTCATAATTTATGGGAGAAATATAATGTAGTAGAAGGAAATGTAAATGTAACTAATGAATATAAAATGCCTTCTATGGTAGGTTGGACAGCTGGAGTTTTTTCATGGGCAGTTGATTTTATAAATAGAATTATAGAATAGTACTATGTTATTTTTTAAATACAATATTTTAAGAGTATCTCTATCGGTTATTATTTTTTGGGGAATATTATTTTCTCTTATGGGTAGTCAACCGATTGATTTTCCTCATTTGAAAGGGAAATTTGCTCCAGAGAGAGTCGGAACTAAATTAAGCGAACGTTATTTGGCATCGGAGCATATGTTGTATGCGAAAACAATTCATTATGCCGAGGTTTGCACGTGGTATGGAGCTGTAAGATTTGCAGAAGCTTCTGGCAAAGAAGAGTTGTTGCAGAAGTTGATAGCTCGTTTTGAACCGTTATTGGATAATCGTAGAGATTTGTTGCCTCTAATAGGATATAAAGAGAACTTTAATAATTATGTTGATTTCAATATGTTTGGCTGTTTACCTCTGGAGTTGTACCGGATAACAGGTCGGAAAGTATTTTTTGATATAGGTATACCGTATGCTGATTCACAATGGTCCTTGCCGGATTTTGCTACGGAAAAGCATCAGGAATATTTTCGTAATGGTTTTACGTGGCAGACTCGTCTTTGGATTGATGATATGTATATGATAACGGTTGTACAAGCAAAAGCTTATCAAGTGACTGGAGATGTGAAATATATCGATAGAGCTGCAAAGGAAATGGTGTATTATTTGGAAAAGTTGCAGCGACCTAATGGTCTGTTTTATCATGCTCCGGATGTCCCTTTTTATTGGGCCAGAGGTAATGGTTGGATGGCTGCAGGAATGGCAGAGCTTCTTTGTTATTTGCCCGATAATCATGAGTGTCGTGCTTATATTATGGAGGCATATCGGAAGATGATGGAGACATTAAAGTTATATCAGCATGAAGACGGGATGTGGGGACAGTTGGTAGACCGTGAAAATATATGGCCTGAAACATCGGGCTCTGCTATGTTTGTATATGCAATCATTACAGGAATAAAACAGGGTTGGTTGGATGGTGAAGTATATATGGATGTAGCGGTGAAAGGTTGGAAATCATTAGTCTCTTATATCAATGATAAAGGTGATTTAACCGAAATATGTGTGGGAACGGGAAAGAAAAATAGTGAATCTTATTATTATGAGCGGCCCAGGAAAGCCGGAGATTTTCATGGACAAGGGCCCATGCTTTGGTGTGCAGCAGCTTTGATCGAAAAATAGCAAATTAAAAGATGATATAATGAAAATTCAGAGTTTTGTGTTATCCCTGATATGCTTGATGTGTATGGTTGAGACAAAAGCACAATCATCACATCTTGCCCGTAGATTGATAGAAGTAAAAGTTGTTCCCAATCATGCTGATTGGAACTATAAAGTAGGAGAGTCGGTAAAAGTAAATGTTTGGATACTTCGTAATGATGTTCCATTGGAAGACTTGGCATTTGAATATGAAATATCGGAAGATATGATGCCTGTTCGGGAGAAGGGATTAGGCAGAAGTGCAAAAGATGGAAAAATGATTGAGATGGGAACGTTATGGAAACCGGGTTTCTTACGTTGTATTGTGAAAGTCAAATATGATGGACGAATATATACAGGTATGGTGACAGCAGCTTTTGATAAAGAGAATATCGTACCTGAGACGAAATTCCCCGATGATTTTCAAGTATATTGGAATGATATAGTTGGCGAAGCTTCAAAATTGCCAATGGATACAAAAATGGAGCTTTGGCCCGAGAGATGTACAGATAAAGTTAATGTTTATCGAGTTAATATACAGAACTATCCTGAAAAAGCCCGTTTATACGGCATATTATGTGTACCGGTGGCAAAAGGAAAATATCCGGCGGTTTTACGGGTTCCCGGAGCAGGAGTTCGTTCATATAAAGGTGATGTAGACAATGCTGCTCGTGGTATGATTACTTTTGAGATAGGGATACATGGCATTCCTGTCAATTTGCCGGATGAAGTTTATAAAAGTTTATATAGTGGTCCCTTGAGGGAATATATGGTATTTAATTCCGATGACAGGGATTTATATTATTATAAACGAGTGTATCTGGGGTGTGTAAGAGCTGTTGATTTTTTATGTTCCTTATCTCAGTATGATGGACAAAATATGTTTGTTATAGGAGGAAGTCAAGGGGGAGCTTTATCTATAGTAACAGCAGCTTTAAACCGGAAAGTATCAGCCATAGTTACTTTTTTTCCGGGGCTTTGTGAAATGACGAGAAACAGCAATGTTGAAGGAGGTGGATGGCCACATATATCTAAATCTGGCATTGATATTACCTCTCGGAAAATCAAAAATTTGGCATACTTTGACGTTGTCAATTTTGCAAGGATGATTAAGGTGCCGGGATTTTATTCTTTTGGTTATAATGATATGACCTGTCCTCCTACATCCGTGTGCGCTGCAATTTATGAAATTGAAGCACCTAAAGAGGTGATGATTGTTGAGGAAAATGGGCATTTTGCTTATCCGGAACAGTGGCAGAATGCATGGAGATGGTTATTTAAACAAATAAAAAGGTAAAAAATGAAGAGAGTTTGTATATTATTATTGGGAGCATTTTTATTTTCATTATGTGAGGCCAAGGAGATACCTTTACTTTCGAATATCTATGGCCGTTCATATATAAGTTTGAACGGAAAATGGAATTATATTGTAGACCCTTTGGAAAATGGTTATTATGGATATCGTCTTACTCCTAAGAAAAATGGTTTTTTCTTGAATGAAAAAGTTAAGACTTCTTCATCAAATCTAATAGAATATAATTTTGATACAGCGCAATCAATGGATATTCCTTCTGACTGGAATTCGAAAGATGAAAGTTTGTTTTTTTATGAAGGTACAGTATGGTTCAAACGAGACTTTGATACCCGTAAAAAAGCAGGTATGAAGTATGTATTATATTTTGGAGCTGTAAATTATGATGCTAAAGTGTATGTAAATGGTAGGAAAGTCGGTGAGCATGAGGGGGGATACACTCCTTTTAATTTTGATGTGACAAAGTATTTGATTGATGGTCATAACTTTGTAGTGGTGAAAGTTGATAACAAGCGTCATCCAGAAGGGGTACCTACGGTAAATATGGATTGGTGGAACTATGGAGGTATCACCCGAGATGTGCTATTGGCGGAAGTTCCGGAAATATATATTGAAGATTATCAGATACACTTGGCCAAAGATATGTCAGGATATATCTCTGGTTGGGTGAAATTGGATACTACTCTTTCATTACAGAATATAGAATTTGAGATTCCGGAACTTCGGCTGAAAGAATTTTTACGTACCGATAGTTCTGGGAAAGCGACATTTCTTTTAGGGGCTCAACCTGAATTATGGACACCGGAGAAACCCAAATTATATGACATAGTAATACGTTATAATAAAGAGGTTTTGAAAGATGAAATAGGTTTCCGTACGATAACTACTAAAGGAAGAAAAATCTACTTGAATGGTAATCCGATCTTTTTAAGAGGGGTTAGTATCCATGAAGAAGCCCCCTTTAGGCAAGGACGTGCATGGTCAAGAGAAGATGCTGTGACTCTTTTGTCTTGGGCCAAAGAAATGGGTTGTAATTATGTACGTTTGGCACATTATCCGCATAATGAACATATGATACGCGTTGCGGAAAAGATGGGCTTGATGGTATGGTCGGAGATACCTGTTTACTGGACTATTCAGTGGGGAAATAAGCACACGTATGAGAACGCAAAGCGACAGTTGCATGATATGATATATAGGGATAAAAATCGCTGTTGTGTTATAATCTGGTCTATTGCTAATGAAACCCCTCATGGTAAAGATAGAGATTATTTTTTGAGTAATTTATCGAAGTATGCAAGAGAGTTAGATAATTCACGTCTTATCAGTATGGCTATGGAAGTAACTAAGGCTGTCGATAATGTGAATGAATTGAAAGATAACATGCACCAATATGTAGATATTCTTAGCTTTAATCAATATATAGGCTGGTATCGGGGTACAAATGAGTCGTGTCGCGATATGAAGTGGAAGATTCCTTTTGAAAAACCTGTAATAGTGAGCGAATTTGGCGGTGGTGCATTACAAGGAAAGTATGGAGATAAGACAGAGCGTTGGACGGAAGATTACCAAGAAGAATTGTATATACAGAATTTGAGAATGCTGGATCGTATAGAGGGCTTGTCGGGACTTTCGCCTTGGATATTGGTCGATTTTCGTTCTCCACGTCGTCAGCTTCCGGGAATACAAGATTTTTTTAACCGTAAAGGATTGATATCCAGTTGGGGCATAAAAAAGAAAGCATATTTTGTGATGCAAAGGTATTACAAAAATAAAGCTGGATTGTATTAAATATAAAGAGATATATAAATTATGTAGAGACCATGAAACGACGATTTAGTAAATTGATATATAGTCTTATTTTTTATGTATTTATTCCGGCTATAGATTTGTTTTCAGCAGATAAATATGAACTTATCCCGATAAAGGAATCTCGAGTAGAAGAGATTGCCTGCATATTACCTGATACATTAAAGGGGTTGGGCAATACCTATAAAGACAGAAATGTATGGGATGTTTTATATGAAAGTGGAGCTTATAAAACCACGATTAAGAATGCTGAAGATATGTTGAACAAGGGATTTCCTGTGTGGGATGAGTCGTTATATAATCGTGTATTTACGGAAGACGATACTCAATCAGGAAAAGATATGATTAATAGGCGTTTGAAAGCTCTGTCTGAATTGGTATGGGCCGAATGTTTGGAAAATAGAAACCGATTTACTTCTTCGATTATAGATTTTCTTTACGATATAATAGAACAAAAAACATGGGTTAATCCACGTAATTATAATCGAAAGAACTACGGGGGATTAGTAGAACTGGCTACAGCTTTGAATGCACGGAGTATGGCGCAAGCTGTGTATTTATTAGATGATAAATTGCCATTAAAAGTGAGAGCTGATGTCCGGAATGAATTATATATAAGGGCTTTTAATCCTTTGTTAAGAACAATAAGAGGTGAAAATATGGACCATGATTGGTTGTTTTCAACGGGCAATTGGAATCCGGTTTGTTTAGAGGGAATCACTTGTGCAGCTTTGTCTATGATTCCGGATAAAAAGGAAAGAGCTCTGTTTATAGCTATTTCAGAGTTGTATGTACAAAATTATGCTAAAGGATTTTTACCGGACGGATATTGTTCGGAAGGCATAAATTACTACAATTTTGGGATGAGCCATTATATTGTGCTACGAGAAAAAATATGGCAGGATACGGGAGGAAAAATAGATATATTTAGAAGCAATCCTAATATGCTCAATGTGGCAACCTTTTTACCGAGAATGGAGATTATCAATAATGTATATCCGGCTATTGCTGATTGTGAAATGGGAATGAAGCCTTCTCGTTTTGTGTTACATTATTTAAGTAAATTGTATGGGTTACAATTACCTGCTGATGAGGATCGATTGTTGGGTGTAACTGATGATTTGAGCGAACATGTGTTGGTACATTTTCCTAATTCAACAGATTGTTGTCCCGTAAATAATGTTCCGTATTCATCATCTCTGTTGAGGTCTTCTTTCCCGGATGCAGGAGTTTTTATATTTCGTACGTTGCCAAATACGATAGTTCCAATGGGGGTAGCTATTAAAGGAGGAAATAATGGAGAACATCATAATCATAATGATGTAGGGAGTTATACATTAGTTATAGGCAAGGAAATGATGGTAGAGGATCCGGGGTTGATTCCTTATACGAAAAAAACTTTTAGTGCTGAGCGATATACAGCGTTTAAATCATTAGCTTCTTACGGACATCCGGTGCCGTTTGTTGCAGAGGGGGGACAACGTGTCGGAAAAATGGCAAAAGCCCGTATTTTACATGTACTGGAGAGTGATAGTTGTGATCAAGTGATGATGGATATTACTTCAGCTTATGGTTTGTCAGTTTTGAAAAGTCTATTACGAAAATTTACATTTTACCGTGACGCGATGAGGTTTGAGGTGAAAGACTGTTTTGAATTTTCTTTACCTCATTTATTTGAGACCGCATTAATAACTCGCGCAGATTGGAAGAGAGATGGAGATAATCGAATAATACTGGAACGCAATAAAGAGAAAATTATAGTAGAGATAAATGTTTCATCCGGTAAATTTTCTTTGTACGACGAACGTATATGTGAAGGGGGTGAACCGTATACACGGCTGGCTATACGGATAGATGAACCAATGAAAAAGGGTAGTGTAGATATTTCTTTTAGAGTGCAGTAATAAATGGTTAGTATAAGATATATATTGATTGTAGGTCTATCGATACTTACTTGGGCAAATTCGATATGTTCTCAGACATTTACTTTGTTTACAAAAGGTGAGTCTACTTCTGTATTTGTCTCGGAGAAAGAAAATTCGGTAGTAAAGATGGCTGTTTCCCTTTTTTCAGAGGATATGAAAAATGTTTTTGATATAGTCCCGTCAGTATGCGAGGATATATTGTCAGGGAAAGTAGTCATTGGAACAGTCGGTTGTGATAAAGAATTAGATAAATGGTTACAAGAGCTTGGAATAAATATGTCTGAGTTGCGGGACCATTGGGAAGCATTTTCTTTACAGACTGTCAAAGTTGAAGGAAAATATCACTTAATCATTTTGGGAAGTGATCCTCGGGGAACAGCTTATGGATTGCTTGAATTGTCGAGACTTATGGGGATATCTCCATGGTGTTGGTGGGCCGATGTGACCCCGGAGAAGAGAGAGAGACTTGATTTACCCGTAAACTATAAAAATAAGCAACAGCCTTCAGTTAAGTATCGGGGTATATTTTTGAATGATGAGGATTGGGGATTGTCTCCTTGGAGTGCTCGTAATTTTGAACAGTCTTCTGTAAAAAATGAAATAGGTACTAAAACGTATACCCGCATTTTTGAATTGTTGTTGCGACTACGTGCAAATACTCTATGGCCGGCTATGCATAAATGTTCGACACCTTTTTACTGGCTGAAAGGAGCAAAAGAATTGGCTGCACAATATGGAATTGTTATAGGGACATCACATTGTGAGCCATTGATGCGAAACAATGTTGGAGAATGGAATAGGTCAGAAGATGAAGAATATAATTACGTGACGAATAAAGAATTGGTAAATCAGTATTGGAGTAAGCGATTAGAAGAGGTGTGCGGATATGAGAATATATATACTTTGGGGATGCGAGGGGTACATGATGGAAAAATGAATGGAGTAGAATCGTTGGATGAACAAACTGAATTGTTGTCGTGTGTGATTGCAAATCAACGGAGTTTATTGCAAAAATATATAGATAAGGACGTAGAGCAAATACCGCAAGTAATTATGCCCTATAAAGAAGTTTTAGATATTTATGATAATGGTTTGAAAATTCCAGATGATGTTACTCTTGTATGGTGTGACGATAATTATGGCTATATTCCTCGTTTAAGTAATATAAAAGAGCAGAAAAGAATAGGGGGTGCAGGTGTGTATTATCATATATCTTATTTTGGTCGTCCTCATGATTATTTATGGTTATATACGACACCTCCTGCTTTGATTTATACAGAGATGAAACGTGCGTGGGAATATGGAGCTCGGAAATTGTGGATGTTGAATGTGGGTGATATAAAGCCGGGAGAATATGGAATAGAGTTTTTTCTTGATTTAGCATGGAATATAGACGTGATAACTGCAGAAGGAGTATCGGGGCATTTGGCTCGGTGGTTAAGGCGGGAATTTGGAAAAGATGCTTCCTCTGCATTACTTCCTGTGATGGAAGAGTATTTTCGTTTAGCTTCAATTCGTCGTCCGGAGTTTATGGGATGGAACCGAGTAGAAGAATATGCTTTATCGAAACGTAGGGGAGGTATTACACCTGTAGAAAATACAGATTTTAATCCTTTTGTTTTTGGAGATGAGATACAGCAGCGTATAGATGACTATACGGCTATTGCAGATAAAGTGATGGAGTATGCAAGTAGAATTGTTGTCGGGCGTAAAGATGCTTATTTTGAGATGATTCAATATCCTGTATGTGCAGCTGCAGCAATGAATCGTAAAATGTTGTATGCACAGAAGGCTCGTTTTTTCGCAACTCGAGGTATGTCTGTTGCTGACGAATATGCTTCAAAAAGCCGGGATGCCTATAATGAGATTGCAGCTTTGACGATGTATTACAATAAAATAGTAGGAGATGGAAAATGGGATGGCATAATGGATATGATGCCTCGTCGTTTGCCGGTATTTGACCCTCCTGTACTGCCGAATAAAGTAGGAAGGGGGGCTGGTGTCCCGACCTCTCAGGTGTGGCCTGAAGGTTGTTCTCATGGAATATCTCCGGGGACAAATTATGTATTTCCCGATATGTTACGTTCTGTCGGCAATGCTTGTTTTATATCCTTATATGGAGAAGAAAACAGGGAGATTAAGTGGACTGTAACTGGTGCTCCGAATTGGTTGAATGTACATGAAAAAGATATTGGAGTATTAAAAGAGAGGCGAATTGTATTTGATATTAATTGGAATTTTATACAAGGTAGTGATAAAGCAAAAATAACCTTGTGTGTAGATAATGAAAAATATATATTGAGTGTCTCAGCCAAAGATGATTTGTATATGGCTGATAATGGAGTGAAAAGTGAAGTTGCTGGTATGATTGCTTGGAATGCTATTGATGGGGATATAGTGCCGGCAAGTTGGGTTATAGAAGGGTTGGGGCACAGCACTAAAGCAGTGGCTTTACCTAAAGGAAAAGAGTTAAAGTATGAAGTAAATACTGTTTCATCGGGAGATGTACTTATTCGTGTAGGATTAGTTCCTAATCATGCAGTTGGTGGTGGCGATAAGAGATATGAAATATCGGTTGATGGAGCATCTCCTGTTGTTGTATCATCCAAGGTGGTTATAAGAAGTGAAGAGTGGAAAAATAATGTTTTAAGAAATCAAGCTTTATGTCAGTCAGTACATAATATAAATACACCGGGTAGACATAGCATTATTATAAAAGCTTTAGATGAAAATATGATTTTTGACCAGTTGATGCTTGATTTTAACCCAAAAAGGCATTTTTATCAGATACCTGTTTCTAAGAAATAATTATAAAATTAAGAATAAATAAAATTATCATGAAAACAAAAAACAAAAAATTTTGCTTAAATGTAAAATTCTTTTTTAAACGTCTTTGTTGTGTTGCAATCTTATGTTTATTATTGTTTGCTCCGGCATGTTCTGAAAATAAAGAAGATAATCCCATTGAAGGGATACCTCAAATTGACTGGGAAAATGTCCCTTTTGAAATTTCTTCTGGTGTGAATATCAGTTGTTGGATTTCACAGACAAATGTTTTGGGAAAAGATCGTCCGACAATAGAGAAAAAGCAAGCCGCTTATTTTCTGAGAAAGGATGTACGCAAATTAGCCGATATGGGGTTTGATCATATTCGTTTACCGGTAGATGAATCTGAGCTTTTCAGTGAAGATGGATCGTGGAACAAAGAGGTACGTCAATATATACATGATGCTATTGCATGGTGTAGCGAATGTAATTTAAGAGTAATTCTTGATTTCCATATTTTGCGATCACATTATTTTAATGATACCGAGAATATGACATTGTGGAAGGATGTGAAGGAGCAGGATAAGTTTGTAGCTATGTGGAGAAAGATAGTAGGAGAATATGGACAATACCCTGTAGGGCTATTGGCTTTTGAGCTGTTGAATGAACCTGTTTCTGGGGATAATCCTGACAATTGGAATAAATTATATATGAGGGTACTTACCGAGTTACGTAAGAGTCAACCAAATCGTTTGATTATAATAGACTCGGGTGATCATGCATCAATAAAGGGTCTTACAAGTTTGGAGGTTCCAGCCAATGATAAAAATTTGATGCTTACATTCCATTCTTATACTCCGTATCTACTGACACATTATAAAGCGAGTTGGCTTAAACTCAAAGATATTGAAGTGGATGTAAATTATCCGGGACAGCTCATAGAACAATCTGCTTTGGATAAATATGTTGATAATAAAGAACTGTATAATGTATTGCGTTATTATGGTATGGATAAAGATATCAACGGTCAATATACAACTTTTAAAGTTTATAATCAAGAAGTTTTAGAGGAAGGGCTGTCTGTTGCTTTACAAAAATCTCGTGAAACTGGGTTGAAATTACATTGTGGTGAGTTTGGTTGTATTGATGGGACAGAAAAAGATATACAAGTAGCTTGGTTTAATGATATGGTTACGATATTTAAGAAGTATAATATTGCTTTCTCTGTATGGGGATATAAATCGAATTTTGGGATATTTAATGAGAATGGAACAGTAAAAGATCAGCGTATTATTGATGCGTTGACGAAATAAAAAGTATAATAGTAAATAAACTTCTAAGTATGAAAACACAATCAATTTTTTTTATGTTGTTTTTAGGATTTAGCTTAATGACAATTTTTTCGTCAGAGGCAGTAATCAATCCTATTTCCGAGACTATTTATGTAGATGCAAGCGCAACTGGTACAAACGATGGTTCGAGTTGGTCAAATGCTGCTACCTCATTGGCTGAAGCTATAAAGTATGCAAACACAAATGATGCTGTGACAAAAATATTAGTTGCGGAAGGTGTATATATGCCGGCATACAAAGTCGTGGAAGGTGAAGGTACTGACCAAAAAGGCAAAGCAACTACAGATAGAGATAAAGCTTTTCTTATAACTCGTAGTAATTTATTGATAGAAGGAGGTTATCCTACAGGAGGATCGGATAAAGCAAATTTTAAGGATAATCCTGTTATATTGAGTGGTGATTTGGATGGAGATGGAGTCCTTTCGAATGGAGATGTTTATCATGTTGTCGTGGTATGTAATTCTTTTGGCAAAGACCTTACAATTAAAGGTTTTATCATCCAAGGGGGAAATGCCAATGCCTCAGGAGATGGAAGCATATATGTTGTAACGCAGAAAAATCTGTCACGTAAACATGGTGGTGGAATGTTCGTTCAGCGGGGTGGGGCCAATTTGGAAGATATTGTCTTTAAAAATAACAATGCAGCATCTTTTGGAGGAGGAGCTGTTTGTACAGAGGCTTCATCGAATATGGTATTGAATAATGTCGCATTTGAAGATAATAAGGCAAGTCAGGGCGGTGCGTTGAGTGCTGCATCTTCAAGTACTATTAGTGGGACGAATATGCTTTTTGTAAATAATTCGGCCCAAAAAGGAGGTGCTGTTGCTGCAATTTATTCTGGTACGATGACAGTGACAAATGCGACTATGTTTGGAAATTCAGCGTCATCAAAAGCTGGAGCTGCATATTATAATGGAAAAAAGCTGACCTTGCAAAATAGTATTGTTTGGAATTGTGGAGAAGGTGCTGTTGACGTAGAAAAAGAAAGCCAATCGATAACTAGAACCAACTGTTTGATTGAAGGGGAAGTTGGGGCTCAAGATCCGATGTTTGTAGATGTCGAAAATGGGGATTTCAGGTTGCAGGCAGGGAGTCCGGCAATTAACATGGGAGATAATGCATTGATTCCTGACGTTTCAGTTGATTTAGATGGACTGCCACGGAGTAGTGGCCCGGTAGATATGGGTGTTTATGAGTATCTGTTTGGCGGAGCTGAGCTAACGCCTGTTACTGTTGATTATGATGGTAAGGAATATAGTTTACAATTAAATGGTATGCCTGAAAATGCTGCAGATTTGTATACTTGTGAATATATAGGTAATGAGCCAAAAACTGATGCAGGTGAATATACTATTGAAGCAAAATTGACGGACAATACTGGAACCTATCCTCAGATTAAGATAACAGGAAAATTGATTATAAATAAAGCATCCCAAAGTATAATATTTGATGCTATTACTGATAAATATGTAGGAATGGATCCTGTTCAGCTGACTGCTTCTGCAAGTTCAGGTTTGGCTGTGACATTTACGAGTGATAATCCTTCAGTCGTTTCGGTCACTTCAGATGGCTTGTTATCGTTCTTGTCAGTAGGATCAGCCAATATCATTGCATCACAGACAGGAAATAATAATTATAAAGCTGCAGAAGATCAGATACAGGTAGTTAATGTATTACCGAATAATGTAATTTCAGTAGAAATATATGTAAATGATAAACTGTTTGGCATATTTGGCGAAACGAATAACATATATGATATATATTATTCAGTAGGAAAAGATAATATGACAGATGCTGTAGATGTAAAGCTTATACCGGCAGGAACGGGAACAATAACAGGTGATGAGATTTCTGAGGGGAAAATTTCTTTAGATGTGTCGAAACCATTAGTAAAGAATTATACATTTACTTTGACTACTGGTGATGGATCAAAGACGAAACAATATAATTTGAAAATAGAACGTTATTTTGAGTTTGATGCAATTGTAAAACAGCGTTGGAATAATACATTAGCAGCGGTAAATAATCCGGATAATAATGGTGGATATAATTTCACTTCTTATAAGTGGTACCGAAAAGCTGCAGGAGAGAGTGAATATAAGTTGGTAGGAACAGACCAGATTTTCTCTGCAGGAAGTGTTTTAGGAAGTTGGTTGAATGAAAAAGATGAATACTATCTGGAAGTGGAAGCCGAAGATAATTGGGGACTTTCTTTAGGTACATTAAGAACGGATAATGCTTTTCCTACATTGAAGGAGTTACATTTGAGAGCTTATCCTAATCCGGTAGCGAAAGGTACTCCTTTGATAGTGGAGCTTGATACTGAAATGGTAAAAACAGGAGCATTGGTAGAAATTTTGACTTTACAAGGTGTGAGGATGTATACAACTAAAGTTGTTTCAGAGAAAAATATAGTGGATTTACCTCAAAGTGAAGGTACTTATATTGTTCGTATATTTTCGACAGATAAAGTATTAAAGGAAATGAAAGTTATAGTTAAATAAGATTGGAAAATAAAACTTTTGTCCTTTTGGTGAAATTAAGTAAAGCAAAATAAAAAAGAGTTACAATGAAAAAGAAAATAATTATATTAGCTTGTTCTGGTCTTATAAGTGTTTTATCGGCAAATGCACAAAATGTAAAAGACCATGAGTTGTCTGTTTTCGGAGATTATGGTTTATCAACTTTAAATTATAATTCTTCTCTTGGTGATGTAAGAAATGGATTAGGAGGTTCTTTTGGTTTAGATTATACATATTATTTCTCTAAAAGTTTTGGGTTAGGAACGGGATTTGGAGTATCATTTTATAATGCTAAAAGCCAGATCGACTGTATGGATATAAGTTACAGAAGTCGTGATTTTGAAGGGAGTGATTTTATATTTCGTTCTGTGATAACTGATTATGAAGAGAAACAAAAAACAATGATGTTTAAAATTCCGGTTATGTTTCGATATCGGACTTCAAATGATATGTTTTATGCAGGAGTCGGTGTTAAGCTGGGAATTCCTGTAAAATCTACTTTTAAGGCGAAGAACGTAAATTTGAAAAATACGGGATTTTATGAATATGAAAATGTTGAATATGATTCCCCTGAATTTTTGGGTTTTGGAAACTTTAAACGTGATTCGGATGGAGATATTGATTTTAAATTAGCTTGTATTGTATCAGCAGAGTTTGGAATGAAATGGAAGTTATCGGAAAATATTGCTGTTAAAACAGGGGTGTATGTAGATTATGGAGTTAATAATATATATAAAGAGAAGCCTGGAAATATGTTTGTATCTTATAATAGTTTATCTCCGGAAAAGTTTGTTTGTAAGAGTGTTATGGATTCGAGATATACCGGTACTGATGGTGTTGCTATTGATTTTGTTGATAAAGTGATTCCTATTGCAGCGGGAGTAAAATTATCTTTTGTATTTGATTTGAGTAAATAAAATTTGTTTTTTGAAGAAAAAGTCTTTTGAGATATATCTCAAAAGACTTTTTCTTCAAAAGGAAATTTAGAATTAAAATTGTCCACTGAAAAACAGGATACACTACCTTATCCGGTAAGTATCTTAAATATTTCCGTCGGAGTTACATTTCACTTTCCTTAACAGCATCTTGAGAATTTCTCAATTCAGGCTGCGTTTCTCATCGTTATATGCCCCTTTTATCCTTGTTTCGAAAGGAAATTGTACACTTTTCCCTCATCCCAAAGTGAAAGGCGGGGACATATGACGGAGAAATACAAGACGAAACAAGAAATTACTTTTATCAGAAAATAGAGATAAGCTTTTAAACTTTGTAGTTGTAAATTTCTGTATTTAGACGACAAAAAGTATCTTTGCAAAATTTAAGCTGAAAATATATCCACGAATGAGCCTACGTTTTATGAGTCTGGCCAGCGGAAGTAGCGGAAATTGTTATTATTTAGGTAATAATGAATATGGACTGTTGATTGATGCTGGTATAGGGATACGCACAATAAAGAAGACACTGAAAGAAAATAGTATAGCATTTGAAAAAATTATAGGTTTGCTTATTACCCATGATCATGCTGACCATATAAAGTCAGCAGGATGTTTGGGTGAGAAATATGGAATACCGGTGTATACGACATCAGATATTTTGGCAGGGATGAACCGTAGTTATTGTATGTCTGAGAAAATATATAGTGCTGGGCGGATAATACACAAGGAAGTCGAGTTTACATTGCGTGATTTTGTAATTACTGCTTTTGAGGTCCCTCATGATGGGAGTGATAATGTGGGGTATTTTGTCCGATATGGAAATCATAATTTTGCTTTTGCGACAGATTTGGGGCATATAACAGAGCGAGTAGCGGGATATTTGTGCCAGGCTAATTATTTGGTGATAGAGGCCAATTATGATGAAGAAATGTTACAGCAAGGCTCTTATCCTTATTATTTGAAAAAAAGGATATTTAATGATCACGGTCATATGAGCAATGCTGCGACAGCCGAATTTTTAGCAAATAATATAAACGAACATCTGCGTTATATATTTCTGTGCCATTTGAGCCGAGAGAATAATCATCCTGAGTTAGCTTATAAAACTGTAGAATATAGTTTGTATCAGCAGGGCATTAGGGTAGGAAAAGATGTACAACTGATAGCTTTAAAAAGAAACCATGCGTCCGAATATTATGAATTTGAATAATTTTTCTTTGATTTTTTATAAAAATCTTTTGTTGGTTTCATAAAAAGCATTACTTTTGCAACCGCAACTGAGAGGTAATGACTCCGTAGCTCAGCTGGTAGAGCAAATGACTCTTAATCATTGGGTCGAGGGTTCGATCCCCTCCGGGGTCACAAAAGATAAAGAGAGTATAACTGAATTAATTAGGTTATACTCTCTTTATCTTTTAAAATATTGAGTTAAATAATATCTATATATAAGCAACGAGGGCTCAATGTAACCTCCAGAGTGCTTCATTGCTTAAGCATAAATTGGGGCCGGTCTGAACAGAAAGAAAGCCTTGTCCTTTACTCCCTTGAATTGTGAACGGAAACTCTTTATTTTAGCACTGTAAGATTCAGAAGCAGCATTGGCAGAACGTTTTTCAAAGAAGTGTATGGTTCCCAAATAATGTGTCCGTACGGATTTAGTCCCCCTTCCAAAAGCAAGGAAGCCGGATTTGTTCGCTTCATCATACCATCTTGCCAGTTTTTTTAAGCCGTATTCTTATGTTTGTGCTGGTGGTAAACCTCCCTAAGCCTTATTGAAAGATAATATGCCTTTTTTATATCAGGATATTCCCTGAACAGAATACCGACCACACACGTGTAACTCAGTCCATAACGATTCTTTCATGATAGAGGAGTATATGCTTCTTGCCAGCAACTGTTTTCTTGAATCCCCGTTCTCGAGTACCGGGACATAATATATCTTGCCCAGGCATATGCAATCTATATGCTTCAGAATGCTATCGCAACAAATGGTGAACGGGTAGAAAAACATGCGGTGGATGCCTGGATTGACGGAAGATGGACTGAGATTGTTGCTTCTACAAATATTGGTTATAGACGTATTCTCCGCTTTCCGGAAGTGACGACAGATAAACTTCGTCTCCGTTTGTTGGAATCTCGGTTAATTCCGGCGATTAGCCATATTTCTGCTCATTATTATGCAGCTCGTCCACCTCAACTGTGTATTAAACAGGATGTGAACGGGAAAGTAACTATCGAACCTGATAATTCCGGTTGGAATTATCGTAGACAGAATATGAATGGGGAATATAAAATTTATTATACGACTGATGGTCAATAACCTAACGAAAAAGCGATCGAATACCGCTCTCCGTTTATAATGGATCGTGGCGAAGTGAAAGCTGTGGCTATACTGAAAGGAGAGAAAGGAGCAGTTGCTACTGAACGCTTGGGATTAATTAAGAAAAATTAGAAATTGTTGGGGGCCAGCAGTGAAACTCAGTCTAATCCGGCAATAGCCGCTTTCGATGCTAAACCGAATACTTTCTGGTTATCGGGAAAAGGAGGAATGTTCCCCCTTTATTGGGCAATTGATTTAGGTTCATCGCAGACACTAAACGGTTTTGCTTACACTCCTCAAACCCGTAATTCGAAAGGTCTGATAGCAAACGGTATTATTAAGGTTAGTGATGATGGAAAAAGCTGGACTGAGGTGGAATGTTTTGAATTTGGTAACATAATCAATGATCCGAGTAAACGCTATCATTATTTCAAAAAAACGATATCTGCCCGTTATGTACGTGTAGAAGTAACAGAAATAGCGGCAGGCGATAAAGTGGCGTCCGTTGCTGAATTTGACCTGTTTTGACTAAAGAACCTAAGCTTGAGGGGGGGACAGGTCAGGATTATCCGGATTGGAGGTAGTGATAATTGAATATTTGTATCGGAGTATATAAGATCAATATCTCATTTCGATTCTCGGAGGGTAAAAATCGAAATAGGGTAGCTCAAAAGTTTGAAAATCAGTCTTTTAAGGCCGATTTTTTCATGTTTCTGTGCAATTTTATTAGTTTTGAGTTTTATATTCGGTAGGAGTAATTCCTGTAATGCGTTTAAATAATCTGCTGAAATGTTGGGATGAAGGGAAGCCTAAATCTTTAGCTATCTGGTTATAAGATTTGTTTGTTTCTAACAGTGATTTTTTTGCTATATTTATACATTTTATTTGTATATATTCATTCATTCTCATTCCGGTTTCATGTTTTAATAAATCTTCGAGATACGTATCAGACAGAGACAGTTGTGAAGCACAATATTTTGTCATAGACACTCCGAATGAATTTATTTGTCTGTTGAGAAGAACATTTTCAATGATTTTTTCGACTTTATTTATAATTTTTTTGTTGATTTCACTCCGTGTGGTGAATTGTCGTGTGTAAAATCGTGTACAATAATCCAAAAATATTTCAATATATTTAGATATAAGCGCTTTGCTATAAATGTCTATAGACCAGAGAAGCTCCTTTTCTATATCTTCCATACACCTACAGATATTTTTTTGTTCACGGAAAGAGAGGTGTAATGCTTCACTTTTTTGGTAGTTGAAAAATGTGTAATTGCCGATATTCATTCCCAATGAAGTTCCTGTAATAAATTCGGGATGGAAAGTCAATAACCAACCCTTTGAATGAAAGATTTCGGCTCTTTCTTTTATTTCTATTGTTTCTCCAGGAGAAAAGAAAAGAATAGTACCGTCAGAAAAATCACATTTTTCCCGTCCGTAAATAAAACTTTTGCAAAAACTTTCATTTAATAGTGCTGCATAAAATCCCACCTTTAGGCAATCTAATTGTCCCCAATTTTTAGAAGAGAGGTTAATGATACTTACTAAAGGGTGAAGAGTCTTTTTCCCTAAAATGCAATTACACTCATGTACCGTATTTAGATTTAATGTATCTGTTTTCATTTTACGTTATGTGTAGTCTTTACACAAAAAAGTCTTGTTACATCTGCAATTTTCTATATTCATTGGGCGTGTAGCCTACATTCTTTTTAAATATGCGATTGAAGTGTTGTGAATATTGAAAGCCTAAATCAAAAGCTATCTGGCTGATGTTTTTTTCTGTTCCAATTATCATTTCTTTTGCCAAATCAATAATCTTGTTTTGTATATATTCTTGTGCGGTTTTTCCCGTTTCTTTTTTTATTAGGTCTCCAAAATAATTGGGAGATAGAAATACTCTGTCTGCAAAATATTTTACAGAAGGAAGGCCGTCTGTTTGAGGTGCATTACTTTGAAAATAGTCGTCAAGTAAAGCTTCGAATTTTACTAATACATCTTTGTTTTTTTCTGAACGTGTAATAAATTGCCGTTCATAGAAACGCATGCAATAGTCTAGTAGAAGTTCTATATTTCTAGAAATAAGCCGTTTACTATGTTTGTCAATTGGATGATAAAGTTCCATTTTTATTTTTTTTAGGCAATCTAAGAATATTTCTTTTTCTTCTTCTGATAAATGTAATGCTTCGGTTGAGGCATATGAGAAAAATGAGTAATGTTTTATTTCTTGTCCTAAAGATGTACCTTTAATCAAATCGGGATGAAATAGTAAGCCGTGGGCACTGGGTTGCGTTCCTTCGGCCATTTCTGTCTTTACGACCTGTCCGGGAGCGAAACTGGTAACTGTGCCTTCTTGGTAGTCATATATTTGCCTTCCGTAACGAATGTCTCCACACTTTGTATTTTTTAGAAAAATGGCATAAACACCATAGTTTAAAGTAAAATGTGTCGGAAATTGTGACGCTTCTGACAAATCGACGACACTGACTAATGGATGTAATGTTTCGAGGTGAAACAGTTTGTTGTATTGGTCTACAGTATCCAATTTGATTACTTCGCTCATATAGTTCAAATTTTTGGTGTGGTACAAATGTAGAGAATAAAATTATATTATATATATTGTCTTATTGATAATCAGTAAATAAGTTACAAATGTCTGTAATATATACACAGCCAATGTTATTGCTGTATTACTCTATTGAGCGAAAAAACTTTACGAAATAGGATGCAGGTAAATGTGGATATGTAGACAGAGATGTGGAATTCTGTATTTAAAATGAGGGTTGGCTGATTTGGTAGAAAAATAGAATAAAAATATGTTCTATTTAGAATGAAAATGGAATTATTTCTTAAAGATAGAACATAAAAACGTAAAGATTGACCTTGTAGGTGGTAGATTATTAGTCTTCCTTTGTAATTATTTTTATATTATATAATAAACTTACTTATGAATAAAAAATTTACTTTTATTATTGCAGTGTTGTTGGGAGTAATGAGTGTCACTTATGCTCAGACTATAAAAGGTGACTTTGATGCTCCTTGGGTGAAAGATACAAAAGGTAATGGTGCATTGCCAGGCATGTATTTGCGTCCTGGCATTCAGCCACAAGGATGGGAAGCATCGAATGTACATCAGAAAGTTCTTATATCTGTTCAGGAGACGCTTGTTACTCCGGATGATGATTGTTTTGGAAAAAGTGATGGTTTTTCTGTAAAGATGGAAAATAAATCGGTAGGTGCAGTGGGTATTACTTCTCCTGCACCTGGATATATAACTTTAGGTATTCCTTGGGTTTTTGCTGTAGCATCTCTTGACCAATGTGATGGAGGAACAGTTGGGGGTATTGAATTTACAGAACGTCCAGATTCTTTGGTGGGATTTTATAAAAGGACGTTGGCAGAAAGTTCGAAACCGGAAGATGCTCTTATTTTGGCTTATTTATGGAAGGGAACATGTGTATCGACGGTTCCGGTAAATCCGACAGGAGGGTTTTCTTCGAAAGAAACAACAGAGGTGAAAGATCAGGATATATGTATTCTCGGTAAAAAATCTCCTGATAGTGGGAATGCTCAACTTATTGGTAAAGCTGAGTATGTCGTTACTGGAGAATTGAAGGATTAGAGTCGTATTTCAGTTCCGGTCGAATATGAGAATGGAAATATGCAAACTCCGGAAAAGGCGAATATTATCATTTCTGCCTGCAATTATTGGACTCGTAGTAATATTGGTTCGGGAAATGCTCTTTGGGCAGATGATGTAAAGTTTATTTATAATACGAAATTAAAATCAGTAACTTTAGGTGGAGAAATGTTGGAAAATTTTGATGAGGATGTTTTTGAATATTATCTTCCTTATGCTGATAAGGATAAGGATTTAAATGCTTGTCCTTATGGAGCGACAGCTACAGTCAAGGTAGAGGAGACAGGAGATTCTGAAGCTATTGTTAAGACTGTAATTGTGACATGTAACGAGACAGCAGGGAAAAAGCAGTTGACTTATACGTTCACATTTAGAGGAAAAGAGGCAACAATAACTAATCCGACGGAGGAACCAAGTTTTACTTATGGTGATAATATCGATAATCTTGGATTTATATCTAATAGTCCGGCTCCGTTTGTATATTCCTCAGATAACGAATCTGTAATCAAATATGATGAGCAGAGTGGTTCTTTGGTAGCAGTCGGGGTAGGGACAGCTAAAATAACCGCTTCCCAAAGTGGTACGTCGTCATATTCATCAGCCAAATCCGAGCCCTTGGTTGTGACGGTAAATAAGGCAAAATTGTTAGTTTCGGTAAAAGATGCGTGGTGTGAACGAGGAATATCGGTAAGCGATACATACCTTAAAAGTGGAAATTGTGGATATACTATAGTTTACGAAGGATTTAAAAATGGGGAGGATGAAGCTGTATTGTCTGCACCGGTGAAAGTTACCAGTAAGGCTTCGAAAGAGCCGGAAGTTGTCGGAGCTATCCGTTCAGTGTCTCTTTCAGGAGCAGAAGCAACTAATTATGATATTAGTTATGCACCAAATCAGACTCTTATAATAACAAAAACAACATTGTCTGTTTATGTAGAATATGCAGGTAAAAGTCTTAATACAAGATATGATTATAAAGAGATAGTAGCTCCGGTAGGGCTTGATAAATGTCCGTTACGTGTTTCATTTACGGGATTCCAGTATGACGATAATGTAACTTCGGTGTTTGGTGAAAACTTGCCTGTTGCAAATTGGAGTATTACTAAAGATGACCCCATAGGAACAGAGGGTACGGTTTCTCTTTCTATCCCGGAGATGGAGTATGAGAATTATGTGGTGAAAAATTGTATTCCGGATGATGGTAAAGTGATTGTAAAAGCAGCTCCGAAATTGGAAATTGCTGAGACGGAATTGGATGTAGTTTATGGTGAAGAACCTGTGACATTGACCATTGCTACTGATGAAGGAACAAAAGTATCTTATAAGAATAATGATTATGACATTGCTTCTGCACTTTCTGGGAAAGTGACGTTTAAACAAGCTGGAGAGACTTCTATTTTTGCTTATATTTCTCCCAAAGGAGATTTTTCAGGAATAGAGAAAGAAATAAAAGTAAAAATTGCGAAGGCTCCTTTAACGGTTAAAGCAAAAGATGTAAATCTTATAATTGGTAGTGATGTTCCTGAAATATTCGAGCTGGAGTATGATGGATTGGTCAATAATGATGACAAAGAGAAAGCATTTACAGTATTACCAACAGCGATATTGGAAAATGGACTTCCTTCTTCAGTAAAAGTGGGAGATATATTCAATATTATAATAGTTCCTGGAGAGTCTTCCAATTATAATGTCGATTATGTAGATGGTATTTTGACAATTGTCGAAAATACAAGTATTGAAAAATTAAATACGAATCAGGAGATATGCATATATACTACCGAAAGGAATCTTTATATTAAAGGCAATACGGAAAAATTACCTGTAAGTATTTATAATATGCAAGGTTTATTAGTGGCGAAATATGATGGGGATAGAGATGTAATTCCTTTAGAACTTGTTGAAGATGCGGTGTATGTAGTTAAGGTGGGAGCCTATGTAACTCGCATATTAATTAAATAGATGATTTTTTGATGTAATGAAAAGACCCTTCTAATTTGATAGAGGGGTCTTTTTATTATATGACTTTTAGACCAATAATCGAAATAATCAATGTTGTGATAAAAAATAGGCGTCCGAATGTTATAGGTTCATGAAAAAGAAAAATCCCCACCAATACGGTACCTACTGCACCTATTCCGGTCCATACAGGATAGGCGGTGCCTAATGGTAGCGTTTGTATTGCTTTGGCTAAGAGACACATGCTTAATATAACTGATGCAATAAATCCGATTCCCCACAGATAAAATTCTGTCCCTGCAGATTCTTTTGTTTTACCCAGACAAAAAGTAAAACAAACTTCTAATAATCCAGCTATAATCAATATAATCCAATTCATTTATTATTTCTTTTTATATGTTTGATGTTACAAAGTTAGTTGAGGAGTTTGTATATTTACTTTACATTTGATAAGAAATGATTATATAAAAAACAGCGTGGCAATTACTTTGGTATCTTTGTCGCGGATAAATTGGAGATATGGATATATATGAGATTATAAATAAGATATATTTGATGCCTGAAGCTTCTATAAATAAATTAATGACGAGCCTGTCGACTGTAGTTTATCCCAAAGGGTTTCGAATATTAGAAGCGGGTAAAATAGAAAGAAACGTATTTTTTATAAAAGAAGGGATTGTAAGAGCTTATGTTCTTGTGGATGGAAAAGAGTTGACTTTTTGGATTGGGCGGGAGGGTGATACCATAGTATCATTAAAAAGTTATGTAAATAATCAATGTGGATATGAGACCGTAGAGTTAATGGAAAACTCTGTTTTGTATGTATTGGAACGTAATGATTTATATGAATTGTTTAAGGAAGATATACATATAGCTAATTGGGGGCGAAAATTTGCCGAGTTAGAATTTTTGCAGACAGAAGAAAGACTTATTTCATTATTGTTCTCAACTGCGACAGAGCGATATGTAGCTCTATTAAAAAATAATTCAGATTTGCTACAAAGAATACCGTTGGAATGTCTTGCTTCTTATTTGGGAATTACACCTGTGAGTTTAAGCAGAATAAGAGCAAAGATGAAGCAAATCCGATGAAAAATTATGATATAATATGATATTTGTATATATGATAAAAATACAGAGATTAATTTTTTTTGTTAATACTCCTTCTATCTTACTCTGAACATGTATGAGAGAGCGATAAGTATATTCTTATTCGAGGAAGTAGCAAAATAATCTTTTTTGCGGTTTTTAAAAAAGTCTCCCAAACCAAAGTAGTATCTACTTTCTAAAAGGAAACTACTTCTCAATATTCTAAATTCTAAGCCTGCACCGGCAGTAATGCCATAATCGACCTTATTGGCTACTGGCATGGTATATTGTTGGGTTTCACGATTGGATGAAGTAAATGTTGGAGGATTATTTATATCGAAATTGCTTTTGTAGGAGTCAGATATAAAGAATCCTACTTGTGGCCCTAAATTTACAAATCCTCTGAAAAATTTATTTCCAAAAAAGATATGGCTCATAAAAGGAATTTGGATGTAATTCATCTTTCTTGAAAATCGATATGGTTCGTTTTCAAAATCTTCTTTCCAACCTTGTTGTGAAAAATTAGCTTCGACAATAAATCCGAAATGTTTTTCTTCGATATATCTGAAGGATAATCCACCCATATAACCGAGTAAAAGCCTTTCTTGTACTTTGGGTTGAAATGTAGTATTTGACAAGTTGGTACCAAATTTTACTCCAACCGAAATTTCAGGTCTGTAGTGTCTTTGTGCAGAAACTGATTGTATATTTAATGTGCATAACAATAAAAATAATCCAATTATATTATTTTTCATCTCAATTTTTGTTTATTTAATTGCGATACGTTCGATTGTATAATAGGGTGTAAAATGTACAAAATACAAGCTTTTATTTATGAACCCGCTCCAGCTATTAATACGTCTGAACTTGAAATCTGTTTGCAAACTGTTTGATGTCATATTCTCGATTTCCCTGTCGATATTTTTTCCATATCGGTGCAATGCTGTCAGAAAATATATT
>NZ_LN877939.1:0-138448 GCF_001403595.1 Gabonia massiliensis | reverse complement strand
AATGCTGTCAGAAAATATATTCCGGTGTCGAAACCTAATAGACCGTATTTCGGATTAGCGTTAATCATATCTTTATTATACCAATAATGGAAATCCCGATCGAAATTTTTCATATCTGTATCAGTGGGGACAGCATAAAATCGGGTAAAGATATAAGTATTTAATTTATAATAGCTGTCTAAATAATCTTTTGTGTAAGTTTGCCATTCAGGATAGCCAAATAGAGTAATACTCAGGTCTGGGCGAGAATCGGCCAATTTACTTAATGGTGCAACGATACGTCCTACGATACTCCGATTTCCACTGGAAGGGACAATTACAATATCTGTTGGCGTTGTAGTCGGAAACAAGTTCCCAACTGTTATATCCATTGTGTTGGTGATACTTATTTCGGAATATGCTATATTTTGATGAACAAGTTCTTTTTTGAGTTCTGTTGTAAAATCTTTTTTATCATCGTTATCGGGGGTACTATTTACAAAAACTATTTTTTTATGTTTGAATCTTTTGATAAATTCAGCTATAGTTTCGGCATACAGATAAGAATGTGGAATATTGGTTTGAAATATTTTAGAATTTTGATTGACATCTTCATTTTTTAGAGAAAAAGCATTAACAATATTTATGTCGTTTTTTTCTGCAAAATCAGCCACCGTACTCAGGTAGGAGTCATTGACAGGACCAATAATTAAATCCATATTCTTAAATTCCGGAGAATTGATGATTTGATTTACTCTGTTTTTAGAATTATTGGTGTCATAAGCATAAATATTGATATTGGCTCCTTGTTTCCTCACGCTATCAACAGCTAAGAGAAAGCCTTGGTAATATTCCGTGTATAGAGAATTTTTGACGTCTTCAGGATGGTTCAGCATAAATGGGAGCATGATAGCTACATTTATTTGTCCGGTCTGAGTTATAGGATTCAGTTTCGAATATATTTGGTTTAGGGTAGTAGCCTCGGCTATTACAGATTCTTCTTTTGTAGGTACATTGGTAAATACGGGTATTTTTAATTTGTCACCCTGTTCTAATTTGGAAATTGTAGGGTTGGCTTTGACTATGTCACTAACCTTTATATCGAATTTTTGAGCGATGCTGTATAAAGTTTCTTTTCGTTTTACTGTATAGTCTTTATATTGCATTTGGGGTTGATGACTGGCAATTTCCGGTTCTCCGTCACATGGCATGATACGAATTACTTTTCCTATAGTAAAGTTATCCGGAGATAATCCCGGATTATCTTTTAATATGGATTCTACACTGGTATGATAACGGCGAGCTAAGGAAAATAATGTTTCTTTGGCTATTACAGTATGATATACATATTGGTTGTTATCAGAAGATGTTTTTTCTGTTTTTTGATAGGCATAATTTTGAGGTATTATTAAAACTGCACCGGCTTTTATTCCATTTTTAGCCTCCGGGTTTAATGCTATGATGGATTGGGGCGAAACATTATACATTCGGGCTATAGAATACAAAGTTTCTCCGGAAGAGATGGTGTGCTTGAACTCACTTTCGGCAATATTTGTTTTGGGGAAATTAACACCTTTTATGGGTATTAATAATTCTTGCCCGCTTTTTAACCCATCTTTAGCGCTTGGGTTGTATTTAATAATCTCTTCTTTGGTGACGTTGAATTTCTTACAAACTGAATAAAAACCTTCAGCACTGTTTACTGTGTATTTATAAAATTCTGGAGGATTGTTGTAATTTTGAGCCTTTATTACGCTTAAATACATAAATCCGAGAATAAAAATGAAAAAATGAGAAATATGAATTGATTTCATAAAATTTACATTTAAATAGCTGAGTATATCATTCAGCTTGAAAGGACAAAGGTAAGAAAAATTCTTTTTGGTGACAATTCATTCTTTTGAGTAAGAAATTTTAATCTCTTTTGTGATTTTTCCCTGCTTATTACTATTTCCGGTCTTTATTTTTTCTTTGAAATGCATTACCTTTGACAGTTACAATTTTAGAATAATGAAACGAGTATTGTTTATTACCCTATATTGTTTGGTGTCGACTTTGATTTGTTCCCAGAATGTAGATGTTGCTTGTGGAGGTTTATTGGGCATTAGACAGGGAGTTACGGCTGCAACAGGATTAGATGCAGTTTATGTTGTTTATCAGGCAAATGACAGCAAAGTCGATATCCGTTATCTCCAAGATGATGGATCTTCTATTATTTGGTATCAAATAGATAAAAATGGTAACAAATCTATTATTTCGGGTGCTACATCAGCTTATTTGTCTGGAGTCGAAGGTGATTGCGGTTATGTTTACCAGCAGGGAAATAAAACAGGAGCTATTTGGATAATCAATTATTTAAATTATTCTTTGGCAGGAATTGGCATGACCGTAGAAAGAGATGAATATGACGAGTGCAATTCTGTTCGATTAATATTGAATGGCTCTGTCGAGAAATTACCGTATTATACTATTGCAGGGAAACAGATGTTTCTTCCAGAAGAGTTTTACGTAACATATTATACGTTGGAATGGGATAAAGATAATGCTGATTTTAAAAAGGTTCAGATAGAAGAAAAGGCGACAGATAGTAATCGTCTTTCCGTACAAGCACCGACTTGTGATACAGAGTTTATGTTGACGGATAAATATCTGAAGGAATGGGGAATGGAGCCCTCGGTAAGGTCAGAGGAATATATATCAGTGACTCCTATTTGTGGAGCTATTGTTGAGCAGCATACTCGCGATTATAAGAACGAATGGGATAGAGAGCAACCCTCAGATGGGTCATTTGGAGGGTCGGCTCCGGTAGACATGACGTTTAAGGCATATTATAATGACGTGGTTACACATAGTGATTGGCAGTTTTCGAAAGATAAAGATTTCAATGTTATTGACGCACATTATTATAATGCAGATGATTTTCAATATACTTTCAATCAAGAAGGAACGACTTATGTACGGTTGATGGTGAGTACTGGAACTTGTCAAGATTCGACTGAAGTATATACTATTACAGTTGGGGAGTCGAGGCTTGAAGCTCCTAATATTTTTTCTCCAGGAACGACACCCGGGGTTAATGACGAATGGAAAGTTGCTTATAAATCTATCGTTAGTTTCAAGTGTTGGATATTTAACCGTTGGGGTGTACAGATGTTTCATTTTGAAGACCCAGCAATTGGATGGGATGGGAAGTATAAAGGAAAATGGGTTGATCCGGGCGTCTATTTTTATGTAATAGAAGCTAAGGGTGCTGATGGTAAATCACATAATCTGAAAGGCCACATAAATATTATCAGATCTAAAAATTAAAGATTTATCCGTGTGATGACTAATATAAAGAATAGTATATTAAAAATAGTATTTGTATTTTTGTGCGTTGGAATTCTTATTTTTTTGACAGCATCATCCCGTTCAGGACAATCAGATAATACTTCTGTTATACATTTGATGTCTGTTATACCGGATGTTCCTTCGCAAGTAGAATTTGCTGGTGAAATTATAGAGCTTGATCGGTTTGATATGTATGAAAGATACGATAGAGAATTGACTAGTTTTTGCTATACCCATTCCAATACATTGCTGATTTTGAAAAGAGCCAATCGCTACTTTCCTATTATAGCGCCCATATTAGAAAAAAATGGAATACCGGTAGATTTTATCTATTTGGCAGCTATTGAAAGCTATTTAAATCCGAGGGCTGTTTCTTATGCTAAGGCAGCTGGGTTATGGCAGCTTATGCCCGGGACAGCCAAGCAGTTTGGTTTGGAAGTAAATGATTTTGTAGATGAACGATACAATCTCGAAAAATCTACCGAAGCAGCTTGTCGTTATCTAAAATCGGCTTATGATAAATATGGTAGTTGGGCTACAGTAGCAGCATCATATAATGCGGGTATGGGCCGAATATCCAATGAATTGGATAAGCAACAGGAACTGAATTCTTTTGATTTATGGTTGAATGATGAGACTTCTCGCTACGTATTTCGGGTTATGGTGATGAAGGAAATATTATCGAATCCATATCGTTATGGTTTTGCTGTCAAGAAGAAACAGCTGTATCAACCTATAAGAACGCATGCCGTAGTCGTAAATACTGCAATTGATGATTTGGCACAATTTGCCAAAGAGCAAGGTATTACGTATGCACAGCTGAAAGAGTTCAATTCATGGCTCCGAGATAGGAAGTTACCTAATAAAACAGGAAAAGAATATAAGCTGTTGATACCTCATAAAGAGGATTTATACTATAGCACTCGTAAAATAAAAGTATATCATAAAAATTGGACAGTGGATTGATTTTTTTAGGAAAATTTTGGGATAAGAGATGATTGATAACGAGAATAAAATAGAAGTATACGGTGCACGTGTACATAATCTTAAAAATATTGATGTAGAAATACCTCGTAATAGTTTTACGATTATTACAGGACTTAGTGGAAGTGGTAAATCCTCTTTGGCGTTTGATACTATTTTTGCTGAAGGGCAAAGACGATATATAGAAACGTTTTCTTCTTATGCCCGTAATTTCTTGGGGAATATGGAACGTCCTGATGTTGATAAAATTACGGGATTGAGTCCTGTTATTTCCATTGAACAGAAAACTACTAATAAAAATCCTCGGTCTACAGTTGGTACTACAACTGAAATTTACGATTTTCTTCGTTTGCTCTATGCCCGAGCAGGGGAGGCATATTCCTATCTTACGGGAGAAAAAATGGTAAAGTATACCGAAGAGCAGATTTTGGATTTGATTCAAGAAAAATACCGAGGTAAAAAAACATACATCTTATCTCCTTTGGTGCGAAATAGGAAAGGACACTATAAGGAGCTTTTTGAACAAGTCCGTAAAAAAGGATATCTTACTGTACGGGTAGATGGGGAACTTCGTGAAATTTTACGGGGAATGAAGCTTGACCGTTACAAAAATCATAGTATCGAGTTGGTTGTAGATAAACTTGTTGTATCAGAAAAGGATGAGAGGCGTTTGAAAGATAGTGTCAGGATAGCCATGAAACAGGGAAACGGCCTTATTATGGTGCAGAATGCGGATACGGGAGAAGTGAGACACTTCAGCAGGACATTAATGGATCCGAAAACGGGTTTGTCTTACAGTGAACCGGCTCCACATAATTTTTCTTTCAATTCACCGCAGGGAGCTTGTCCCAAATGTAAGGGACTGGGATTTACCAATGTCATAGATAAAGAAAAAATTATTCCCAATCCTGATTTATCTATATATCAGGGAGGAATAGTGCCTTTAGGTAAGTATAAAAATACAATGATATTTTGGCAAATCGAAGCAATTTGCGATAAGTATGGGGTAAATCTGAAAACTCCTTTGAAGGATGTTCCGGACGAAGCGTTGGATGATATTCTTAATGGGACAGATGAAAGATTAAATATTAAGAATGAAGCTTTGGGGCATTCTAATTACAGTCTGTCTTTTGCCGGTCTTATTCGTTATATAGAAATGCAACAGCAAAGCGATTCGTCTTCACAAGCACAAAAGTGGGCTGGGCAATTTGTAAAAACAGAAATTTGTTCCGAGTGTCATGGACAGCGTATCAATAGAGAAGCTTTATATTATCGTATAAACGGTAAGAATATAGCCGAATTGGCAGAAATGGATATAGCCGATTTGTATAAATGGCTCGATGGAGTAGAAAATTATATGTCGCTCAAACAGGCACAGATTGCACGAGAAATACTTAAAGAGATACGTACTCGACTTGAATTTTTGATAGATGTAGGCCTGGAATATTTGTCATTGAACAGAGCGTCGGCTACATTATCAGGAGGAGAAAGTCAACGCATACGATTGGCTACACAAATTGGATCTCAACTGGTTAATGTCCTTTATATTCTTGATGAGCCCAGTATCGGGCTGCACCAGAGAGATAATACACGTTTGATTCAATCGCTTAAGCAGCTTCGGGATACTGGTAATTCTATTATTGTAGTAGAGCATGATAAAGAAATGATGCTTGAAGCCGATTATGTAATTGACTTAGGCCCGAGAGCCGGACGATTGGGAGGAAATGTTGTATTTGCTGGAACTCCTTCAGATATGTTAAAGTCTGATACATTGACTGCAGCATATTTGAATGGTAAACAAGAAATATCTGTTCCTGAAAAACGTCGACAGGGTAATGGTAAAGCTATTGTACTGAAAGGTGCTACGGGGAATAATTTGAAAAATGTCACAGCTCGTTTTCCGTTAGGTTGTTTTATCTGTGTTACGGGAGTATCGGGTAGCGGGAAATCAAGTCTAATCAATGGAACTTTGCAGCCGATAATAAGTAAGCAATTTTATCGTTCTGTCAAAGACCCATTACCTTATAAATCGATTGAAGGTCTTGAATATATTGATAAGATTGTTAATGTTGATCAGTCACCTTTAGGACGAACACCGCGTTCCAATCCAGCAACGTATACGGGCGTTTTTTCAGATATAAGGAATGTATTTGTCGATTTGCCGGAAGCAAAAATCAGAGGATATAAAGCTGGTAGGTTTTCTTTTAATGTAGCGGGTGGACGCTGTGAAGTGTGTGGCGGGAACGGCTATAAGACTATCGAAATGAATTTCCTTCCTGATGTTTTAGTTCCATGTGAAGAATGTCATGGCAAGCGTTACAATCGAGAGACATTGGAAGTTCGTTTTAAAGGTAAATCTATTGCAGATGTCTTAGATATGACAATAAATCAGGCTGTTGAGTTTTTTGATAGTATACCGGCTATTTTAAATAAGATAAAAGTATTGCAAGATGTTGGTCTTGGATATATAAAGTTAGGACAACCTTCTACCACTTTATCAGGAGGAGAAAGTCAAAGGGTTAAATTAGCTACAGAATTGTCTAAGAAAGATACAGGTAAAACTTTGTATGTGTTGGACGAGCCTACTACCGGATTACATTTTGAAGATATACGGGTACTGATG
The DNA here is from genome assembly GCF_001403595.1 of Gabonia massiliensis. Classification (NCBI taxonomy): domain Bacteria; kingdom Pseudomonadati; phylum Bacteroidota; class Bacteroidia; order Bacteroidales; family Porphyromonadaceae; genus Gabonia; species Gabonia massiliensis. The sequence goes on along the minus strand of NZ_LN877939.1, from coordinate 131,532 downwards.
GCAGTATTGAATCGTTTAGTTGATAAAGGAAACACAGTATTGGTAATCGAACATAATTTAGATGTTATAAAATGTGCAGACTACATTATTGATATGGGACCCGAAGGAGGACAATCTGGAGGAAAAATTTTAGTGGAGGGAACACCGGAAGATATATGTAAGAAAAAGAATACCTATACTACTCATTATTTGAAAGATGAATTGAAAAATAGTAAAAAAAATAAATGATAAAGAAAACCTTAATTTTCAGGTTTTCTTTATCATTTATTTTGTAAACCATTTTATCACTATATTTCTATTTCATATCCTTCATTTGATATTGTATTTTCTTCTGTTTCATTTGTTGTAACAGAAGAATTTTCCTTAATAAATTGTATAGCTTCAGTTAACCCGGTAACAAATTTTTCAAAGTCTTCTTTATATAAAAAGATTTTATGCTTCTCAAACTGAACAGAAGGTGTTTCTGTTGATCCGGTCACAATCTTTTTGCTTTCGGTTATTGCCAAAAACAATTCATCTTTCCTATTTTTCTTGACGTCTAAATAATAAATTCTTTTTCCAGCTTTTAGAGCTTTAGAAAAAATAATGTCATTTTCTTTCTTATCAGGCGCACTGTTTTTCATTACATCTTCCATAAATACTGTTTCTGGTTTTAGATTATTCAAGAATATTTACAAATATGATATTTTTTTTTGAAAAAACTATATTTTTGGATAAGTTTTTTTAATAAGTAAATGTTGTGTAGAACAATTTTCCTATGTGTGAAAAAATAAAATAAGCTTATAGCCAAAGAACCATAAAAATGTGATAACTTTGCACCCGCAAATTAATATTTCAAAAATAGAATGATAAATCGAATTTTAATCCGCATTAAGGTGGTACAGATTCTATATTCTTATTTCTTAAAAGAAGATAAAAATATGGGTCTTACAGAGAAAGAGCTCTTTTTTAGTTTAGACAAGGCTTATGAATTATACCATATGTTACTGTTGCTTATGGTGGAACTCACAGATGCGCAGTGTGCGAGAATTGAGGTTGCCCGTGCAAAGCATTTGGCTACACAAGCAGAGAAAAATCCTAATCCTAAGTTTATTCATAACCGGTTTATCGCTCAATTGAAAGCCAATAAAGAGTTGGAAGTATATGTAAATGAGCATAAAATTTCGTGGGCTAACGAACCTGATTTCATACGTGTCATGCTTGATCGTATTCTGGCTTCAGATCTTTATAAGAATTATATGGCTGATGAAAATGATTCTTATGAAGCGGACAGAGAATTATGGCGGAAGCTGTTTAAAAATGTTATTATAGAGAGTGATGATTTATGTGATGTTCTTGAATCGATGAGTTTATATTGGAATGACGATTTAGAAATAATATCTACATTTGTTCTTAAGTCTATTAAGCGTTTTGAAGAAACACATTCGGAAAAACAGCCTTTGTTACCTATGTTTAAGGATGAGGAAGACGCTGAGTTTGCACGGATGTTATTTAGGAAATCTATATTGAATGCCGATAACAATAAACTTTTGATTGATCAGCATACCCAAAATTGGGAAATTGAGCGTGTCGCTTTTATGGATGTAGTTATTATGCTGGTCGCTCTTGCAGAAATGCAAACTTTTCCATCTATTCCGATACGAGTTACCTTGAATGAATATATTGAGATAGCTAAATCATATAGTACTGTGAAGAGCGGACATTTTATTAACGGTATATTAGACTCTATTGCAACACAGTTAAAAAAAGAGGGCGTTCTAACAAAAGAATAATTAAATTGTTATATATTTGTACCCGAAAGGATGTCTTTCACTTAAAAAAAGAACAAATTTATTTAACAAATTAACAGTATTATGGCATTACTTACAATTTTATTGCAACAGACCGGAACGCCTCAAGGATCTCCGTGGGGAAGCATATTAATGATGGTTGCATTAGTTGCAATCTTTTACTTTTTCATGATTCGTCCTCAGACTAAAAAGCAAAAAGAAATTCGAAAATTTCGTGATTCTTTATCCGTTGGGGATAAGGTTATTACTGCTGGAGGAATTTATGGAAAAATAAAAGAAATTAAGGGAGAAGATGTAATTCTCGAGATAGCAGATAATGTGCGTATACGTGTGGCTAAGTCTTCTATTTATGGGACAGCAGCCGATTCTAATCAGCAGCAGGCCCAGTAATTATAACTATTTATCAGGCGAAAGAACTTTCATTTTGCTTTATAGCAAAGTGAAAGTTTTTTTATTTTGAATTTTTTGTAATTAATAAATCGATGTATTTTTCGAATATGAGGATTCCTTTGAATTCTGTTGAATACAATTCTATTTTTTACTACATTTACACTCATAAAGAAGAATAGTGGTGATATTTTCTTTATTAAAAAGATAGGTAAATGAAGAAAAATAATTTTAGATATATAAGATTGAAGTGGGTAAAATCCAGAAATAAGCTGTATGCTTTGCTGAGGAGCGATAGGAGTAGAGAAATTCTCACTTTTATGTTTTTTTTGGTCATATCTTTTATTTTCTGGGTTTTACAATCTCTAAATGAAGATGTAGAGAGCTCGTTTTCTTTGAATGTCAAGTATGTAAATGTTCCGGAAAAAGTAGTATTTACTAATAAACTTCCTGATGAAATTGATGTGCGTTTGAGGGATAAAGGAACTACTCTTATGGGATATTTAATGGAGCGTATGCCTGTCATTGAAATAGACTTTGACCAATATAAAAATAATAGGGGAGTGTTTGTTGTAACCTCGTCTCAGTTGTCAACATTGGTACGGAAGCAGTTAAAGAATACGACTACTTTATTATCTGTTAGTCCCGATTCTATTCCTGTTTATTATACAAATAATTCTGGTAAAAAATATAAAATACGATTGATAGGTTCGTTTTCGACGGTTCCTCAGTGTGTTATGAATGGAGAAATCAAAATGAGTATCGATTCGGCTACGGTATATGCCCCATTATCTATTTTGAAAAATATTAAGGAAATAACAACAGACTCATTTGCATTAAAGTCATTATCTGATACGGCTCGTATAAGCTTGAATTTAACATATATAAGAGGGGCAAAGATTGTTCCCGAAAAAGTTGAAGTAACAATTCCTATAGAAGAAGTAACGACAAAGAAGCTTACATTGTCAGTTGCACCCCAGAATTTACCTACAGGTATCTCTATGCTTACCTTTCCTGCGAATGTGCAGATTAATTGTATGATTCCGGTGAGCAAATTTTCTAAAATTCATGCTGATGATTTTTCTGTAGGAGTTGATTATAACCAATTGAAAGATCATATAGGGAAAAAAGTTGCTGTTCAGGTTTTAAGGAAACCGCCATTTGTAAATAATGTGCAGGTAACCCCAGATAGTGTAGAATATATATTGGAAGAAAAAGTAGGGTTATGGTAACTATTGGCATTACAGGAGGAATTGGTAGCGGAAAGTCTCTGATTAGTAGAATATTAAAAATTTGGGGATATCCTATATATGATACGGATATTGAAGCAAAAAAAATAATGGATAATTCTGATGAAGTGAAAAATAGACTGGTTGCTTTATTAGGCAATATCTATAATAATACGGGATTGGATAGGTCACGTATGGCATCTATAATTTTCAATGATCAGATAAAGTTAGAAAAAGTAAATGCAATAGTACATCCGGCCGTTAGGTCTGATTTTTCCATATGGGTACAAAAACAAAATACAGATATTGCTTTTGTAGAGTCGGCAATTCTTTATGAAGCGGGATTTAATAAAAATGTAGCTTTTATTTGGAATGTTTCAGCTCCTCTTGAGATGAGGGTTATGAGGGTTATGAAACGAAGTAGCTGTACTCGGGAAGAGGTGTTGGCTCGGATTTCGAAGCAAATATCAGATAATGAGAGAAATGAGAAATCAAATGATATCATTTATAATGATGGTATACAACCTGTTATACCCCAATTGAGGACTTTACTTGCAAAATATGAGAAATAATATTTATTAAATTTATGGTGTGTAATTGATAAATTAAATATTCGATATTACTTTTGCTAAATAATATTATTAACACACAAAAAATAATTGATATGTTAAAGAAAATTTTGTCTATATCCGGGAAACCCGGTTTATATAAATTAGTATCTCAAGGAAAAAATATGTTGATTGTTGAATCTCTGCTGACGGGAAAGCGTATCCCTGCATATGCTCATGATAAGGTAATTTCAGTAGGAGATATTGCTATTTTCACTGAAGGTGGAGAAGCTCCTCTTCCCGATGTTATGAATAAGATTAAAGAAAAAGAAAATGGGGGAGTTGCATCGGTAAGTACGAAAGCGGAAGATAAGGTTTTACGTAATTACTTTGCTGAAATATTACCGGATTTTGATAGAGAAAGAGTTTATACAACAGATATAAAAAAACTATTGGGGTGGTATAATCTTTTAGTTGAAAAAGGCTTGACTGATTTTGTTGAAGAAAAGGCAGAGGAAAATTTATCGGCAGAAAAGGCAGAATAAAATTTAAATAAGGTCTAAAGTTTCTAAATTAAAGAGAGAAAAGAATACTTCTCAAAAATTTACTATCTGTATATAAACATATTATGATTGTAATTTTTTGGGAAGTTTTTTATATAATAATATGGTAATAAAAAGTAGGTATGTTAAAAGTATATGTTTTTTCTTTCTTGTATTGCTTTCATCATGCCATGTAACAAAGGTTCCTCAAACGGTTCCTGCCTCTGTTAAAAGTGTGAGTTGTGCATTAGGGATACATGTTAGTAATAAAGATTATTTTCCTCTTTACCTTGAAATATCGTCATGGATTGGAGTCCCTTATAAGTACGGAGGAATTACCCGCAAAGGTGTAGATTGTTCTGGATTAGTATTGAATGTTTATCGAGAAGTATATGGCGTTGTATTGAGCCGTTCTTCAGAACAAATGATGCAGCAGGATTGCCGAGAACTTTCTAGACAACAATTAAGAGGGGGAGACCTCGTTTTCTTTGCTACGACCAAAAATAAGAAAAAGATAAATCATGTAGGTATTTACCTAAAAGATAATCTTTTTGTGCATTCTACGACATCTCGCGGAGTGATTCTAAGTTCATTAGATGAGAATTATTACCGCAAAACTTGGGTAGGAGCGGGTAGAGTTAAAAGAAAAAAATAAAGAATGAATATGATAGACGGATATTCTAAGTTATATTTATCTGAATTTAAAATAGTTGATAATATCGATAACTCCGTAAACAATAGCCGCTATACCAAATACAATCAGGACTGTGTTCATCGAATCGAATGGATTAATCAAGATAATAATTCCTGTTATAAGAATCAAAATCGGGAATAAATAGAAAAAAAGTGCTACTGTAGTATTACGTTGTATGGACGCGAGTGTTAGTATTTGAAAAATACCAGCCAATAATAATAAAAAGCCTAAGACATACATTAAAAACCCGATAAAAACAGTAGGCATAAGGGCGAGACATAGACCCAATAAAATACTTCCTATACTTTCTACTGGGATATAAGAAAATGATTTGGATATAGCCTTTTTACGACGAGAAAAATAGTTGAGAAGAGCAACAATACCTGTTGCAATGAACATTATGCCTATAATGGAAACAATATAACCCAAAACTTGATCTGGCCATTTAACTGTTACAATACCCAATACTATTGCAAATACACTACGAATCAGAGTCCACTGAATTGTTCCCATATTATATATCTAAATTTTATTATTCTTAACTACAAATATAACCTTTTTTCGAAAATATAGTTCAATATATATAAGAAAATCTCTACATAATCAAAAACATAAGTGGGAGTATGAAATCCAATTGTTCCCATATCTTAAAATAAATTTTCTATGTATTTGGAAAATTGGAAAATCGATTTATTCCGTTATTTTTGTATTTCGAAATTTTATAAATTGAAATAATGACGTCTAAAAAAAAATTATTAGCTATAATAAATCCTATTTCAGGGACTCATCAGAAATCAGATATACCAAAAGCTGTTAAGGAGGTATTAGACTCGTCATTATATGATATAAATATATGTTTTACTGAATATGCCGGTCATGCGACTTTATTGGCTAAAGAAGCTGTATCCTCCGATGTGGACTGTGTCCTTTCGATAGGAGGTGATGGTACTTGTAATGAAATAGCTAAAGCGTTGGTTCATTCCAATACAGCATTAGGCATTATACCTATGGGATCAGGGAATGGGCTGGCCAGACATTTGGATATTCCAATGGATGTCATGGGGGCATTAAAAATTGTAAATGAAAGGAATATTGTTTCGTTAGATTATTGTAAAGCAAATGAGAAGCTTTTCTTTTGTACATGTGGTGTAGGTTTCGATGCATTGGTTAGTCATCGTTTTGCTGAGGGTAAGCATCGTGGAGGAATGACTTATGTAAAAAAAGTTGTTACCGAATATTTGAAATATAAAACGGAAACTTATCTTATCGTTAGTGAAAATGGGAAAATAAAAGAAAAAGCTTTTTTAATAGCTTGTGCCAATGCGTCACAATATGGGAATAATGCTTATATAGCTCCTCATGCCAATATGCAGGATGGAAAAATTGACGTAACAATTATATTGCCATTTACCCCCTTTGATATTGCTCCCATGGCGGTACAGTTGTTTACGAAAGTTATTGATAAAAATCCCAATATACGTACATTTGAAACTCCATATCTAAAAATTATTCGAGAGAACCCCGGAATCATGCATATCGATGGGGAACCTGTTGAGATGGATAAAGAAATTGAAATAAAATGTGTTCATAATGGCTTAAAAGCTATCGTTCCTCGAGAAAATTCTAAGAAATTGTTTATTGAACCTATTCATACGGCTTTTTGGGAAGTTATAGATACTATTAAGACAGAACTTGATATATGAATGCGTGGGCATAATTATATAACTAATCTCCCATAAAATAGAAAAAATTTCTATTTTATGGGAGATATAGTATACACAAGTTAAAAACTTTATAGGTATTTATTCATTGTTTTATTACAACAAATTACTTGCCAATTCTGATAATTCACTACGTTCTCCTTTTACTAAGTTTACATGGCCGAATATACTTTGTCCCTGCATTTTATCTATCATATAGACTAATCCGTTCGATTGAGAATCCAAATAAGGGGAATCTATTTGTTGAATGTCTCCTGTAAATACCATTTTGGTGCCTTCTCCGGCTCTGGTTATAATGGTTTTAATTTCGTGGGGTGTAAGGTTTTGAGCTTCGTCGATAATGCAATATGTCTCAGACAGACTTCGCCCGCGAATATAAGCTAAGGCTTCTATAACTAACTGTCCTTTGTCTTGTATGTCTTGTAAATAGCGATAATCCGCACCCCCTAACGAAAATTGGTGCTTAATGACGTTTAAATTATCAAATAGCGGTTGCATATAAGGAGCGATTTTTTGTTTTTCATCACCAGGCAAAAATCCCAAGTCTTTATTAGCCAAAGCAACGATAGGGCGCGCCAGTAAAATCTGCTTGTAATCTCGGCTTTGTCGTAATGCTCCGGCCAACGCGAGAAGTGTTTTCCCTGTACCGGCTTTTCCTGTAAGAGCCAAGAGTTTTACATTGGGATCATTGAGTAATTCAAAAGCGAAACTTTGTTCTGCATTACGAGGTTCAATACCGAAATTTTTTTCTTTTATGACTTTTTTTACCATTCCGGTCGCTGATACATACCGAGCTAAAACGGTAGAATTGCCGCTGTTCAATATGAAGCATTCATTTGATTTAAAATCAATGTTTAATCCTAACTTTTCTGCCGGAATTCCTTCATGGGATTTATAGATGTCATTGATTATTTGTGGGTCAATACCGTCAAAATATCGTTGTTCTGACTCAAAAATATCGATATTTGTTACTTTATCATTATTGTAATCTTCTGTTAGTATACCCAAGGAACGGGCTTTCATTCTTAGATTTACATCTTTAGTGACCAATATTGTTTTTGTATCAGGATTTTTTGATGCCAGAAAATGGGTTGCAGCAAGAATTAAATGGTCTGGAGTACGTTCAGGAAACGCGGCTTTTACCTCTTCAGGATAGTTATAACCGACCAATATGGATAAGTTTCCGAGGTCTGGGCCGAGTTTAGCCCCTTTGGTGAATAAATCATCATCTGTTATTTCATCCAATTCCCTGACAAACTCCCTTGCATTATAGTTTATCTGGTCGTTTCCCTTTTTAAATTTGTCTAACTCTTCCAATACGACAATAGGTATGTAGATATCATTGTCTTGAAAATTAAATAAACATTTGTAGTCGTGAAGAATAACATTTGTATCTAACACAAAATTTTTTTTATTTCCCATAATGGTATCATTTAAAGTGTTGATATAAAAAAGAGAGTCCTGATGTAAATGATAATCGCTATTATCCAGAGGATTTATCCAAAGATAACCAAATATCTGTAATAAAACTATATTTGAAAATGAAAAAATGTTTTATTTGTCTTTATTTATCCTATTTATATTATTAAAAAAGTGAATGTACAATTCACATATTATAAAAGATTATGTATGTTTGCACCAAACTGTGACTGATATGAAAAAGATAGGATTATTGTCGGATACTCATGCGTATTGGGATGATCGGTATATCAAATATTTTTCTGAGTGTGATGAGATATGGCATGCTGGAGATATAGGCTCAATGGATGTATTGAGAAAGCTCGAAACTATAAAGCCGGTACGGGCCGTATATGGCAATATTGACGGGCATGAAATAAGGATAACATGCCCAAAGCATCAAAGATTTACCATTGAAGGAGTCGATGTATGGATGACACACATTGGTGGTTATCCCGGGAAGTATGCTCCGGACGTTATTCCTGAAATATATCGTAACCCTCCAAAATTATTTGTTTCCGGGCATTCCCATATTTTGAAAGTTCTGTATGATAAAACTCTTGATTTGTTGCATATAAATCCAGGTGCGGCAGGACAATATGGATTTCATAAAAAAAGGACGTTAGTGCGTTTTTGTATTGATAATGGAAAATTTGAAAATTTGGAGATTGTGGAGTTGGGAGATAAGTTTTAAAGTGCTTAGTTCTAAAAACGTAACTATATAATAGGATGAATTTAAAGTTTTTTATCAGTACATTTTTTGTTTTAATTGCTTTAGCCGATTATTCATGGGGACAAACGAAAATTGAGTGTTGGAAACGCTTTGAACTAACTTTTAACTATAAAGCAACCGGAAATCCATTCGATGTAGAACTGTTTGCAACATTTTCATGTGATGGAAAGGAATTGAAAGTGAAAGGCTTCTATGATGGGGATGACACATATCGTATACGATTTATGCCTACAGAAGTTGGAGTATGGAAATATTCAGTGTCCAGTCCAATAAAAGAATTGAATAAAAAGTCGGGAGTTTTAACTGTGATTCCGAATTTAAGTGGAAAGTCCAGTATGGTATCAGTAGATGGTGAGCACGCTTTCAAATATGAAGACGGTACTCATTATTACCCATTAGGAACAACCTCTTACGCATGGCTACATATGAATGAGAAAGTACAGGAAGAGACTTTAGAATCTCTGAAACACAGCGGTTTTAATAAAATACGTATGTGTGTATTTCCCAAAAATTATGATTTGGTACAGGAAGAGCCCCAATTATATCCTTTTGAAATAAAGGAGATGATAAAAAATGAGAAGGGAGATGAAGTTAGAGTCTGGAATTTTAAGAAGTTCAATCCTGTATATTTTCGTCATTTGGAAAAATGCATAGACCAATTGAGCGAACTTAATATAGAAGTCGATTTGATTTTATTCCATCCATACGATAAAGGTCGCTGGGGATTTGATTCGATGACAAATGAAGTAAATATAAGATATATACATTACATTATAAATCGTTTAGCGTCTTTCCGTAATGTATGGTGGTCTATTGCAAATGAATGGGATTATGTGACAAATAAGACAATAGATGATTGGAAGCTATTGACAAAAACTGTAGTAAGTAACGATCCGTACCGGCATTTATGTTCTATACACGGATCGACCGCAACCTATTTTGATTATTGGATGCCCGAATTTACACATGTTAGTGTACAAGATGAAGCTCCGGTATATAGTATTTCAGCAGCGGCTTTGTTACGTCAGATATTCCATAAACCTGTAATTTGTGATGAAGTAGGATATGAAGGTAATCTAAAATCTCGCTGGGGACGTTTGAGTGCCCAACAATTGACTTATTTCATTGTAAACGGTTTGATGGGGGGGATCTATGTAACCCATGGAGAGTGTTTTCAAGAAGGGAATGACCCTATTTTTTGGGCACAAGGTGGAAAATTAAAAGGGGAAAGTTGGAAACGGGTCAAATTTTTGAAAAACATACTTGAAGAAATGCCTGAACCGTTGCAAATGTCTGATATTAGTCGAGACTTGGTAACGTCTACTGCAGGTGAAGGATATTATTTTATCAGCTTGGGAAAGGAAATAAGTGACTTTTGGAGATTCAATCTTCCCGTAAAAAATGCAAATTATGAGAGACTGAAAGCAGGAAAACATTTTAGAGTAGATATTATTGATGTATGGAATATGACTATAATAAAATGTCCGACTATCTTTGAGACAGGGGAAGCCGTGGATTATCGTGTATTAGACAAGAAACAACGTGGAGTACGTTTGCCGGATGTTCCTTACTTGCTTTTAAGAGTAACTGAAGTAAAAAGTGGGAATGACAAAATTTCCTAATAGAATTCCTCTAATTATTTAACTTTAGAGAATCTATATCGTCATTATCGGTGCAGAAAATTAAAAAATGGTGAAAATAGTATTAGAATATTGAACTTTATCATTTATTATTAAATTTTGAAGTATATCTTATAAAAATATAATAGTTCTTTCGGATTAAAGGAAAAATATGGAAGTCTTTATTTGAAGCAATACTGCATTACTTTCCTATAGGTTGTATTTTACGCCGTATGGCCTTTGAAATTTCAAGATACATATAGAATTTTTTCTTTTGTTCTATTGATGCCTTATTTTGTTCATATTTTTTATTGGCATATTCCTTTGATTTGTCAAATACCAGTTTCGAAACCTGATTTTGGGATTTTCCAACCATAGTAGAGTCGATCTGCTCATCCGGAAAAAATTCATCCAGATTCACATCTCCTATCATTGTTGTTTCCAGAAAATTCTTTTTTGTATGATTTTTATTAAGATAATAACCTACAAACATATGTCCTGGCATACGTACCAAGATAGGGTCTATATTAATAGCCCGTAATAAAGAAGCAAAAAGTACACTACCGTCTACGCAATTGATTTGGGCAGATTTTATAGCATCATCGAATAACCTGACCCGTTGAGAATAGACCACATTCGAAGACAAGCTCGAAGCCGATACAGAGCTATATTTGAAATTTCTTTTTTGCAGAGCATTCCATATGGCATATACTTGATTTTCTACCGAACTTTCTTTGTTTAATTGATAACCGAGAAATCTATTTACAATTCGGGTGTTGAGAGCCTCTCTCAATACCATATCTATCATCGGGTGGTCTTCGTTGACATAAGCTGCGAAAAAAATACCTGTTTCATGAAATTTCTGGTTTATATCGTTGTAACCTAAAAGACATTCATTGATACTGCGCATAGAAAAAGTTCTTACCTTTTGTCCCAGATTATCTCGGTTCATTTCTACTTGTACAGCAACACTAACGGGGGTTGGCTGAATATTTTCTTTCAATGCATCATATTTCCATACAATGTCCGGATAAACAAGGTATTCTGTACGAGCCTTAGGCAAAATGAATTCTGAAATAGACTCACTAAAAAAAGGACTTTCTGCAACCTTAATTCTTAACTTACTATTCATTTTATCCGATTTAACTCGTATCCCGATGCATGATTTTGGATTGCCTAAATAAGAAGTATCAGCAGGCATGACAATAAGCGTATCGGTAACAGCAACAGACAAAACTGCAGAAGGAAAAATATTTCCACCAAGCTCATCGGTTATTTCAAATGGTTCTGAAACAATGTTATACCGATATAGATAAAAGCCTCCTGTCATAGCTAATAACAGCAGTAATATTACCGACATTATTTTCCAAAAAGAATCCTTTTTTTTCATTTTCTTATTTCTGATATGTCAAAGATATAACAAACTACAGAAAAATAAGAATAGATTTCAAGAGAAAATCTATTCCTTTTGTAATCCATAAAATTTATTTCTCTATTAAATCAGATTTTTCATTATTGTTATAAATAAACATTAAAACCTCCAATTTGTTTTTAAGAAGAATGTTCTAATTAAATACGAAGTAATGAATAGAGTGGCGATGCAAATACGATTGTCTCATATCGAGGAAATAAAGTTTGTTGATAATACCCAAAACTATAAATGTGATTTGAAAAAAGATAGTGTCCATGTAGGCTTTTCGGTACAATTAAACCCCGATATAGAACAAAATCGTACAGATATACTACTGGGGGTACACTATGATATAAAAAAAGAAGGTAGAAAGACATCTATCCTCGAATATAAAATAAACGTAACATTTGAAATAGAAGATATGATAGAATACATTTCGATAGAAAAGAATAGGATATCAGTAAAACCTGAACTATTGACAATTATGCTGAGCGTATCTATCGGTTCATTAAGAGGTATGTTGGTAATGCGTACCAAAAATTCTGATTTCGAAAATTACCCATTACCATTGGTCAATGTCACGGAGTTAGTATCAAAAATCAGACACCCATCATGGTATGAAAATACAATACATCCATTTTTCAAGTTTCGTTATCAATAGATTTAGAGCCTGTTTCATTGGGAACAGGTATTTTTTGAGAACTGTCCCCCGGGGATATTTTTCAGTTCTGATAAAAAGTGTAGTGGGTTACATGACATATAAGAACATAAATATAGACTGAGAAAAGACATAAAAAGTTTGAATACATAATTTCTTTATTGGAAAATTTAGATAGACTCTTAACAAGATGTTATAAGCCATAACAAAATATTAAATTAAAATTCAAACGAAAAACTTTACCTTTGTCTTCAGTTAAATAAAAAATTAAAGACAGTTATTATGTTAGGTGAAAAGAAAGCGAATACTCTTCATGGTATCCTGCTCATTGCTCTTTTTTCTTGTTCGGCCTTTTATATTGCCGAATTTCCTTTTATAAAAAAATTATCGTTCAGCCCCTTGATTGTCGGTATTATTTTGGGTATGTTATATGCCAATAGTTTACGCAATAGATTGCCTGAGACATGGGTTCCCGGAATATTATTTTGCACAAAACAGATTTTACGTACAGGTATCGTGCTCTATGGTTTCCGCTTGACATTTCAAGATGTTGTAAATGTGGGATTGCCTGCTGTATTTATTGATATTATTATTGTGACGGGGACGCTATTATTAGGAATTTTAGTTGGTAAATTGATGAAGATGGATAAAGATGTCGCTTTACTCACTTCCACAGGAAGTGCTATATGTGGCGCTGCTGCTGTGTTAGGAGCTGAGCCGGTAGTTAAAAGCCAACCCCATAAAACTGCAGTCGCTGTTTCTACAGTTGTTATATTCGGTACCATATCCATGTTTTTATATCCGGCAATGTATCGGGCAGGTATATTAGAACTGACTCCGGAGCAGATGGGAATCTACACAGGTTCTACTTTGCATGAAGTAGCCCATGTTGTAGGTGCTGGTAATGCTATGGGGACAGAAATATCAGATCCGGCTGTCATTGTAAAAATGATCAGAGTTATGTTATTGGCTCCTGTATTGCTGATTATGAGTTTATGTTTGGCAAAGTTCGGAAATAAGGGACATTCTAAAACTGGGACCAAGAGTAAAATTACGATTCCTTGGTTTGCTGTAGGATTTTTATTGATTATAGGATTCAATTCGCTTGATTTATTGCCTCATGCTGTTGTCGAAGGAATAAATAGCTTCGATACATTTTTGTTGACAATGGCTATGACTGCATTAGGAGCAGAAACCAGTATAGATAAGTTTAAGAAAGCAGGAGCTCGGCCTTTTATCTTGGCATCCGTATTATTTGTATGGCTATTGGTAGGAGGCTATCTTATGGCTAAATATTTAACCCCAATACTGTCTTAATTACTTAATTGCATAGACCAAATTCCTCAAATTTTCATTTATTTCGAAAATTTGAGGAATTCTTTTTATATTTCCTTATTATAATGCATTGCAAATTGAATAAATGCCGCAGCAAGCCCTGTATCTTGCCCGTATTGTTGTATAAAACTAAAATTTCGTTCTATACGGCATTCTTTAAAGTCTATTATTTTCAATTTTCCTTCCAGCACTTCTTGCTGAATAGCCCTAAAAGAAACAATACCCATACAATCGGAATGTTCGAGATAACGTTTTATACTCTCTGTACTTCCCAAAAACATTTGTACATTTAAGCATGATAACTTTATCGAATAGGGTAGAAGTGCAGCTTCGAGAACATCGAGCGTCCCGGAACCTTGTTCACGCAATACCAATGGGATATGGGGCAATTCATATAAACTTATTTCATCACGTTGCGACAATTTGCTCCGATTGCTTACAACGGCAACTAATTCATCTTGCATAAATACAGTATATTTTATATTGGGAGTATGCTGTATACCCTCTACCATACCTAAGTCGATTCGATGTTCTCCCAAAGCTGACTCTATTTGTCTTGAATTGCTATTGAGAAGCGATATTTTCACGTCAGGAAACTTATCCACAAATTTTGCCAGTACAGCAGGTAATACATATTGGGCGATAGTAGTACTGGCCCCGATTCTTAACTCTCCTGCATAAGTATTCGTAAGCAAATGTAAATCATACTCCAAACGTTTATAATCTTCAACAATCCGTTCACTGTGCTCTAACAAAATTTCTCCGGCTCGGGTAAGTTTTATTTTATTGCCCATGCGCTCGAACAAAGCGATGTGATATTTAGCTTCTAATTCCTGTATATGACGAGTTATTGCTGGCTGACTGATATATAGTTCTTTTGATGCTTTTGTAAAACTAAGATTTTTAGCTACACTGATAAACGCTTTTAATCTAAAATCTGACATAGTGTTTATTGGCTCTAAAGATTTATGATTGATGGTAATTCATAGAAAGGGCAACTTCTTCTTGTAACATTTCATATATTTTTTGTTGTGCTCTTACCCGTTCAGGATTATTATTCTGGACGTATATATTATTCAGATGTTCATCTATTTGACACGCTTGTACATTATCTGCCAGTTGATAATGTAAAATACGGATAATCTGTTTTTTCAATCTATCATCCACGATGGGAAATGCTGTTTCTATTCGTCGGCTTAGATTACGTTTCATCCAGTCAGCTGAAGATAGATATACACATTCGTTTCCACCGGCATAAAAATACCATATACGAGCATGTTCGAGGTATTGGTCTATAATTCGAATAATACGTATATTGCGACTATATGGCTGGTTGGGAACAAGGCAACAAATACCTCGAATAATAAGGTCTATTTGTACACCCGCGTTACTGGCTTCATACAGTTTATTTATCATATCTATGTCTTGTAATCCGTTCATTTTTAGTATAATATAAGCTTTTTTACCTTCTTGGGCAGCTCCGATTTCTTGGTCTATCATAGATTTCAGCACATCCAGCATATTATATTGTGCTACCAGCAATGTATTGAAAATAGGGGGTACATCTTTTCCCTCTAAAATCTCAAATAAGCAGTTCAGTTCTGTGATAATTTGTGTATTATAGGTAAAAAGACCTATATCTGAATATACCTTTGCTGTTTTTTCATTAAAATTCCCGGTACTCAAAAACGCAAAGCTTTTTTCCATATTAGTTCCTCCTATCGAACGACGTAATATTAAAGCAACTTTGGCATGCACTTTTAGTCCCGGCACTCCATATATGACATGTATACCGGCCTTTTGCATCTGTTCTGATGTAAATATATTGTTTTCTTCGTCAAAGCGTGCTTTCAATTCCACATAAACCGTAACTTTTTTACCATTTCGTGCAGCAGTAACTAAAGCATTGATTACCTCTGAATTTTCTGCCACACGATATTGAGTCAATTTTATCTCTTCCACTTTGGGGTCATATGCCGATTCCATAAGAAATCGGATAAGATAGTCAAACGATTGATACGGGAAATGTAACAGCATATCATGGGACTTTATAACTTTAAATACGGAACCGGATCGGTCAAACTCCGGAACGCGAAGAGGAATAGGAGATTCTACCGCCAATTTTTTGCCTGTCGGATTCGGTAATTTTATCAAATCTTCAAGTGTTAGATATCTCCCGGCAGCAATGCATTGACTTTCAGGAATATTATAGGCTTGGCATAAATAGCTGAGCATTTCATGAGGCATCATAGCATTATATACCAAACGGTTGGCTACACCAGTCTTTCTTTTCTTTACATGTTTGCGTATTTCATCGACGATATTCTCTTTTTGATTTGAATCTATCGAAAAGTCTGCGTCTCTGGACACTCGTACGCTATAATATGCATCGACAACAAATCCGGGAAACACAATATCTAAATTGTATCCGATAACATCATCGACGAACATGAGGTAATGTTTGCTTTCATAGGCTGGGAGCTCGATAAAACGTGGTACTTTGGAAAAAGGTACCTTTATCAAAGCATAATATATTTGAGAATCCTGACTGCCTCGAGGATGTAATTGGATAGACAAATATAATCGGTTATCTCGTAAAAATGATGATATATGATCTTTAAGAATAAGTACCGGTTGCAAATATGGGAAAATTTCTTCTTTAAAGTAATTTCTGATAAAATCTTTATGAAAATCTGGCATTGGTTGTCCCTGATACAAAACAATATCGTTATAGGCTAATTCTGGTAATATTTCGTGAGTGAAGATATAAGAGAAATCTTTTACCTGTCGACTGACCTCAGCATTGATTTCAGCCAATGTCTCTTTGGCATTTTGATATTCTGCAGAAGAGCAATTTTTCAACATTACCAGATTACGATGTTCCGATACACGTATACGATAAAATTCTTCTTGATTTGATGAATATATTGATAAAAATTTTATTCGTTCGAACAGTGGAAGCTCTTTATTTCGTGCTTCTAATAATACGCGTCGGTTGAATGACAACCAACTGATATCTCGCTTGAAATATTTCCAATTCATATCCTTATATTCATTACGATTTTCCATATCAAGCATAAATATATAATTTTTTCTCTTATAATTTTTAAAAGATTAAATTTTAATTTTAAGCATTCTCCGATTTTTGAACCTTTTATCGATTCCATAGTTTTAGATTTTGTGATGTCGAAAAAAAAGTGTAATTTTCGACTTTCATCTAAAAAAACAAATAAGTGTGGAGTACAAAAAGTTTATAGAAGAATTGCAAAAACGTTTGGGCAAAAATAAAAAAAGTATTGATGCCTTGATGTCAGACACATTACAGATAATAAAAGAGCATAGTGTAATGATGGATTCATTTTCTATACAAGGTTTTGGAACTTTCGAGCCTCGAAAAAAGGCTGAACGTATATCTGTTAATCCCGCCACTGGAAAACGGATGCTGATACCGCCTAAAATTGTGCTGACATTTAAACCCGGAACGATTATAAAAAATAAACTTAGAGAGAAATCCGATAATGAACAGTAAAATATCATTACCTGAAATGGTCGATTTGCTATCTCGGAAATCGGACTGTACAAAGAAGGAAGCAGAGACTTTCTTAAAAGAATTTTTTACTTTAGCCACAGAAATTTTATCTTCCGGAGAGTCTCTTAAAATCAATGGCTTGGGTGTATTTAAACCTGTATGGGTAGGAAAAAGAAATAGTGTAAATGTTCAGACGGGGCAGCCTTGTGAAATTCCCGGTCATTATAAATTGTCATTTACACCTGATAAAAGCATGAGAGATGCTGTAAATGCTCCATTTGCCTGTTTCGAAGCTGAAGTCATAGCCGATGATGTCGATATAAAAGATACTGAGATTTCTTATATGGCAATAGAAGATAGTGATATGACAGAGACCAATATAGATGATTCTTCTACAGAAATGGAAACGGTTGTAATGTCATTGGATAAAGAGACATCTGATATTGTGATAGCGGATATTCCTGATGAACAGCAAAATGTAAAAAAAGATGAAATACAACCAGAAAGCAACCAGTTGCCGAATGAAATGAACATTTCTGATAAAAACAATCAAAAAGAAAGTAAAGACGAGAATACCGAACACAAACTTCCTGCTGAAGAGTATGATGCACAAACAGTACCTGAAGAAAAAATAAAAGAACCAGAAGAAAAAGAGCATATAGAAGTCATATCTGTATCAGTTGTCGATAATTACGAAAAAGAAGAATTTAGACGAAAACAAACATGGCGAAATCGGAAAAACTTTTGGTACGGATTTGTAACTTCTTTATTGATTTTTGTTGTAGCAGATTTGATATGGCTATGTTATAATGGTACTTTTGAGGAAGGACAAGTAACGATAAGTAGTTGGATTCCGGCTATCATAAAAAAACAAAATCAGGAGGGTGAAAAGAACAAAGATTCTGTTTCGGTTGTTAAAGCTTTGGTTATGGATTCTCTAAAAACAACAGCGGTTGTAAGAAAAGATACTGCCATGCTCGAAGATAAGCCAATAACCAACATGAATGAAAAGAGCAATAAAGTAACTGAAAAAGAGATAAATAATGATACAATGTTATCGGAGAAGACTGTTACGGAAATCATGAAACCGGGAATTTTTTTGACCACCTTGTCATTGAAACATTTCGGTCATAAAACTTTTTGGGTATACATATATCAGGAAAATAAAGCGAATATAACCAATCCTAATAGTGTACCTGTAGGAACCAAGTTGATAATTCCCGAAAAATCAAAATATAATATAGATTCCAACAATAGAGAATCGGTGGAAAAAGCAAAAGCTCTTGCTACAAAAATATTATCGGAATATGAATAAATAAAGTCTTTAAGTCGCCGGTATCATTACTTTGGCGACTTAGTTTTTTTTACTACAAGCTTAGCCTTTTTTAACAGTTAAAGTGTTAAATGTAAATACATCGTAGTTACTTTTGCACTTAGGCTATTATGGGGCTGCATAAACAGGAATAATTTAATAAAAAACAATATAATATGAGTCAAACAGTAGATATTCGTGAATTAAATGAACTCATTGCAAGTAAAAGTTCATTTGTGAATATGATAACCATGGGTATGGACCGGGTAATTGTAGGGCAGAAACATCTGGTAGATTCTCTGATGATTGGTCTTCTTTCAAATGGTCATATATTGCTCGAAGGTGTTCCGGGATTGGCAAAAACTCTCGCGATAAAGACACTTGCTTCTCTTATCGATGCTAAATATAACCGTATCCAATTTACTCCGGACTTGCTGCCTGCCGACGTTATCGGTACAATGGTTTACAGTCAGGCAAAGGAACAGTTTGAGGTAAAAAAAGGTCCGGTTTTTGCTAATTTTGTATTGGCAGATGAAATAAATCGTGCTCCGGCAAAAGTACAAAGTGCCTTGCTCGAAGCTATGCAGGAACGTCAAGTTACGATTGGAGAAACTACATTTAAGCTCGATGACCCGTTCTTGGTATTGGCTACACAAAATCCAATAGAACAAGAAGGTACATATCCATTACCTGAAGCACAGGTCGATCGTTTTATGTTGAAAGTTATCATCGGATATCCGAAAAAAGAAGAGGAAAAATTAATTATACGTCAGAATATTACAGGCGAACGAGAAACTGTACAACCGGTACTGAAGGCCCAGGAAATTATCGAGACAAGAGATATCGTACGTAAAGTATATATCGATGAAAAGATAGAAAAATATATCGTAGATATCGTTTTTGCTACTCGTTATCCTGAAGACCATGGGCTTGGAGATTTGAAAGAAATGATTTCTTTTGGAGCTTCTCCTCGTGCTTCGATAAATTTAGCTTTGGCCGCTCGTTCATATGCATTCTTGAAACAACGTGGATATGTAATCCCAGAAGATGTACGTGCAGTATGTTATGATGTAATGCGTCACCGTATAGGATTAAGCTATGAAGCAGAAGCTAATAACATGACTTCTGAAGAGATTATCAGTGAAATCTTGAATAAAGTTGAGGTACCCTGATTAGATATAAAGCAATAAAGCCTGGCGTATGGAAACAAAAGAACTATTAAAAAAAGTTCGTCAGATCGAAATAAAAACCCGGGGATTGTCCCGTAATATTTTTGCAGGACAATACCATTCGGCTTTTAAGGGGAGAGGTATGGCTTTCTCTGAAGTCCGGGAATATCAATATGGTGATGATGTACGCGATATCGACTGGAATGTAACCGCCCGGCATAATAAGCCGTATATAAAAGTTTTTGAAGAAGAGCGAGAACTTACGGTAATGTTGTTGGTAGATGTATCTGCCAGTCGAGACTTTGGTGCGGTGGGTGAAATGAAAAAATCTGTAATGACAGAAGTTGCAGCGACACTTGCATTCTCGGCAATTCAGAATAATGATAAAATTGGAGTTATCTTTTTCTCCGATAAAATTGAAAAATTTATTCCTCCTAAAAAAGGGAAAAAACATATTCTATATATCATACGAGAGTTAATCGATTTTCATCCCGAAAGTACAGGAACAAATTTGAGTTTGGTATTAGAGTATATGACCAATGCAATAAAAAAACGTTGTACAGCATTTCTAATTTCTGACTTTATTGCTTTAGGCAATTACAAAAATGCACTTTCGATTGCTAATCGAAAACATGATTTAGTTGGTATACAGATATATGACAAACGTGAAACAGAGCTCCCAAATGTAGGTCTGGTAAAAATGTATGATGCTGAAAATGGCAGTGAAGACTGGGTAGATTCCTCTTCCAAGAAAGTTCGTGACGCATATATACGCTGGTGGAATGAACGACAGAATGTCATGCTTGATTATATGAGGAAAAGTCGTGTCGATTTAGCTTCGATTGCGACAGATGAGGATTATGTCAAAGCTTTGATCGGGCTTTTTAAGAGAAGGAGTTAATTGCATATTTTTTTGATAATCGAATATCGATAAAATTTATATGAGATACAATGAAATATAATAAACCGATAAAAGGAATAGTTCTGGGAATTTGTCTGGTCTCCTCGGCAATGGCTTTTGCTGATAATGTAGTGGTGAGTGCGAAAATGGACTCAACGGCAATTTGGATGGGCGAACAAACAATGATACATCTCGAAATGGCGCAAGACAAGGGCAAAGTCGTCCAGATGCCTTTCCTGACCGATTCTTTGGTAACTGGAATAGAAGTTTTGCGGGTAACGATGCCGGATACCACTGATTTGGGAAATAATCGTATCCAAATAAAAAGTGATGTCCTGATTACATCGTTCGATTCTGGATTCTATTATATTCCACCTTTTCGATATATTTTGAACAAAGATACTTTCACTACAGAAACTTTGAGTCTCAAAGTGGTACCTATGGAAGTTGATACAACAAAGGCTGGATTCGATATCAAGGGTGTGCAGAAACCTCCTTTTGTTTTATGGGATTATATCTCGAATACGGCTCTTGTCATCATGGGTATTGTTTTGTTATTAGTTGCTTTGGGTTTGCTGTATTGGTTCTGGTGGCGTAAGCGTGAACGTCCAGAAGAAGTAATTTCACCCGAATCACTCTTACCACCCCATATAAAAGCCATGAATGCTTTGGAAGAAGTAAAGGAGAGTAAATTGTGGCAAAATGGGCAAGAAAAAGAATATTATACTCGAGTGACTGATATTTTACGGGAATATATAGATGAGCGTTTCCATGTAAACGCAATGGAAATGACATCTTCTGAAATCATTTCTATATTACGGAAAAATGAAGATGCCAAATTGGTCAATCATAAGTTGAAAGAAATTTTAGAAATGGCTGATTTCGTGAAATTTGCAAAGATGAGGCCATTACCAGAAGACAACGAAGCTGTGATGCGTAATGCTATTACGTTTGTCGAAGAAACAAAACCTGTTGAAGAAATTCCGGTGGAGGAAAAAAGCGATTCTAATGCAGAAGCGCAAAAAGAGACATCTCAGGAGAAATAACAGGGCAATAATAAATTGATATGGCATATATTCGTTTCCATAAAAATAGGATGTGAATAAACTAAAATTAAAGAAAAATGGTATTTGCGAATCCTCTATATTTACTATTACTGCTATGCCTTATACCGGCTATTATCTGGTATATTTTGAAGCATAAAAAGGCACAAGCTGCATTACAGGTTTCTTCTACTCAGGCATTTGCCAAATTGCCTAAAACATATAAATATTATTTGAGGCATTTTCTTTTTATTTTGAGATTAGGAGCAATAGCCTGTATTATAATAGTATTGGCACGTCCACAAGCGACAGATCGATGGGAAAACCAAACTCGAGAGGGAGTTGATATCGTAGTTGCCTTGGATATATCCAGTAGTATGTTAGCACGTGATTTTAAGCCCGATCGTATACAAGCAGCGAAAGATGTGGCATCACAGTTTATAAGTGGACGCACGGATGACAATATTGGACTTGTTATTTTTGCTGGTGAAAGTTTTACCATGTGTCCGATGACTACAGATCACGCTGTATTACTCAATTTAATGAAAGATGTTCAGTGTGGTATGATTGCCGATATGACTGCCATTGGAGATGGTCTGGCGACAGCTATAAATCGTATAAAGGACGGGCCTGCAAAATCTAAAACTATTATATTGTTGACAGACGGGACCAACAATGCAGGAGATGTATCACCATTAACTGCTGCACAAATTGCTAAATCTTTCGGAATTAGGGTATATACAATAGGAGTAGGGACTCAGGGTGAGGCGCCTTATCCGGTGCAGACTCCTTATGGGGTGATGTATCAAAACATGCCGGTAGAAATAGATGAAACTACTCTGAAGACAATTGCTGCTGAAACAGATGGAAAATATTTTAGAGCCACGAACAAAGGAGTATTGAAAAATATTTTTGAAGAGATAGACAAACTTGAGAAAACTAAACTTTCAGTGAAAGAGTTCAGCCGGCGTGAAGAAAACTATCTTCCGTGGGCTATATTGGCATTCGCACTGTTAGGAATTGAGATTATCTTAAGAAATACCGTTTTACGGAATATTCCATAAAAATAATAATTATGTTTCGATTTGCACAACCACAATATTTGTACCTGTTGTTGATAGTTCCTCTAATGTGGGCTATATACTTCTATAGTGTTTACCGGAATCGGAAAAATATGGCCAAATACGGGAACCCTCAGATACTTCAGTCATTAGCTCCCGATGTATCGAAGTACAAACCTGGAACCAAATTCTTTTTGCAACAATTAGCTCTTATTGTCATGATTTTTATTATAGCGCGTCCACAAATGGGAGCTAAGATAGAAACGGTAAAAAAACAAGGAGTTGAAATCATTATTGCATTAGACGTTTCCAATTCTATGTTGGCCCGAGATATAGCACCGAGTCGTTTAGATAAAGCTAAACAGATGCTATCTAAATTAATTGACCAATTAGATAATGATAAAGTCGGATTAATTGTTTTTGCGGGAGATGCGTATACTCAATTGCCTATAACTTCTGATTTCGTATCGGCGAAAATGTTTTTATCTACAATTTCTCCTGACATGGTACCTACTCAGGGTACAGCTATCGGACGAGCTATAGCTTTAGCAATGAATTCATTCACTCCTGACCAGTCGGCCGATAAGGCAATAATTGTAATTACTGATGCAGAAAATCATGAAGATGATGCTGTCCAGATGGCTAAGGAAGCAGCCCAAAAGGGAATTATGGTAGATGTGATCGGTATCGGCTCAGAACAAGGAGCTCCTATACCTATCGGAGGAAATGATACCAATTTGCGTAAAGATAATCAAGGAAACGTGGTTATTACTAAACTCAATGCTCAGTTAGGCCGAGATATAGCAAAAGCCGGAGATGGTATATATATATCGGCAGATAATACAGGAAGCGCATTGAGAGCCTTGACTGCAGAAGTGAAAAAAATGAAAAAATCTGATATAGAAAGTAAAGTCTATTCTGAATATGATGAGCAATTCCAAGGATTGGCATGGATAGTTTTGATTTTGCTTTTACTTGACATCTTTATACTTGACCGTAAAAATAAACTGATGAAGAAAGTCAATTTCTTTTCTTGATAAAAGTTTTAAGTTTTATGAATATGAAGAAAATGAAATATATAATGGTTATCTCTTTCATGTCAATGATGTCGATAGTATCGGCTCAGACAAGAGATACTGTACCACAAATCAATAAAAAAGTAAATCCGAAAATCGAACGTAACAGTATACGGAAAGGAAATACCTTATATGAAAGTGAAAAATTTACAGAATCAGAAATAGAATATCGTAAAGCTTTGGATGCAAATCCCGAATCTTGGTTAGGTACTTATAATCTGGGTAACGCTTTATATAAGCAACAAAAAATGGATGCAGCTCTCGAACAGTACAAAAAGTCTGTGGTGAATGAAAAAGACTCATTACAACAAGCTCGTATATGGCATAATATTGGAAATGTATTTTTACAAGAAAAGAAATATGCAGAGAGCATAGATGCCTATAAAAATGCATTGCGCCGAAATCCCAAAGATAACGAAACACGTTATAACTTACGTTTGGCCCAATTGTTACTGAAAAATCAGCAACAACAGCAAAATGATGAGAACAAAGATAAGAATAAGGATAAAGACAAAGATAACAAAGACCAGCAAGACAAAGATAAAAATAACAAAGGAAACCAAAATCCGCAGAATAACAAAGATAATAAAGATGATAAAAAAGATAAACAGCAACAGCAGCAGGCACCTCCTCAGATGACTAAAGAGAATGCGCAACAAATATTGGATGCAATTCAACAAGACGAGAAAAATACTCAAGAAAAAGTCAAAAAAGCAATGATGCAGCAACAAAAACGGAAGAAAACGGATAAAGAATGGTAAAAGTGAAAATGAAAAAATTATCGATACTGATATTATTTTTTATTTCTGTTACCGGAATATATGCTCGGGAGGATATACATTTAGATGTACAAGTACCTAAGTCTGTTCAGGCGGGTGAACGATTTGAAATAGTATTTTCTCTGAGGAATGCATCTACCGAGAACTTCAAATCGCCCAAATTTAGAGGATGTAAGGTGCTTTCCGGTCCTTCTATTTCCCGTTCATCACAGTTGGCGGTAATATCAGGGCACTTTGTACGTTCCGTTTCGGAAAATAGGTCTTATATTCTTCAAGCTGGAAAAAAGGGAACAGTAGTAATACCTTCAGTTTCAGTTTCGGTCGAAGGTAAAACATATAAAAGTAGGAAAACAACAATAGAAATAATATCGGTAAGGTCTGAAAAGAAAAAACAGGCTTCGGTACAGTTCATAAGTTCTGTTCCGGAAGAAGTTCGTTCGGGGGAGACATTCCGTGTGAGGTATCAGGTAATAAATGGAGATGGAGAAGATTTTAATACTGGCGATTTCAAAAATTGCAAAGTATTGGCCGGACCATCGATAACATTGGAACGAGAACCGATATTAATGAATGGTTGGCCTATTCAAGGTAGGATAATAACGACTTATACATATATTGTACAAGCAGGTGAGTCGGGCAAGGTTATAATTCCTGAAGCTAAGATTTTAGTTAATAACAAGAAATACAAAGTTGGCAAATCAGAAGTTAAAATACGTCCTTTGAACGAAGAAGAACGGATGAAAAGATTTCTGGAAGCCAAAAAAAAATATCCAACCATTTAAAAAACGGAAAAATATAAAATAGCATATCACAATGATGAAAAAATTATTTTTCATATTAACGATTTTAACGTCATGTAACATCTTGTCTAAGGCTGATAATGTATCATTTTCGACTTCAGCTCCAAGACAAGTTGTAAAAGGGCAAACCTTTCAAGTAACTTTCACATTAATCAATGCCAATGGGCAGGATATACGTGTGCCTGATTTTCCGGGATGCCGAATATTGTATGGTCCTGCTGTATCTCAAGGGTCGCAGTATAGTAATATAAACGGGCGGGCGACTTCCCAAACAGAAGAATCATACGTTTATACTCTGCGGGCAGAAAAGGAAGGGACATACCAGATAGGTGCTGCAACAATCAAAGTTGGTGGGAAGCAGATGTCGACGTCACCCGTTTCATTGAAAATTTTACCACCAGATAAGCAGTCTGCCGGTAATGGAAACGGAAGTCCTTCATCAGAAGGTTCTGCAGTTTCTCCATCGTCGGATACAGAAACATTTGCACGTTTAATAGCCTCCCCGACACAAGTATATGAACAACAGGCAATATCTGTTGCGATTAAGTTATACACACGTTCCGATATTTCAGGATTAGGAGCTACCACTTTTCCGACTTTTGAGGGATTTGCAGTTCAGGAAATACCCATTGCAAATCCTCAGATGGAATTAGAACACTATAACGGTAAAAATTACAGGACAGTTGTCGTAAAACGTTATATTATATTTCCTCAGCATGCGGGACAATTAAAAATTTCTCAAGGGAAATACGAAGTTAGCATACAAGTATTGCGGCCAGTACGCAGTCCGTTTGGAATTATGAATACGATGCAAGAAGTATCGAAAACAATTACTACAGCTCCAGTTACTATACATGTATCACCTTTTCCGGCAGGAAAACCTGCTTCTTTTATGAGTGCGGTAGGTTCTTTTTCGATGAATTCGTCTATCACTCGGGAGTCATTGAAAACAAATGAAGCCGTTACTGTAAAATTGGTGATAAAAGGCCGAGGAAATGTAAAATATATAAAAAATCCTGAAATAAAATTCCCCGAAGATTTTGAAGTTTATGATCCCAAAATTGATGTAAAAGTGAATGGTCTTGATGGTACACGTATCATTGAATATACTGCTATTCCACGTCATCCGGGAGACTTTACTATTTCTTCTGCTGAATTTTCTTATTTTGATTCTGGAAGTAAAACATACAAAACTTTAAAAACTCCCGAATATCACTTAAAAGTAGCAAAAGGAACAGGAAGTTCTTCCTCCTCAATATCTGATTTCACAGATAAAGAATCGGTACGATTACTCAATCAAGATATTCATTTTATCAAGTTGAATAAACAAAATCTGCAAAAGGAACAATCTGTGATATATGGAAGTTTGGTTTATTGGCTTTGGTATATACTTCCGGCATTGTTGTTTATTGCTTTTGCCATAATAAATCGTAAACAAGCGCAGGCTAATGCGAATATAGCTTTGATGAAAAATAAAAAAGCAAATAAAGTGGCAACCAAACGATTAAAGATTGCTGGAAAATATTTGCAAAGTCACGATAAAACAGCTTTTTATGATGAAGTACTAAAAGCCGTATGGGGATACTTGAGCGATAAGTTGAATCTCCCATTGTCAGTTCTTACTCGGGACAATGTTGCTATAGAATTATCTAAATATGGAGCAGCAGAAGAACTTGTAGATAGTTTTATGGCAATATTGGATACATGTGAATTTGCGCAATATGCACCAGCTCAAAACGATGATGCAATGGACAAGTTATATGCCGATACGGTGGAAGCGATAGGTAAATTGGAAAGTACGGTAAAAAAATAAATTCGCCAGACAAATGAGAAGGATATATAGTATTTTAATATTTTGTATGTTTTGTTTTACTCAATTGTGGAGTCAAGATTTATGGCAACAAGCAAACGAGGCATATAGTAAAGAGAACTATTCAAAAGCAATTACTCTTTATGAACAATTGCAAAAAGAGAAAGGAAACTCTACCGATTTATATTACAATTTGGGGAATGCGTATTATAAGAATAAGCAATATCCCAAAGCAATACTAAATTACGAAAGAGCGTTGTTATTATCTCCTGGCAATACTGATGTAAAGTTTAATTTAGACATGGCAAAAGCCCGTATAACCGATAAAATAGAACCTGTAGGGACTTTTTTTCTGGTTATGTGGATAAATACAGTTCGCGATACACTTTCATCTAATAGCTGGGCTATATTAGGAATTATTTGTTTTATATTATTTATCATAGGGGCATATCTTTATTTCTTTACCCGTCAGATATGGTTAAAGAAAATGGGATTTTTTGTCGGCTTTATTTTGTTGATAGTTTCTATCATAGCCAATTGTTTCGCTTCAGCGCAAAAAGAAAAAATGGAAATTCGTAATGAAGCCATTGTTTTCGCTCCTTCGATTACAATTAAAAGTGCCCCGGCTGAAAGTGGTACTGATCTTTTTGTTTTGCATGAAGGTACTAAAGTGAGGGTTTTAAGTAAGGTGGGAGAGTGGTCAGAGATATTGATTGAAGATGGAAACCGGGGTTGGCTACCATCATCGGATATAGAAATTATATAAAAGTCTAAGAGCCGGTTGTAAATTTTGCTCGGGTCAGTTTTGTGGATTTCTTTCGAGGATGTTTTTTCTGTTTTTAGCGGGCTATCTGACGAGTGAAAACGGGAAAAAAGACCGAAAGAAAAGTAAAAATGATTTGATCGACTTATTTTTATCAGGTTTTAAGAACAATAATATTTTATCGCGGGATAATATGTAAAGAGGAGTGGTTGGCTCATTACTCGAAAATGCCTATCTTTACAAATTATTTCGCGAATTCTTTTTGAGTGCCGAAAAAACTTTATTTAAATATATATGCTTGAAGACTTGTTAGAACTTGATCGGACCGTTTTATTATTTTTCAATCATTTTCATACGTTATATTTAGACCAGGTTATGTGGGTGTACACGGGGAAAATCATCTGGCTTCCCTTAATTGTAATGTTAGTTTATGTCGTGTTTCATCGGAACTGGAAAGAAGGAATATTAGCAGCCTTAATGATTATATTAGTTGTTACAATATGTGATCAAGTTGCGTCGTCTATATTTAAACCTCTATTTGAACGTTTACGACCGACACGAGATCCAGATTTTTCTCAATATGTAACCATTGTCAATAACTATAGAGGAGGGAAATATGGTTTTGCATCAAGCCATGCATCAAACGGTTTCGGATTAGCTATATTTACAGCTCTTTTGTTTAAAAATAGATTTTATTCATTTACTGCCGTTTTATGGGCTTTAATAACATGTTACTCTCGGATGTATGTCGGAGTTCATTATCCGGGAGATATATTGGCTGGTATTGTTATAGGTATCATTACATCTTTTGTTGTATATAAATATCTATATCTTGTTTTACATCGTTATCTTTTTACAAAAGGGATATATTCGGAGCCTATTCCTGTATATTCACACGAAAATGGAGCAAGATATGTAGCTCTCACCATATATATTTTATTTTTTATAATTCTCGTTTTTGCACCATTATTTAATTTTCGGATACACTGAAACGATAGTACTATTTTCATAGAATAATATAAAAAGAAAGATTTCCATTTGTTATTTAATTGCAATAAGTGAACGAATATTGAGTGTCCAATGTTTAATATACATGAAACAATTAAATAATAAAGTGATGAAAGCCAGACAAATTGTATTACGTTCGCGTCCGATAGGGATGCCCACAGAAAATAATTTCGGGTTTGAAGAGATTGAAATTTCAGCACCTAAGGATGGAGAGGTATTATTGAAATCCCAATATATTTCCGTAGACCCATATATGAGAGGTCGTATGAGTGATGAAGAATCTTATATAAAACCCTTTGAACTTGGGAAGCCAATAGACGGTGGAGCAATAGCGACCGTAATTGAAAGTAAAAGTGATATTTTGAAAAAAGGCGATAGAGTGGTAGGAATGCTTCCTTGGGCCACTTATTCTAAAGATAAGGCCGATCGGCTGCGTAAGATACATACAGATGAGTTTCCTGATGGGTATTATTTAGGAGTATTGGGCATGCCTGGCTTGACAGCCTATTTCGGAGTTATGGACATATGTCAACCACGATATGGAGAGACAATGGTTATTTCCGGAGCAGCCGGAGCGGTAGGGCTGGTGGCCGGACAAATTGCTCGAATCCAAGGATGTAAAGTTTTAGGAATTACAGGTTCTGATGAGAAAGTAAATGTTTTGAAGAACGAATTTGGTTTTGATATGGCCATAAACTATAAAACTACCAAAGATTTATCTGGGACTATATCCGAATTATGCCCTAAAGGGGTAGACTGCTATTTTGATAATGTAGGAGGAGAAGTTAGTGAGGCTATTATTGCTCATCTGAATTATCATGCACGTATTGCATTATGTGGACAGATTGCTTCTTATAATACTGCTACTCAAGAAATGGGACCAAGATTGCTACCACAAATTTTGTCCAAAAGCGGAACGATTAAGGGTTTTATTGTTGGTGATTATCAGAAGCGTTTTTTAGAAGGCCTTTCGCATCTAATGACATGGCTCAAAGAAGGAAAGCTGCACTATACCGAAACGATTATCGATGGGTTTGATAAATTACCTTACGCTTTTCTCGGTCTATTTTCTGGTAAAAACATAGGAAAGATGCTTGTCAAAGTAAACGAATAAAGAAAAATTGTTATTATATTTGTTCTAACGAATATACTTTAAAAGAAATATAATATTTATGGTCTTGAAAACATGAATATTATATTTCTTAATTTTTATCCTGAGAGAATCAAAATACTGAGTATGGAATTGATGTATATATATCATAGCGGCTTTGTTATCAGTACTTCATCTTGTAATATCATTATAGACTATTATAAAGATCCGGCTAATATTATACCTTCCATTTTGAAACAAACAGAGAAAAAATTATATGTATTATGTAGCCATTTTCATGCAGACCATTACAATCCCGATATATTATTTTGGAAGAACGTTCGTCAAGATATAGTCTACGTTTTTTCAAATGATATAAAAAAACATAAAAAAATAGTCGATCATGGTATACATTTTCTTAAAAAGGGTGATATATATACTGATGGCATATTAAGGATAGTGGCCTTTGGGTCTACAGATATCGGAATCTCTTTTCTGATATATCACGACAATTATACAATTTTTCATGCTGGAGATTTGAATAATTGGCATTGGAAAGACGAGTCCACCCCTAATGAAATACGTAAATCAGAAGGTGATTATTTAAAGGAGCTATCCGATTTAAGGAAAGAAATAAAAAGCATAGATTTAGTGATGTTTCCTGTAGATTCACGTTTGGGAACCGACTATGCATTAGGAGCTAAACAATTCTTAGACAAAGTACAAGTAAAGATATT
Organism: Gabonia massiliensis; assembly: GCF_001403595.1. NCBI lineage: Bacteria > Pseudomonadati > Bacteroidota > Bacteroidia > Bacteroidales > Porphyromonadaceae > Gabonia > Gabonia massiliensis. Next base: position 100,329 of record NZ_LN877939.1, on the reverse strand, counting down.
TTCTCCTATGCATTTTTGGGAGGACTACAAAGCTGTTATAGATTTTGCCCTGATTGCGAAAGATTATAACTGTCGGTATATATCTTGGCAACACCCTGGAGAGGTTGTTATTTGGTAGTTTCATACTAAAGCACTGATAAAGTAGAACGTAAAATATATACATATTGCGAGTTTAAATAGTGTTCCTGTAATAAAACCTAAAAAAGCTCCCAATCCAGATTTACAAGCGTATACTGTGCTATTTCCTCCCATTATTTCTCCTAAAAATGCACCTAAAAACGGGCCGATAATAATCCCCCAAGGCGGAAAAAGGAATATACCGACAAGAGTTCCTGCAACACAACCTCGCGTACCCCATTTACTACCTCCGCAGAAACGTGTAGTCCATATCGGAATTAGATAATCCAAAACTTGTGCTATGAGTATGACAACCAACCATCCACACAATAACATCGTTGAAAACTGAACTTTGTCTGTTGCTTGTAATATCAACATTCCTACAAAAGCCAAAGGCGGACCGGGTAACATGGGAACGATGCTACCGATAAAAGCAACTATAAGGCATAATGCTGAAACTGTAATCAAAAATATGTCCATATGTGTTATAACTTTGAGAGCTTAAATATATAAAAAATGAAGAAAAATGATAGAAGAAGTTGACACCTATTTTGTTGTATATTGTATTTCTTCTTTTCTAAATTTTGTGTTACTGCAAATTTGAAGTAATCTAAATAAATTTAGAACTCTATAAAATTTGAATGATAACTGGTATATTTTAACTTTGTATGATAAAATATTTGTAATTATGAAGATAAAAGGACGATTTGATCATTTCAATATCAATGTTCTTGATTTGGAACGGAGTATAAATTTTTACAGTAAGGCATTGGGTCTTCAAGAAGTAAAGCGGAAAAAAGCACCCGACGGCTCGTTCATTCTTTCTTATTTAGGAGATGGAGAGACTGATTTCTTGTTGGAATTAACTTGGCTTCGCGATAGAAAAGAACCCTACGAATTAGGAGATAATGAAAGCCACTTGTGTTTAAGAGTTCCTGGGAACTATGATGAAATTCGTAAATTTCATAAAGAAATGGGTTGTGTTTGCTATGAAAATACTGACATGGGACTCTATTTTATCTGTGACCCAGATGATTATTGGATAGAAATTTTACCGTTGGAAAAATAGAACTATTAATGACTTTAATTCATTGTTAATGAGGATTAAAGTTGTGAATTTTTGTCATTTGGTAAGGCGAAAAATTGACATGTTATGTGCCAGTTTTTCGCCTTAATTTGTTGGCATATACTTTGCATAAAGCTTAGTGAATCTGAATTGAATAGTTCGGATTCAAATAAAATAGAGTGTTTAATTAAATATAGGAGATAATAATTATGATGCCTGTTAGAAGATCACAAAATTGGTTACCAGGAATTTTTAATGATTTCTTTGGAAATGAATGGATGGAAAAAGCTACGGCAACTTCACCAGCCATCAATATTATGGAAACAGAAAAAGGATATGAAGTTGAAGTTGCAGCTCCTGGAATGACAAAAGAAGATTTCAACATCCATATTGACGATGATAATCAGTTAGTTGTTTCTATGGAAAAGAAACAAGAACATAAAGAAAACAATAAACATGGTCGTTATTTGCGTCGTGAGTTTACATATACGCAATTTCAGCAAAATATGATTTTACCTGATAACATTGATAAAGATAAAATTGCAGCTAGAGTGGAACATGGAGTCTTGACAATAGATATTCCTAAAAAAGAAATTTTACCCGAAACTAAAGGAACAAAAAAAATTGAAGTTAAATAATTGGATATATAGTCATGAAATCTGGTAATAAAAAGCAAAAAGGTCAATTTGTCGGTAAACATAAAGACAAATCGGAATATCAGCTTGAAAAAGCTGCTGAAGATATGGAAAAGCATCACAAAAAACATGAAGGTTGATTTAGACTTAGTTTTCATATACAAAATGCCCTTAAAGGAATTTTCCTTTAAGGGCATTTTGTATATGGAAGCATATTACTATCTAAGAGTCAGTTCCTGTTTTAACCAAGCTTATCTTTGATAATTTCGGGGGCTGTTTTCCTATTTCCATTTGTCCAATAATCCACTATCATACTCGTAAAAAATAGGAAAACAGCCCTAAAGAAAATAGTAGAACTGAACTTTTATTGAAAAATTTGATATATATTTATAAATTCAGTTTCATTGCTATAGCGTCAGCCAAAGCACGGCATTCGTTTTCTTTATCAGGAGTAATACCTTGCTTCATCTCTACAGGAGCTCCGGTCACTTCCCATTTCATTCGATCGGCAAATGCTGTCAAACGTTTGACAGCTGCACCAGCCCACGTATAGGAACCAAAATAGCCGAACACTCTATTTTTCAAATCACGGGTTTCGATTTTTGAAATAAAAGATTCTATATTAGGGAATAATTCATTTGTATATGTAGGGCTACCGATAATTAATCCCTTATATTTGAATACGTCACTTAATATGTATGACATATCCGATTTACTAACATTGTGTAAAATAATATTTTTTATGCCTTTCAATGCCAATTCATGAGCGATAATCTCTGCCATTCGTTCTGTGTTACCGTACATGCTTCCATATACTATGACAACACCGTTCTCACCTTCGTATCGGCTCAATCGATCATATATAGAAATTACTTTATCTATTTCTTTTTGCCATACCGGTCCATGGGTAGTACATATCATCCCTATGTCTATTCCTCTAAGTTTTTTCAAGGCTGTTTGTACTGGATTTCCATACTTACCTACTATGTTGGAATAGTAACGGTACATTTCATTCCAATAGCGTTCAGTATTCATTTCCGTATCGATAATACCTCCATCAATAGTACCAAAGCATCCAAATGCATCACCCGAAAACAGGGTTTTATCCTCCACGCAATATGTCATCATCGTTTCAGGCCAATGTACCATGGGTGTCATATAAAATTTCAAGTTTTTATTGCCCAAAGACAATGTATCACCATCCTTTATTTCACAGAAGTTATCGCAAATACCATAAAAACCTTCAATCATGCCTATTGTCTTACTGTTTCCCACAATTTTTACTTGCGGATAATATTCCCTAATAGCACGTATTGATGCTGAATGATCTGGCTCCATATGATTTACAATAAGATAATCGATAGGGTGATTTCCTAAAATAGCCCTTATTTTTGACAAGTACAATTCTGTATAGCAAAAATCAACAGTATCAATCAATGCAATCTTTTCATCTTTAATAATATACGAATTATAAGAAACGCCCAAAGGTAAAGGCCATAATCCTTCAAACAAATGTTTAGTACGGTCATTAACTCCTACATAAAAAATATTCGGTCTGATTTCTGTAATATTCGACATAGTAATATCTATTTTTGTGCCGACAAAGATAGTAAAAAAATTGACACGAATTTTATTCCAAACGTTGTCTTTTACTAAAGGTGCAATTCAAGATACAGTTAAAGTTTTCAATAATAAAACAATAAGAGATAGGCATAAAAATACCTGTCTCTTATACTTATTAAGAATTAAACTAAGCCATCGATTTCACTGATTGTCGGCAACATACCGACCAGCAGTCAGAGCCTTTAAGTTCATCTCTACAATATCATTTCCTTTTCGTTCGAAAATAAACCGAATACCATCAGCTATTTTGTCATACTCGATATTTAGAAACGGAGTTGCAGCACCCAACAAAACCATATTTGCTGTACGGGAAGAACCGTTTTCTTTTGCTATTCTGTCTACATCAAGTATAATCTTATTGGGAATTTTATTTAATTCTGCCATAATTTGTTCCGTTTCTGGATAATTCGGTATATTGATAAATGGGGCCGAATTAGTGACAATCCATCCATCCTTTGATAAATAAGGCAGATAACGTAAAGCTTCCATGGGTTCCAAAGATAATATCAGATCGGCTTTGCCTAAAGGAATGAGATCTGAAGCGATTGGCTTATCCGAAATCCTTAAATTCGATTGTACATCACCTCCTCGCTGGCTCATCCCATGTACCTCGGCTTGTTTCATATAAAGTCCGTTTTTCACGGCGGCTTCGCCTATAATGGCTGCGATGGAAAGTATTCCCTGACCGCCAACTCCTGAAAGTATAATATCTGTTTTCATGATTATTTCTTGTTTTGTTGTCTTTTCTTTCTGGCCAATGTCTGAATACATTCTCTACGTGGTATCAAAACAGAAACTCCGTTATATTCTATTTCTTCGCGTATAATGGCTTCCATTTGAGCCATATTTTTTTTCAGAGGCTCCATTACACGAATATGTTTTGGGTTAACACCTATACCTTGGCAAATGGCTTCAAGCTTACCCGTTCCAGCAGAGTCTTGCCCTCCTGTCATAGCCGTTGTTTCATTATCAGAAATAACAATTGTAACATTTGCATTCTCATTCACGCAATCAAGTAATCCTGTAATACCCGAATGAGTAAAAGTTGAGTCTCCAATAACTGCAATTGTGGGAAAAAGACCTCCGTCGGCAGCACCTTTGGCCATGGTTATAGATGCTCCCATATCTACGCAAGAGTTTATTGCCCTGAACGGGGGGAGAGCCCCCAAAGTATAACATCCTATATCACTGAAAACTCTGGCGTTTTCGTATGTTTTGGCGACATTGTTTAATGCTTCGTACATATCTCGATGTCCACAACCCTGACATAGAGCAGGAGGCCTCATTTGCACTATATCGGGAATGGTGTAAGGTGACATATTTTTTAGCCCTAAAGCCTGGGCTACCTTATCCGGATTCAATTCTCCGTCGCGGTCTAGAGTCCCGTCCAGACGCCCCCTTACCGTAATACCAAGACCAAGTAAACCTTTTATTTTGTCTTCGACAAAAGCATATCCATCTTCAAGTACCAGTATTTCTTTGCACTCATCGGCCATTCGAGCAATCAATGCTTTAGGCAAAGGATATTGGGAAATTTTAATAACAGGATGCTCACATCCTTCAGGATAACTTTCCATCAGATAATTATAGGCAATACCACAAGCTATAATCCCCATTTTTTTATTTTTCCCGTCAATATATGAGTTGTATACAGAATCAGTAGATTCGGCTTCAAACATTACCTGTTCATTCAATAACGTTTTAAACCTCCGACGAGAATTAGCCGGTAGAAGGATAAATTGTCTCGAATCTTCAGGAAAAGATATTTTATTTTGAGGTCGCATGTTGTCCGATGTTTCAACTCCTGCACGAGAATGTGCCAATCTTGTAGTAATACGCATCAATACCGGAATTTTATACTTTTCAGAAAGTTCAAATCCGGCCAATACCATATTATAAGCTTCCTGTTGATTTGAAGGCTCCAGAATAGGTACAAATGCAAAATCTCCATAAAAACGTGAATCTTGTTCATTTTGAGAAGAATGCATCGAAGGGTCATCCGCAGCTAAAACTATAATGCCGCCATTAACCCCCGTCATACCTGAATTTACAAATGCATCAGCTGCAACATTCATTCCTACATGCTTCATACACACTAATGCTCTTTTTCCGATATAGGACATGCCTAATGCAGCTTCCATAGCGGTTTTTTCATTTGTACACCAGCGACTATGTATTTTTTCTTGCCAATGTTGTGATACAGATTGTATATATTCGGTAATCTCTGTCGACGGAGTTCCCGGATAAGCATATACACCGGAAATACCAGCATCTAAAGCAGCTTGGGCAATAGCCTCATCGCCTAACAAAAGGTGTTTACTCATTGTTTCTCGTTTAGAATAATATGAAATTAGATTTTAAATTAACGAATCGTTGCTCGAATAGCAGAACTTATCCGTAATTACATATGCAAATATAATAATATTTTGGGAATGACTCGAATTTGTAACAAAATATGAGCTACAAAGAATAATAGTTTTCATTTTGTTTTTAAAAATATCATCTTTGTATAGGAATGTCAATTGATTATTTCATGATATTGCGTTTATTCAAAGCTTTTTGATAACGTAGAGCATTTTTTAAATGTTCGGTATAAGTCGTTGCAAAATTGTGTCGACCCGAAAAATCTTCTTTAGCACACATATAAATATAGTCATGATGCTCATAATTCAGAACTGCTTCTATTGCTGCTTTCGATGGGATACGGATAGGCCCTGGAGGCAATCCTAAATTTTTATATGTATTATAAGGAGAATCAATATTCAAATGTTCGTGCAAGATACGTTTTACGCCAAAATCATTTATTGCAAATTTTACTGTCGGATCAGCTTGTAACAACATACCCTTTTTTAGTCGATTAAGATAAAGTCCAGCCACGACTTTCATTTCGTCTTTAGCTTTGGTTTCTTCTTCGACAATAGAGGCTAATGTTGATACTCCTTGTAAAGTCAGACCTATTTCAGATGCTTTCTTTTTCCGTTCCTCATTCCAAAATTTTACATACTCATCATACATCTTATCTAAAAAACGGCGAGATGAAATCGTCCAGTACATTTCATATGTATCAGGAATAAACATGGAAACGAATGTATACCGATCAAATCCATAATCAGTAGCAACTGACGGATTATTAAGAAGAGCCAACACGTCACTTTTCGATATCATAAATGAATTACCTATTCGTTCTGCAAGTTCTTCTTTTGTACGCAAATTATTGAATGTAAATCGAATAGGGTTTTGAGTTCCATGAGACAATTTTCTATATACTTTAAATGCACCCATTTGGGGATCAATACGATATGCTCCCGGTTGATTTTTAGGATTATAATTATTCAGTTTCGCCATTCTGGCGATACGCCTCACTTCTGACGGAGCTATATTTTGACTTAAATCCTCTAATACATTTTCAAGAGTACTGCTCTTATCTATATATATCCAAAAAGATTTTTCTGTAACACTATCGACAAGATACCTTTTCCAAATTATACCTGCCCCAATTAGTAGAAGTACGATGATTGACGAAAATACGAATATTATTTTTTTAAGGACATTCTTTGATTTCTTTTTTTTCTTTGCCATTATCTTTACACTAAAGCTTAATTATCGTGTAAAAGTACATATTATTTCCCGAATAAATGCATGTCGAATATTTGCATATTATATTTTTGCAATTTATCTTTGCAGAGCTTTAGCCAAGAAGGGCTCGCAAGGAAGGATGGGTGAGTGGCTGAAACCAACAGTTTGCTAAACTGTCGTACTGGTAACGGTACCGGGGGTTCGAATCCCCCTCCTTCCGCTATGCCGAAGTGCCCTCCGAAAAGTTAGACATAAAACTTTTTGGAGGGCATTTCTTATTGTAAAGCTTTATCATTTTATAGATATGGTATTATCGTTACATAAATACCAGTAATAATAGCTGAAGTAATCACTCCGGAGATATTGGCCCCTAAAGCATCTCCAAGAATAAACGAGTTGGGATTATCTTTACTTACAATCTTCTGGGCTACCTTTGCTGTTGTTGGGACACAACTGACAGCTGCAATACCTATTACAGGATTATAGTTGCCTTTCTTTATAAAATACATGATATAGCCACCTATTATACCGCCGATACCGGACAATAATAAAGCAGTGATACCCAATATTAAAAGTTTTAAGATCTTTGGGTCTAATAAAAGATGGGCGTCACATAATACCCCCAAAAGTAATCCTAACATAAAAGTTGAACCGTATAATAATGGTCCACTTACAAAATCACAAATATGTTTCATCCCTGATTCTCGAACAGCAACCCCTAAAAATAAAGAAAAGAATAATGGAGAAGCTACCGGGAACAAGAAACATAATACGGCACATAAGACAACAGAAAAAGCCAACTTTACTTTAGAATCATAATTCTTAGGAGCCTTTTTTTGCTCTATTTTTATAGCTCGCAAGCGTTTTGGAACCATTAGTTTTACAAGATAGGGATACCCTCCATAAGTGAGCCCTAAATATAAATAGGCTACAACCGTAATAGGAACAAATAAATGCTTGGCCATCATAAGTGATGTAAAAAGTACCATTGGTCCGTCAGCACCTCCAACCATAGCGATAGAGGCGCTTTCTTTCAAATCGAGTCCGAATGCCGAAGCAATAGGTAAAGTAAGAAATGTTCCTAATTCTGCACAGAGGGCCAAAAAGAGGCTGGCAAAAGGCTTTTGGAGCAAGAAACTTACATCCAGTAATGTTCCTATTCCCATAAATACGAAGCAGGCAATAAGACCATTGCTGAATGTTAGGGTATATACTGGTTGTAAAAAGTCTATCTGCATGGTGTTCATCAATTCATCCGTATCAGAGAGCATCGGATCAAGAAATAAATTGCCGAGCCCATCACCCATAAAAAGTGTACCGCAATTAATTGCAATCATACCGAGTCCCATAGGAATCATTACCATTGGTTCAAGGATTCCTTTCCATCCTAAATAAACAAGAATACCACCTAAAACTATTAAAAATATACGGGCAAAAGCAAGTACCCAACCTCCGGCCACCATAGTGCCTATCCCTTGAAACAAGTTAAAAAAATCAATATTTTCCATGTTTTGAATCAAATTTAAACATTTTTCAATATAGAATTTGCTTGAGTTTTCCAGAAGAGAATTTTATATATAGACTAAAGTTCTTTCGAAAATTTCGCTTGATTATTTTGTTCTCCTTTCATTTGCTCTTGCTTTTTAAGGTACATTAATTGTGTATCTTCCCTGTAATGGTAGTCGATAAGATCGAGATCTGAAGTTCCGTGGCTGACTCCGTGATAATATCCGGCTGGACGTGTTTCTCGGGGATCTTCATTGATACCTCTACTGAATTCATCACGTTTGTCATCATAAATTTTAAAAATCTTAATAGCTTCTTGTTCTATCTTTTTAGCCATTTTCTGATGATATTTGCGCAATCGTTTCAAACGCATTATTTCCTCTTGATGCGAATTGTAAAAATCGAGAGAATCGGCCCATACTGCGATCAATTTTATTATTCCTGCAACAAGAAAGCCTATAATAAATGTAAGTATCATCATTGCAGATGTTGATAATAATAAATGAGACATAGTCCAAATATTTAGTTAATTATAATGTTTTTCAGAATAAGAAATTTAGATATATACATATTTATACTTCCATAAATTCAAGTAAAAAACTTGGAAATAGAAAGTCAAAATATTTAGAATTTAATTCAATTTTGCTGAGTCTGCTCTGAGAATTTCTTTTGAGGCTGTTTTTTATGAAAATGGGCTATTAGGCGAACAAGAACGGGAAATAGACCAAACGAAAATGCGACGTAAATCGAATTGAATTATTTTTGTTGAAAAATTTAAACAACCCCTTAGATATTTATCAAATTAGAATACGCCTGAGAGCATATATGAAATATCGGAAAGTCATTTTCTGAATTGAAAGGTATTGTACTCGTTCTTTTAAAAGAGTATATAATTTTCGTCCATTTGAATATAAAACATCCTGAAAATTTGATATAAATTTTAAAATCAAAGGGAATTCTTGACATCTGATATTAGACACGGACAATACTATTGCATCGCCTGCAAAAGAATCAAAGATATTGGGCTCTTTAAAAGACCAAATATCTTGCCTCTCAAATTCTGGTTGAACGATAGCTGAAAATTGATAATTGGGAAAGTCATAAAAGCAAGAATCTTGAGTACGGACAGAAGTAACATTGCACTTCGAATCCGTATCAAAGCTTTTAGAAGAGTTTGATAACCCAAACAATATAAAAGCACAAATGATTAGTATTCTCATCAGATACTTTATCATATACAAACATAACAATTATAATCGATATATTACTCCTGTTTCGTGCAATATTTTATATCATATGTATTTGTGACCGTTTTTTTATATCAATAGATATAAATAATCTCAAAATTATCAGATAATAATCAGGTTGGATTCATCTTTTACGTCATATAATCTGTTATAGAAATAAAACTTAAAAAGATTTTATGAGAAAAGAAACTATTATTACCCTTTGGTATATATTGGCATTAGTCGGTATATCTTCGTGCAGCAATAAAAAACAAAATATGGAGATATTGCAAAAAGTAAAACCTGGAGTGTTTGTAGGGAAATTGCCTTGTGCCGATTGTCCAGGTATTGAAACCTCAGTTACAATCAATCCTGATAGTACTATTGTAATGACATCCCTCTATCTTAATTCAAACGGTACGTCATTTACCCAATATGGAAAATGGTCAATTAAGGATAGTCTGATTGTCGGGACATTCGATAGTGAAAAATTATACTATTTACCACAATCGGATACAGTTATAACTTTAGTAGATAAGAATGGGAAAGAATCCGTATCGATGCCTGGAAAATATCAATTAAAAAGAGTCCCCCAATTGACATCCGATTATTTTCTGGGAGAATACATACAAAGTGGTTTAGAAAATGAAGGATATAAACAATTTTTGGTAATAGAAAAAACCTCGGACGATCAGGTATTGATAAAAATTACATTTACAGGGCAAAAGAAAGGTTGTACTTTTACAGGAAATGGAGAAATCATAAATAACCAAATAGTAGTCGATTTGAATAAAGTAAATCCTGATTTAAAATCAACGATGATAATACATTCGACCGGAACAGGAATGTTAAACATCTCTACCTCTGATAATTATAAAGACTCAATCCCTTTCTGTACAGATGATGGTAACTTGGCGGGAAATTATCAGAAAATAACTTCATAAAATCAATATTGATATATTGAGCGGTATATCAAATCGAGTCCTTGACTTAATCTTAGTCAAGGGCTTTTTATTTCCTATAAAAGCAACATGAGTCCTATAAACAGTATGTAAAAAACAACGGCAATATTTATTTACAAACAGCTTTTTCTGTCGTTATAAGAAATATCTGTACCACATATTCAAAATTTATAACCAATAGATAAAAGTATTTTGACCTTTCACAATTCAATAAAAACCTGTACCTTCGCTTCCATTAGTCATAAATATATATGTGTTTCAGAAGTAAAATAATCATTATTTTTGTCCTTATAGCAATATCGGCAAATGCTGTATCTAATCCGAAACACGAGATAAGAGCCGTTTGGTTGACGACTAATTGGGGGCTTGACTGGCCTTCAAAACCCGTATCAGACCCACTATCCAGAGAAAAGCAAAAAGGGGAACTATGCCGTGTATTAGATTTGGTAAAAAAACTAAACTTCAATGTTGTATTTTTCCAAACAAGGCTTCGAGGGGATGTTTTATATCCATCGGCATATGAACCGTGGAATTATATTTTGACAGGACAGCCTGGAAGGAATCCCGGCTATGATCCTTTGGATTATGCAATCCAAGCATGCCACGAGCGAGGTCTTGAATGTCATGCTTGGATTGTATGTATACCCGTCGGGAGTAACAGGCAAGTAAAAAGTCATCGGGCTAAATCTGTTGTTTATCGACATCGAGATCTATGTAAATATTTTAATGGTGAATGGTATTTGGATCCAGGTAATCCACAAACAGCATTTTATTTAGCTTCATTAGTAAAAGAAATAGTAACTTGCTATCCTGTTGACGGGATACATTTAGACTATATTCGTTATCCCGAAAACTCACATCGTTTTCCCGATTCGGATACTTATCGAAAATATGCTAAACCCAATCAGACTTTAGCTCGATGGCGTCAAGAAAATATAAACCGCATTGTATATACAATTTATGATACCGTAAGATACTATTCACCAAAAATCAAAGTTAGCAGTTCGCCCTTAGGCAAATACAATACTCTTCCTGGTTTTTCGTCTTTAGGATGGAGTTGTATTGAAACAGTTTATCAAGACCCACAAAAGTGGCTTAAGGATGGAAAACAAGATTTCATCGTACCTATGATGTATTTCAGTGAACAATCTTTTTATCCTTTTCTGATAAATTGGGTACAACATAAATTTGGACGTATGGTAGTCAGTGGGTTAGGTGCATATAGATTGTATTACAAAGAAGGAGACTGGAGTCTATCAGATTTTATGAGGCAAATTTATGATGGAAGAAAGTATGGGATAGATGGGCAGGCCTTTTATCGGGCAGGGAATCTTATTCGTAATGATAAGCGTCTTTTAGAAGAGCTGTCATCTACCGTATATGCCCATCCTGCTTTGATGCCACCTATGCCTTATTTAGGAAATAAATATCTGTCTGCTCCTAAACTGTTAGAATATGTAATATCAAAAGACAGTCTCTATTTTTTATGGGATAATGTCCCTCAGGCTCAAGGATATGTATTGTATGGTTCTGCAACATATCCGGTAGATATAAATAATGCTGGTAATATAATAGAAGCTCGTATTTCGAAGAATTTTTCTGCTCAGTCTCGTTCACTTTTAAATTCTTTTCGTTACTTTGCTGTCACAGCATTCGATGATTATTACAACGAAAGCCCACAAGCAAATTTTAATCAACCTTTTTATAACATTAGTGAGAAGATTGAATACAATAAATCTGAAGGCAAATTATATTTAGATATAGAAAATGATATAGACCAGATAATTATACAAAATATTTTAGGAAAAGAAATATTTAAGGGGAGATATTCTCCCAAAATTGGCTTACAAAATATTCCCAATGGAGCTTATCGAGTATGGCTGATTGGAAAGTCCATACGAAAAGAAAAAATATTATTAATTTTTTAAATATAAAAAACACAATGTATCCAATTAAATTTAATACAATTCTGAAAAAAGTCCTATGGGGCGGTGCTGAAATATGCAAGTTTAAACATTTATCAGAACTACAGGATGGAGTCGGAGAAAGTTGGGAAATTTCCCAAGTAAAAGGCAATGTATCGGTCGTGGACAACGGTGAATACAAAGGCTGTTCTCTGACGGAAATGATACAACATTTCGGTGCTGATTTTTTAGGGAAACATGTATATGAACGATTTGGTGAAAAGTTTCCACTATTGATAAAATTTATTGATGCCCGAGACAATTTATCGATACAGGTACATCCAAATGATGAATTGGCGGCAAAACGACACAACTCCTTTGGAAAAACTGAAATGTGGTATGTGATTGCAGCGCAAGAAGGTGCTGGACTATATTCTGGATTTTCCAAACAGATAACCCCTGATGAATATGTAGAAAGAGTTCATAATAATACGATTATGGATGTATTGCAATTTCATCCAGTAAAGAGTGGAGACGTATTTTTTCTCCCGGCAGGACGTGTACATGCCATAGGTAAAGGTATTTTTATTGCCGAAATACAACAGACTTCAGATATAACATATCGTATCTATGATTATAATCGAAAAGATGCAAATGGTAAAAGTCGGGAATTACATACAGAACTGGCTAAAGATGCCATTGATTATAAAATGTACGATGATTTGAAGACCGTATATACTTCTGAATCAGATAAGACAGTGGGACTTGTTAGTTGCAAATATTTTGTCACCAATTTACTTGATTTAAATAAAGACATAAAACGAACAATTTCCGATAAAGATTCTTTCGTCGTATATATATGTATGGAAGGAGAGGCTTCGTTGACAGACAATGATGGAAACAGTATAAACATCCGGCAAGGAGAAACCATACTTGTACCGGCAGCAATAGAGTGGGTTAAATTTGGGGTACAAACAAAGGTTAAGCTCCTCGAATGTTATATACCGAAGATTTAATTTTATGACTGATAACAATTAAAAAAGAGGCTGAAGTATGGGAGATCATACCTCAGTCTCTTTTCTTTTTATTTCGATTATATCCTTACAATACACCTTTGGTTAGCAATACCTCGGCAATATATACCAATGCACCTGCTAAATAACCACATAAAACTATAAACGAGATATGGCGTAAATACCACATAAAGTTTATTCTTTCTATTCCCATTACAACAACTCCTGCGGCAGAACCTATAATCAACATACTCCCACCTACACCTACACAATAAGATAGGAATTGCCAAAAAGTTCCATCTTGTATAAAGTGCATCATATATGCTGTTTCCGACCCCGAAAGAGTAGAAGGGTCGGGCAAAGGATACATTCCTATGGCAGCTGCAACCAGCGGTACATTATCGACAATGGAGGAAAGTATTCCCAGTAATATATTTATTATATAAATGTTATGAATTTCTTTATCAAGCCATGTTGCAACAGCCGTAAGAATACCGGTCGCTTGCAATACGGCAACGGCCATAAGAATACCTAAAAAGAATAATATTGTGGGAGTATCGATACGTTTAAGTACATAAGGAATACGGTGTTGCTGGCTGCTATCGATTCTTTTCTTATTATATAGGCAATCGGTAAATATCCATAATAAACCCAACGAAATCATTACTCCGATAAATGGAGGTAAAGATGTGAATCCTTTAAAAATAGGTACGAATATAAGCCCTAATATCCCCAATATGAGTATCAACATTCGTTCTCTTGTTGTAAATGCGTTACCAACATTAGAAACAACAGTTTCTGTACCACTATTGAGCTCTCCTTTTATTCTTCGGGATATAATCAGTAATGGTACAAGCATAGAAACTAAACTGGGTAAAAGTAAGTAGCCAACAAGACCAGATGTTGTCACATTGCCTTTTACCCAAAGCATGATAGTCGTTATATCTCCGATAGGAGACCAAGCTCCGCCACTATTAGCGGCAATAACTATGATACTACCAAAAAGCCATCTTTCCTTCTGGTCACTAATAAGTTTTCTCAACAACATAATCATAACTATAGAAGTGGTCAGATTATCCAAAATCGCAGACATAAAGAAAGTCATGATGGCCAATAACCATAACAATTTTTGTTTCTTACGGGTAGTTATGTGACTAGTAACAATAGAAAAACCTCCATGTATATCGATAAGTTCGACGATTGTCATAGCTCCAATAAGGAAAAATAATATCTCAGAGATATCTCCTAAATGCTCAATTACTTTTACATTTACGATAAAATTGATACATTGTTGGGCCAATGGAAGAGATTGAAGTGTTGTAGAGTTACTGATATAATGCTGAAATTCTGCTGCATCATTCAGAGGAATAATATAGGGTGCACCAATAGTGTATAACGTCCAAAGAATCATACCCAACAATAACGCAGTGGCGGCTTTATCGATACGAATTTGATGTTCTAAAGCAATCAGTAGATAACCGATAATAAAAATGACAACAATAGGTAGTAACATGGCAAATCTCAATTTAAAAATTAACGATTAAATAATCTATGTAATAACAATGATATTAATAGTTCGGTTTATATGTTTATTTCACAAAAGTAAAGAAATATTTTTTAGATGTTATGTAAGTTATTAACTTTGTGAAAATAATTTAATATAAATATTTATGAAAAAGTGGATAAAGATTGGTGTAATGGCAATATTGGCAGCTATTATATTTATTGCTATTACGTATCGCGTTATCAACCAACCACCTCCTGCCAATTTAACGTCAGAAATGCAGGCAAGAACTATACTTGAAACAGGAGGATGTTTATCATGTCATAGTGCTGACGGTGAAAGACCTTTTTATGCATCTTTTCCCATTGTTGGCTTTATGGTAAAAGGAGATATTGAAAAAGGGTTGAAACATGAAGATCTTACTAAAACCTATGAATCATTAGTCAGCGGAAATAAAATAGATGAAACGATATTGGCCAAAATTGAAAAAGTAGTTACGGATGGAAGTATGCCTTTGCATCGTTATTACATGATTCATTGGGGTGCATCTCTAAACAAAGAAGAGAAATCGATGATGCTTTCCTGGGTAAAAAAACAACGTGAAACCCATTATGCTACAGGTCTCGCATGTGAAGAGTTTGCAAATGAACCGATACAGCCCATTGTCGATTCTATACCCGTAAATCCTGATAAAGTAGAATTAGGTAAGATACTATTTCATGATACCCGGTTATCTTCAGACAATACAGTCTCTTGTGCGTCATGTCATGATTTAAATACAGGGGGAGTAGATAATAAACAATATTCTGAAGGTGTAGGTGGTCAGTTTGGAGGAGTAAATGCTCCGACCGTGTACAATGCCGCATTTAATTTTGTCCAGTTCTGGGACGGTCGTGCCGGAACATTAGCAGAACAAGCAGCGGGACCTCCATTGAATCCGGTAGAAATGGCAAGCCAGTCGTTTGATGACATTATCGCAAAGCTGGCAGCTGATAAAGAGTTAACCAAACGTTTCATGGCTATATATCCTGACGGTTATTCCGAAAAAAATATTACCGATGCAATAGAAGAATTTGAAAAAACATTGATTACTCCAAATTCTGCATTTGACCGATATCTCAAAGGTGATAAATCAGCAATATCTCAAGAAGCTATAGATGGTTATACATTATTTAAAGAAAACAAATGTGCTACTTGCCATGTCGGTGTAAACTTAGGAGGACAATCTTACGAATATATGGGATTGGCACATAGTTATTTTGAAGAACGAAATGCCCCGATAACAGAGGAGGATAACGGACGATTCAAGCAAACGAAAGAAGAGAGAGACCGCCATCGTTTCAAAGTCCCAGGCCTCCGTAATATAGAACTGACAGCACCCTATTTTCATGACGGAAGTCAGAAAACGATGAAAGATGCGGTTCAGTACATGGCTAAATACCAACTTGGCGATGAACTAAAAGATAATGATGCAGAAAAAATTGTCGCATTTATGAACACATTAACAGGGGAGTTTCAAGGTAAAAAACTGACATCGGCAAATTAATATTTCAATTAGAATAAAGCATAAAAATGGGTATATAATTTATATACCCATTTTTATTTATCGACGATTATTATTGCAGTATTGCATTATATATTCCTGATGTCCGGTTTGTATATCGGTTGTTTCTTCTTTAATGATAAAGCTATTTTTCCGATAGAAATATATCGCTTGCAAATTTTCTTTATAAACATTTAGTGTCAGATTGACAGTATATTTATCTTTTACAAAATCGAGTAATGCTTTTCCTATTCCGTGCCGTTGATAGGGTATATCTACAAAAAGGGCTGCGATATAACCGTCGCATATCGAAATAAAACCGTATATCTTATTCTTCTTGGTATATATCCAATTATCGGCTTGGGGAAGATACAGTATCTCCATGT
The DNA here is from genome assembly GCF_001403595.1 of Gabonia massiliensis. Taxonomy (NCBI): domain Bacteria; kingdom Pseudomonadati; phylum Bacteroidota; class Bacteroidia; order Bacteroidales; family Porphyromonadaceae; genus Gabonia; species Gabonia massiliensis. The sequence goes on along the minus strand of NZ_LN877939.1, from coordinate 83,268 downwards.
CATGCACATTATCTGTCCAATATTTTGTCGGAATAAAATGATGTGCATGAATGGAAACTCTTAGCCATAATTGAGATAGGGTAGAATACTCTCTTTTCTTAGCACTCCGTATCATGTATTAATACACAAAAAGAGGAGCAAGTTGATATATACACTTGTCACCCCTTTTTATAAATTTCAAATATCTGTATTTATTGCTTATTAAGTCTAATCAACACATTTCCTGTTGCATCAAGAAAATCTATAGTAGATGTATTTATTATTTTATAATGAGTAACTTTTTCCAAAGATTGTAAAAAGGGTGTCTCAATATTGTTTCCGGGGCAAGCCATCCGAGTTGTTGCAACTTGTACAAATGATATTGCTTTGTCATCTGATGCATCTGTTTTTATGGTACCATTCATACGATTACAACTGGTACTTCCATACAAACGCCCTTCAGCTATATCCATTGTCATTGTAGGTATATATTCCCCAGACAAGACTTCGCCATTTAGCTTTTCAACTTTCCATTCACCGGTTAATATATTGATTTCTTTTTTGCTAAGTACTAGGATATCTTTCTTTTTTTCATTACAAAAAACAACTTTTGTAATCCCTGCATTTCCATTGGCTATTACCTTATATGATCTTGTCTCATTCAAGGCTTTCATGATAAGTCCCTCGGTATTGTTTGGCATACAAGCTTTCATTGTAGAAATAACTTTATCAAAACTTATCGCTGTTTGATTAGTTACATCAGTAATAATTGCTCCGTTTATGACATTACAACCATTATTTCCGTACATTTTCTTTTCTGCAATATTTATAGTAAGGAAAGCCGGCTCATCGCTTACTATTTTTTTACCATTAACAGAAATTATATTCCATGAACCATTAAGAGACTGAATATCTACTGGTGGAACATACGAACTTTTCTGAGTCTTGCAAGCAACAAAACTGCCGCATACAAGAGCTACCATAAAATAAATTACTTTTTTCATTGTTTCTTCAGTTAAAATATAATACAAACAAATTTAGCAAATAAAGCCGTATAGAGGCTATTTCTGCCGAAATAAATACATAAAAAAAGTTGCAATTTTAAAATTGCAACTTTATAACTTTGTGACTCCGACAGGATTCAAACCTGTAACCTTCTGATCCGTAGTCAGATGCTCTATTCAGTTGAGCCACGGGACCCCGATTTTGAATTCTTATTCTCTCCAGAATAAGAGTGCTATGTGACTCCGACAGGATTCAAACCTGTAACCTTCTGATCCGTAGTCAGATGCTCTATTCAGTTGAGCCACGGAGCCGTTTGCGGTTGCAAAGATAGTAATTTATTTAATTATCCAAACAATAAATGTGCTCTTTTTATTTCTAAAATTTATTATTTGAATTTATATTTCAAAAAATCAGTAATATAGATTTGCAAAATTATTCTATAAATTTAGCATTATACAATAAGAATCCTAATCCTATTCCAAAATTCCAATTATTTTTAGGATAGCTGTACTTATTTACATACATACTAATCGAAGCAAAAGGTAAATCATACACTAAAGCAACCTCTCCGATATATTCAAACGAGTTCATGAATTTCCCATAATAAGGCTTATTGTTTTCTCCCCGTTTTATTTTATAAAAAGGAGCAAAACCATAAAGTTCAGTACGTAATTGCAGCTTATTCACAATTTTCCAAATAGGCAGCACACCAGCTGCGATATATTGTGTTGCCCTGAATGCTTCGTTAAATACCATCTTACTATGAGGAGTGGGCGTAAACGCTGGAGCTTGGATAATTGTGGAAGTATAATTATCAAAAAATCCTTTACTTGATAATACTATTTCAGAACGTATACCAAAAGTAAATTTTTGTGATAAATTCAAGTAATGATTAGTTTGTCCTGTCAATTGTAACCATGAATGTTTATTTTTATTAGTCGAACGTTTAGATATCTCTTTTCCTTCACTGGCATAATAATATTCTTTACCATATACAGCTTCTCCGACAACTGAAATACTATTTCCTGATACAGGAAACATAAAACTGTTCAATGTATTTTTTTCAAAGCGAATCGATCCCATAAATAATTTATAATTGCTCTTATCCGCTGTTGTTTGACTATAATCTACCACGTTTGACTGATAATATCTGTCAGTAAGAGTTCCATATCCTGCTGATAGCTCTGTTTTTCCTGTTGTAAGAAACGGCAGTCCGACTCTTAATTTAAAATACGATTCTCCATTCGTTATGAATGTCGGAGACTCATCTATATAGAACAGTTTTTCACTCTCATAATACTTTTTTTTCGAGTGTACTCCCATCAACTTAAGGTACATAGGTATATCACTGGGTAATTCGAACCGTACTGAGGCCAGTCCCGTAGTATAAGTTTTCCCAAGCTGGCCATTCACGTCAATATCCATAGAATAAAGACTTAATGTCCTGTATTTTGCCCCTAAATATATTAAGTTTGTATTACCCGAAGATATATATCCACCGATACCTAAGACAATATTATCGCTTACTTTTGCTTTCAAATCCAATTTGAAGTTTCCAGACTCCTCCTCATAGATAGCATGAGGTATTAAATCGGAAATTTTTGAGTCTGATAGTAATTTATAATATGATTTTTTTGCTTCTTCTTGAGTAAATGTAGGACGCTCATCATTCGTATGAAACTGTTTTTTGATATAACTTTGTTGTGAATGATTTCCCCCTTGCACCGATACATCGTCGAAAATAAGTTCTGGAGTTTTACTTTTATAAATCATACGTTGCAATGCTATTTTATCAGCTGCAATTTCCCTGGGGATACGTGATTTGATAGAATCCATCATATCCTGCGTCTTTTCATATCCAATATTATATATTATATCAGCTTTGGGAAAATCCAGTAATCCAAATTCTTTTAAATCGAAGTCGATAAGAATACCTTCGTTTTCGTCTATTGTATAATTAGTCTTTTGCATGACCATATTCTCGATTTGTCCCATAAGGTTGTTTTCATCGGGTTTTTCTATTGCCGATGCCACATTGCTACCTATAATAATATCAGGATTAAAATCCTCTTTCATGACATCTATCGGAAAATTGTTATAAATGCCGCCGTCATAGACAAGAATACTATCAATCTCAATCGGTTTGAAAACAAATGGAAAACTCATCGATGCCCTGACTGCATCTCCCAAATCTCCATTTTTCAAAATAAGAGGCCTTTTGTTATATACATCTGATGCCACAGCCCGGAATGGAACAAACAAATTATCAAAATTTCCACCCGATTGTGCTGTATAGGGTGCGAATATTCGCATAAAAGCGAAATTCATTGGTAAAGGATTTATCAAACTTTGAGGCAAAAAATGTGGAGTAATCTTACTGGAATCCTGAAGCCCTATTTTAAAAGATGCAAATTCCGGGACTAAGTCTGGTTTCTTAAAATAATAAATATAGTCTTCTTCCATAGTTCCTGTAGACCAGGATGCAAAATCCGGAGACTTAATCAATTCTACCATTTCTGCTGGAGTATATCCCATCGAATATAAAGCTCCCACAATAGCCCCCATTGATGTACCGGCAATGTAATCTATTGGAATATTATTTTCTTCTAAAGCTTGAATAACACCTATGTGAGCAATACCTTTTGCTCCTCCACCGCTTAAGACCAAACCTACTGTTTGAGAATACAGAAGAGAAGGACAAATAAATATTGTAAACAAAGTCAATAAAAATTTCTTCATTTTATATTATCCGGTGAAATATTTTTTCAAAGCTAACAGTTTTTTTGCAAAAAATAGAACTTCTTTTATTAAATAATATATGCAAATTGTAAACAAAAAGAGCCTTCGAAAGGTTTTTCAAAGGCTCTTTCTAAATATACCCAATAAATTATTTATTTCCAAAATAAGAATCTTTGAATCCAATAAAGTACAGAACACCATCCAGTCCTATTGTTGATATTGACTGGCTGGCATTTTCTTTCACTTTAGGTTTTGCGTGATAAGCGATTCCTAAACCGGCCATATTCAACATTGGCAAATCATTTGCTCCATCTCCAACTGCAATTGTTTGTGCTATATCGACATTTTCTACTTGAGCAATGAGCCTTAACAGTTCGGCTTTTCGTTTTCCATCAACAATATCACCGACATATCGTCCTGTAAGTTTTCCATTTTCTATTTCCAGTTCATTTGCATATACATAATCGATTCCGTATTTCTTTTTGAGGTAGTTACCAAAATAAGTAAAACCTCCTGATAAAATGGCAATTTTAAATCCCGCGGTTTTAAGAACTTCCATCAAATGATCTACACCTTCCGTTATAGGCAAATTCTGTGCGATATCTTCCATAACCGACACATCAAGGCCCTTAAGCAGTTTTACTCTTTCCTTAAAACTTTCACAAAAATCTATTTCCCCACGCATAGCAGATTCTGTTATAGCTTTTACCTGCTCTCCGACGCCTGCCCGTATAGCCAGTTCATCGATAACTTCCGTTTCAATAAGGGTTGAATCCATATCAAAACAGATAAGTCGTCGACAACGGCGGAACATATTATCTTGTTGCAAAGAAATATCCATTTCCAAATCTGTAGATAATTGCATGAAGCTCGACTGCATATCGTCCTTATCCTTGGGTGTACCCCTTACCGAAAGTTCTATACAGGATTTGGTACTGCGCGAATTTTCATCCAGTGGAATACGTCCTGTCAATCGTTGTATCCCGTCAATATTAAGTCCTTGTTCTGCAACGATACTGGTTACAGCTGCAATTTGCCGAGCAGTAATTTGCCTTCCAAGTATAGTAATGATATAGCGATTCTTACCTTGCAGTCCGACCCAGCTGTTGTATTCTTTTTCACTGATAGGTGAGAAGCGGATATTTACATCGAGTTCGTATGCCTTGAACAAAAGATCTTTCATTATATCGCCGGCTTTATCTCCTGTCGTTTTAAACAGTATTCCTAAAGAGAGAGTATGATGGATATCTGCCTGCCCGATATCGAGGATAAAGGCATCATACCTGGCCAATATTTCTGTCAATGCCGAAGTAACACCGGGCTTGTCCTCTCCGGATATGTTGATAAGAATAATTTCTGTTTTCTGGTTCATTTTGTTTTACTAACTTCATTTTATTGCAAAGATACGAAAAAGTATACAAACAACAGTGTGAGAGGCCATTTATAGGCAGTAAAAAGACTCTGATAGCATATTGAAAAAATATAAAACTTTGTTATCTAATAAATTAATTTATTGTCAAAATGTAAATAAATGTAAATGAGATTTGGCTACTATATCAAAAAATCGTACCTTTGCAAAGTTTTACAAATCTCTGCTGGGAGAAGAGCGCTTCCGAAAGCTTTGATTGACTGCTGAAAATCAGTGGGGTCTGGTTATTTTTGACGGGATGTCGAATATATCGGATTTAGTACGAATTATAAGACTTTATTATGAAGAATTTAAAGTCCGTAGGTGCAGTACTTTTATTATTTTTAATGCTTTCATTTGCCAATACCAATGAACCTAAAGTAGGAATAAAGGTCGGTCAAAAAGCTCCTATATTTCAAGTAGGAGATACGATTGATGGACATTTTGACTTGAAAGCTGAAAAAGGAAAATTTGTCATATTGAATTTTTGGGCTGGATATGATGCCCAATCGAGAGTATCAAATGTAAAAATACAATCGGCAATAGACAAGTTAGAAGCTCATGACAACATTCGTTTCGTATCTGTTTCATTTGATATGAATGAGAATGTATATAGAGAGTCTGTAAGACTTGATGGCTTGAGCGAAAGTACTCATTATTACGACAAAAATGGGGAAAAATCCCAGATTTTTAGGGATTTTCGTCTTCAAAAAGGATTTGGTAACTATTTAATAAACCCTAAGGGGGTAATCATTGCCAAAAACTTTAGCCCTGAAAAATTGACACAACTTATTCGTCAATAAAAATTAAAAATAGCTTTGTTCAAAACAAAGCTATTTTTTTGTTTTTTTCCTTAAAAACGAGTTTATTATCTTTTCTCGAATTTATATAGATATATAATATCCTTTACATCATTTCCTTTACGATTGGTCTTCATTACCTCATTAAATATAAAATTACTGCCATAATTTGTATTGATATAGTTAAAATCGCTTTTTCCTACCAGTAAATAACCTGATTCCGGTTTTTCCTTTTCAAATTCAACTATTCGGTTATCATTATAAAAATTCACGATAAAAAATCGGAGCATAGGAGTCGAAACAAAGGAATAAATCTTTCCTTCCGGAACTTTCTCTTTTACTTTCTCAGCGAAAGGCCTCATCGATTTTGCATTCAATATATCTGGTAGTATAATGGCATCCAGCAAAATTTGTAACCAGAAAAATAGAGCAACGACAGTATATAAATATCTATTGTTTAAAGACAAGTCTCTCTTACTTCTATAGGTCTGGTATAATACGATAACCAATATAAGAACACAAAATATGCCCATAATATTCCATGGGCCATTTAATGCCGTCAAATAATGCCCCAATTGTTCGGACAGTTTAGCCGGTAAAATTTCAGGAGTAATCCACTTGGATTGTGCTGCTATGAATACAAATAAGACAATGCAAGTTACAACTGACATAAAAATCCCGAAAACTCTCCAAACTTTCTGTCTGTTTTTCAATAACCAGAACATATATTCTGCCAGAAAAAAACATAAGAAAGGGTAGATGGGTAGTAAATATACAGAACGTTTACTCTTAGGAATACAGTAAAATACAAACATGACAGCAAAAGAGAGCAGAGTAAAAAGACGGGTGTCATCCATTTGAGAAATATAGTTCTTGAATTTTTGCCACCATACAGTTATTTTCCCATTGGGTAAAGCGTATTTCAATGTAAATAATGAAAATAATACTAATATAGACCAGGGGATAAAGCCGGCGATAGTTGTGTATATATAATATAAAACAGTACCTTCGTGAGACTCATATGACATTTTCCCTAAGAAACGTCCAAAATTTTCTTCTATGACCAGATTTACAAAATTATCTCCTCCTTGCTTGTAAGCGAGATAATACCATATAGCAGGTAATATACATGATACGATACTAATAAAAATGAATCGATACAATACTGTAAAAAATTGTTTTCCGCGTACAAGCAAATATATCGCAGTTACAGCACAAGGCAAGATTATACCGACTGGTCCTTTAGTCAACGTGGCGGCACCCATAAGGAGTGTCGCGACAAAAGGAAAGCCCTTCATGTCTCTTTCTGTCCATCGATATAACTGGTACAGAGATGTCACAATAAATAGTGTCAACACCATATCCACTCGGGATGCCATAGCTGCTCGATGTACCTCAAAACAGGATAAAAAAAGAAGCGCTGTGAGGAAAGCTAAATTGTTGTTTCTTCTGCGTGCGTAAAAAAGGAATGTAACAATTGCAATGATGATTGCAGCAAGAGCAGACGGTAAACGTGAAGTATATTCGCTTACTTCTCCGAAAGGTAAAGACAAAAGGGCTATGGCCCAATGAAATAGAGGTGGCTTATAGGCAATATCTCCTCCATTATTTATGGGAAGTACCCAGTTGTCACTTTGTAACATAGATACGGCTACAATGGCTTCTCTGGGTTCACCTTTTGTATGAAAATCTGTAAGACCTAAAAATGGTAATAATGTCAGAATGCAGATAGTCGATAGTAAAAGTAACAGGGTAACTTTTGAGTTTAATCTCATAGATATAGATTTTTGACGTTATTCTTCAAAATTAATTTTTTCCTGAATTATATATTCCGGACGATTTTTTGTTTCGTCAAATATATTTCCAATATATTCTCCCAATATACCAATTGTAAATAATTGTATACCTCCCAAAAATAATATTGTTATAATTGTAGATGACCATCCTTGTACAACATTATCTTGTGCAAAGATTTGCAAATAAATAATCCATATGACCATTACTAAAGCTACCAATATCGATATAGTTCCTAATGAAATAGCTAATTTCAAAGGTTTCTTCGAAAAACCAAAGATGCCCACCGAAGCCAGTTTTATCATCTTTTGAAATGAATATTTGGTTTCTCCGGCAGCCCTTTCATCTCTATTATAATAAAAAGGTATTTGCTTAAATCCCATCCAACTAAACAACCCTCTCAAATATTTATGCTTTTCAGGAAATTGTCTGAAAGTTTCTAAAACCTTTCTGTCAACAAGTCTGAAATCACCTGTATCTACTGGAAAAGAGTAGTCCGAAAGATAGTTTAATGTACGATAATACAATTTCGCAGTTATTAGCTTGAAAAAAGATTCTCCTTTTCTTTTATTACGAACTGCATATACAACATTGCACTTCTCTTTTTTATACACTTCTACCATTTCAGGTATCACTTCTGGTGGATCCTGGAGATCTGCATCAATAATGACTGCTATATCTCCCGAACAATTATGCAATCCGGCCGTTACAGCATTTTGATGTCCGAAGTTTCGTGAAAATGATATTACCTTAATATTCTTATCCTTTTGTGCAAAAGTTGATAATATCTTCAATGTTTGGTCTTTGCTACCATCGTTGACCATAATCATTTCATAATCGTATCCGGTAGATTGAAGTACATTTGAAAAGCGCGTATAAGAGGTCTCCAATACAGCTTCTTCATTATAGCAAGGGATAATAACACTTAGTTTCATATTTGAGAAGGCATTTTAAATGTTATACAACGATTCAGTATATAATTGGCAACGGTGTAAATTCCCATTGAAAATAATTGAGACCAGTTTTCTGATAAGTATAATTCCTCCACGAACACAATCAAACATATATACTGAAGACTATAACAAATTCCGAAAATAAGTAAAAATAACAAAGCCTCACGGATAAATTTTCCATCTTTTTTTTGAAATACCCATAATTTATTCCAAAAAAAACTATTTATGACCCCTAAAATATAACCTATCAGATTTGCTTTAGTATATTTTACATCAAATCCATTTTGCAATATATAAATGACAGCAAGGGATAATCCCGTATTTATACATCCTACAATTAAAAATTTGAAAAATTGAAGGGCGGTCTGTCTATCTATTCTTTTCAATATATGATGATTCATGTATTTATTTTTTCTGTTTTGATTGGTTATATTCATCTTCAGCCTTCAATGCTGGCAAGCTCATATGATATTTGACAGCAACAAGCCGGGTTATAATTACCATTGCTGCCGATATTGATTGTGTGATAACATCATTTAGTCCTATTTTATAACTTAGCCAATAAAAGATACCGCCTATAACACAAGCCATAGCATAAATATCTTTTCTGAAAATAAGAGGTTCCTCATTGATAAGTATATCTCGTATTATCCCTCCGAATGCTCCAGTAATCGTTCCCATAACAATTGCTACCCAGAAAGGATAACCGACCATTAATGTTTTCTGTATGCCTACTACAACAAATAAGGCCAAACCTATAGTATCGAAAATAAAAAATGTATTTTGGAGGCGGATTAAGTATTGTCCAAAAAAAATAACAAATAATAAAGACAAAGCAGTGACGGTCAAATAAATGCTGTTTTGCATCCAAAAAGCGGGTAAATCCAATAGTACATCTCTCAACGTACCACCACCTATTGCCGTAACCAAGCCTACAACGTATGCACCAAACCAGTCAAATTTTTTTGCCGAAGCCAATCGTATTCCACTGATTGCAAAAGCCATAGTCCCGATAATCTCTATGATGGTAACAAATGTACTTTCCATATTTGTATTTAGTAGTTACAAAAATACAAATTTTAAATGATTAGCTCCAACCAAATTCTTTATAATTCATAGATTGTATTAAAAAAACAGAGAACCCTTAATTAGGGTTCTCTATAATTGAGAAAATATATATTTTTTATTTCCCGGCAAGAGGTGCTGCCTGAGTATAAGTACGGGCACTTAGTTCTTTATCAAGCATATATATACCGAAGCCATTATCTTTGATCATTGTAAGACTATCAATCAAGCCCTGAGCAGTTTCTTCCTCTTCTACTTGTTCGTCTATAAACCATTTCAACATGCTTTGTGTAGCATAATCATTCTCTGCGCTGGCTAATGCATACAAATTATTAATCATAGAAGTTACTTTCTTTTCATGTTCCAAAGTATCTTTATATGCATCTAGTGGACTTTCCCATTCTGTCTTCACAGCTTCGATAGGAGACAATACTACTTTTCCTCCTCTTGATAAAAGGTATTTGATAAATATCTGTGCATGGTCTTGTTCTTCTTTAAATTGTATATTAAACCAATTTGCAAATCCTGGGTTTCCCTTTACGGCAAAATTGGCAGACATAGAAAGATAGAGATATGCAGACCAAAATTCTGCATTAATCTGAGCATTCAATGCTTCTTCAATTTTTTTACTAATCATAATCAAATGTTTTTACTAATTGGTTAATGTTTGTATTTTGTTTTTTAATTTAAACTTATTTCTTTCTCCTAAGAGTCTTTTACAAAAGTACAAAAATTGTACCAATATATTATTTGTTTTTTTCTCGTTTTTTTGTTTATTCTGTTAAAAAAAACGCTACCTATTGGTAACGTTTTTTTGTTTAAAACCTGGTGAAAATTTTATTTTGCAATACCTTTCATACTTACTTGTATGTAATTTTTTGAATCAAACATTTTTTTAACTAACTTTTTAATCGATTCTGGGGTTTGCTTCTTGATAATTTCAGTTGTGGGGTGCATTTCATCCACACCATAAAGGTTATATGTATTTAACTTTCCTAACCAATACGTATTTTCACGCATGTCCTCTGTATTCTTTTTCAACATATATTCCTTTACTTTATTCAAATTTTCAGCGGAGGGACCTTCTTTCACAACCTTCATAAGTTCATCTACTGCTCGCTGTTGGAGTTTTTCCTGCATTTCAGGATTGGTATCAAAACCAAACAAAAACATCCAATCATTCCTTTCTCTTGATATACTGGATTGTGTTGCAACCCCATATGTTCCACCTTCTTCTTCCCTGATAGTATTGGTATATACAATATCCATAATCTGGTCAAATATGTAAAGCTTGATAAAGTCCTCATATTTATATTTATGGTCTCCGGAATAAAGACAATAAACTGTAGATTTTGGAGTTTCCATTTCTCTCTCAAAATCATTTATATAGGTACCTTTACGAAGTTTTAGTCTGGGTTTGCCGGCAATTTCTTTACTATATGTTGAAGGTAAAGAAGCAATATATTGCTCTACTAAAGGACGGATAGAATCTATATTAATATTACCAACAAAAGTAAATGTAAAGTCTGATGCATCGCCAAAACGTTCTTTCCATATAGCCAATACTCTATCATAATTGATTTTGTCTATATCATCTTCTTTCAAATTTTTAATGCGAGGATTATTATTCCAAATAGCGATACTCAAAGAATCATTGAACGCAACCTTAGGATTAGCACTCATATTCTTCAATGCTGCTTTTGTACGTTGTTGCCAAGATAAAAATGCATCATCATCTTTATTCAGATTCGTAAAGTCCAGATAAAGGAGCTGCATCATTGTTTCCAAATCTTTCGGAGTAGAAGTCCCTGCAATACTCTCACTATATTCACCTAATCCGATACTTGTAGATACTTGTTTACCAGCTAAAATTTTTTGCAAATCTATATTGGTAAATTGCCCGGTTTTACTCAAGCCTACGACGGCATCAAATACCGAAAGGTCAATTATTTCATCATTATCATACAGGCTTTTACCTCCTTTGCTTACAGCACTCATGACAATTTGGTCATTTTTGAAATCGGTTGGCTTCAGTACTACCTTGGCACCATTTGATAAAAGCCATACGGTTGTACCGAATTTTTTATCAAAAGACTCTTTTGAAATTTTTCCAGGAACAGGCAGTTGAGATAACAAAGGTTCATTCGAAACTTTATCCTCATAAGGGGCAAGGTTTTCTTTATTTATATTTTTTTGCAAAGTAATAATCTCTTCACTGGTAGGGTAGGAAACACCTTCTTTATCTGGACCGGTAATAGTAATAACGATATTCTCTTCTCCAATAAGGTTTTTTATATAATCATTTACCTGATCCAAAGTCATCGACTCTGCAATCTGTTTATAAAGAGAATATTCTATTTCTATTCCCGGTATTGCTCCACCGTCAGTGAAATGGCTTACATACTCTTTTACATAACTGCCGTTTTTTTCTTTGTCTTTTTCCTTGTAGAGACGCTCGATATAGCTCAATAAGTCGGCTTTTGCTCTTTCATATTCTGATAGAGTAAATCCGAACTTATTCACCCGTTCTATTTCTCTTAAGAGAGCTTCAAGGGCTTCTTTTGAACCTCCTTCCTTACTGGATGCAACAGCTGTAAAGGCTTCTTTGGTTTTAGATACGAAAAAATTATCATCATAGGCATAAGCACCGAGAAATGGAGCGTTAGGTTTTTCTGCCATTTCACTCAATCGTGAACTAAGCATCATCGATGATATACCCTTAAGATAACTTTCTGCAATTCCTGCTACAGTAGACTTTAATTCCTTAGGCATAGGATCGTGTTTATAGAATACCATAATAGAAGTTGATGTCGCCTCCTTGTCTTTTCCGACAGTAATAATCGGCTCTTTGTTGTCAGGAACAGTATAATAGATACGTTCTGCCGCATTTTCTGGCATCTTTATCTTCCCGAACAGTTCTTTTATTTTTGCTTCTACTTTTTCTGCATCAATATCTCCGACTACAATAATACCTTGTTGGTCGGGACGATACCATTTATGATAATAATCCCTTAATGTCTGATAAGGAAAATTCATCACGACATCCATCGTACCGATTGGCATGCGATTAGCATATTGACTACCAGCAAACATTGTAGGAACAAGAATGTCCCACATTCTCATATTTGCATCGGTACGCGTACGCCATTCCTCTCGAATTACACCACGTTCCTCATCTATTTCTTTATCTTCAAGAGCAATTGCACACGACCAATCATGTAAAATTAATAAACAGGAATCAACAATACTTTCTCTTGTTACAGGTACATTCGAGAGGTTATACACTGTTTCATCAAATCCCGTATAGGCGTTTACATTGGTCCCGAATTTTACACCGATTGTTTCAAGATAATTTAACATGCTTTTACCCGGAAAGTTTTTGGTCCCGTTAAAAGCCATATGTTCAAGGAAATGAGCTAGGCCTCTTTGATTTTCCTCTTCCAATATAGAGCCTACTTTTTGGGCTATATAAAATTCTGCACGATTTTTAGGATGCTCATTATGTCTTACATAATAAGTAAGTCCATTCTCCAATTTACCATACCGGACATTCGGATCGATAGGTAGAGGTGCTAATTGTTGAGCTATCGCCGATGTAAATCCTAATATGACAACAGCAAGTACTAATGTAATTTTTCTTATTTGCATAATGTTATATTTTAGATTAAATTATTCATTCATATCTATCTTTACATATCCATTCATCATAGCATAAAAACTAAGTCCTGAAACTGTTTTTATTCCCAATTTAGCTGTTATATTCTTTCTATGCGTAAGTACAGTGTTAAAACTGATATTCAATCTATTTGCAATCTCTTTATTAATAAATCCTTGGGCGATAAGTTGTAATACTTCAATCTCCCGCGGTGTCAAATTTGTATGATACTCATTCGATAATCGCTGACATGCAGACTCGAAAAAAGACTGCAATTGCTCAATTATTTCATTTGTGTCAGCAAAGATATTAATTTTAAATTCAATGTTTGATATGGATTGTCCCCTAAAAATATCCTTAACAAGCAATATTACTTTACTTTTTCTAGGTAAAAAGAAATCACAATAACATAGAAAAAAGTCTGAGGTAACAAAATAGAAATCATATATCTCTGGAAATGAGTTAAAAAAATAATTAATGTCATTATATACATCAACCTTTTGTGCCGAAAAATACTCATTCAACACATGTCTCAATCCTGTATTATAAAGAGGACATGCAGATATGATAACTATTTGTTTATTTCTAAGCATACAATAGATTGGTATTAATTAGAAAACTCGGCTGATTGTAATAAATGGTACAATGGTTTCAAAATCCGGTTTCTTATCCGATTATTTTGTTTTATATCTTTTTCTAAACTAAAAATAGCAAATATAACTCCATAGCAAAGATTCAGGTCATATTTGCCAGTCAAATGTAAAACAAGAAAACTTTTTAAATCGTTCAGCTTTTCTTCTATCGGATCTGGATCATCTTTTAAAAAACTGGTTAGAGAAAAACCCGGAATTTGGGAATGTACATTTGCCGATAAACGTTTTATCTTAGGAAACCAAGATTGCTGGTCATCTTCGATGCGCTTTAATAATTCATGCTTTAATTCGAAAAAAAACTCTCGTATCAATTCCAAATTGTTATTTTTATATGGACTTTTTTCTATTAATAGACCGAAATGTTTTTCTATATTGGGTATTTGATATCGTTTGTAATATTGATTTGTCTGCGAAAGATAATCCACTATCTGTGTTACACAAAAAGACTTCAATCGTTTTTCTGGGAAAAAAGAATCATTGATAAATGTATTAAGTATAGTCAGAAAAAAATCTGTATCAAGATTATTTTCCTGACATAAAGTCTGTACACTTTTATCTTTTGTTCCTAAAATAATTCCAAAACGATTAATAACCGGAATCAATAATGGTTCATTTAAGATGATTTCAGATAACGGCATTTCTGCATACACTAAAGACATATAAGCTCAAAATTAGTCATGACACATAATAATATTCATTGGAGAAATAACCATATCCATTGGAAAATCATGTTCTTCAACAGGAATATTTTCCAATAACTGAAAGTTATAACATACTCCGATTTTATAACATCTCATTTTTCTTAATAATTTATCATAATAACCTTTTCCTCTTCCTAAGCGATTGCCTTTCATATCAAAAGCCATACCTGGAACTATCACTAAGTCAATATTTGACAAATTGTTAATTTCCGGTCCCGTAGGCTCTTCAATTCCGAATTTTCCGGTTTTTAATTCTCCAGAAATATACTTTCGGACCTGCAAATAATCGTTGTCCACATATGGAAGAAAAATATTTTTTTTCAAATGCCATTTTTGAATGAATTCATGAGTAATCACTTCGTCGGGTAACGAATGATATAGCAAGACATTCGTTGCCCGGCAAAATTGAGGAATAGATTCAATGATAGAAAATACTTTATTGGATTCTGTTTTTTTTTGCTCTAAAGAAACAGAATGTTTCAATACTCTTATTTTCTTCCGTAATTCCGATTTATTCATATTTTATCTATCTACCGGAAGTACAGGGAAGCCTTTATTATCATTCAATATTTCTACTGCTTTTAGCAACGTATTATCGTGAGTCATCAAGATAGGATAGAACGCTTCATCTCCTAATATGTTTCGTGCAATATATGCGTACAATTGATTTGTAATAAGATGTCGGGATATATTAATATACACGGGGCGAGGTTTTACTCCATGCTTTGCTGCGTATATTACAAACTCGTTTAGAAGAGGTTGTTTTTGCATATAACGCAATATATCTTGATAATTTTTATATTTTTCGAGTGTCTCTCTGTGTTCATCCGAATATTTGAATGCAAATTGATATATAAGCCCTGTATTTACAACACTGTTAAAATACGAAGTAATACCGATTGTATCGCGGGGAACAAAAATATCAGGCATAATGCCGCCTCCTCCATAGACATCTCGTCCATTCAGAGTTTTATATCGCAATTCTGTGTTCAATTTTATACTATCCTTAGAATCAAATTCACCATGTAAGAAACGGTTCATTATATCTTGACTGTAATCATCATTTTTTCCCAATTCGTAGTTTTTTTGGATAGAACGTCCCGATGGCGTATAATATCGGGCAATAGTTAGGCGAATGGCCGAACCGTCAGAAAACGGTATCTGCTGTTGCACCAAACCTTTACCAAATGAACGTCTGCCGATAATCAATCCTCGGTCATTATCTTGAATAGCTCCTGCAAATATTTCACTGGCTGAAGCAGACCATTCGTCCATTAAAATAATAACCTGATTTTTTTGAAAAGCGCCGGTTCCATTAGAATACGCTTCTTCTCTTTTAAAAGCTTTTCCTTCTGTATATACAATCAACTGGCCCTTCGGTAAAAATTCATTTACCATATTTATTGCAGCTTCCATATAGCCGCCCGTATTTCCTCTTAAATCAATGATATACTTTTCTGCTCCCTCTTTTTTCAGTTTTGCAAGAGCATTCATAAATTCATCGTAAGTAGTACGTCCAAACTTGCTGATTTTTAGGTATCCAGTTTTTTCATTGATTTTAAAAGAAACATCAACACTATTCACTGGTATATCTCCACGTACGACATCAAATTCCAATGGAGTTTTAGACGACGCCCGTTTGATACTAAGATTTACTTGAGATCCTTTGGGCCCTCGTAATTTTCCCATTACTTTTTCATTTGTAATTTCTTTTCCTACAAATGACGTATCGTTCACCGCAATAATACGGTCTCCCGGTAAAATTCCAACTTTTTCTGATGGACCACCAGAAATAACACTGACCACTGTTATTGTATCATTCAATATGCTGAATTGAACACCAATACCACCAAAACTACCTTCTAATTCTTCATTGACACTTTCCAAATCTTTGGCTGGAATATAAGCCGAATGCGGGTCAAGTTCTCCTATAATTTTAGGCATAACATCTTCTACAAGTTGTTTTGAGTCAACCGTATCTACATACTGACTATTGATAATGTCAAGTAGGCTCTCAATTTTACTATGTGTAGAAAAGAAGCCAGGTCCTATCATACTGGCTTGATGATAATACCTACCGATATAAAGACCAGCAACCATCGCTACCGCTATAATGATAGGTAGCCATATAAATGTTTTTTTATTCATTCCACGAAGAAACTATAATCTATACTCAGTTTATCGACAAAATTTATGCCAAAAGTAAATTTTACTCTGCTTCAACAAAATCAACTTGTATGCCTGCTTGTTCAAGTAAATCGATGCCATCATGCAATCGATAATGTTCCGAAAACACGACACGTCGTATCCCAGCTTGAATAATCAACTTTGCACATTCGATACAAGGAGAAGATGTCACATATAATGTAGCACCTTCGCTACTATTGTTCGAACGCGCAACCTTTGTTATGGCATTGGCTTCAGCATGCAAAACATATGGAAAAGTATGATTATCCTCATCTTCACAAATATTTTCAAAACCTGCTGGCGTTCCGTTATATCCATCCGATATAATCATTTTTTCTTTAACGATGAGAGCTCCTACTTTACGACGTTTACAATAAGAATTTTCAGCCCAGATAAGAGCCATCTTTATATAGCGTCTATCTAACATTAATTGTTTGACGTTATCCATATTATCTNGATGGAGACAAATTCCTCATTATGCGTCAATCTGACATTTTAGCTATTATCTAATTCGAACTGTTTAAACAAAGTACTACAATGGCAAAAGAAATTAAATTTGATATTAAAGCTCGTGAAGAGCTTAAAAAAGGTGTTGATGAATTGGCTAACGCCGTAAAAGTAACATTGGGCCCGAAAGGTCGTAATGTAATTATTGAGAAAAAATTTGGGGCACCTCATATTACCAAAGACGGAGTAACGGTAGCTAAAGAAATCGAGTTGGAAGATCCATTCCAGAACATGGGAGCTCAATTAGTGAAAGAAGTTGCTTCGAAAACCGGTGATGATGCAGGTGACGGAACAACAACAGCAACAGTTCTTGCTCAATCTATCGTAAACGTAGGTCTTAAGAATGTTGCAGCAGGGGCAAACCCGATGGATTTAAAACGTGGTATAGATAAAGCTGTTGCAAAAGTTGTAGAAGGTATCAAAGCTCAGGCAGAAGAAGTTGGCGATGATTTCGCTAAAATAGAATCTGTAGCTCGTATTTCTGCAAATAATGATGGTGAAATCGGGCAACTCATTGCTGAAGCAATGAAAAAAGTAAAAAAAGAAGGCGTTATTACGGTAGAAGAAGCCAAAGGTACTGATACGACAGTTGAAATCGTTGAAGGTATGCAATTTGACAGGGGTTACATTTCACCATATTTTGTAACCAATACAGAGAAGATGGAATGTGAAATGGAAAATCCATACATCCTTATTTTTGATAAGAAAATTTCCTCTCTCAAAGAAATGCTTCCTATCCTTGAAGCTACAGCACAGTCTGGACGTCCTTTATTAATCATTGCAGAAGATGTTGACAGCGAAGCTTTGGCTACTTTGGTAGTAAATCGTCTGCGTGGTTCTCTTAAAGTATGTGCTGTAAAGGCTCCAGGCTTTGGTGACCGTCGCAAAGAGATGTTGGAAGATATTGCCGTACTTACTGGTGGTGTTGTAATTTCTGAAGAAAAAGGATTGAAACTTGATGGCGCAACAGTTGATATGTTAGGCCGTGCTGAAAAAGTGACAGTCAATAAAGAAACTTCTACTATCGTTAACGGTTCAGGAGATAAAGACGCTATCGCTTCTCGTGTAGCTCAGATAAAAGCTCAAATCGAAACTACAACTTCTGATTACGATCGTGAAAAATTGCAGGAACGTTTAGCTAAATTAGCTGGAGGAGTAGCTGTACTTTACATTGGTGCTGCGTCTGAAGTTGAAATGAAAGAAAAGAAAGACCGCGTAGATGATGCTTTGAGTGCAACTCGTGCTGCTATCGCTGAAGGCATCGTTCCCGGTGGTGGTGTAGCTTATATCCGTTGCATAAGTTCATTAGAAAATCTGAAAGGTGAAAACGATGACGAAACTACCGGTATTGAAATTGTAAAACGTGCGATAGAAGAACCTCTTCGTCAAATTGTTGCCAATGCAGGTGTAGAAGGAGCTGTCGTAGTGCAACAAGTAAAAGACGGTAAAGGTGATTATGGATATAACGCTCGTACAGGAGAATACGAAAACTTCTTTGCTGCCGGTGTCATCGATCCTGCTAAAGTAACACGGGTAGCATTAGAAAATGCAGCCTCAATTGCTGGTATGTTCTTAACTACAGAATGTGTTATAGCTGATAAGAAAGAAGAAAATCCTGCTCCTGCAATGCCTGCTCCTGGAATGGGTGGAATGGGCGGAATGATGTAATAAAGGCCTGATTTTTCAATATAAGTAAAGCCGCACATTTCCTATAAAAATGTGCGGCTTTATATTTTATAATATTTGAAATTTAATTCCGAGAGAAAGGCTAAAAATATCATGCAATTTAAGGGTTTTGTTCTGTACTGCACACATAATATACAAATCATTTGTACATACTTCATAAAATATGCACATTGCGTTACTAAATCTCGGATTTTTAAAATGAAGGTTTATTCTTTGTCCGAATGCTAAATTGATACGTAAATTTGTTGCTACATAATAGTACCCTTTAGGATATTTTTTAGGTGGCTTTTGCCAAAAAGTATCACCGAAAATTTTATTGAAATAAAGTGAGACAGTAAACGGTTCTAACATCCATTGTGAAAAGTCGGTCTCATGACTTAAAATAACTTTCCAAGGGATATAATTTTCTTTTAGTGTTATAGTGGCGTGGGCTTCATCTCCTGAAAATTTGGGCAAAAAGCCAAGTAATAGATCTGTTTCCCAATGTTTATTTCCATAATCCCATCCTATTCCGGCGGACAATAATCCCATACCTCCGGCAAATTGGATTTTAGTATAATCAGGTATAATGTTTGACCATCTTTTTTTATATTTCGCTATTCGATGTTCGTATTTTAGTGTAACTTCATTGATGGAATCGGATTGAGCATGACTCGAATTCGGAAAACACAGAACAAAGATTATAATACCTAAAACGAATTTAAGCACACGATTTTTATCAAAAATGAACCAATTCATAATCATATCCTTCAGGTGTAACAGTAAAAAGTAAATACGACCTTTTTTGCATACTATCACACCCATAATACAATGTTCCGTCATCAAAATAATCGTTGATTGCAAATGTGTGAGTATGAGCATGCAAACAAAAAAGTAAATTTTGAGATTGCTTAATTTGATAAGCAAATGTCATTTTCACATTATTATTGAACTCAATATCTCCGGGTGGGACATGCATTACAAAAATAGTTCGGTCATAGTCATCAGCCGGTTTGATTTCCTCAAGCATGAAATCAAAATCGGGAACAGGAGTTGAATAATCAAATTCCAGTGCATTCGTATTTAGACAAATGAACTTTACACGATTATATACAAATGAAAAATTCAATGGTCCATACATTATCGAATATATTTCTATCCCTGATCCTAAAACATCGTGGTTACCACATAAAGTAACATAAGGAATTTTTAGTCTTTTCATCTTGTCTTCGAGCCAGATAAATTCTTTCTTCAATCCAAAGTCCGAAACATCTCCACCATGAATTATAAAATCAATATCACTGCGTCCGTTAATATGGTCAATAAAGTTTTCGGTCTCGTCATAAAAACGCTGTGTATCTCCCATAAAGGCAAATTTGAATGTTCCGGAACTCGATTTGTTTTTGATCTTCTCTATCTCTCTCTTGTTGATATTTTCATATTCGTTTCCCAGTTTAGTATCGTAAGGATGGTATTCGAATACGTCACAGGCATGTAAAATAATAAGAAGAAGTATAAGGTATAAATCTCTCTTAATCATAATATGATAAATTTTAATATGATAAAACTATTTTCTATCAAAAAGTTTTCTACAAATATAGGAATATAATCAAATTATCTCCGTCTATAAATCTGAAAAGGATATTTTTTCAGAAAAATAGAACATAAATTCTCTGTTTTTCCTATATTTGAGGTAAGAATCAGAAAATATGTATTTAAAAGAAAACAAAATTGAATATCACGAATTAGGATTTTTTCTTCCTAACAATGCTAAGATATTAATGTTGGGTAGTTTTCATCCACAGAGAAAACGTTGGTCTATGGAATTCTTTTATCCTAATTTGCAAAACGATATGTGGCGAATATTCGGATGGATATTTTTTTCGAATAAAGAATATTTCCTTGAAACAGACAAAAAGCATTTTAATAAAGAACGTATACAAGAGTTTTTAGAAAAGAAAGGAATAGCCCTAGGTGATACTGCACAAGCAATTATTAGATTAAATGATAATGCATCTGATAAATTCTTGGAAGTCGTAGAAAAAATTGAGCTTGCAAAAATATTACCACAAATTCCTGATTGTAAAGCATTGGTAACAACCGGACAAAAAGCAACAGAAATTTTATTATCTCTTATTGATGCAACAGAACCGAGAGTAGGGGAGCATAGCACATTTACTTGGAACTCGCAAACTTTCAGATTATATCGTATGCCATCCTCTTCCAGAGCTTATCCTCGACCTATAGAGGAAAAAGCCCGGGTTTATGAAAAAATGTTTAGAGAGACGGGAATCTTATAATTTATGTCAAATAGGGATTATTTTCTTTTTCATATCCGATGGTTGTTGCTGGGCCATGTCCTGAAAAAACGATTGTATCATTGGGCAATGAAAAGAGTTTTTCCTTGATTCCTGTTACTAATTGAGTATAACTTCCACCGGGTAAATCGGTTCGGCCGATGCTACCCTGAAATAATACATCTCCAACAAAAGCAACTTGAGCTTCTGGAGAATAATATACCAGACTGCCAGGAGAATGTCCTGGTACGGCTATTGTTCTAATTGTATACTTCCCTATTCGAAATTCAGATCCTTCATCTATGTAATGACCTATTGGAATGGGCTCGTCAGGTAACTGCATACCAAACATTGATGCTTGTTCTTTCATTCCTGAAAGCAAGAACTCATCTTTTTGGCTCGCTTCTAAAGGAATGTTCAAATACTTTGATATATATGGACTTCCAAAATTATGGTCAAGATGTAAATGTGTTGCCAATAAGTGCTTTATATTTATACCTTTGTTTTGTATATAGCCTGATAAAGATTCTTTTTCGTCAGTATAATAACAACCAGCATCGATAATAATTCCTTCTTTCGTATCTTTATCCCATACAATATACGTATTTTCCGGAAATGGATTGAACTCAAATTTCTTTATTTCCATAGTGTGATCACTCTTGAATTAAATCTGTACATAAACAATCTTTTTTGTCACAAAAAATTCTTCATCAAAATAATCCTTTAAGTCATAAATTATCGTACGTCTTTTGACCGGAGCTATTTCTGCTTGCAACTCGCCTCCTTTCAAACAAATAAGTCCATTTGGAAATGCATTTTTTTGTTCTTGCTTTATATTTTTACGGACAATTTTCAGTAAATCACCCAAAGGCATAACTGCCCGACTGACAATAAAATCAAATTTATGAGCTTCTTCTTCTACTCCACAATGCCGAAAGGATACGTTTTCTAAGCCGATAGTTTTTGCGATTTCTGTTGCTACTGTTATTTTCTTTCTAATACGGTCTAACAAATGAAATTTACATTCAGGGAAAAAAATGGCTAAGGGTATCCCTGGAAATCCCCCTCCAGTACCTACATCCATTATCTCACTTTCTGAAGTAAACGAAATCATTTTGGCTATACCTAAAGAATGCAAAACATGATGAATATAAAGGTTCTCAATATCTTTTCTGGATATTACATTGATTTTTGCATTCCAATCTGAATATAATGCATACAATGAAGCAAATTGTTGTATCTGCTGTGGTGACAGATTAGGAAAATATTTTTTTAAAATCTCCATAAATACATTTATTGAAATATACGTCTGATAGGACTATTGGGTAAAATATATGGCATTATTTGATTATAACTTAATGTAATCTGGGTGGTTCCCATAGCATATGGTGCAATTTCATACGGATTATATAACCAGGTAAGCCCCACAGTGTTGACATAAAAATTTTCGGTAGGGCTCAGATTTTCTAACCAATATCCCTTATTTTTTAATTCCTGCACTGTAGTAACTTTTTCATCTTTCGCCAATTGTTTTTTCAGTAAGGAAGTCAGTGCTGTACTATCCTTAGCTGCAAATACATCTTTTAATGTTATGATATGGATATTTTTCATATCAATAACCTGAAAAGTTGTTCCTGACATACCATGAGCACCACCGGTATAAGTATACAAATCTGAGCTATAACACCATATAGAATCTTTATTAAAAAGGCTTTTTGTTGACAAATAAAGAGAATAATTCATCCAATTTTCATCTTCTAATTTCAATTTTTCTCCTTTATTTTTCAGACCGTCTATATATTCTTGCATTTCTTCTTTATAATCATTGATATAGTTTTTCATATACAAATCCCCAGCCTGCACTGGAGTCAATTGGGCATAGGTACCACCTAATACATTTTCGATAAATATTCCCTGTAACTTTTTTAATTTTTCTTTGTTGGAAAATCCCGATGGATAGACCATGTTGATATTGAAATCACAATAAGGCATTTTCGTATCATTGTTGAGATGAGCCTCTATTTTTTTCTGATACACCGAAAAAGTCAAAGTATCGTCCAAAGTAACTATTATAGCCGTATCTGTTTCAGTAGAAATAATACTATCACTATCCAAACTTGATGATACATTTTTTTCTGATTTTTTAGAGTTACACGATATACACGATAAAACGATAAAACCGCATATCAACAACTTTACATATTGTCTATTCATACTTAAGATATATTAGGTGCTTAATTATACACAAATATAACCCTTCTTTTTGGAACAAAATTCTTATCTTAAAAATATTTCTCTTCTATTATAAAAAAATTATCGATTTATTGGGAAATGATAGCGGCCTTTTTTAAGAGTTAAATTTCCGTATTGAATAGCTCGAGTAGGACAATAATGTAAACAAGCTAAACATTGGATACATTTTCCTTGCCATTGAGGCTTTATATTTACAACAATGTTATCTATAGGGCAAAGCTTCTCACAAATCTTGCAACTAATACATTCTTCTGTTGCATAAAAGAGACTATCTTTAACTAAGAATTTATTAAATAAAGGATTTATAATACGACTTTTTATGAAGCGAAGATTTCCTTCATGACAATCAAAAATATTTTTCCTTTCATCAATCATCTGACTGATGTATCTTATTCTCCCCGGAGCATTTTTCAATTTTTGACTTTCTATATGAGGAGAATCGACATTAAAATACGGAAATACGATATAATTATTGGGCATGATTACAGAAAAACCCGCATTACAATGTATGCCTTTATGTGACAAAGCTTGACGAACCTGACTAGGTGTTAATCCGGTATCATCCCCACAGGTACAAACAAAAAATACATATTGATTTTTATAATTACTGAATTGGGCTTTCTTGATGAAATTGAGTACTATGACTGGTACTCCCCAAGAATATACGGGAAAAACAAATCCCAAAACAGAGTCTTGAGTAAGTCCATATTTGTGTAATTTATTATCTTTAAGTTCTTCTGCTATGGAAAATAACTGCAAATTCAAATAAGCCGCTATTTCTTTAGCTACATATTTAGAATTTCCTGTTCCTGAAAAGTAGAATATCATAACAAACCTTTTTAAATCAAATATAAATAAACTCATCGAAACTATCCAATAAAAGCATCGTAAAAATTAGATATTAATCAGAATGAATTCAGCAAAAACAAATAAAAAAGTATCACAGATACATCTTATATTTGTAGTGTATAATAAATCGTATATTTAAAATATTATTTTTACACAAAAAAGAAATTTAAAAATTATAGAAATAGATGAAACAAAAGAGAGCATTCAAAATCATTGTATTCTGTTTAGCCTGTGTTAGTTGGACAAATATGTCTAATATAGCCGGTGCGCAAGTTAAAGACCGACTTCCCGAAGAGCCGGATTATGCATTAGCCGATAGTTGGTATCAAACGATATATAATGGAAGCAAAGTTGATGTGTTCTATATTGCACCTACCTGTGTGTGGGACTGGTACGATGCTTCTGGAAATATTATGCACTATGCTGATGTTCATTGCGAAAAACAGCGTAATGCACTCCTTCCGTCACTAAAATTAGCTCAAGACATCTTTGCTAAAACAAATAACTTTTATGCGCCTTATTATCGGCAAATTACACTGGAATCTTGGATGAATGGAGACAGTATTATAGAACATCGTTTTGCTTATGCTATGAAGGATATAAAAAATGCATTTTATCATTACCTTACCCTAATGAATTATAAACGTCCTTTTATCCTGGCAGGATTCAGTCAAGGTGCCAAAGCTGTAGTAGAATTAATTAAGACATTGCCAGATAGTGTATGTTCCCAGCTGGTAGCTGCTTATGTTATAGGTTATAAAATTACACCTAAAGAACTATTGCAGTATCCAGCTTTAAAGGCTGCACGTGATTCAATGGATACAGGTGTTATAATTTGCTATAATTCCGTATCCTCGGTCGAAGCACTATGTACAGCACTATCACCTAACGGTATTTGTATCAACCCGACAAATTGGAGGACAGATACCATATCAGGACAATTGAATGATTCGGTTTCAGTAAAAATAGATACTTTACATCATGTACTTTTGGTAGAGGGATTAGATAAACAAAAATATTTTCTGCCTTCTTTAAGTAAATTATTCAAACCTGGGAATTTCCATTTACAAGAATTATTATTTTACCAAACACAATTAGAACAGAATGTGTCTTTACGAATAAAGAACTATTTGCAAATCTCAAATAAATAGGGTAAATACACAGATTGGAGATAATCTTTATAAAAGTTATATTGTAAAATTACAACCTCAATTGGTAAATAATTCGTAAAATATGGTTGATTTGTATGGTAGGATAAAATATGATATTATCAATATTGTGTATTGAAAGAAAATAATTATTTTTGCGCAGTTTTTTGTTAAATGTGCAATTGATACACAGAAATGTCTAAAACACGAGAAATACTTGTAGATGTCGCAAGACAATTATTTGCAAAGTCGGGCGTCGAAAATACGACCATGAACGATATTGCAGTGGCATCTCAAAAAGGTCGGCGCACATTATACACTTATTTCAAAAATAAGAACGAGATATACAGAGCTGTAATCGAAACTGAACTGCAACACCTGTTACAACGGTTGACCAATATGGCCAACAAAGACCTCCCTCCTGAAGAAAAATTAATGGGATATATTACAACCAGACTTGATGCAATAAAAGAAACCGTAATTCGGAACGGTTCTTTACGGGCTGAATTTTTTAGAGACATCTGGAAAGTAGAGCAAGCTCGGAAAAATATAGATTTGCAAGAAGTGGAACTGTTAAAAAAAATATTGCAGGAGGGTATTAACACCGGTGTGTTCCGGATATTCAATGTCACAGCAATAGCTAACGTATTACATTATTCTCTCAAAGGGCTAGATGTTCCTTACATTAGGGATAATTTCTCAGATTTAGGAATAGAACGTTTTCGTTTAAAAGAGTATATAACGGATTTTATTTTATACGGAATTAAAAAATAATAATTTAAGACAGAATTTATGTTTATTAATGCTACCGGATATTTTATCCCAGAAGGGAGAGTGTCGAATGATCATTTTTTTGAAATAAATGGGTTAACAAGTGAATGGATATTGCAACGTACTGGAATACAGACCCGATCAAAAGCAGAAAATGGAGAAAATGCAGAGACAATGGGTATAAACGCTGTAAAAAATGCAATGCAACAATTACCTTATCCGATAGAAGATGTAGATCTTATTGTATCAGCTTGTTATTCTCCGAGAGACACAGTTGCAACTTTGGCCCATTTGATTCAAAGAGAATTTAAAATAGAGAATGCTAAAGCGATGTATCTTTCCTCTGCTTGTTCTTCTTTTGCAAATGGATTGGAATTGGTCGAAGGATATTTTGCAATGAACAAAGCCTCGAAAGCTTTGATTATATGTTCGGAGCATAATACTTATTACAGCAATGAATCTGACCCTAAATGTGGACATTTATGGGGTGATGCTGCAGTAGCTTTATTTGTATCAAAAGAAAAACAAGATGAAGATGAATCTCAAATTCTAGATGTATATACTCGTGGACTTGGTCATATAGGAAAAGGTCCAGATGGTGTGCACTTGCGTCCCAGAGAAGACGGGATTACTATGCCGGAAGGGAGGGATGTATTTATACATGCATGTAAATACATGATTGAGGTTTTAGAGCATTTGACCAATAAAAACAATATCTCCATACCTGATCTTAAATATATCATTTGTCATCAGGCAAATATGAGGATTGTAGCAAATGTCGCTCATCAGTTAAATTTAGATATGAATAAATTCCTAAATAATATTCAGGAATTGGGCAATACTGGATCGGCCAGTGCAATGTTGGTATTGGCACAACATATTCACGAACTGAAAAAAGGAGATCTTATCGGGCTTACTGTTTTTGGCGGGGGATATTCCAGCGGGGGATTTTTGGTCAAAATTTGATTAGTAAATTAATGTTTTAGTTTAATATAAAAAGTATGAAATTATTAGAAGGAAAAGTTGCCGTTATTACAGGGGCGGCCCGTGGTATCGGTAAAGCTATTGCAATTAAATTCGCAAGTGAAGGAGCAAATGTTGCTTTTACAGATTTGGCAATCGATGATAATGCAAAGGCTACAGAAAAAGAAATTGCTGCAATGGGAGTAAAAGTCAAAGGTTATGCTTCAAATGCGGCTAATTTCGAAGATACACATAAGGTAGTGGAAGAAATTGCAAAAGATTTTGGGCGTATCGATATTCTGGTAAATAATGCAGGTATTACTCGTGACGGATTGATGATGCGCATGACAGAGGCCCAATGGGACATGGTCATCAATGTAAATTTGAAGTCTGCATTCAATTTTATCCATGCAGTAACTCCGATTATGATGAGACAACGTTCCGGAAGTATAATCAATATGGCTTCAGTCGTTGGTGTATCAGGAAATGCTGGGCAGTGTAATTACTCTGCATCTAAAGCTGGTATGATAGGCTTGGCTAAGTCTATTGCCAAGGAATTAGGGTCTCGAGGTATACGTGCGAATGCTATTGCTCCGGGATTTATCATAACCGATATGACTGCAGCACTCTCTGATGAAGTAAAAGCCGAATGGGCAAAGCAAATTCCATTGCGTCGGGGAGGTACTCCAGAGGATGTAGCGAACGTATGTACATTCCTTGCCTCAGATCTGTCTTCGTATGTAAGTGGACAAGTAATTCATTGTTGTGGTGGAATGAATATGTAATAGAAAATATGTATTGAAGATAAAGCACCTGAACATTAAGTTCAGGTGCTTTTTATTATTACCTTTGTAATGGAAACAGAAAAAATATCAATATGGATGTAATATACGAAGACAATCATATTATTGTTGTAAATAAAACCTCTTCTGAAATAGTACAAGGTGATAAAACTGGGGATATACCGCTCTCTGAATCTTTAAAATTATGGTTGAAAGAGAAATATGGCAAACCTGGAAATGTATTTATCGGTGTAGCACACCGCCTTGATCGTCCGGTAAGTGGAATTGTAGTATTTGCAAAAACCAGTAAAGCTCTTACTCGATTAAATAACATGTTTCGTGATGGTGAAGTTAGAAAAACATATTGGGCAATCGTAAAAAGTTGTCCTGAAGAAAAAGAAGCAACATTGACACATTATCTAATAAGAAATGAAAAGCAGAATAAGTCTATTGCATATGAATCAATGAAACCTAAATCGAAAGAAGCAACTTTGTCGTATAAGGTTATTGCTCAAAGCAATAATTACTATTTGCTTGAAGTTGATCTTAAAACCGGTAGACATCATCAAATACGATGCCAGTTGGCAAAAATAGGTTCTCCGATAAAAGGTGATTTGAAATATGGGTTTAATCGTTCCAATCCGGATGGAGGAATATCTTTACATGCCCGGTGTATAAGCTTTGTTCATCCTGTATCCAAGAAAATAATAAATATTACAGCACCAGTTCCTGAAAATAATTTATGGAAAGCATTCGAAAATATTATTGAAAAACAAGAATAATACTTTTTGACAAAAAGTGATGAAAAATATTACAGAAGTTATTTCCCAAAGTACTTCTTAGTCAGAATTTGGAATTCCGGGCTTTCTTTTATATCTTTCAACCACACATTCAGACTATCAAGTAAAACAGGAGAAGTTTTTCTTAAAGCCCAAGATTGGAATTGAGTAAAACTTATGTCTGTCTGGTAATCAATCTCTGGAAATTCTAACGCCATCTGTTGAGCAATATTTTCATTTATCACAGCAAATTCGATATCACCTTTAGCAACCATTATGACCAGCTGTTCGGCACCATATTTTGTTTCCTCTTTTACATATATCGTATCACCGATTTCGTGAGCAAGATTTTCGATACGGTAACGAGTAGGAGCATCACTTATAATGTAAAGTGTTTTACGAGCCAAATCAAGTTGATTGCGAATAGGTTTTGTATTATTATTAAATTCAGGTTTTCTCTGTATCAATACTTGTTTATTCAATAATATAGTTTCAGTAAAATTGTATTCTTGTTTGCTTTCTGTAGTCACGGGCAAAGTTCTTCCGACAATATCATATTCATTTTTATTCAAACCCTGCAAACTTTTACTAAGACTTACTTCCGGGAAAACAAGCACGGCAAGTCCACTACGTTTACTAATCAGATTGGCCAATTCATAGTCAAATCCGATAATACTATCCTGTGTTACATAATAACTCAGAGGATTATAATCTGTTACAATACGTAAAGTATCTTCTTTTAAAATTTCCGGATAATCACGAATTTGGGAAGTTTCTGATTTTAAATTATTACGTAATATAAACATAATAATCAAACAAATTATCAGAAGTGATAGATACATAACCATTTGCTTTCCATATACAAACCGCATATCTTGAAATTTTAGTTGGCAAAGTCAATAGAAATCCCTATCTGAAGCATCGATGGAGGTAATGGATAATGGGGTAGTGTAAACGAGTTTTTCCCACCGAACAAACCTTGGTTCGCATGAGAATACATAACATAAAAACGTGTTTGCTTCAATTTCATATTTATATAGGCATTCATGAGAGGATATCCTCCAATTTTCACATCATTTTGGGTATGAAATGATAATATAGCTGGTTCGTATGCTTCTCCGTAATATTTTGTATAATACCTGAAATCTGCGCCTAATTGCACATGTAAAACTTTTGCTATTCGAAATAAAAAATACAAATTACTATATACACTGAAATCAGGAAGAGGTATTACAGAAGATTTACTTGATTTTTGATATACCAGTTGGTTATCCAGATTAAATGGACCAAAGTGAAAGTCTTGTTGCAATGTCGCACTAAATACTTGCAATATACTGCTTTCTTGTTTAGGCAAACAATCGTTTCCAAAATAAACATAGTTTTGAATATTCTCTACTCCCACATTCAGGCGAGTACCCCATCGAGGCACAGAAAATTCTCCCCCAACACGAAATCTCCTAATTTTCCCAAAATTACTATTATCCCATACAAAATGGTTAGACACATAATGTTTATAATAAAAAGCTGGCTCCGTATTTTTAAAAAAACCGTATGCTCGTA
This sequence comes from Gabonia massiliensis, assembly GCF_001403595.1. Classification (NCBI taxonomy): domain Bacteria; kingdom Pseudomonadati; phylum Bacteroidota; class Bacteroidia; order Bacteroidales; family Porphyromonadaceae; genus Gabonia; species Gabonia massiliensis. The sequence goes on along the minus strand of NZ_LN877939.1, from coordinate 52,755 downwards.
ACTGGACTGTATCTTTGAATATTGGAAAGCGTGTATTGATATGTCCATCAATATCTAGAGAGCCCGCCTCTGGTCCAGTCAATCCAAGCTGTCCTTTTGCGTAATAAGTCAAAACTTTACCTTGCTGTTTCGAAACTTCAGCACCTACCCACAATATATTATCTGTATAATATTGACTATTTCTCGCATAAGAATACCTATAAGAGTCTCCGGTCAAAGAAGGAACCTCAGGCTTAGATATATAATCAATAGGTATAGTATCTGCCATAAGTTTAAATCTTCGTACCTCGTACGTCAAATAGGCCGCTAACCCCATCTTTGCATACTTATTAAATCCCTCTAACAAAGATACGCCAAAAGTATTTTTTAATGACCAATATGATGTAGAATCATTTGTACGATTATTATTTAAATATGTATTTTTGAAATATTTAGCTCCTTCACTTGCATCATTGTTGACAAACCGACGCATATTATCATTATATTCTATAGTGTGGATAAAACTGGTGACCGGGACAAAAATCTCAACCTTAGATGTATCTCGTTCTTCCGTTCTATAAAAGCCCAATTTATATCTTTGTGTTGCATAATAATTTTTCCCTCTTACACGATTGTATGCATCTGTTAGGTTCACATTTACACTTTTCGAATCTAACGTTTGTCCGCCTGCTAAATTTTCTGGATGCAAAATTTCATTATCGTCGGTTATTCCTCCGTTTTCCTGATTTACAAAATTTAGAGTATTAAATAATACTTGTAACTCATATTTCTCGCCTATATAGCTCCCGAATAATTGCCAGCTAAAATCTTTAGTAGCTAAACTTTGATAATGACCTCGGGACAAGACATAATCCATGCTTGCACCAAAAGCCAATTGCTTATTGACATTACCTGAAAAAGTAGCTCTTAAATCTTCCTGTTTATTTGTTTTTGAACCTCCGGAAAGGTAAGATAGGAAAGTGATAGGTATACGGGAATTGTAAAAATCAAAGTTTGCTGGAGTTTTGATCCAATGGCTATATGGTTCTTTAAATATAAACTGAGGCATTTCCGGACGTTCAAAAAATACTTTAGACAATCCCGGACCACCTAAGTTACCCGTATATCCATAAGCTGTTGAGTATGATGTCGGAAGATCCGTGCTATAATAATTCAACATCAATGTATCAACAGGTACACGGTAGCGATTTCCTAAAGGCTGGGTATTACGCCACGCATATGGGTCGGGACCATTATTCTTTTTCTTTGCAGAAATAGAGACGGTGCAAAGAAGAAATATGATTATGGCAAAATAAAATCTCTTCATACGGCTGCAAAGATAAAACTAAAATGCAAATATAAATAACGGATGATTTCTTTATTTATATAAAACTGCTTTATCCTCAATAAAAGGCGTTAAAATACAAACAGAAAAAGATTTATTTCATTTAACAAATATTATATCAGCAAATAAATCTAAATGGTAATGTGGCTTGTTATAGGATATATTTAGCTTACTTAAACATTAAAATAAATTATTATGGACATTACAACTTTTAATTTTTGGGGGAAAACAAAATATTGGTGGGTAATTATGCTGGCCGGAATAATTCTGATCCCTTGTGGGCTTTGGCTGTTATTTCAACCTATAATCGGCTATGCAGTTATTTCTCTACTTTTCGGTTGGGGATTAATTTTGACAGGTGTCGTACAACTTGTAGTTGCCGGAAATGTTGAAAAACGAGTCCATGGCTGGGGCTGGTGGCTTGCAGGAGGTATCATAGACATATTTATCGGATTCGTTCTGATAAGTAATCTTGCTCTTACGGAAATGACATTGCCATTCTTTTTTGCATTTATTTTCCTATTCAAAGGTATTAGTAATATTGTTTCTTCGTTTACAATGACATCCACATACAAATATTGGTGGTTGTACTTAGTAAATGGAATTTTCATGCTGATTATATCATTTTTATTTTTCTTTTCTCCATTCTCGGCATCATACACTATATTATTCCTTTGTTCTTTTGTTTTTATATATTGGGGTATATCGTTAATTGTTTTCTCGAATGATTTAAAACCAATTAAAAAAGGAGAAGCGTCCGCATCTTGAATATCATAAATTAAATAAGCCAATTGTTTTATATATATTTCTATTATTGAAGAGTATTCTTTTAAAAGAATACTCTTTTTATTTATAATGATTCTTATTAATCTTTTTACAGGTTCTTAGTTAAAAACTATTTCTATTATAATAATATTGGATTATTGTACTATTTTTGTATAAAGGTGGGTGGCACATGCAGCTTCTTATACTGCATGTATCATCTACTTAATATCGATGAGGATTAGACTCTTAAAAGATATAAAAATAATCAGATAGGCTTAAACCTTGTGGATAAAATGACGTCGAAAGATTAAAGTAGATAATAAATTTTGGAGGACACAGTTATGAGAAAGACAAGATTATCCTCTTTAGTAATTTTACTATCATTGGGTGGTAGCATCACATTTGCCCAAAAGTATATACCGGAAGATGATATTTATTATCAGCCGGGAGATGAAAACCCGATAGTAGAACAGAAAAAAAAGGAAAAAGCTGAAGATGCGAAAATACATCGAACGATTATTATCAATGAGATGAAAAATAATCAGGAACGTGATGTAGATGAATATAATAGACGGTCAAAAATCAATGTAGATTCTCTTCTGCAAAATCAAGAAGAAGATTCGGTTGTATATACTATAAAAAGTGGAAATAATGATGATGACGGATACTATCTAAATGGTTTCAATGGAACCCAGAACGATTTTGAGTATGCCGAACGGATTCGTCGTTTCTATAACCCTAAATTTACAATCCATATAAGTGATCCGGCTTATACGGATATTTATTTTCTCAATTCAAATGATTGGAATGTATATATAGACGATTCTTATGCCTGGGTTACTCCCACTTGGACAAACCCGTGGTACTGGAATTATGCCTGGGCTCCTTATAGTTATACCAGTTGGTCATGGCGTTGGAATTTTGGATGGGGATTTAACTTTGGTTGGAGCAGCCCTTATTGGGGATATAACCCATATTGGGGGTACGACCCATATTGGGGGCCAAGACCTTGGTATCCGTCTTATGGATGGGGTGGGCCTCATCATCATCATCCGGGGCACGGATGGTGGAGCGGACCTTCGTATCGTCAATCAAATGTAGGCAGGTCATCAGGTTATCGGGGTAGTAGTTATACAGGACGTCAAAGCGGTACTTCTAATTCTCATATTACAAATCGCGGTCGTACTTCGTCGACGTCCGTTTCGGGTAGACCCGTCCAATCATCGGGAAGGAATACATATACTAACTCAAGTAGAGGGCGGTCTTCATCTACAACTGTTACGACAAGACCGACAGTTGGTTCTTCGAATGATTACTACCGTAATTCAAATCGGAGCCGTACAAGGATAAGTAACTCTTCTTCATCAAGCAGTTCGAGCAGCAGTCGTCCGTCAAGTACAGGCACTTACAATTCGAGTAGAGGCCGCAGTTCTTCTTCATATGAAAATCGTTCTACATATTCTCCTTCAAACAACAGAAGTTCTTATAGCAGGTCTTCCGGCGTTTCGTCAGGCGGTGGAAGAAGTAGTGGAAGTTCTGGTGGTGCCAGACGGGGAAGATAGGTGATTCGTTTTCATATAGATAATCCTAAAAAATTGGAAAGATGAAAAAAATATATATTTTGACTACTGTTTTGTGTAGTATATCCTTGATGATATATGGGCAAGGAGAAACAGATGCATTGAGATTTTCTCAATTAGATATGAGAGGAACAGCTCGTTATATGAGTATGGCAGGGGCTTTTGGTGCATTAGGAGGAGATATTACAACTTTGTCTCAAAATCCGGCAGGTATTGGAGTATACCGTTCGTCAGAAATAGTTACGACTTTTGGATTTGATAATTTTTCCAACAATGTATCAGCATCTGGAGGTAAAGTTAATAGCTCGGATTTTCGCTTTGCGTTTAATAATATAGGGGCAATAGGAACCATCAATACAGGAAATAATTCGGGACTGGTTAATTTTAATTTCGGATTTGCTTATAATAGGCTTAAGACTTTTAATCGTAACTATCGGGCTAAATTTGATAATTTGCAAACCTCTCTGACTAATTATATAGCTAATAGAACAGGAGGAATACCGGAACAGGATCTTATATTGATAGACAATTACGATCCTTACAATAGTGTCTCATGGTTACCGGTATTGGCATATGAGTCCTCTTTAATCTCGCCTTTACCTGTGGGTGAAAATGGAAATCAACAGTATTTCGGATTATTTAACGGACCCAATACGATAGGCTATTATCCAGAGGACCCGGATAGTAAGGGTTATGCCGACTTATACGTCAGAGAAAAGGGACGTATCGATGAATACTCTTTAAATTTGGGAGGAAATATTTCGAATAAGGTATATTTCGGATTGGGTGTAGGTATTGTAGACATAGACTATACGCAAAAAACAGAGTATATAGAAAATATAACAAATCCTGAATATACCGGTAATGGTATAGCTCAGAAAAATGGGGACATAAACCTTGCCAACTATTTACAGACAAGGGGTACAGGTTTCAATTTTAAATTGGGGTTAATCGCACGTCTTACCGATTTTTGGCGGTTAGGTTTTGCATTCCATACTCCGACTGTTTATACTATGCGGGATGAGTATTGGGCTTCTGTAAATAATAGCGCGATATTAGAACAATCGAATCCGGGGGAGGCTGATAGCCCGTTTATTCCAATATACCGCACTACCCCGGACGACCATGTATATTACACAGATTATAAATACAATTCGCCGTGGAGAATAATGGCCAGTACAGCATTTATAATAGGGAAAAAAGGTATTGTCAGTTTTGATTACGAATATACTGGATATAATAAAATGAAAATGTCAGATGAAGACGGAGTTGCTCTGTATGGAGACTATGGTTACACTGTAAATGATTTGATACGGGAAGACTTTAAGGCTGGACATACATTTAAGATTGGAGGAGAATATCGTCTGACTCCGCAACTTAGCCTTAGAGCAGGGTATGCTAATCAATTATCGCCAGTCAAAGCAACAATTCTTGATATGAATACAGAGGTTATTACTGCGGGTACCCAACCTATGTACAATCTGAATCGTAGCACTCAGTATTTTACAGCAGGAGCTGGGTATCGTTTTGGTCAAGTCTATATAGATTTAGCATATATCAATAAATTGAACAAAGAAGATGTATTTCCATATTCTCCTACATTTATTGGTGATAAAGCAGATTTGCCTTCTGTTGCCAAGCTGACAGGTCATACCAATTCTTTAATGTTGACATTAGGATATAAATTTTAAAAATTAGGAATATAGAAACACCAAGGTTCCATTCAATAAAGAATGGAACCTTGGTGTTTTTATATCTTTCAGGAAAACAAAAACATTATTAGCAAATGTCTTGATAATTGCAAAAATTATTATCTTTGATAATAATATTAATCTAAGTACAGATTTTGAATATCGATACAAACAATATTGAGTTTCAGGATGCTCTGAGCCTAATTCAGTACACATCTCAATCTGTTTTTCTAACAGGAAAAGCCGGTACTGGAAAATCGACCTTCTTAAAATATATTTGTGAAAATACTCGAAAAAAGCATATCGTTTTAGCACCTACGGGAGTAGCAGCTATCAATGCTGGAGGAAGTACTATACACTCTTTTTTTAAGATGCCATTTCGTCCTATATTACCGGACGACCCGGATTTAAGTTTAACAAACGGACGAATCTTTAATTTCTTAAAATATAGAAAAGCTCATCGCAAGTTATTAAAAGAAGTCGAGTTGATTATTATAGATGAGATTTCTATGGTACGTGCCGATATGATAGATTTTATAGATCGGGTACTACGAGTTTTTTCAGGAAATATGAGACTTCCTTTTGGTGGGAAACAATTGCTTTTTGTCGGAGATATTTATCAGTTAGAACCGGTTGTGACATCTGATGCAAAAGAAATACTTGAACGCTTCTATCCAAATGCTTATTTTTTTTCGGCCAGAGTATTCAATGAAATAAAATTGGTTCCTATCGAATTGAAAAAGGTATATCGGCAAACAGATAAATCTTTTGTAGAAATACTCGACAAAATACGAAACAATACGATAACAAATTCTGATTTAAAACAATTGAACAGTCAGTATAATCCTGATTACGAATCTGATGAAAACGTGTTTTCCATTACTCTGGCTACTCGTCGGGATAATGTAGATTATATAAACGAAAAGCATTTGTCAGAACTTACGGGGCAAGAATATGCTTTTATTGGTGAAATACATGGAGATTTTCCAGAAGCAAGCCTTCCGACACAGAAGGAACTGATTCTTAAAGAAAAAGCTCAGATTATTTTTATCAAAAATGATTATGAAAGGCGATGGGTAAATGGTACTATCGGGATTATTTCATCCATTTCTGATGAGGGCATATATGTTTTACTTGAGAATGGAGAAGAGCATCTGGTAGAAAAAGATTCTTGGAGAAATATACGATATACCTATAATGAAGAAAAAAAATGTATAGAAGAAGAAGAGTTAGGGTCTTTTATACAATATCCCATGCGATTAGCATGGGCAATTACAGTACATAAGAGTCAAGGACTGACCTTTAGCCATGTAATAATTGATTTTACGGGTGGGGCATTTGCTGGAGGACAAACGTATGTTGCACTCAGTCGTTGTACATCATTGGATGGTATAGTTTTAAAAAAACAAATTAGTCGTAGCGATATATTCATCAAACCTGAAATTATATCTTTTAGCCGGAAATTTAACGATAAAAAATTAATAGAACAATCTTTAAAATTAGCTCAGGCTGATCGGCTTTATCAGGAAGCGGTCAAATATTTTGACAAAGGAGATTTTGACAATTTTTTAAATGCCTTTTTCGATGCCATTCATTCTCGATACGATTTAGAAAAGCCTGTAATAAAACGCTTCATACGAAGGAAATTGGGAATTATAAATGAGTTGAGGAACAAGAATGGACAACTTGAATCAAAGCTTCATGAACAGGCTCAATCTATGAAAGAATATGCACATGAATATTATTTGTTAGGAAATGAATGTATTACAAAAGCTCATGATGCAAAATCAGCATTAGCAAATTTTGATAAGGCATTGTCTCTCGACCCGTTATTGGTAGATGCCTGGATACGTAAGGGTATAACTCTGATGGATATGAATGATGACTATGAAGCTGCCCGATGTTTTAATGAAGCTGTCAGATTAAGCCCCCGTTATTTTAAAGCATTATATAACCGAGGAAAATTAAGATATAAAATAGGTGATTATGAAACAGCAATATCTGATTTGTTGAAAGCTTCAGATTTAAAGCCTCATAATCCAACAGTACACGACCGCTTGGGAGATGCCTATTCTAAAATTGGAAATATGGAGCAAGCCACACGACAATGGTCGATAGCCGAGACAATAAGAGAACAAAAATCTAAATAATATAAATTATGAATGCACGTGTAAAAAAAGGGCTTAAAATTACAGGGATTGTAGTTTTGTCGTTTTTCATTTTATTATTGATTCTACCTTTTGCTTTTAAAGGAAAAATATTGGGTATTGTAAAGAATGAGGCAAATAAAATGTTAGAGGCCAAACTTGAATTCAGCGATTTGAATTTAAGTTTTATTTCTCATTTTCCCAAAGCAACAATTGGATTGGAAAATCTGTCACTCGTAGGCGTCGGGGATTTCAGTAAAGATACCTTGGTATCGGCGAAAGAAATAGATATTGCTGTAGACATTTTGAGTTTGATAGGCAATGATGGAATAAAAATTCACCATATCATACTCGACAAGCCGGCGATAAGGGCAGTCAAATTACCCGATGGGAGAGTAAATTGGGATATAATGAAATCTGATAGCACGACACAGACTACAGACACGATAACATCTGAACCTTCAAATTTCGCGTTACAACTACAGAAATTTTCCATTAATAGCGGGCGCCTGGCATACGTTGATGACTCCTCGAAAATGCAGTTTAAAACTCAAGATTTAAATCTTAAACTTAGAGGTGATATGACAGTCAAAAGTACCGATATCGATTGCCAGATGACTACTGAAAAAATAAATTTTTTGATATCAGGTGTTCCCTATCTTAGAAATGCTGAATTTGAAATGGACCTGAAATTAAATGCAGATTTCGAAAATAATAAATATACATTTGATGAGAATAGATTAAGATTGAATGCCATAGAAATGAATCTCGACGGATGGCTGACCTTATTGGAAAATGGTATGGATATGGATATATCTGTGAATACTCCCCAAATAAACTTTAAAGACATCTTGTCCTTAATTCCGGGTATTTATCAGAATAATTTCGATGCATTACGAGCTTCCGGAAATTTAGATTTTAAAGCCGAAGCTAAGGGGCTGATGGTCGGAGAATCACTTCCCAAATTTGCAATAGGATTCAATGTGAATAACGGGATGGTCAGCTATGAAGGAATGCCTCAAAAAATAGAACAAATAACCATAAAGACTGCCGTCCAAAATCCCGGTGGCAATGCCGATAAAACGACTGTCAATGTCGAAGATTTCAGTTTCAAAATGGCAGGAAATCCTTTTAAGATAACCTTGTTTGCAGCGACACCTATATCAGACCTAAATTTTAAAGCTACTGCAAATGGTATGCTGAATTTGAACAGTATAAAAGATATATATCCATTAAGTGACTCTATAAAATTAAATGGTATTCTAACAACAAATTTGAATTTCTCTGGTAAAATGTCAGATATCGAGAAGGAAAAATATGAAAATATCAAAGGTGAAGGTAACTTGAAAATAGAGAAAATGAATTTGACAATGAGTGGTTACCCGGCAATTGCTATCCATACAGCTTCTGCGACCGTATCTCCTCAAGCTATGTCTTTAAATCAGTTGGATGTACAAATTGGAGAAAATGATATACATGCCCAAGGTGCATTGTCAAATTATTTATCATATATATTGAGGAACGAAACGCTAAAAGGTAATTTGGTATTGCAATCCAACAAACTAAACCTAAATGACTTCATAACAGATACTGCCTCCGGAGAAAATGAGGTAGCAGAGAATATGGATACAACTGCCATGACAGTATTTGAAGTTCCTGAAAATCTAAATTTATCTTTGAAAGCAAATTTCAAAGAAGTGATTTTTCAAAAAATTGACATTAAGAATTTAACAGGGAATATCACAGTTTCTGACGGAACAGCACGAATGAATCCGCTAAATCTGGATGCTTTTGGAGGAAATGTCTCTGCTGCGGGTTCATATAGTACGAAACAGAATAAAAAAAATCCTCAAGTTGATTTTTCTTTGGATATAAAAAAAGCATCCTTTGAAGAAACATTTAAACAATTGGATATGATACAACAAATTGTACCGATATTTGCAAAAACAGGAGGAAATTACTCTGTAAACGTTGACTTGAAAACACCATTAGATGAAACAATGAGTCCTGTTTTAAATGAGATATGGGCCAAAGGTGTCTTATCATCAAATGATATACATATCCAAAATATTGAAGTCTTCAATCAGTTGGCTACTCTTCTAAAAAATGATAAGCTAAAAAATATCGAAGCCAAAGATATTCGCATACCGTTTACTATTGAAAATGGATTATTGAAGACGTCTCCTTTCGATATCAAGTTGGGAAATATCAACATGAATCTCTCTGGAACTACAGGCTTAGACCAAAGTATCAATTACAATGCAAAAATAGAATTACCATCAAATGTTACTGGGGGATATGTAAATAATGTAACAGCCCAAATTGGAGGTTCATTTACAAAACCTTCGATAAAATTAAATACAAAGGAAATTGCTACAGAAGCTGTAAAAAAAGTAGTTGAAGATAAACTTACCGAAATTACAGGAAAAGACAATTCCGAAAGAATTGCAGCTCTTCGAAAAGAGGCTGATGCTGCTGCCGAGAAATTAGTACAAACGGCCCAAAATGAAGGTCAGAAATTGATAGATAAAGCATCTAAACCCCTTGAAAAAATAGCAGCTCAGGCTGCAGCAAAAAAGTTAGTTTCCGAGGCGGAAAAGCAAGCTGCAAAACTGAGAGAAGAGGCAGAGAAACAAATTCAAAAACTTGAACAGAAATAAATTTGTCATGATAATAATTCGGGATAGGATGTATTTTGTTGTTCTATCCCGTTCTTTTGTTTTTCCTCTCCAGAATTTTTTCAGAATTTCAGCCTATTTTTATTGCCTAAAATAATTGTCATGAAAGTATTGATTATAGAAGATGAACTTAGTTTGCAAGAGACCATGAAGCTTTCGTTGGAAAGAGAAGGGTTTGTTGTGGAAACAGCAGGAAATTATTCCCAAGGTTTACTTAAAATAGAAGACTACAATTATGATTGCATTCTTTTGGATATTATGTTACCCGGAGGCAATGGGTTAATGTTGTTGGAAGAGCTGAAAAGAATGGGGAAAAAAGAGAGTGTAATTATTGTTTCAGCAAAAGATTCTATTGATGATAAAGTCGCTGGATTGAACTTAGGTGCTGATGATTATTTGGCAAAACCTTTCCATCTTGCCGAATTGAATGCACGTGTCAAATCAGTTATACGCCGGAACAAAGCTGGAGGAAGTTTAGAAATTACATTAGGGAATATGGTTGTGTACCCCGATTTGCAAACGGTAAAAATAAATAATAAAGAACTTGTCCTTAATCGGAAAGAATTTTCTTTGCTTTACTATTTTATCACTAATCCCAATCGATTAATAAACAAAATTGCATTAGCAGAATCGGTCTGGGGTGATCATATTGACCAAGCTGATAATTTTGATTTTATATATTCACAGGTAAAAAATTTACGAAAAAAATTGACTTTGTCAGGTGCTTCTGTTGAAATAAAGGCTGTTTACGGATTCGGCTATAAATTGGTTACCGAATAAATATGAGACTATTACATTATACATTATCTCGATTGACAATTATACTTTTTTGTATTTTGTCGGTCTGGGCATTTATCTTTTATCGTTTTATGATAGACGAAATAAACGATGAAACAGATAATATGCTCAGTAATTATAAAGAGCATATACTTCGAAAATTTCTGATACAAGGTGACGATAACAGCATGCAAGAGCAGATAATGGGCTCCTACAAGATCACTCCCATCCCCAAAGATATTGCTAAAGAATATTCAGAAACATATATAGACACAGTAATTTATGTAGATATAGAATCGGAATATGAGCCGGCAAGAGCTTTAAAAACTACATTTATGGGACCAGATGAGCAACACTATGAATTGATCGTATTATCTTCGGTTCTTGAAAAAGAAGATTTGATAGAAACCATCTGGTGGAGTGTGCTTATACTATATATTATACTGCTTATTTCTATCATATGGGTTAGCGAATGGGTTCTGAAACGGAGTATGCAACCATTATACAAACTTTTGCAGTGGTTAAGTAAATACACACTCGGCAGATACTCTTTAGCACAGCCTTTAAATAACGAAACCCGTATCAAGGAATTTTCAGATTTAAACAAATCTATATCTGAAATGACTTTGAGAAACGAAAAAATATATCAATCACAGAAACAATTTATAGGGAATGCATCTCATGAACTACAAACACCTTTAGCTGTATGCATAAATAAGATAGAACTATTATCAGAGATGCCAGAATGTACAGAAAAGCAATTATCTATACTGAACGATATGTATGAAACTTTACAAAGGACTGTTCGTATGAACAAATCTTTATTACTATTATCCCGTATAGAAAATAACCAGTTTCCTGATACAAAAGAAATTTCCATTAATGATAATATAAAGCTATTACTTCAAGATTTCTCTGAAATATACGACGAAAAGGAAATTATTGTAAATATAGAAGAAAAGGGAGTTTTGAAATGGCTAATGAATGAAACTCTAAGTTCTGTTTTATTGTCTAATTTGTTAAAAAATGCGTTTGTTCATACCCCTAAAAAAGGGGAAATCAAAATAATTATTTCATCCAAAAAACTGACTATTGCCAATAATGGCTTTGCTAAACTGGACGAAAACAAAATTTTTTCTCGTTTCTATAAAGATGAAAACAAAAAAGAATCCACAGGGCTAGGATTATCTATTGTATCAACAATAGCTGCATTATACAATTTGAATATAAAATATAGCTTTCATAACGATATGCACCAATTTGAAATTACTTTCCCTAAATAGAGTTGTTTCTTTTTCCAGAATTATTCCAATTTTTGTCTATAATTTTGCCACAAACCTAAAAATGAATATAACAATGAAACGATTTGTTTTTTTACTATTTAGTGTAACATTAATAGTATCTTCCGCATGGGCTGATAGAAAAGATGTCGTAACAGACGACATTAGTAAACTGCCTCCTGCTGCAAGGACTTTTATACAAAAGCATTTTCCTAATATACCTGTTTCTTATCTAAAAATCGAAAAAGAATTTTTTTCAAAAACATACGATGTTATCTTAACAAATGGATATGATTTGGAATTTGATGAAGATGGGGCATGGATAGAAATTGACTGTAATAAAGATTCTGTTCCGGCTGATATCATTCCAAAGAAAATTTACCAATACTATAAAAATAAATTCGCCCAATACAAAATTATAAAAGTAGAAAAAGAAAAAAAGGAATATCAAATAAAACTCTCTTCGGGACTGGAGCTGATATTCAATCTAAAGCAAGAATTCTTACGATTTGATGACTAGTTCAAAATTATTTTCACATAAAGGATCCGATTTCTTTACGAGTCTTTTGGGTCATACATTTCTTTATATTATATCGATATGCCATAACTGCAAATATAAAATAAACAATACATTGAAGCCATAATGTGATATATTCTTGCCTTATATCAGCCATAGAAGCTCCCATAGAATTTATTTTCACGAAAGCTAAGGTTCCGGGAGCTGCCGGTATGATAAAATGTGCAACTTTCCAGTACCAAGGCATAAGTTCAAGAGGGTAGGAGACTCCTGATAAAAATATCAACCCTACAGAAAAAAAGGCTATCATTAGCAATGGCGATTCAGAGTCGGTATAAAATACAGAAGCAGCAAGACCAAAAAAACTGCTTGCAAGTAGATAAGGTATCATCAACATTGTAATTTCATATTTATGCCCTATATTTGGTAAACTAAATAGTACAGGCATTAATCCCAAAAGAAACAAAGAAAAAATAAAATACAGTGAACAATAAACGAAGGTTTTCCCTAAAACTATACGTGATACAGGGAAAAAACTTTTTTCCCGACCGGCATATATCGATAAAGCTCCTGTATTTTTTTCATCACCACTTATCATTCCTATTACCATAAGTAAGGTTTGAAAAATAATAACCATCAATACCGCAGGTATTAGATAACTACCATATCCCTCTGTATGATTATATAATGCTGTTCCAACTACGGAAATAGCTTTGGATTGAGTAATAATTGGGGTATCTTGTTGCGGTAAAAAAACAAGCATTTCAGGCCGATACTTCTCATCTATTGCCATCATAGCCCCGGATGAGGATTCTTGCATAGCCAGATAATAAAGAAAAGCATCAGTGGTCCCATACATTATATAAATAGATTCATTACCTCGATTTACACGTACGTCAAAATCTTCCGGTATATAAATAATACCTATTACTTCCTTTTTTTTCATTAATTCTTTTGCCTCTGGAAAATCAGCTGCATTAGTATACACAGATACTTGTGGGGCGGCATTTATCAAACGGGTGTATTCTCGGCTCAATGCTGTACGTGAATTATCCACCACAGCAATAGGGGCATTTCGTATAAGGTTCGGAGCATACATATAATTATATAAAAATCCGTATACAAAAATACCCCCTATCAATACAAGTAATATAGCATAACTCGTTGCTATAGTACTGAATTCACTTATCATTATCGAGATAATGTCTTGTATCTTGTATTTTATCTTATCTAATATTTTCATATTTATGACTTAAAATAGCTTTCTTGAGATGCGGTAACAATAGTAGTGCTACTAAAATAAAAGCAAATAAAGCTGCCACATTTTGCCATGTATAGGCATATCCATAATCTCCATATAACAAATTTTGATTAATTTCAATAAAATGGCGTACAGGAAATAAAAAGGATAAGTAATAGATAATCGGGAAAAAGAAAGGTGCAGGAAACGTTACCCCCGAAAGTGTCGCACCTAAAGATCCTACCATAGATACAATACTGATTATAATACTTATTGCAGGAAAAAGAGAGAATAGGAAAACGCCTAAAAATTGTGTTGCTATAATGAAAAGTACAGTGGTTAAATTCAATGGCCAAAAACCGCAAGAAAAAGGAATGTGCATTACTCCAAACATCACATAATTTGCGAAAATACCCATTATCACAAATATGGCAGTATAAGGTAATATTTTTCCCAATACAGCAATAACCATGTTTTTTTTTGCACATTCGAGCCAAATGTTTCCAGTTTTGAACTTGATTTCAATACCTATAGAGTAAACAGTAACCAATAAAATTATTACTTGAAACAAAATAAAGAAAAATGGATTACTCAGATAGACAGAATAATCTAAGTCCGGATTATACAGAGGATGACTTTGTGTATTGATGGGAACTAAAAAACTTTCTATTAAACTTTCATTAATTCCCAAAGCTGTTGCTTCTACTACAATTGGAGATAAAGACAAGGTTTGTAATACCGTCTCAAAGGCACCTCTGACTTCACTCCCTACACTCAATAATGCATAATGATAATAATAAGAGAGAGTAGCCCCATTTCCATTCAATAAGTTATCTTCAAAATTGGGAGGAATAACCAGATACCCATAAATTTGTTTTTTTTGTGTCGCATTTCTTGCCGAGATATCATCGATATAATATTCGGTTACTTTGAATGTGGGGACAGCAGAAACTGTACGTATTACACTTCTTGATGTTGCTGTTTGGTCATAATCAACGACTCCGACAGGAATATTTTCCATTTGTCCAGACCCAAATATTGTCGCCATGAAAAATATACTGAACAGAGGTAAAACAATACAGGCTCCAAAATACAATTTTCGAGATATCATCCGTATCCATTCACGCTTCAATACAGAAATAAAAGCACTATCTTTTATGGACCTATTCATTTTTTTGTTCATTGAGATTTACCAGTACAGACATACCCGGTCGCAATCCTTCAATAACAGGCTCTGGAACAGCATGTATTTCAAATGTTCGTAAATCGTAACTTCCGGTTTGTTTTGTAGACCGCCAAGTTGCATAACTTCCTAAAGGACTGATATAATTAATTTTGAATTTTATACTTTCTCCACCCAGAGCTGGAACACTACCATTGAATACACCATTCATCTTAAAATGAGGAAGAAGGTCTTCCCGTACATTCAATACAACATATGCATCATCCAAGACAACCAGACTCATTATAGGCATTCCGGCGCCTACCAGTTCACCTCGTTTAGGATATATGTTCGATATTTGTCCATTGTCAGGGGCCGTCAATCGTGCATCCTGAAGTAAAGCCTGAACCTCATTGACCGAACCTTTTGCTGCATTTACCAAAGAACGGGCACTTTCTCTATCCTGGATTTGAGCACCATCTACAGCCAATTGATATTGTTGATAAGCAGCCCTCTCACCGGCAAGAGCAGCTTTATATAAAGCTTCAACCTCATCCTTTCGCTGAGAAGTAATAACACTATCCTTATATAAAGAAAGTATTCGGTTATATGTAGTCTGGGCCAATTGCAAATCAGATTTGGCTTTATTCCATAGTTGAAGCATAGATTCCACTATTTGTTTGCGAGTTCCCTCATCTATTTTTTGATTTTGAAATTTTGCAATGCTTTCAAAAGCATTTACCTGTTCAAATTTTGCAAGGGCTTCAGGGCTATTTATAATCACTAAAGTATCTCCTATTTTTACATTTTGGCCTTCTTTCACCAAAAATGTATCAATCCGGCCAGGTAATTTCCCTGATATACGGATTTCTGTAGTTTCAATTTGACCTTGCAAAATAGTAGGCTTATCTTCAAGCAAAAGAATGCCAACAACAGATATAATAATAACAGCAATCAATATTATAATGAAAGCTATCGCTAAATATTTTCTTGTCTTATCCATATAAGTATATTATTTACAATAAAAAATCAAGGTTCAAATATGTAGTGCTCCGACTTGCCGTCAAGACTATACTGATGAAAAGAATCGGGAATGCCACATGTAGATAATAAATTGATTAATGCTACATCATATTGATAATAAGCTAATAAAGATGCTATCTGTACTTTAGATAACATAACTTCGGCATCAATAACTTCTGTAGATGTCGCCATGCCTTCAGTAAATGATTTTTTTCGTATTCTGACCAATTCTTTACTCATCTCTATTGTTGTATTCAATGCTGATACATTTTCCAAAGCATTTTGCAATTGATTATAAAACTTATCTAAAGCGACAGACAAGTCATCTATAGCCTTATCTTTTCCTAAAGCAAGAGCCTGTTTCGTTATTTTCGCTTGTTTAATTTTTTTTTCTCTATCCAAGCCGTCAAATAAGTTCCAGCTAAATCCGACACCTACCATTGTTCGAGGCAGAAGATTTTTTTCTATACCATGTGCATAAAAAGTATGCTTACCAAATAATGCTATATTAGGAATATAGCCGGTTCGACCTATTTTCAATTCATTATTTGCAATATTTTCTTGAAATCGGAGCTGGTTGACTATATAATTGTTTCCCTCAATTAAGCTTTTAAAATATAACACGGATGGCAGAGTATCATTTATAAATAAAGATGACACCGGTAATATATTAGTGTCAGAGTCTATCTTTATCAAAGTTTTCAATGCATTTTGTGCAACGTTGAGCTCTTTTTTTGCCGATTCCAACTCTCTTTTTGCCTCATCCATATTCACTTGTACAAACAATCTTTCAGCTTTATTTATCATGCCGTTGGCTTCCAATTTCAAAGCATCTTGAAAATGTTTTTGAAGTGACTTATAAGTTTCTTCTCTAACATCTACAATTCTCTGTCCCAGACGAAGTCCATAATAGTTTTCAACAAGTAAAATTTGCATATTTGCGCTGACCTGCTCTTTATTTACTTCTGCAATAGAAATCATGGCTTTACCTATTTTACCTGCGTAGATTCTTTTTCCTCCTGTAAAAATAGGCCATGTAATATTTGCATCAATGGTTGTTAAATCTTTAGGAGCCAGAGGAAAGGAGAGGGAATAAGCTCCTATTTTATCTAATATAGATGAAATAATCTGATCGTTGGGTATAATAGTATGGACGAAATCTTTTGCAGGCTCAGTAAATTGACTCAATGGTTCCTTGACTTCAACTTTGTTTGACATATGTACATAGGCGCCTGTTGCACTCAGGTTTGGATACCAAAGAGCATTTAATCGTTCATGTTCGTTTTTGGCAAGGTCGACTCCCTTATTTGCGATTTTTAAGCTTTGATTTTTTTCTTGAAGCATTTGTATTGACTGCTCAAATGTCAATTCCATATAATTACTCTGGGCCCAGAGAGTGACTTTGGAAAACAACAACAGATACAAAACAGATACAAAAATATTCCTGAACATATATATTTATTGTTATAAATTTTGTTTCTGATTTATAACGGGATATATAGACCTATTGTTCGCAGAAATTTCATTAAGTAACTCTTTATTCTAAAAACTAACTACCATTTATAAATGTTATATAGTCCATTATAAAGAAATAATTTCAATTTCTTTTTTTAAAGAAAAATATTCCAAAATCTTTTCAGAATTACTTCTTTATTTTGTAATCAAATTAAAATAAATAATAACCACTAAAAATTAGAATTATGAAAAAGTTGATTTTATTATTGGTATGTGTCCTTTCTATTCAAGTAACAATGGCAGATAATGACAAGCCTATTAGTTTTGCTCAATTACCTCAGACAGCTCAAAAATTTGTAAAGCAACATTTTCCAAAAGCAAAAATTGCACTTACCAAAATGGAAACAGAGCTATTTGACAAATCCTATGATGTAGTATTTACAAATGGGGATAAATTGGAATTCAATAAGAAAGGCGAATGGACAGAAGTAAATTGCAAATTCTCATCCGTTCCTGTCAAAGTTCTTCCTGCACAAATAAAAAAATATGTAGAAGAAAACTATCCTGAAGCAAAAGTCCTCAGTATTGAAAGAGACAATTACGATTATGAAGTGAAATTATCTAATTTCTGGGAAATTAAATTTGATTTGAATTTTAATGTGATTGATTTAGATAATGACCGAGATTAATACATTGAATCTCAAAGTCTATAACCAAAGGGGTACCACTTTACATTTTTTAAGCGGTACCCCTTTGGTTATCAGAATCCATATCAATATAAATTATTTTTTAAGTTGTAAAACTTTTTTAATTATTTCAATATGTTTAAGGGTTTGTCGAATCTGGCAAAGATATTTACTTTAAGGAGATAAAAGAATATAAAAAAAGTTTCATAAATTCAACAATTTATGGAACTTTTTATTTATTGTTTAACTAATACAGCGGAAAGACAGGTTTTTGAACCTATAACTCTAACCGCCTGTATTTTAGCTACTTCTTGTTCAATGCTTCATTAAGGTAACGAAACAGTAACGATTTTCAATCGCTTTTTTGTCCGACTTTGACCGTTGTCTGCCTGCGTAACTTTCAGGTGCAAAGATACAAGTTTATTTTGAAATGAACAAGTAGTTGATAATAAATATTCTGGGGTTAGTGCAAGGTGCAAGCCATATATATAGATATATGCTTGCACCTTGCACTAAAAATCACTGTGTTGCAAATGATTGAAATAAAATCCGTATCTTCGTGTCCTATTAAAAACAAAGGTGTATGATAACAAACCGGGAAGAAATCATTGACAGGGCATTCGGGGTATTTGTCAGGATGAACTATGAGAAGGCAAGCATCATCACGCTTGCCAGAGCCTGCGGACTGACCAAGACGGGCATCGTCTATTATTTTCCGCACAAGCTGGACTTGTTCATGGCTGTGGTGGACAAGTATGTGCTGCAAATACACAAGCCGGACAACAAGTTTGCCGCTCCCGCCGATACGTTGGCGGAATTTATCGGGCAATACGTGGCGGGAGTAGCCGCTTCCATGAAAAGGATTCTCGAACTGATTGGCGATAACCACAGCCCGCATGATTGCAGCCTTAATTCCTATTACTTCCATTTTCTCTCGCAAGTGCGCATGTACTATCCGGACATCAAGCAAAAAATCGAGCGGATTTTCCAACTGGACTATGAACTTTGGGAGAAAGTCATACAGAAAGCGAAGGAAAGCGGAGAAATCGGGAGCGACACGGACGTGAAGAAAGCGGCAGCCCTGTTCCGGCAGATGTTTCTCGGACTGTCCTACGAACAGGCGTTCCTGAACGGTCTGGACGTGGACGAACTGGAGAAAAACTTCCGCTATATCTATTCCCTGCTTAAAGCCTGACGCCGTTTAGTCTTTTTAACTTCCATATTTTGAACGATTGTTCAAAATATACCGTTTTTTCACTACCTTTGAAGCCATGAAGCAAAATTCGACGACATGGACAAGGCTCAGAGGCAAAGAGGAAGCATCGTTCTTCACAAGGAAGAAAAGGATGGTGTGGATTATGTCCGGATAGAGTATGCAGGAAACGGGGCAATCCCCCTGCTGCTCGCCCAGGATACAGGCGTGGAAATGACCGGCAAGGATTCCGCTTGCATGGCGGCTGCTGTTTTCAAGCTGTCGGATTTCTACGACCGCTATTCTCCCCATGCCTATATTGATTACAGCCGGGTATATGTGCGGCATCCCAGACCCAAGAGGGAATACACGCTGCCGGAAGGCTATCTGGAACTACTGGAACAGAAACGCTACAGCCCATCCACCATAAAGACCTACCGGGCTTATTTCAGCGACTTCGTGGAGTACCACAAAGGGCGCAACATCGACCGCCTGAAAGTGGCGGACATCAACAGGTACATTCTTTATCTTGTAAACGAAAAGAAAATTTCTGTTTCACAGCAGAATATGCGCATCAACGCCATCAAGTTCTACTACGAGCAGGTGAAAGGCGGGAAACGGCAGTATTACGGCGGCATCACACGAGCCAAAGAATACAAGACCGTCCCGGAAGTATTGAGCAAGAACGAGATAAAACGCATCCTCGACCAACTGTCCAACATCAAGCATCACTGCATGATTTCCTTGGTTTATTCAGCCGGATTGCGGCGTAGTGAATTGCTGAACCTCACACCAAAAGACATCAACAGCGAAATGATGTCCGTGCGTATCATGGGCAAGGGCAAGAAATGCCGCTACTCGCTGCTTTCGCCCAAGCTGCTGGAAGAGCTGCGGCGGTACTTCCGTGAATACCGACCGAAGAAATGGCTGTTTGAGGGCGAAACGCCCGGAGAACCATACTCGGCAAGCGCATTGGTGAAAGTGCTGAAAGAAGCCGCACAACGTGCGGGCATCAAGCACCGAGTGCATGTACACATGCTCCGCCACTCGTTTGCCACCCACCTTTTGGAACAAGGGACAGACTTGCACACGATACAGGAACTGTTGGGACACAACGACATAAAGACTACAGCCATATATCTTCATACATCGAATGCACACAAAGCTAAAATCCCAAATCCGCTTGATTCGCTGGATGATTCGTAGGGTGCGGCTATTAGAGATTAGGAAACACACCTGCCAGGTGTCGGTTATCGAAATATCCTATACCTACAGGTGTATTTATAAACAAATTAGTAACAACATTGTTATGAGAAAAGAAGTTGAACAATTAGCTTTAATGGGTGCTATGCCCAATGAAACAGACGAACGAATAACGGCTGAATTAATTTATGAATATGAAGACTTATTATGCAAGATAGTTAAGCCTATCACTTGGGATGAAGCACATATTTTAATCAAGCTCTTTCCGCCGACTGCTTTATATGGAATAGAATGGACATTGTTACATTTAATAGAGTCTGTGTATTCAGAAATAAATTCTCTTGAATACAGAGAACTTATAAATGAATGTAATAGTACAGAGTTTAAGGAAATGCTTGTTCAACGTCTTAATAACTCACAACAGAAAAAAGTTACTAACAAAGCGTGATAACGCTTGACAGCGTTCCCCGCTATCCCATTAGCAACAATCAAATCATTATCGTTATTATGGAAATAGAAAGAATACTTAAAACAAGAGAAAACGCAATATACTACGGCATTTGTGAATACCAAAAAGAATGTTTTAGTTGGGTTGGTGGAAATGCCCCAACGTACTTTGATGATAAGAATATATTGAATAATGAAAATTTCTATTTTTATCTGACATTTCAAAACCCCTTAAACCCAAACAAGCAAATATCAATTTTCACTCCGGAATTTGATGTTGCTTTGGAATATAATACATATCCCGATTGCAAATTGTTGTTGTTTGAACATGAATTAAGTAGTCAAAGCAAGAGTGATAGATATAAACATCCCGAAATAGATGAAATTTACTCAATATACGAGATGAGTATAGAAAAAGATATGCCAGAAAAAGATTGCGCAATCAAATTTGGTGGTAACGTAATGCCTATTCAATGGGGGTTAGATAATGATAGTAAAGTGACTAAAGATGGAAATAGTTTTATTTTTCAAATCAACGAAATCTGCATAAAGGATATTTCCGTTTTCATGGATGGCTGTATATATGTTTATGGAAGAATTGAAGGTAATAATGTCATAAATCCATTTGTGGCATATTGGGAATATTCCTAATAACGATAAATTGAAAAGTTATTATAAATCGGTTGCTAACAACGAAAGATAGCATCTGACGATGCCCCTTTCTAACCATTAATAATAATTGAGCGCATGAAAACAGTTATATCATTACTTTTTTTATTGTTGCCCCTAATGCAAAGTTGCGGGTTCGTATATGAACGTCATCTTACTGGGAACTATTATTTGATAGCGGTAGATACCAAAGAAGATATGGATGTGTGTTATCACCAACAAAACGATGATGATGCGCCTTATACGGGAATAACCGGAGCAAGTGTTTACGCAGTGGGATATGACAATGATTTTATTCTTGTCAAGGCATATCGTGCTTTGAGGGACAGCATAGGAATTTCCTTACCCCGTTATGATAAGAATACAACCGAATATTACATCATTCCCGTAAATAACACACAAGAAGCATGGGAAGCACAAGAAAACAAATTCGGGGCATTCAGTAAAAAGGACTTTGAAGTTAAACGGAAAGAATTGGGAGTGTCGGATGATATAACTTTCAAGAGGCTATAAATATATTATTAACAAGAAAAGATAACGTCTTACGCCGTTCCTTTTCAAACCATTAGATATAAAGACATGAGAATATTTGTATTATATAGTTTGCTCCTTTTCCCACTTTGCTGTGTTATAGCGAAAAACGGCTATGTGGAACAAAATCCAGCCAAGTATAGTTCTTTGACTGAACAAGATACCCTTTATATAGAAACAGAAGAAACAGAATTTGAAATTCTATATAGGCTGTGTTTTAATCAACAAGGCAAAAAGCGTGTTGTTTTTGAGTTAGAAGCGGTAGATGATAGCAGTATTGACTTCATGCAAAGCTATACAATCAATGGAGTGGGAAAGTTTGCTTGCTTTGCCGTGTATGATAATGTAGCGGATGGGAATCGTTTTTTATTCTTTGATTATGAAAGCCAAATTGTTTACATAACGCCTACTTGCTTTTCCGGTTTCTATCCGATATACAGTTCTGTGGACTTTTCAAAAGCGGAAGTCTTGTTGCGAAATGAGCATTCCCATTTGAAGCAGCTAAGTGATACGTTAAGTATTGATAGCAAGGTGGATTATGTGCCATTTAACTGTAATAATCAAATTATAAAGGCAACTTTTGTTCCATGCTCCCAAGTGGGAAAGGACAATAAATATCTAACAACGAAAGATAGCATCTGACGATGCTCCTTTCTAACCATTAGCATCAACATAACTAAAAACAATAAAATATGAAAGCGACTGAAATAATTTTTAATGAAAATCTTGAAATGTATGTGTCATTAAAAGATTTGAGTGATGAGGTTTGTATCACATTATCAGATGGTTTGTTTGCATCCGAAGAAGAACTGACAGATGAATATAAAGAAAAGATTGCCACATTTGTCAATAACCTGTCAGAATGGTATAGTCTGGCTTGTAGTGCGGTTATAGCATGGGCTAAAGATACCTATAAAATTGAAGCATGTATGCAGGATATTGAATTGACACATATTTTCGTCTTGTTTGAACAGAACGCAGAGGAATTGTTTGGACTGGAATTTAGAGTTGAATTTGATATTGAGCATGGTTGTGGCATTAAGATAAGGATTAATGATGGCAAATATGATATTGTTGAAGTTGGAACGGGAGATGTCGCTTTCTGCTGATAGTTAAATATGATGCTAACAACGCAGGATAACGGACAAGCCGTTCCCTGCTAACCATTAGTGATAACAGCATAATTTACAAATTCAAAATATATAGGTATATGATTGTATGTGCAATAACTATTATACTCATAGCGATTTTACTCTCGCTATTCTTGTTTAGGAAAAAAAAGTACAGTATCGGAAAGAAAATAATATTGATAGTATGCTTTTCGATAGGCATGTATATTTTGTTCAGTATCATTATGCTGCTATATTTCTTCTTAGGTGATTTCTCCGCAGAAGAATTATGGTAAAAATATCACTAACAACGCAGGGTAACGGCAAGCCGTTCCCTGCTGAACCATTAATAATAATTGAGCACATGAAAACAGTTATATCATTACTCCTTTTATTGTTGCCCCTAATGCAAAGTTGCGAGTTTATATATGAACGGCATCTTACAGGGAACTATTATTTGATAGCGGTAGATACCAAAGAAGATATGGATGTGTGTTATCACCGACAAAACGATAATGATGCGCCTTATATGGGAATAACCGGAGCGAGTGTTTACGCAGTGGGATATGACGATGATTTTATTCTGGTCAAGGCATATCGTGCTTTGAAGGACAGCATGGGCATATCCATGCAGCGTTATGACAAGAATACGACCGAATATTACATCATTCCCGTAAATAACGCGCAAGAAGCATGGGAAGCGCAAGAAAACAAATTCGGGGCTTTCAGTAAAACGGATTTTGAAGTCAAACGGAAAGAACTGGGAGTGTCGGATGATATAACTTTTAAGGAGCTATAAATGTATTATTAACGAGAAAAGATAACGTCTTACGCCGTTCCTTGTCAAACCATTAGGCATAAATAAATACAATACTTGAGTTTATGGATTTTCTAATATGTATGAATAATTTTCCGTGGAATAGATTTGCTACGGCATATGAAAATAATTCCAAACAGCTAAAGGATTGCTTTATCAAAATGTATGAAGGTAAAGCGGATGAACAAGATTATCAATATGCCATAGATAGACTTGAGCATCAAGCGACTTTATATAGAGTTAGTCCTTGGGGGTTAAAATTCTATTTTTACTTATTATCAACCAATAAAGCAAACAACAGCAATATATTACAACATATCAATGTTATTGTAGAAGCTGCCATGTTTCATAAACAAGAAGATTCTAAGCCATCAAAAAAAGACTTAGAAAAATATGAGAAACTCAAATCCATACTTCTTGATTCAGATTTTGACGGCAACCTTGATAATGAAACTCTTAAAACATTAAAAACAATTGATTGCCAATTTATCTACCTAAGTATTATGGATTTAATAGGACAGAATATTCAATTGTTGGAAAGTTTTATTCAAAATAAGGATGTATCAGTAGCAGAAAGAGCTTCAAAACTGTTGGAACATATCCGTAATCCAAAGTTATGCTGTGTTCGAGAAGAAGAAACGTTGAATGTCCAGTCCAAAGTACTTGTCGTCAATGAAATGTCTTTTACTCCCTTAAATAATAATGGTATTAGTATGCTATATTGTATAACTGATGAAGGATATTATAAAATCACAAAGGGTGAGATGGATGAAAAGGTTTATATGGAATTAAATGATCCTTCAAATGGAGAATATTTTGATACAGATTTTTTTGAATATAATATATCAAACGGTAGTTTATCTATTTATGTAAATGAGAACAGACCTTGGAATGCTGGTATATATCAACATATCAAACTATTGTTTTCTCCACTTGAACAAAACGATTTTAACGAATTAAAATTGACGATAGAAAATCTGTTACTTGATATAACAGTGAGAAAATTATTACTCGATATATAATATGCCTAACAAGCCAAGTCAGCTGCTGAACGCAGCTCCTTGTCAAACCATTAACGACAATAATTATTGCAATTATGAATACAGAAGAACTTTATATTTGGCGATATGATAGATAAACTGCCTAAAGGATTATTGGAGTATGGCAAATCTGATGTTTGTGATATTTACGATGAAAGTAAAAGGCAGAAGTTTCAGAATCTCGGACAATGGATGTGGCAAAATAATGATGGATGGCGTGAGAATTTACCTCCCGTCTTATACCTTGTATGCAACAAGAAACCAGGAATCTTACAATTTGATTTTCTTGATAAAAGCAGTATACAACTAAAAATCGTATCGGAAGAGTTTTTGTCTTTACTTCAAGAAAATGGGTTCGTTGATAAATATGATATTGCTACCGTCAAGGTAGTAAACAAGAAAAACGAATCTCTAACGGATAAAAAATACTATGCTCTACGTATAAATCATTTTGACAATGATTCTTTTCATTTCGGAAAAGGCATAACATATCAGAGTGACTTACAGAAAGAAAGAGGTACTTGTTTTACAGTATATCCTGACATGAAACTGAAAGACAATTCAATCAAACAAAATTTCTTTATTTTGGGTAGCATAGAATATAGAGATGGTATAATATTCCGAGAAAGAGTTTTGGATAAAGTGTTGAATCTGTATAAACCTGAAATTTACAAATTATCAGACTACTCCAAACTATGGATAGATAAAGGTTTTTATCCATATGGGAATGAATTTATGATTAAATAAAATCGTTAATAAGGTCAAGCCGACAGCTTAACGCTGTCCTTCACCAACCATTACCAATTTTTTACGATGAAGACGAAGTTAAAATACCCGATATTCAGTTTTTCCACCAAAGGCAACATGATATACGTGTTCCGCACGGAGAAATTGTACACAACGACCAATACCGAGTTGTTAAAGAAGCGGAAAAACTATATCGTAGTGGATGCAACGGGGACGAAATATGTTGAAACGGGGGCGCATAAAGTGAAATGGCAAGGGATATTCGGGTATTTTACCGGAATGCAGGGGCGTGTGATTTCCATTGAATACGAGTACAAGGACAACCCCGAACCGTTCCCGCTGCAAAAGCTGCAAGAACTGATAACGGAGCGATACCCCAAGACACGGTGGTTCAAGGAAGAAAGCTGGGAAAGCGTGGACGAGTTCCGGCAGGCGATTTTCGCCTGCAAGACCTTTGAGGAAGTGGCGGACATACTGATGCCACGACCGCAGACAGCAGGTGAACGCATAAAAAAATGGTTTCATCCCACCCGGAAAGAACTCAAATTCAGGATAGGCTTCATCGTATTTCTCATCCTATACCTGTTGGCGTGTTACTGGATATTTGGCTTGGAATCGTATAACAAGGTGGGATGCATCATTTTTTATTAATTACCGATAACGACTAAAGTTATAGATATGAAGCGTCTACAATTCATAACAATGGTGTGCATACTTTATGTAACCGCAAGTTGTACAACGCAAAAGCCTGTATATAGAGAACGGCTTGAAGAAGCAAAAGGATATGCCCTTTATGCTTGTATCGCACACATGAACAAGTTTGTTGATAGTACGTCAGTTATCAACAAAGATTATTCCGGCGAATATTTTGTTCAATTAAGCAGCTTATCGCCGGAAGAAATCATTACAATTAAGAATTATGTAGATAAAGAATGTATGAATTACTGGAGTGTATCTCAAAATCCAGAAGGTAATATGATTGCATATTCATCATGGAAATTCTATAAGTCCAAAGAATTAGATAACTTTATTCGTAAGACATTAAGAAAAAATACCGGTAACGACGAAAGATAGCATCTGACGATGCTCCTTTCTGTCCATTAATAGTAATATGAGTATGACAAAAATAGAATTGAACCCCTTAAAGGGAATACATATCGCAGAAGTTGGAACAATAGAATTTGGAATGACAGCTAACGAAGTAAAAGAGGTTTTAGGACAACCAGAACAAGAAGATGATTTCCAATTATTCTATTATTCTGAAGAACTTCGTTTGGATTTCAATTCTCAAAAATGTTTAGAGTTTATTGAAATTATATCAGGTCCATATCCCAAAGCTATTAAGCCAATATTATATGCTGTCAATCCTTTTGAGTTATTGGCAAATGAATTAGTGGATTTGCTGATACAAAAGAACGGCTCTGATATTGACTATTCAGAAGCTCCCGAATGTTATGCTTTCAGAAATATTTCTGTTGGCATATTCCGAGAGGTTTCAGAAGAAACGATACGACAAAGCATAAAGGAAGCTAAGGAAAATGGAACATATGAAGATGAAAAGATATGGCTTTTAGATGATTTGGAGAAAAGTAAACATTTTTGGACTATCGGCATAGGTCTGAAAGACTACTATAAGTAATTTACTATTAACAAGCCGGGATAACGGACTAACGCCGTTCCCCGCCAAGCCATTAGTCACAATTTGAGATATATTTAGATAATGGAACGATATAGAGAAGTACCAGAAATAAATCGGCTAATAATATTTCCTCGTCATTTAAGAGAAGGATTGGAGTTTGCCAAAAATCAGGGCTACTACGACATATTAATAAATGTCGGTAGCACTACGTCGTGTAAGCATAGATTAAATGTAAGTTTAATATGTGAATATGATTTTATTGAATCCTTGACTATTTTGGGGTACGACTATACCATAGAACCGTGCAATCTAAATCAACTAAGTGTTTTACCTCACTTACATAAACTTGGGCTTTGGGTTGATAAGGTCTTTACTATCGATTTCAGCTTATTTCCAAAACTTGAAGAATTAAAATATTATCATACCAAACATACAATAAACATTGATACTTTAATAAATTTGAAACAACTGCATATCTATAACTTTAACTCTAAAGAATTAGAGGAATTAAAAAACATGGTTTCATTAGAAAATCTAACATTATGGGATGCAAAAAATACTAACTTAAATGGCTTACATCAACTCACAAACCTTAGGAATATTGAAATTGTCCGTTCAAAAAAATTGTCAAACCTTGATGGGTTATGTAAAGCAGATAAACTTGAGTCAATTCAAATATATTCTTGTAATAGTTTGAATGATCTGAGAGCATTAAAGGATATACCTAAATTAAAACAGCTTTCAATTGAAAAATGCAAGCAACTTAACGATTTGTCTCAGTTAGCTCCCAATCATTCAATAGAAGCCATTTATATATCAATCCTTAAAGACCTTGATTTTGTAAAAACGATGTATAATCTTAAAAAATTGGCTTTTGATGATGTTATAAGTGGGGATTTATCTCCTTTGTTTGAATCCGAATCACTTGAATCTGTAAGTATGGAATCTAAAAAGAAATATGGATATTCTGAAGGTGAAGTAAATAAAATGCTTATTAGAAATAAAGATTGCGATAAAACAGATAAAATTCAAAAAAGGAAAGTCGCATATTTTGGTGAAATCGATATTAAACCTTCAGAAGAAGAAATTGACTGTGAAGTTATATTGGATAAAAAGAAGATTTATCTTGCTTTGAATCTTTTTGATGGTGTACCAGAATATGATTGGCTGAATGAATATGAGGATTATGCAAGCAATTTGCTACAATATAAGAAAGCTATTGATGATTATATTGTAAGAGATTATGATTCAAATGGAAAAGCGAAAGAATATATTGATTTCCATGTTGAAGAACTGGATAAATCGAGCATAAACAAAATATTGAAAAAAACGGAATCTGATACTACAATAGAAAAAAGGCTACTATCAGTTTTGAAATTGGAAAGAGTAGGATTCTATCCCGGAGATGATGATTATGCTGTATGGGATTATACCATAGGAAAAAATGTAACAGATCGGTTAATAATTGTTGTTACAGATAATAATGGAAATATAAAAGAAATAACAACAGAAAGCTAAGTTTATTAATAATAATGTTACTAACAAGGTCGAGATAACAGCTAAACGCCGTTCCCCGCTGAACCATTACCAACAAATAGCGTACATATATGAATAATACAACAAAAGTAAGAATTGTATATGAATGTAGCATAATAGGCATTGTTTTGCTGACATTCTTAAAAAGTATGTTCCCATACATGGGGGCATGGTGGCAAGTAGCTATTATCGCTTCACTTGTAGGACTATGGTTCTCGTTGTCTTATCTGAAACGTCATAATTATAGATGGGGTTTCAGCTACATAGAAAATCACTTATACATTGACCTGTTATTGAAAGTACAGAAATGGTTTCAGAACGCTACAATCATAGCCCTATTGATACCTGTCTTCTTAACAGACCTCATGTATAATCATTTTTGTTTTGTAGCATATATATTGCTTGTAGGCATGTTCTTAGGTGTGAAGTTGGCTACTTACACTGTAGAGTACGCCATATATAAAAGCAAATTCATTGGAAACAAAGGAAGATAACCCCTGAACGGGTGTTTTCCACCAAACCATTATCAAATATGGAACAACGGATTACATCATTATTGCAGCCCGCTCCCGAAGCGGGACTGAAAGTAGCTTGCAAGGAGTTAGACAACAAGGTAACATGGCTGGTACATAACAGCCGGAAGATGGACAATTATTTGGAACTGGAGCCATTCAGCCGGGACGAACGTCTGTGCGGCTGCGTGTGCGACACGCTCCGAAACCTGCCGGAAACGCCTACGCTGGCGGCGTACAAGGACTACAAGGCAATCATCATCCTGCTGGGCATATCCACCACGCATTACGCCATCTTGGACGAGCTGGCTGAACAGCACCGCAAGCGGGGCGACATCCCCGAACTGACCGCCTACTGCGATGCCCTCCACTGGATGCGTCCGGGCAGGCAATACCTCTGCAACGTGTACAATACAGTGTGTTATGCCTTCCACCAACTGCGACGCAATCCGGTAAAGGACAATGTGCTGTTGGTATCAGAAAAAGAGTTGCGCCACGCCGAACGGATGCTGCCGGAACTGGGCAGGCAGACATTCACTGAAATGGTGCGTCTGAAAGGGTACAAGGTCTATGATGCCGAAGAACTGGCGGAAAAATGCGGCATGGAATATGGCTCGTTCCGGCGCAAGATGAAGAAAGTCACCGGGTACACGCCCAAGGAATGGGTGGTGAAGGAACGGGCGAAGGACGTGGAACACTATTTGAAAAACACGCACCTCACACTTACCGAAGTAGCGTTCACCACCGGATTCTCATCAACCTCGAACCTGAACGATTTCTGCCAGGCTTACCTACTCGACACTCCGGGTGAAATCCGCAAAAAATGGCTGAAAACAAGAAAATGCACAGATAGCGGAATGTAATGCGCAAAATGAAGAATGGGGTGGATTGCTGATGCCCGTAACTTTGTGCTTTCATCAACGGAATAAGCACAAGATATGGAAAACAAAATACCGCTCCAAACCTATTTTGACAACCTGTTGCAACGGGTGGAATTACAAATACAGGACTATGAGGACAATGCAGGCGACCTGCTGACGTTGTGCCGTCTGTGCGTAGATTATCTGCAAGAAGTCCTCGGCGAACTGAAAGCCTTCATCATCACCTACCGCTTTGCCAGCCCGGAAGAGGAAATACACTTCTTCAAGGCACAGAAGCCGCACCTCGTGAGCAAAATCATCTATTACAACACCGTCTATCAGACCGAACTGCGTTTTCCCAGCGGCAGCATAGAAGTTCAGAAAGCCTACCTACGCTCCGAAATAGACCGAATAAGTACGTTCTTCCAGAAGAATCTGAGCTTTTACCAATACTACCGTACGAAAGCCACCTATTTGGACAATAAGTATTTCTTGCGTGGCAAACCTGACATACAGATACTTGTCGATAACTTCCACTACGAGACAGACCCACAGTTCAGCACCAGTTACGACTTCAAGACCGCCAAAATCATAGCCAACGGGCTGCTGGAAATCTATCTGACCAACCGCCTGAACGAACTGGACAAACGGGAACAGCGCAAGGAGATAAAGAACGGTTATGCCGGGAAGCCCGTGCGCTGGACAGGCACAAAGCGGGCGTTGGTGGAACTCATCTATGCGCTTGACACGGTGGGATGCCTGAACAAAGGGACGCTGGACATCAAGGAGATAGTCGCCTATTTTGAAGAAATGCTGGACATCGACCTCGGCGATTTTTACCACTGCTACATGGAACTGAAAGCCAAAGCCAAGGACAGCACCAGCTTCCTGACCCTGTTGCGAGAACGGCTCAGGCTGCGCATGGACGAGCAGGACTGAACACGACCGTTTAACATACTTTATTTCGCCACAGGTGGGTAAGCCTGTGGCGTTTTATTTTCCCGTTAGGCTGAACTTTGCGGCGAAATCAATAAAAGTTAGCGATATGGACGTAATAACAATGGAATCGAAAGCCTACAAGGAACTGGACAACAAGATTACCGCCATAGCGGATTACATTTTTAACCGCCTTGAAGCGGAAAAGCCTAACGAGGATGACATGTGGGTGGACAGTTACGAAGTCTGCACCTTTTTGAAAATCAGCGAAAAGACCCTGCAACGGCTGCGGGTGTCGGGGACTATCGCCTATTCCAATATCCGGGGCAGGTATTTCTACAAGGTCAGCGAGATACGCCGGATGCTGGAAGAACGGCTGGTAAAGAGCAACAAGGAAAACATCGACAACCTGATAACCAACCACCAACTGTATGCTAAGGAAAGAAGAAATCTTAGAAAGGACAAATAACGGCTTGTCGGTGTTCAAGCACTACCTGCCCGGTAACTGGCGCATCGGTCGGAACTTCCTCAATCCGCTGTACGAGGACAGCAAGGCTTCCTGCAACATTTACTTTGACCGACACAGCGGCATGTACAAGATGAAGGACTTCGGCGATGACAGTTACAGCGGCGACTGCTTTTTCCTCGTGGGGCAACTGAAAGGGCTGGACTGCAACCGGGCTTCGGACTTCATCGAGATACTGGCGACCATCGACCGTGATTTGGGATTGGGACTGGCTGCGGGTACTCCGATAGCCATACCCCAAACGAACCATAACCGGAAAGTATCAAGCAAGAGCGAAGAAACCTCCGAAAAGCCCGCCAAGCCCTACCAGTTCCGGGAACAGAAGTTCACCCCCGCCGAACTGGAATACTGGCGGCAATACGGCATCACGCCCGAACTGCTGGAGCGGTACAAGGTCTGTTCACTCCGGGAATACCGCAGCGAAACGGTGGAGGGGAAGCCATACGCCTACATTTCATCAGCGGCAGAACCGATGTACGGCTACAAGGGAAAACAGCATATCAAGCTGTACCGACCGTTCTCCACGCCCCGCTTCTTCTACGGCGGCAGCTTCGGCGAGAACTATTGCTTCGGGTTGGAACAACTGCCCGCCAAAGGCGATACATTATTCATCACGGGCGGCGAGAAAGACGTGCTTTCGCTGGCGGCGCATGGTTTCCATGCCATCTGCTTCAACAGCGAAACGGTAACTATTCCGGCAAACCTGATTTTCAGGCTGTCTTTCCGCTTCAAACACATTGTCCTGCTCTATGATACAGACAAGACGGGCAGGGAAAGTGCCTGCAAGCAAGAAAAGTCATTGGCGGAGTTTGGCGTGAAACGCCTGTTACTTCCGCTTCCGGGTACGAAAGAGGAAAAGGACATCTCCGACTACTTCAAAGCCGGGAACACCCGTGAGGATTTCCTGAAACTGTTCATCGAATTTTTAGACAACCTGTATAGCGACACACTCATCATGCTTAAATCGTGCGAGATAGACTTCAATAACCCGCCTGCCAAAGCGCAGGTGATTATCTCGGCGGGCGATGTCCCGCTGGGTACGCAAGGCAACCTGTTCGGCATCACGGGCGGCGAGGGAACGGGCAAGAGCAACTATGTAGCCGCCATCGTGTCGGGCTGCGTATGCCCGGCGGATGCGGAGATAGACACGCTCGGCATCCACGTAACACCCAACAATAGGCGCAAGGCGGTCTTGCTCTATGACACCGAACAGTCGGAAGTACAGCTTTTCAAGAACGTGAGCAACCTGCTGGCACGGGCAAAGCTGCCCGGCAAGCCGGACGAACTGAAAGCCTTCTGCCTGACGGGGATGTCCCGGAAAGAACGCCTGAACGCCATCGTGCAGAGCATGGACAAGTTCTATTACCAATATGGCGGCATCCAACTGGTGGTCATTGACGGCATCGCCGACCTTGTAAAGAGTGCCAACGATGAAGCGGAAAGCGTGGCGGTGATAGACGAACTCTATCGGCTGGCGGGCATCTACAACACCTGCATACTTTGCGTGCTTCATTTTGTCCCCAACGGATTGAAACTGCGTGGGCATCTGGGCAGAGAACTGCAACGCAAGGCGGCTACCATCCTTTCCATCGAGAAGGACGAAGAACCCACGCAGTCGGTGGTGAAAGCCCTTAAAGTGCGAGACGGAAGCCCGCTGGACGTGCCTCTGATGCTTTTCGCTTGGGACAAGGGAGCCGGGATGCACGTGTACAAGGGCGAGAAACCCCGTGAGGAAAAGGAGAAACGCAAGGAAAGGGAACTGGTGGGCGTAGCCCGCGATATTTTCGGCAGGCAGACACACATCACCTACATAGACCTTTGCGAGCAGTTGCAACAGGTCTTGGACATCAAGGAGCGGACAGCCAAAAGCTACATCCGCTTCATGCGGGAGCGGGAAATCATCCTGAAAGACCCGGCGAACCAGAGTTATTTCATGATTGGTCTCATTTAATCCGGCGGCTTATGTATATCGACAAGGAAAACTTCGAGGCATGGATGGAGCGCATCATGGACAGGCTCGACATGCAGGACAAAAAGATAGACCGCCTGCTGAACAGCCAGAACTGCTTGGACGGTGAAAAACTGCTCGACAATCAGGACTTGTGCTTTATGCTCAAAGTGAGCGTCAAGACCTTGCAGCGTTACCGGAAGAAAGGCATACTGCCCTACCTGCTGCTGGACGGGAAGTATTATTACCGGGCAAGCGACATACACAAGCTGATTCGTGAGCGCACGGATTAGCGGGTGTTTTTATCATCGTTCAATTATGTAATCCTGTTTTGTCGCGAGACAAGGCAGGATTTTTTGGTCTCATGCCAAATTGTTCCGGTTATTTGATTAACTTTGCAAAAGTTACATAGAGAATAACGGCGACGGGCGGCATCTTGCCGTGCTTTCGTCTTTATATATAACATATACGTTCGCCGAACGTCCCAATGCGAAAACTGGCACTTTTCAAAATGAGGGGATATTCAGCGCAGGATATGCTATGCCTTGTCATAGCGTGGTCTTGCCTGTTTCCTCATTTGGGTATGCCAGTACCTCGCATTGAAGCAGTGTAAGAGCCACGCTTCTTTTTTTAGGTCTTGGCGGACAGTTGGATAGGAATTATTAAACTGTTAAATACCGGATAAGATGAAACAAGTAAAAGCGCACATCGCCGTATCTCTGGACGGGCATATAGCCACGTTGGACAATGAACTGGACTGGTTGCCCGGTAAAATAAAAACTATCGTCGGCAAACACTGTCAGGAAGCCGACTGCCTGCTCATGGGAGCGAACACCTACAACTATATCTTTGAGCATTGGGGAGGGTGGCCGTACAAAAGCCAGCGGTCTTTTGTCGTGTCGCACCACGATACCAATGTCACGCCGGGCTGCGGCGTGGAGTTCCTGACCGAAGAACCGCTGCGCAGAGTCTATGAGCTGAAACAGGCGCATGACATATTGGTGGTGGGCGGCGGCAAACTGCTTACCTCGCTGATAAAAGCCGAACTGTTGGACTGTCTGACCCTATACACCGTCCCGGTGATGGTGGGCAAAGGCATCGGTTTCATCGGGGAAACCTTCGGCTCTAAATGGAAACTGTCGGAAAGCGGGGTACTGGATGGCGGGGTTGTTCGTTCAACCTACTTGTTTGAGGGATAGAAGATGCGCCCGGCTTTGTTCTCCGGGCGCAAACCGTTGGATTGCCATCGGCAAAACGGGTTACTTCTTCGGTTTTCCTTTCTTCTCTGGGAACGAGAAAGCGACATTGAACTGTTCGTCCAGCACCAGCGAAGCGTCGAAAGCCTTGCCGTTCTTGCCCTTGAAGCCTTTAATCAGCCCGGTCTTGCGTTTCGTCACCAGTTCGACAATCTGTTTATCTGTAAGTTGTTTGTCGCACTTGCTGCGGAATATGGTCAGCGTACAGTCCACGTTGGAACACTTCGCCACTTTCGGGTAGAACAGGATGCGCCCGCTGCCGCACTTGGGACACGGGCAGGTCTCGCCGCTGGCGAAGGACAACTGCACCGACAACAGTTCCGCCGTGATTTGGGCGGCGTACACCTCGATGCCCTTGCGGAACGTGTCGGCATCCATGCTGCCCGCTTCTATCTTGGCGAGGGCGGTTTCCCACATGCCCGTCATCTCCACATCGGCAATCTTCTTGTCCTTGACAATCCGGTAAACGGCAAGTCCTTTGTCGGTCGGCACAAGGTTCTTCTTCTCCCGCACGATGTACTGGCGGGCAAACAGTGTCTCGATAATCGCCGCACGGGTGGCTGGCGTACCTATCCCGGCATCTTTCAGGCTGGCTTTCAGTTCGGCATCCTCCAGTTCCTTCCCGGCGTTTTCCATTGTCGCCAACAGGCTGCTTTCCGTGTGCAGCGGTTTCGGCTTGGTCTGCTTTTCGAGCAGATCCACGCCGGAAAGCGGCAAGGTCTGTCCCTCTTGAAGCGGCGGCAGGGTGGCGGTATCTTCATCTTCGGTGTCCTGCTCACTGAACACGGCACGCCAACCCGCTGTTTTCATCACAGCTCCTTTTACCGTGAAACCGGTATCTCCGGCGGACAACAAGGCGGTGGTAACGTCTTTCACGCACTTGCCCGAAAAGGCTTCCAGCATACGCCCGGCTACCATTTCATAAATAGCCCGTTCGTCTTTTGAAAGTTCGCCCGGCAGGTTCTCGGTAACAATCAGGGCATGATGGTCAGTTACTTTACCATCATTCACGCTGCGGCGGTTCAGGGTTGCGCCATCCAGCCCGGCGGCATATCCGGCAAAACGTGGGTATCGCTCCAAAAGGGCGATGCGTTCCGGCATTTCCTCGAAAACATCCTCCGAAATATAACGGCTTCCGGTTCTCGGATAAGACATCACTTTCTTCTCGTACAGGCTCTGCGCTATGGAAAGCGTCTTGTCCGCCGAGAAGTTCAATTTCGTATTGNTAGTTGTTATTGCTTTGGATAATCTTTTACTTTGGATAATCACGCCCGGCATCGGTGGCGACAATAATCCTGTCGCACTGATCGAACACCTCCTTAATCACTTTCAACTGTTTCAACACGCCGGGGTCTGCCTTGTAGCCTTTCTCGGCTTTCACCTGACGGGGGATAAGCCGGAAGTCCGCCGGGATTATCGGCAGGCTCTCCCTGCGGAAGTTCGCCACGCCGTAGGCTTCGGGCATGGCAAGCTGGATGAGATGCCCGAACGCCCATGTTACCATATACCCGTTGCCGGAAAGATACCCGTCATTCTTCTGTGTCGCCCCGATGATGCGGGCGATGTCCTTAGCCACGCTGGGCTTTTCTGCTATCAGTGCTATCATAATGTTTTATGTTTTAGGAGTTGTTTTTATCGTTTCAAGCCTCTGGACTTCTTGGGCTTGTCCGCTTTCAGGGCTTTGTCCTGCGTTTTCTCTTGCTTCTCTTTCTGTTTGGCGGTGGGCTTGTCCTGACCCTGTTTCAGCGGCTCTTGGGTCTGCTTGGTGGCTTCGTTGGTCTTGCCCTCCGTATTGACCGCCACCTGCGTCCGGCTCTCGGCGGCGGGGGTAACGTCTTTCGGTTGTACCTTGCCGGGGGACTTCCCTTGTGCGCCGGGCTGCACATGACCGTTGAACTCCACGCCTTGCCCGTCTTTCACTCCGGCTACCTGTTGCTGTGCGGGTTGCTGTCCTTGCTGCAAGGCTTGCACGGCTGACCTTGGCAGGAACTCCAAGCCACGCTCCACCGCACTGACTTGCAGGCAGGCACTGCGCCTTGTCCCGTCCTTGAATTGCAGGTTCTCCATCCTGACCGCTTTCCCGGCTTCAAAGGCGGCTTTCTGCTCCGGGCTTACTTTCACGCCGCAAACGCTGTCGGGACATTTCCATTTGTCCGCCCGCATGTATTCCAGTTCGTGCGTGTGCCTGTCCCGGCTGATGAACACGGGGATTTGCCCTCCGCTTTTCGGGTCGGTGATTTGGGCGACACCGCCCAGATTGCCGATATGCTGCAAGTTCCCTTGTTCCTGCTTGGAAAACTCATGCCCGTTATATGGGCGTTGCAGCAACTTTTCGTCCTGCTGTACACCATGCAGCTTGGGGACTATCGTGCCGTCCTTCGCCTGATAGAAAGACAGCTTGACATCGGTCGGTCTGAGGTAGAAACCGCCTATCGTCCCCGAAACGGTATAGGTGTTGCGGGATTTGTAGCCACGCATCACCCGGTCGAAGTCCTTCGTGTTTTTCAGGGTGTCGGCGGTGATGCCCACTTTTTTCAGGCTTTCCCAATCAATCTTCGCCGGGTCAAAGCGGTAGCCCTGCTTGGATTCCGGGTTGTCCGGTTTCGGTACACGGAGTGCTTCCACCTGTTTGTCGCCCTCCGGCGTGGGGTTGCGGTGGTTGTCCTCGATAGCCTTTGCGTTTTGTTCCACCTCCGATGCCTTGCAGCGGAACAAAGCCAGCCCCTCGGTGTCCTGAAACTTGCGGTAGAAGTTGGCGACAAGGTTGCTGATGATGTCGCCGTTCCTGTCCACCTGCATGAACTCGCCGCCCTGTATCGGCGGTACGGTCTGCAAGTTGCCTTCCTTGTCGAATCCTTTAACGGCACTCACTTTCCCCTGCTGTTTGTCCAAGACCAGCAGCACGTCCTTTTCCTGCCCCTCTGCGGGCGGGGTCATTCTGTTTTCGCTCATAAATCATTGAAATTAAACGGTTGCGGGAATAGTCCCGTCCAAAGGTAGCGACTAAATATGCTATATTTTGACGGGCGGCAAGGGGTGTCCGGCTTTGTCCGGCTGTGGGTAGATTTGTCCGGATATAAT
This sequence comes from Gabonia massiliensis, assembly GCF_001403595.1. Lineage (NCBI taxonomy): Bacteria > Pseudomonadati > Bacteroidota > Bacteroidia > Bacteroidales > Porphyromonadaceae > Gabonia > Gabonia massiliensis. The sequence continues at coordinate 14,381 of NZ_LN877939.1, read as the reverse complement.
AAATCTCCAACTGGCGGTTGGATGAATTGAATGCGCCTTCGGCAAAATATTTGTTATGTTTTTGCTTGTAATTACATAATATATTATCTTTGCATCGGAAACAACGGAGATTAAAGATATGGCTTCATTCAGGAAAGAAATACTTGGGCAGATTGAACGGATAGATGCCGGACGTATATTCACGTTCCGGGATTTGTCGTTCGATGCGGAAAAGACAGCTAATGTTGCGGTGCTGCTCTCCGAACAGAGCCGCAAAGGGCTATTGGTGCGGATTGAAAAAGGTGCGTACTACCGTCCCAAAAAATCTGTGCTGGGGTTGGGGAAACTGCCCGTCTATCAGGATGAACAGTTCCGCTACCTTACTGGAAAACTGAATGGCTATATCACGGGGGCTTACATCTATAATAAAATGGGGCTGACCGAACAAGTCGCCACGACCATAACGATAGCCACTCCAAATCCGGTACGCCGTTTCCGTTTCAAGAATTTGGACGTGGAGTGCGTGAAAGCCTACTGCATGGACTGTTCGGATGAAAGCCTTGTGCCGTACTTGCGGCTGCTCGATGCGATAAAGGACATGAAACGCATACCCGGAACAACCGGGCAGGACATCTACAACCGGGTCAAAAGCCAATATTTCAACGGGTATAGCCTGCCGGAACTGAAAAAAATAGTATCTTTGGCAAAAAGTTACCCGCCACGTGTCAGAAAGACGGTTACGGACATACTGGGCGACATCGGGCAAACCGTGCTGCAAGCGGAAATGGCAAAGACGCTCCTTCCCACAACACGGTTCAACTTGGATTACAGAACAGCATAAGGAAGAATTATGAATTTACATTCGGACAAGGAAGCGTTCAAGGAAATCATCGCACTGGCGGCTGAGCATTTCGGCTACGAACAGTCGCACGTGGAAAAGGATTACTGGGTATCTAAGATACTGCGGGATATTTCCCTGTCCGAATATGCGGATAAGACCTACTTCAAAGGCGGCACTTCGCTTTCCAAAGCCTACGGGCTGATAGAACGCTTTTCGGAAGATTTGGACTTGTTCGTGTTCACCGGGAACATGGAAGCGTCCAAGCAGGCGGAAAAGACTTTGAACAAGAAACTTTCCAAATACATTATCGAACAGAATAATGGCATTTACAAAGAGGAACTGTCGGAAACGGGCGGTAACTACCGCAAACTGTATTTCTCGTATGACAATGTATTCCAAGGCGTGGGGCTGAAAGAGCATTTGGAAGTAGAAATAAAATCCTGCGACCTGCCAGACAAAAGGCTGATGTTCTACCCGGCGGACAAGCGGGTTATCAAACCGATAACAACCGCCTTTCTTGAAAGCATCGGGCAAGAGGAACTGATAAGCGTTTACGGACTGGAAAGTTTTGAGATGCAGTGCATCAACCCACGAAAGACTATCTGCGACAAAATTTCAAGACTGGTAAAGCTATCCTACAACGAGGATGCCAGCGCACTGCTGGCAAAACATATCCGTGATGTGTACGACCTCACAGCATTGTACCACAATCAGGAATATAAAAGCTACCTGCAATCTGACGATTTTTTGGAAGCCATGTTCCGGGTAACGGTAGAGGACGGATTAAATAAGAACTCCCGTTCGCACCTGTCGCTGGCTGACGCACCGATATTCAAGGATGCCGACACTGTCATGGCATTGCCCGAAGTGGCAACGGCGTACACTGCCGATTTGAAAAAGCTGACCTTTGACAAAACCAAGATGCCGCTGATAAGCAAGGCTGTGGAAGCATTGAAGAACCTGCATGGAATACTGGTGCGCTTTGAAACCTACCGCTCCCAAAAACAGAATGAGGAACAACCATAAAACAATATCCGGCTATTCCTCGTTCTCTATACATTATTATATATAGCTATTCTTCCTCGTCCTTAATCAAATGGCATAGCTCCGGGTCGTTCTTAATCCGGGTTATCTCGTCCTCGACAATCTGCCGGACTTCCTGCCGGATGCGCTCGTAGTTGGCTTGTATTTCTTCCTGCATCCGGTCGTTGCCGTCCTTGTCGGTGAAGTCGATAATCTGCGGCAACTTCACGTAACGGGCGGTTTCCCGCTTCACCTTCTCGTTGTCCACCACAATTTCACAATGGAAAATCTTCTGCTCTATCCGCTCGTCGAAATTGTCCGCCACCGCCCCCACGAACATCCCTTGCGTGAGGTTTGATATTTTGCTGGCAGGTATCAGGCTGTCCATCTGGGTGCTTATCGAGGTGGACTTCTCCCGCTGGTTGATGGTCATGCTCTGCCGCTTCTGCAACACCTTCCCGAAACGCTCCGACAATATCTTTGCCGTCTCGCCGACCACCTGACCGCTGAACACGTTGCCCACCGTGTTTTGGATAACCTTGCTTTCCTTGTCCCCATAGTCACGGGTAAGCTGGCTGTAATCCTGAAAGCCCAGCAGAACCGCCACCTTGTTGCTTCGGGCGGTCGCAATCAGGTTGTCAAGACCACGGAAATAGATAGTGGGCAATTCGTCTATAATCACCGAACTTTTAAGCTGACCTTTCTTGTTTATCAGCTTCACTATTCTACTGTTATACAATCCCAGTGCCGCCGAATAAATGTTCTGGCGGTCGGGATTGTTACCGACAACCAGTATTTTAGGCTCTTTCGGGTTGTTTATATCCAGCGAGAAATCATCACCCGTCATTACCCAGTAAAGTGCCGGGCTTATCATACGTGAAAGCGGTATTTTGGCACTCGCTATCTGCCCCTGCAACTGCTCTTGGGCATCTGATTCCCAAGCGTCCACGAACGGGGAAAGATAATTTTCCAGTTCCGGATAGCTGCGCAAAATCGTGAACACATCGGCGTATTTCTTGTTCAACAGTTCAATGGCATGGGGAAACGTGCAATACCTGCCGCCCTGATAGATGCGCAAGTACCAAATGATAGCCGCCAAAAGGATAATCGGGCTTTCCACGAAGAAGTCGCCCTGCTTGGTTATCCAACTGCGATTGAGGTTGAGCATAATCGTATAGCTGGCTTCGTAAGCGTCCGCTATGTCCGACATGAAGCTGGCGTTTATCGGGTTACATCGGTGGCTCCTGCGTGGGTCGTCAAAATTGATAATGTAAAACTTGGGCTTGACTTTATAGCCGTCCAAATGCGTGAGCAAATGATTATATGCTATTTCCGACAGGTCGGGAAACTTATAATCATAACAATAGAGTGCAAAACCCTTCTCGATTTGCTGTTTTATGTAATTGTTTACTACTGCGTATGACTTTCCGCTTCCAGGCGTGCCCAGCACAAGGCTGGCACGGAACGGGTTCACCACATTTATCCAGCCGTTGTTCCATTTCTTCTTATAATAGAAACGGGTGGGCAGGTTTATCGAATACTCGTTCTCGATAAGCCGGGTTTCCTGCTGGAAACTCTCGTTCTCGGTGTTAAAGACGTCATCCATAAGGTTGTTCTTCAACAGGCGGGACATCCATGTACCCGCCATGAGCAGGCATATATAGCCCGCAGACAGCGTGGCGATGTAAAATGCCGTGTCCGCCGTATGCGGCAAGGGTAGTTCCAGCAGCCACCAGTTCAGGAAAAACAGGACGAAACCCACCGCAAGACAGCAATGTATCTTCGTCCAAGTTATCTTCTCGTTCTTCACCCCCTTTGTCCCGATGCATGACAGGGCGAGAAACACCACCGCAAAAAGTTTCGTCCACAGCATGGACGAGAACAGCCCGGTGGTACGCTGGAAGTTCCACAAAATCTTGTCAATCACCTCAAAGGTTACTCCCCATCCTTTCAGACTGGAGTAACAGAACCAGTACACGTTTATTCCCACGAATAAGATACTTATGGCACGCATAAAGTCCATGACCCTTGCAAGCCCCCTCAAATCATCTTCCTGTTGCATAGTCGTATGTTTTTAAGTTATTCGATGCGTCTTGTGCGCTTCTTTTTCTTCTTTCTCTTTTGCCCGGCGGTGTCCTGCGGCGGTTCTTCTCCTATGGAAGATCCGCCGAACACCCCGCCCAGTCCGCTGACCGGAAGCCGTGCCGCCGTATGCGGCTGCTGCGTGCAGTCCTGCCCTTGTCTCCGCTGCGGAGCAACGTTTTCGGTCTGTCCCGTTTGGACATCCGAATACAGGTCATTGAACACGTTCGCCGAAAACTCCTTGCCCAAACGTGAACCGTTCAATACCACCCGGCTGTCGTGGTCGATGAACGTAACGCCATAGATGCGCCCGCTGTCGTTCTGCCGGAACACCACGTCAATGCCCTGCCGTTTCAGTTCCTGTTCAAACTTTTGTCGGTTACGGGCGGTCTGCATGGCTGCGGCGACAATCTTCCGGGTACGCTCTTTCAGCTTCCCGTCCTTAATCGTTTTGCCAGACTTTTCCATCCTGCACAACACCGCTTCGTAGCCCACCGACTTGCCGATGCGGGATGCCTTTACCGAGTTGCCCACCTTTTCGCCCTTATCGTCCGTGGTGGAATAGACAATGCCCTGATAGGATCTGCCGTTTATTTTCCCCTTGACTTCCTCGGCGCACACGTTGCAGGTGGCAAGCAACGCCCTGTACTCCCCGAACGACTGGAAGCGGTAGCCGTAACAAGCCGCTTTCACGGTATTGCCAATCTGGTGCTTCACGTCTCCGGCTGCGTAATCGACCTTTTTAAGTTCGGGGCGTTCGGCACGTTCCTTTCTCTCCGCCGGATGCAGGTTGTATTTCCGTTCTAGTTCACGGGTAATCTGCTTGCTTCTCCGGTGCTCGAACCTGTCATTCAGCGGCTTGCCGTTTTCGTCCACCCGTAAGCCCACGATGTGGATATGGTGGCGGTCGATGTCCTCGTGTTTATAGACCAAATAAGGCTGGTCGCCATAGCCCAACTTCCGCATATACTCCCGTGCGATGTCAGACAACTGCTGGTCTGAAAGCACGTCTTCTGGGTGCGGGTTTATGGAAATGTGCAATATCGGCTTCTTGGTAGACAAATGGACGGGCATCTGCATTTCAAAGCTGCGCATACACCCGCCGATGCTGGAATGCCCGTCCTCGTCCAACTGCATTTTATTGGAGAAAAGCACCTTCGCTTCCCCGTTGTCCACCTTTTCCTGATTGTATGCCAGTGCGCCGAACATGGAACTTCCCGTACTTATTTTGGCAACCATAGTTCCCTGCACTCGTTTGTCAGGTCGATAACCTGACGGTTCAACATAGCCAGTTCGGTAGTCGCTTTCTCCAGTTTATAGAGAAAAGCCAGTGCCTTTTTCTCCGAAAAGTTACTATTTAGAGCCTTTACCACTTGATTGTAATTGACCGCTACCGCTCTGAATTGTGCATAAAATTCGGTCAGTCGGGCGCAATACTCGACCGCCGACTTGTCCACTTTCACCACCCGGAACGAATCGCCGAAGATACGTGCGGCGATGAAACGGGACTTGCTCGAAACGCCCGACTGCTCCCACTGCGAGAGGAAGCGGGCGTTCTCCCGGTCGTTCAGGTAAAGGACATGGCGATGTTTCGCCGGGTCTTGGAGGGCGGGGCGACCGCCCTTGCTGTTTTTCCTTGTTTCCATACTTCCTTGAATTAAAAAATCACGACTTCGGAGTGGTTTTTACCCCCGCAAAGGGCAAGGCGTTTTCAGGCACGGAAAACGGTTTCGTGTGCCACGAAACACACCTTGCTATTTTCTGGCGAAAATCGAAAATCCGTCCGGGACGGATTGGGGTCTGCATCAGGCGGCAAGCCCTACCGTCCACCAGCACCGTTACACGTTTTTACCCCCTTGCGGCTCGCTACTCCGCTACAAAGTAACGGTGATTTATAATGCTGTAAAATAGGTAGTTGGTGGACAAAACGGGACACGAAAGGACAAATCGGGACACATCTAAAAACGGACGTTTTTTCTCCTTTTATTTGCATAAGATTTCAAGATTGAAAGACACATTTCAATCAGGCAAGAACGGTTGAAAGCAGGATTTCAAGAAAACGTGATTGCTGGATTTCAAGAAAGAATGAAAGCAGGAAAGCAAGATTGAAATAAACCAGTCTTTCCATATTTCAAGCCTGCAATATGGAAAGCCCGAATGATTGGAAGCAATAAACAAATATATCAACCAATAATGAACGGAAGCAATATGGAAAACGAGAAAACACCCCTTTATGTCGCCTTTTCCACCCAGAAGGGCGGGGTCGGCAAAACCACCTTTACCGTGCTTGCGGCAAGTTACCTCTATTACCTCAAAGGCTACGATGTGGCGGTAGTCGATTGCGACTACCCGCAACACTCCATTGCCGGGATGCGCAAGCGGGATGCCGAACAGGTCGGGGCAGACGAGGATTACAAGCGCATGGCGTATGAACAGTTCACCCGTCTGGGGAAGAAAGCCTATCCGGTGCTGTGCAGTTCGCCCGAAAAGGCGATAGCCACGGCTGACGGATATACGGCAGAAGCCGGACACGCGCCGGACATCGTGTTTTTTGACCTGCCGGGCACGGTGAACAGCGAGGGCGTGATAAACTCCCTTGCGGGCATGGACTATATCTTCACCCCGATTTCCGCCGATAAGGTGGTTCTTGAAAGCAGCCTGTCGTTTGCGGTGGCTATCCAAAAGCTGCTGGTGAGGAATGAAGCCTGCCGACTTGCCGGGCTGTACCTCTTCTGGAACATGGTGGACGGTCGGGAGAAAACCGACCTCTATGCCGCCTATGACAAAACGATAAAGGAACTGGAACTGCCGCTGATGAAAACCTTTATCCCCGACACCAAACGCTACAAAAAAGAACTGGTGACGGACAGGAAGGCGGTGTTCCGCTCCACGCTCTTTCCCGCCAGCCGCCCGCTGGTAAGGGGCAGCAACTTGGAAGAACTGATAACAGAAATGATGTATTACATTAAATTACAATGATATGGCAAAGCAAAACGGCACTCTGCCGAAAATAGACGAGGATTTCATGCGGGAACTTATCTCGCAGGGTGTCCCAACCAAGCAGGACAAGCAGCCGGAGGACATACCGAACCCCGGCGGTGAAACGGGCATCCCCCAAGAGGGACAACAGACGGAAACGGTACGGATGGAGAAACCGACACCCCGCAGGCGCAAGGGTTGCACGGGCGACTACCGGGAAACCTACTTCCAGAAAGTGGAACTGGCAGACCGACAACCCTTGTACGTGAGCCGAGCCACCCACGAGAAACTGATGCGTATCGTGACGGTGATAGGCGGGCGCAAGGTGACGGTAAGCAGCTACATGGAAAATATTCTGCTGCGGCACTTCGAACAGTACCAGGACGAGATAAACGCCTTGTACGAAAGCCACTTCCAAAAGCCTGTCTGACTATGGTAACCTATTGCATACTTACCGGGCTTCTGGTGTACTATATCGCCCTGTGGCTGTGGTATCGCCATGCGGACAACAGGCGTTCCGAAAAGGGAACAAATGATAAAACCGTTCCCGAAAGTCAGGCGGACGGCTACACGCTGATAGGCGAGAGCCGCTACAAGGGTGGACTAATCGGGACAGTGCAGGACAAATCGGGACACCTCCCGCAAGCGGTTGAAAATGATACTATTTTTACGCCGCAGGCTGCCGGGAAGCCGGAGGAAAGCGTTTTTGAAACACTGCCCGAAGAGGACGGGACACCCGATTATGAGGACGAGGAAATAGCCGGGTACATGGATGGGGACGATGATACGGGCAGGGCTGCGGGCGTGAGCTTTGAGGAACTGGGCGAAGCGGTACGAACGGCGAACGCTGACAACTCTACCGAAGCGGAACAGCGGCAAGCCGCCGGAACGCTGGCACGGATTGAGGGGACGAACCTCTACGATGCGGTGGTGGAGAACATCAACGGCGGGCTGGCAAGGGTGGCGGAACTGCTGAAACGGAATGAAGCGGGGCTGGTTACGGCTACCGTTCCTACCGGAGCTACCCCACCTGCAAGCGAGGAATACGAATCGTTCAATATGAACGACTTCCTGTAATATAATAATGTATGGCAATATGAAGCAACGAGATTACGGTTGATTGACAACCCAAGAACCGACAGGCGGCATCCGTGCCGCAACCACTAAAATTCCAATTTCAATTATTCACCAGCCGGGAGTGGCGGACTATCCACCCGCCGCCCGGCATAAAAACAAATCGCAATGAGAAAGAAAATCTTCTTGTCGGCGGTTCTCCTTGCCGCCGTATTGAGTGCCCACGCACAGGGCAACGGGCAGGCGGGTATCACCGAAGCCACCAATATGATAACCAGCTACTTCGACCCCGGCACGAAACTCGTGTACGCCATCGGTGCGGTCTGCGGGCTGATTGGCGGGGTAAAGGTCTATAACAAGTTTTCGAGCGGCGACCCGGACACGTCAAAGACCGCCGCAAGCTGGTTCGGGGCGTGCATCTTCCTGATTGTCGCCGCCACTATCCTGCGCTCGTTCTTCCTCTAAACCTGCGGCTATGTCTGAATATCCGGTAAACAGGGGCATCGGCAAGCCCGTGGAGTTCAAGGGGCTGAAAAGCCAGTACCTTTTCATCTTTGCGGGCGGCTTGCTCGCCGTGTTCGTGGTGTTCATCATCCTGTTCATGGCAGGTGTGAACCAGTGGCTATGTATCGGTTTTATCGTGTCGGCTTCGCTGCTGCTCGTGTGGCAGACGTTCCGGCTCAACGCCAAGTACGGTACGCACGGGCTGATGAAAGCCGCCGTCCGCAAAAGACATCCCCGCTTCATCATCAGCCGAAAGGCGATACCCAGATTATTCACCTATAAAAAAAGAAAGGAAGAAAGACCATGAGGAATATGTTAAAGGCTACCACGCTGGAAAGGAAATTTCCCCTTTTGGCGGTGGAGAACGGCTGCATCATTTCAAAGGATGCCGACATAACGGTGGCTTTCCGGGTGGAACTGCCCGAACTGTTCACCGTCACCAGTGCCGAATATGAAGCCATACATTCGGCATGGTACAAGGCAATCAAGGTACTGCCCAACTATTCCATAGTACACAAGCAGGACTTCTTCATCACGGAGAACTACCAGCCCGACACCGGAAGGGACGAACTCAGTTTCCTGTCCCGGAGTTTTGAGCGGCACTTCAATGAACGCCCGTTCCTGAACCATTACTGTTATCTGTTCCTGACAAAGACGACAAGGGAGAGAAGCCGCCGACAGAGCGATTTCTCCACCCTCTGCCGGGGCAGGATTGTTCCGCAGGAGATAGCGGACAGAGAAACGGCTATGAAATTCATCGAAGCGGTCGGACAGTTTGAAAGGATCATGAACGACAGCGGGTTTGTCACGCTTACCCGGCTGGCGGCACCGGAAATCACCGGGCAGGACGGAAAGGCTGGCATCATCGAGAAATACTTCTCGCTCTCGCAGACAGATACCACCTGCCTGAAAGACATCAGGCTTTACCCGGAAGAAATGCGTGTCGGGGACGACATACTGTGCCTACACACGCTTTCGGACGTGGAAGATTTGCCGGAAAAGGTCGGTACGGACACACGGTTTGAAAAGCTGTCCACCGACAGGAGCGACTGCCGCCTGTCATTCGCCGCCCCGGTGGGCGTGCTACTGTCATGCAACCATGTCTATAACCAATACATCTTCATAGACGACCATGCCGAAAACCTGAAAACGTTCGAGCAGACCGCCCGGAACATGCAGTCGCTTTCCCGCTACTCCCGTGCCAACCAGATAAACAAGGAATGGATAGACGAGTACCTGAACGAAGCGCACAGCAAGGGGCTTGTTTCCGTGCGCTGCCACTGCAACGTCATGGCTTGGAGCGATGACCGGGAGGAACTCAAACGCATACGCAACGATGTGGGAAGCCAGCTTGCCCTGATGGAATGCAAGCCACGCCACAACACGGTCGATACGCCCACGCTCTTTTGGGCGGGCATACCGGGCAACGAGGGGGACTTCCCGGCGGAAGAAAGTTTCTACACGTTCTTGGGGCAGGCTCTCTGCCTGTTCGTGGAAGAAACGAACTACAAGAGTTCGCTTTCGCCCTTCGGCATCAAAATGGTGGACAGGGTAAGCGGTCGCCCGCTGCACATCGACATATCAGACCTGCCCATGAAGAAAGGCATCACGACCAACCGCAACAAGTTCATACTTGGGCCGAGCGGCAGCGGGAAGTCTTTCTTCACCAACCACATGGTACGCCAGTATTACGAGCAGGGGGCGCACGTGCTGCTGGTAGATACGGGCAACAGCTATTTGGGGCTGTGCCAGCTTACCCACAACCGCACGCACGGCGAGGACGGGATTTATTTCACCTACACCAACGAGAACCCGATAGCGTTCAACCCGTTCTATGTCGAGGACGGGGTATTTGACATAGAGAAGAAAGAGAGTATCAAGACCCTTATACTCACCCTGTGGAAGCGGGACGATGAAGCCCCGAAGCGGTCGGAAGAAGTGGCGTTGTCCAATGCGGTAAGTGCCTATATCGAACGTATCACGGGCGACAGGTCGGTAACACCCTGCTTCAACACGTTCTACGAGTTTGTCCGGGACGAATACCGCCGACAGCTTGAACGGAAGAATGTCAGGGAAAAGGACTTTGACATTGACGGCTTCCTGAACGTGCTTGAACCCTATTACAAGGGCGGCGAGTATGACTACCTGCTCAACTCCGACAAGGAACTGGACTTGCTGCACAAACGCTTTATTGTCTTCGAGCTGGACAATATCAAAGACCACAAGATACTGTTCCCGATAACGACCATCATCATCATGGAAGCCTTTATAAACAAGATGCGCAAATTGAAGGGAATAAGAAAATTAATCCTGATTGAAGAAGCGTGGAAAGCGATAGCGTCGGCGAACATGGCGGACTACATAAAATATTTGTACAAAACCGTCCGAAAGTATTTCGGGGAAGCGATTGTGGTAACGCAGGAAGTGGAGGATATTATTTCCTCGCCTATCGTGAAAGAGAGCATCATCAACAATTCGGACTGCAAGATTCTGTTAGACCAAAGGAAATATCTCAACAAGTTCGACAGCATACAGAACCTCTTGGGACTGACCGACAAGGAACGTTCGCAAATATTGTCCATCAACATGGCGAACCATCCCGGACGGAAGTACAAGGAAGTGTTCTTCTCGCTGGGCGGCACGCAGTCGGCGGTGTACGCAACGGAAGTTTCGCTGGAGGAATATTACACGTACACGACCGAAGAAAGCGAGAAAACGGAACTGTTCGCCCTTGCCGACAAGCTGGGCGGCAACCTTGAACTGGCTGTCAAACGGCTTGCGGAGAGCAAAAGAAATCCCGGATTATCAACCACCTAAAAATAAACGATATGAAATTAATGGACAATCTGATTTACACGCTGCTGTCCGCCTGCCTGCTGGCTGGCTGCAAGGACAGTGAAAGCAAGGAACTGGAAAGGATGCAGGGCGACTGGGTACACGTCAGGGGACACCCGGCTTTCACACTCACGGAAACGGACGGCAGATACACCGTCACCCGTAAAGCGAATGTCAGGGGCAGGGTACTGGAAACTACTTATCCGGTGACAGAGCGGAACGGCTGCCTGTTCATTGAAACAGGCTTCGGCATACAGTTCACCTACGACAAAAAGAACGACCGGATAACGCTCCTGCCCGGCGGCGAATACAGGCGTGTTACAAATCCTAAAAACAAAAAATGATGAAAAGAACGATTCTTCTTATGGCGGTATGCCTGTGCTTCATGGGCAGGGCATCCGCCCAGTGGGTGGTGTCAGACCCCGGCAACTTGGCTCAGGGCATCATCAACACCGCCAAACAGATTGTGGAAACGGCGGGAACGAAAGCCAACACCCTGAACGGCTTTCTGGAAACGCAGAAGATTTTCCAGCAGGGGAAAGCCTATTACGATGCGCTCAAATCCGTGCATGATGTCGTCAAGGGCGGTATCAAGGTGAAGAAAAGCATCGAACTGGTGGCGGAAATCTCCGAAATCTACGTCAGGAACTACCAAATCATGCTCGCCGACCCGTATTTCACGGCGGACGAGCTGGCGACCATATCCTCCGGTTATGCCATGCTGCTGGACGAGAGTTCGGACGTGCTTCAGGACTTGAAAAATGTCGTGAACATCACGGGCATGTCTCTGACGGATGCCGAACGGCTGGCAATCATCGACAATGCCTACCGAAGCCTGATGAACTACCGCAATCTCGTGAACTACTACACCCGCAAGAACATTTCCGTGTCCTACCTGCGGGCAAAGAAAAAGAACGACACCGACCGGGTGCTGGCTCTCTACGGCTCGGCGGATGAACGCTACTGGTAACATCAAACGGACATGCCTATGTTATTAGCAGTGGATTTTGACAACCTGCACCAAGTGCTGCGGGTGCTGTATGACGAAATGATGCCCCTGTGCGGCAACATGACGGGGGTAGCCAAAGGGATAGCCGGGCTGGGTGCGCTGTTCTATGTAGCCGCCAAGGTATGGCAGTCGCTCGCACGGGCGGAAGCCATAGACGTTTACCCGCTTCTACGCCCATTTGCGCTGGGGCTGTGCATCATGTTCTTCCCCACGTTCGTGCTGGGGACTATCAACACGGTGCTGTCGCCGATTGTGAAAGGATGCAGCCAGCTTATGGAAACGCAGACCTTCGACATGAACGAGTACCGGGCACAGAAAGACAGGCTGGAGTACGAAGCCCTGATGCGAAGCCCGGAAACGGCATACCTCGCTTCGGACGAGGAATTTGACAGGCAACTGGAGGAACTGGGCTGGTCGCCCTCCGACATGGTTACCATGACGGGCATGTACATGGACAGGGCGGCATACAACATCAAAAAATCCGTCCGGGACTGGTTCAGGGAACTGCTGGAAATACTCTTTCAGGCGGCGGGGCTGATTATCGACACGCTGCGCACGTTCTTCCTGATAGTGCTCTCGATACTGGGTCCACTGGCGTTCGCCCTTTCCGTCTATGACGGTTTCCAAAGCACGCTGACCCAGTGGTTCTCACGCTATATCTCCATTTACCTGTGGCTTCCCGTTTCCGACCTGTTCAGCAGCGTGCTGGCTCGCATACAGACGCTGATGCTCCAGAAGGACATCGAGCGGCTTTCAGACCCGAATTTCATTCCTGACGGGAGCAGCACCGTGTATGTAATCTTCATGATTATCGGCATCGTGGGGTATTTCACCATTCCGACTGTGGCAAGCTGGATTGTGTCGGCTGGCGGCACGTCCGCCTACAACCGCAACGTGGCAAGAGCCGGGTCGGTCGCAGGAGCGGTGGCAGGTGCGGCAAGCGGGAAGATTGCCGGAAAACTTCTCAAATAACCAACTTCAATTTTTAGAATATGGAATTTAAGTCATTAACGAACATCGAAACGAGCTTCCGGCAAATCCGGCTCTTTGCGCTGGTATTCATCTGCCTGTGCGCACTGGTTACGGGCTTTGCCGTATGGAACTCGTACAGCTTCGCCGAGAAGCAGCGGCAGAAGATATACGTCCTCGACAACGGCAAGAGCCTGATGCTGGCACTCTCGCAGGACATGGCGCAGAACAGACCGATTGAAGCGAAATCGCACGTGAAGCGTTTCCACGAACTCTTTTTCACGCTCTCGCCCGACAAGGACGCCATCGAGGGAAACATCAGACGCTCCCTGTTCCTCGCCGACAGGAGTGCGTTCAACTATTACAAGGACTTGGCGGAAAAGGGCTACTACAACCGGGTGATTTCGGGCAACATCAACCAGACGGTGGAGATTGACAGCGTGAAATGCGACTTCGACCAGTACCCCTACAAGGTGAGAACCTATGCCCGGCAGCTTATTGTCCGGGAAAGCAGCCTGACGGTCAGAAGCCTTGTAACCACGTGCAGGCTCCTGAACGCCACACGCAGCGACAACAACCCGCACGGCTTCATCATGGAAGCGTTCACGATTGACGAGAACAGGGATTTGCAAACCATTAAACGATAGCCTTATGGAGAGAAAACAAAATTATATCGAAAGGATGCGGGACTGGGCGGATGAACGCCTGCGCCGCCTGTGCGGGCGTATCACGCCGGGCAAGCGGCTGGCGGTCATCCTCGTGATGTCCGCCCTGTTCGGCGGCTTGTCCCTCTATATCACCGTTTCGTCCATTTACAGCATCGGGAAACGGGACGGGCAAAGGCTGCAAATCGAACACATCCGGCAGTTCCCGCTGCACGGTAACGACAGTATCAATCTAACAAACAGACCTGAATATGGAAGAAGTACAGAAAAATGAACCGGGCAGACAGCCCGAAAAGGAGAAGAAGCCCAAACGGGAACTTTCCCCGAAAGAGGTGCAGCGGCGCAGGAAAATGATAGTCTTCCCGCTGATGTTCCTCGCCTTTGCAGGGTGCATGTACCTGATATTCGCCCCCTCCGGCAA
>NZ_LN877938.1:693826-696568 GCF_001403595.1 Gabonia massiliensis | reverse complement strand
ATACTCACCGGAGAAGAGATGCAGCAGTTGGCGAAGAGGGGAGATGTTACACTATTGGGTAAAAAGAAAGCACCCGAAACCGTACTACCGGAGGATGAATCCTCTTTCAAAGGCACTGTTGTTTCCGATGCTGAAACATCATCAGGAACCGCTACGATGCAGAGAACCGCGAAGGGTTTCGGCAATAAAGCCACAGTCATTCCCGATGATGTGAGGGCAAAAATACTCAAAAATCTTGAAACAGCAAAAGACGTTTATTCAAAACGTAACAATAATACCAAAGGCTTTATAACAGATATTGCACGAGCATTGGGCTTGAGACGACACGAAAGCAGCCATTATGGGACATTGGAAGCCTCGAATGGCATGAAATTTACCCTTCGTATAAGCAATCATAATGCATCCGTTTCTAATTTCGACTCACACAAAGAAGCGGAAGGCATCAGCATAGTGATTTCAAATTATAAGAACAAAGGATTGAATAATAACGGGAAAGGACACGTTGTAGAATTCTTTTATCCGAGACAAAACATCAATAAAAGTGACGGAAAACCCTTAGTCGAAATCCTTGAATCATTAAAAGATACCCTTTACAGCGGCGAGTATAAAGACACAACCAGACTGTCACAGCGCCAGGAGGTGAACGAGCTGCCCCCCAAACTACAAGCAGACGGAGATAACATAATCTACGGCGCCACCGCAGGGGGCAAGCTATACCTCAACGGCAGTGCGTTAAACCCCGAGACCCCGCTTCACGAGTACACCCACCTATGGGACACAGCCTGCCAAAATATCAATCCCGAGCTGTGGCTCAGGGGCGTAGAGCTGATGAAGCAAGTCCCCCTGTGGGAGCAGGTGAAAGCCGACCCCGCCTATGCAGACCTGACGACCGACGACGAAATAGCCGGTGAAGTGCATTCCCGCCTTACCGGCAAAGACGGAGCCCGTCTGTTGGAAGACATCGTATCCCGCAACCGGGACGGCAACGCCATAGAAGTAGCCAAGGCAGTCACACTTCGCGAGCGGTTAAAGAACTGGCTGAAGGATTACTGGTGGTGGCTCAAGGACACGCTGTCACCGTGGACGAAAGCCGAAGCCGAAAGGGTCACGATAGAGGACTTTGTACACATGCCGTTGAAAGACCTGGTACGAGGTACCGACCTCACCGGCAGCCGTATGACAACTGAAGAGAGTCGCATCGTAGAACGGGCCAAAGCCGACGGCACATTCATGAAAGCCCCGAACGGGAAACCTACCAACCTATCTGAAAGACAATGGGTGCAGGTGCGGACACGTGCGTTTAAGGAGAGGTTCGGTGACTGGGAATTGGGTCGCAAGGTGTTGGAGATAGTGCAGGGCGTGAGGGAGCATGGCTTCAAGGGCTTTGACGCTGCCAAGAAGTGGGCCAAGGAGAATATCACGCGGACTTACTCTGACGATGAAACAGGCGGTAAGGGCGAGATAAGGATAAGTAATAGGGCAATAGACAAATACCTGTCACAATCAGCGATAGACAAGAGCGAGAGTAAGGATGTTCATCTGTCAGTGTTGAGAGTATTGCCTGACGTGTTGCGTGCGAGCATTGACGCAGAGCGACACCCTGACTATATCAAAAAGGACGGAAAAAGGAATCCTGAGAACGGCATCAACCCCGACGTGACAATACATGTGTTGTATGGCTCTGTGAATATTGACGGCCAAGTTTACAGGGTGAAAACCACGTTGAAGGAAAATCTATTTAATGATGAGCCGAAGACACCTCACTCTTACGAGGCCACAAAAATAGAGTTGCTGGCAGGAACATTGGCCAGCGGAAATACCGCCTACCCCAGTACCAACAACTCTATTATATTGCAAATTTACTAAAAGGAGTTGAGAAATCCTACGGTAATGGCGAGAAACTATTGGATGACTTCACGAAGGTGACGGATGAGAACGGAGAGCCTCTTACAGAATTAGCCGATAAAACTTCCATTCAGATGATGTTCATCGGAGAGCAGGGAGCCTGCCGTATGGACAAGGTCGAAGAGAGTCGCATCGGAAAAGTCAATTCCCAATTCAACGAAGAATTACAACAACAGATAGACGGCACCTTGCCCAAGGGGCACATATACCAAATCGGTAAGCCCGGGGCGATTTTACGTAGCGCAGGATTTCCCGATGCAAATATAGAACTTTCAGCTACAAGACTAGCTGAGAAAGTGGCCCAACGAAATCATCAATTTGATATTGCAGATGTTCGCAATCTACCAAAAGCATTGCAAAATCCTATCGCTGTATTTGCCTATGGTGACAAAGCTAAATCTGAAAATGTGATTGTCGGACTTAATAGAGACGGCAAGCAGTTTGTTGTTGGTGTGTTTTTTAATCAAAAGCGTGGTGGTGTTGAAGTTTCTTCAGTAAGAGGAATTTTTAACAAGAATAATACTGAATGGCTTAATTGGATAAGTCAGGGCAAAGCGCTATATCTTGATAAAGAAAAAATCCAAGCTTTGATAAACCAACAGCGAACGAATCTCGCTGACGTGGAATATCTCGACTTGGATGATGTGACAAAGATAGTTAATTCATTCGAAAATCCAACAGTTGAAGGTCTAAATCATCAGGATACAGGAGGCGATACCGGGCAGGACGCAAGAGACATCCCCCGCTACCATATCGAGGCAGAGCGAAGCGAAAAAGCCGGTCGTAACGTTATCTCCTCCAATCAAGCTTCCTCGGGAGCAGATACCCCGGGTTTAT
>NZ_LN877938.1:693149-693812 GCF_001403595.1 Gabonia massiliensis | reverse complement strand
GCCGGCGAAGTACACTCCCGCCTTACCGGCAAGGACGGAGCCCGTCTGTTGGAAGACATCGTATCCCGCAACCGGGACGGCAACGCCATAGAAGTAGCCAAGGCAGTCACTCTGCGTGAGCGGTTAAAGAAATGGCTGAAGGATTACTGGTGGTGGCTCAAANCGGGAATCCATCAGATTCAAGAAGAGTTTGTCCAATGGTTATGTGGTTGTTTTAGAGAAAGAGCAAAAAGACAGCCCAGATGATATGGATACCATAACTATGTGGGCTGAACTCTCATCATCTAATGTTTCAGATGCCCGGACAAAGATCCGTCCCCTGAACTCGACGTCTCAACCTGCAAATGTCGCAAATGGGTCAAATGCCGCAGATGGAACAAATGCAAGAACCGTTATCATTAGCAGTGATGACATAGCAAAGATACAAAAAGATGCGGAAGCCGCAATATCCGGGGAGGAAAAACTCTTATACGACAGGAACGGTATAATCTACGGCGCCACCGCAGGGGGCAAGCTATACCTCAACGGCAGCGCATTGAACCCCGAGACCCCGCTTCACGAGTACACCCACTTGTGGGACACAGCCTGCCAAAATATCAATCCCGAGCTGTGGCGCAGAGGCGTAGAGCTGATGAAGCAAACACCACTGTGGGAGCAGGTGAA
>NZ_LN877938.1:649799-693048 GCF_001403595.1 Gabonia massiliensis | reverse complement strand
AACTTCCATTCAGATGATGTTCATCGGAGAGCAGGGAGCCTGCCGTATGGACAAGGTCGAAGAGAGTCGCATCGGAAAAGTCAATTCCCAATTCAACGAAGAATTACAACAACAGATAGACGGCACCTTGCCCAAAGGGCATGTGTATCGATTAGGCATGCCGAGTGCCGTATTGCAAAGTGCCGGATTACCACACCTGCCTATCGAACTTGCCTCAAGCCGTTTGGCGGCCAAGAGTATGCAAGAGAACCACCCGTTTGACCTCTCGGAGCTTGAGGGACTATCATTAGGCTTACAAAAACCATTGGCAGTATTCCGCAGTGCGACCCGTATAGGCAGCTATGTCGTGATGACGGAGATACAGCATAAAGGTAAGAATTTTGTAGTAGCAATTCAGACGAATAAGAAAAAAGGAAAAATTGAAATAAATGATATACGCAGTGTCCACTATCGCAATTCTAATGCACATATGGCAAACTGGATAGATGAGGGCCTGCTTGAATATGCAGATAAAAAAAGAATGGTTGAATGGTTTTCCAAACAGCGGTACAATTCCGCTGAGGTTAGAAAACTATTCAACCATGCTTCAAAAATAGTAAAAAACTTTGAGAATCCAAAGACCGGGAATGAAAATTTACGTCAGGACACAGGTAGCGATACCGGGCAGGGAGCAGAAAATATTCCCCGCTACCATATCGAGGCAGAGCGAAGCGAAAAAGCCGGTCGTAACGTTATCTCCTCCAATCAAGCTTCCTCGGGAGCAGATACCCCGGGTTTATAGGCCACCGGAGCTCCCCGCCGGGACGAACCGGAAAAGACCGGGGCTCCAAGGTTTTAGTTCGTCGGCCGAATACCCGTTAGTGATTTATAGAGCAGTTTGAGAAGCTAAGGCAGAGCACATGCTGACCCGTTGGGCCACAACGGAAAAAACAGGGGGATTAAAGGTGCAAGGTAGATTTTTGCTGACTTTTCATGTCACAAGCGAAGAAATCCGCTACAAAATCAATGATTATCGTAGCTTTTATATATTTTTGCGTCTGAGTTGGGAAATCTCTTTTCAAAGCATATTGGAATTTTTGGAAATGTTATGTTTATCGGGTAACGTTGAGAACGTAGGAAATTTTCAAAAAGCAAGCAAGGATAATGCAGAGGCCCTTGTGTTATAGAGAGGGTGATGTATCCATATCTGTTCGCAGGAGGAGGAAGCTACAACTTTCAGGTTGGGCCGTAGCGTTTGCAGTTCCACGCTTTACATTTCATGGGCTTGACTGAGAATAGAGGCCTTTGGAGAACCCCAAAGATACAAAGACATTATGGGCAGAATTGATTTACGTTCGCAAAGTTTAGACTTGCTGCGTTTTCCTTTGGCTGTGGTAGTATTGACCATTCATATATTTTCTACGGAAGGAATTACTTTTCAAGGAACAACTTCAAATTTTGAAGATTATCCCTTTTTTATGGAGGTGAACCGTTTTATAGACGGTTTCTTTCGAGGACAAAGTGTACCTATTTATTGTTTCATTTCAGGATTTGTGTTTTTCTTGGGAGTAGAAATGACAAAAGAGACTTATATCCGTAAATTCAAAAATAGAGTAAAAACTTTATTGGTCCCCTACCTGATATGGAACTTCTTTGCCATTCTGTTATTGATAGTAACCATTTACTCCCCATTCAATCAGTACAAGGCACATCCTGCTGAGTTTACACCTTCTTTACAAGGATTCCTATCCGCCTTTTGGGTGTATCATGGACAGTTGGAAGGAACGATTATAGAAGATAGTTTCCCCTTAAATAAGCCTTTATGATTTGTTCGCAACCTGATATTGGTCGTACTATGCACCCCTTTTATCCATTACTTGTTGAAGCGGACCGGATACTATTTGGTTATCTTATTGGGGTGTATTTGGTTCTTTTCCCCTTTATTCCATATAAGAACATATTTGCTTGACGTAACTTTCTTTTTCTTTGTTTGGGGAGCCTATATGAGTATCAATAAAAAAGATATGTTAGACGTTTTTGGTCGGTTCTTTAAAGTGTCGGTGATATTATATATTGCGTTAGGAGTTGTTCACGTATTCGCTGCACGTTATTATCCTGACTTGACGGGGATTATTAAAAGAATAAACATATTAGTAGGACTGCTTTTTGCCTATAACTTATCTGCTTGGTTGTTGAAAAACGGTATATGTAAGGTTAATGCTTTCCTGGCTTCTGCCAGTTTCTTTATATATGTTTCCCATGGACTCATTTCAGGCAAAATATTGAAATTGGCTTATGTAGCAATTCGGCCGGCTTCCAGTATTTCTCTATTGGCTGTTTATATATCAGTAATAATAATAACGGTAGGATTGCTTTTGTTGACCTTTTATTTATTGCGGCGGTATGCACCGGAGACATTGAAAGTGATAGCCGGGAGGAAATAAAGGGCCTTGTATCGGTTATCCCGTCTTGTAAGTAAAGTTTTTTATTCCCCCTTTTGTAAAGGTTGAAGGCAAGCGAGCCTGGCGTTTATAAGTGCATTGTGGCAAATTTTTTGAATAATCGATGCTTAATCGTTATTCTGTTAGTTTGGTACCATTGCCAGTGCTAATGCAATATAATGGAGAGTATATCAGACTAAAAATACAGATATTTAAGTATTTGGTTCAAATTACTAACTTGAACTTTACATAATGCATTCGTTTCCATAACACGGGTCATCTGTACCTGTTCTTTATTTTGATACATCTTTTTCTGCTTTTGCAAGAGAGAGTCCCCGTTTTGCCCGCCTTTATAGTCCGGTCATTTTCCAGAGAGCACAAGCTAATAGCACGTCCGAGGTGTTGACTTGTGCGTTGGCTTTCAGAAAGTCCATTGCTTTTCTCAGTTGGATGTTGACTGNAAGCTAAAGAATGGGCCAAGGCCAATATTGTGCGCACGTTTACGAACGAGGAAACATATGTACGATGAACGCATTGTTTATTGTTCGGTTTGAGGATTAACAGTAATGCGCCAATAGCCGGATTTATCAGAGCCTTCGTGCATAAGAATACCTCTTTCACGGAGTTTTTTTATCTGCTTCTTGACACCATCCAAAGAAATTCCCAATTCATCCGCCATTTTCTCACGGGTTATCATCGGGTTAGCTATAACCATATCTATGATGCGTTGAGCCGTTCTACCAACAGGCTTGTTATTCTCTCTTTTTACAGGGTACTTTCCGGGGGTACTATTTTTGTTTACAGGGTACTTTTTGACCGAGCTGTTTACTCTTTCAGCCTTGTAGTAGCAATTCAGACGAATAAGAAAAAAGGAAAAATTGAAATAAATGATATACGCAGTGTCCACTATCGCAATTCTAATGCACATATGGCAAATTGGATAAATGAGGGTTTGCTCGAATACGCAAATAAAAAAAGAATGGCTGAATGGTTTTCCAAACAGCGGTCCAATTCCGCTGACGTTAGAAAACAATTCAACCATAGTGCAAAGATAGTAGAAACTTTTGAAAATCAAATAGTTGAAGGTCTAAATCATCAGGACGNTAGAAAGCGATATATCCAGTCTTTCGGCGATTTCTTTTACTGACAACCCTTCTTCCCATCTCAGTTTGAATATCTGCAATCGTCCTTTAGGCATCTGTTCGGCAATCCGGGCTATGAATGAGAGTTTTTGTTCAATCTCGGTCTTTTTCTCAATCTCCTCATCGCCTTCGTCAGGTAGTGTTTCAAATTTGACTTGTACCGCTTCGGTTGTTGCTGAGAGCACCAGGTCGCGGCAGATATCTTTCCTTAATTGGTCGATAGCAGTTCGCTTGGCGATTGTGTATAAGAAATTTTCTGTATACATCACCTGGCCTGTCCGGCTGCTTTCCCAATACTTGATAAAAACTTCCTGCGTCAGATCTTCGGCTGCTTCCGGCGATTTGCAAGTCTGCAACGCCAGCCGGTAGATACGTGAAAAGTATTTGTTGAATACTTCTTCGATATTTGTTTCTTGTTGAAAACTAACATTTTCCATGATTATATCCTTCTTATACAATTCATCTTTCTGACTTTTTACTTGGCAAAAGTAGTGATATAAGTTTACTTGTTGGAAGAGCATATTCAATTTATAATCAAACTTTAGCAAATGTTTCGATGGGTTTTCACGAAGGTTACAGACCTGTTTTAAATATTACGTTTTTGTGAAAATAGCCTTGGGAGCCCTGTCGGGAGTCGTAGTTTTTGGAAAGCTTTCCGACTAATAAAGTGAAAGCATTCGCAAAAGCAGAATAAAATGATGAAAGATAATGTCAACTATATAGAACTATTGGAGCAATAT
Source organism: Gabonia massiliensis (assembly GCF_001403595.1). Taxonomy (NCBI): domain Bacteria; kingdom Pseudomonadati; phylum Bacteroidota; class Bacteroidia; order Bacteroidales; family Porphyromonadaceae; genus Gabonia; species Gabonia massiliensis. Next base: position 688,746 of record NZ_LN877938.1, on the reverse strand, counting down.
AGAAAACGTTCCCTCTCTCCTGAAGAATTGCAGGCATTGCAGGAATGGCTCGATTCGGATGAAGGAGAAGACACCTGTGCCGGATATATGGACGAGTTGCTGAAGGCTTCGGACATCCCTGCCGTGGGTGCGGAAAAGGCATATCGCCATATACTTGGCCGGATTAAGAAACATCTGTTTCTCAAAAGTCTCAGCCGGTTCAGAAGTGCCCTCTTCAAGGTGGCCTCGGTGCTGTTGCTGGCCGGTACGGCCTTTGCCTACCGCGCTTATGTAGAGAATAGGGAAACGGTCCGTTCGGATGAGATGGTTTTCCGGGTGGACAAGGGCAACAAGGTGATGCTGACATTGGCAGATGGCAGCAAAGTATGGCTTAACTCGGAAAGTACGCTGGTCTGTTCGAAAGACGATGTCCGACAAGTGACCCTTGAAGGCGAAGCATATTTTGAAGTGAAGAAGGACAAAGAGCACTGCTTCGAAGTACACACGTCCTACGGTACTGTCAGAGTATATGGTACATCGTTCAACGTGAGAGGACGCAGCCGTGATTCGCTGTTCGTCGTTTCGCTGGTGGAAGGCAGTGTAGGTCTGCAGCTCGACGGGTCGGACAAGGAGATAAAGCTGCATCCCGACGAGATGGCCTGTTACGACCCGAAACAAGACCGGCTGCAGCTGGTTGAGAAAGACCTTTCGGCAGCAGGCCTTTGGAGGCAGTCCGACCTGAAGCTGGCAGATGTCGATACTCCTACTTTATGGAGTCGGATGGGAGACTGGTACAGCATGAGTTTCCATGTCAAGAACATGCCCGTAAAGAAACACTTATATAATGTGACTATTCAAACAGAATCTGTTGAAGAAATGTTGGAGCTGGTCAATGCGGTCACTCCGATAGAGTATATAATCAAAGAAAAGGAGGTGAGCATCATTTACAAATAACGCAACACTTGTACGGCCTGTTATAGGTTGACGGAGGCAAGAAGGAAGAAGGCTGTTCTACGGAAAAGGACGCAAGGCGTGCCGATGTCTATATCTAACATCATACATTCAGAGTTAATAATTTCTCTTTTAATAATCAATCAGTTTGGAACAATTAATATGAAATGGTTTAGTTTGAAGATAAAAAGAAAGTTGATGACCGGGTTGTCCGTGTTTTGGGTGTGTGCCGGCATGGCGGTGCAGACTGTGGGAGAACCCTCTATTTCCTTGTCGTTGCGCAAAGGCACGCTCAAGGAACTGTTCGTCGCCATCGAAAATAAGTCGGACTATAAATTTGTGTACGACTCGTCCGAGATAGATACCGGCCGCAGCATATCGGCCGTGTACTCCAACCAGGACATCAGCACTATCCTGTCGGAAACGCTGGTCGGACTGTCTTACGAAATCAAAGGCAATCAGATCATCATCCGAAAGAGCGATGCTCAGGAAAAAAAGGCCACAGCCCGAATCACCGTGTCGGGCAAAGTCACCGATGCGAACGGCGAAGCGATTATCGGCGCCAACATTCTGGAAAAAAGCTCCCGGACCGGAAGCATCACCGATGCAAACGGAAACTTCTCATTGTCGGTAGCTTCGGATGCCTCGCTGAAGGTGTCGTACATAGGCTACGAGACACGCGAAGTGAAAGTAAAAGGGCGGTCGCAACTGTCCGTTGTGCTGGAAGAAGACACGAAAATGGTCGATGAGGTGGTAATCGTGAGCTACGGAAGTCAGCTGAAGCGGGAAGTCACGGGTTCGGTAGCACAGATTAACACCAGTACCTTGGCCGATATGCCGGTACTCCAGTTCTCTCAGGAGTTGCAAGGTAAAATAGCCGGAGTCCAAATCAATCAGTACAGCGGGCAGGTAGGTTCGGGCATGGCGTTCCGCATCCGGGGAGCCGCTTCGTTGTCGTCGGGTAATTCGCCGCTGGTTGTAGTAGACGGAATCCCTTTGACAGGCGATATCAATAACATCAATCCCTCCGAAATAGAGTCGTTCAGTGTGCTGAAAGATGCCTCGGCAAGTGCGCTCTACGGTTCGCGTGCAGCCAACGGTGTGATTCTGATAACCACGCGCAAGGCACAGTCGGGCGATGCACGTATGGAGTTTGCCGCCAACTATGGTGTGCAGACGGTACCTCAACGCGGACGGCCCGACATGATGACGGCCCGCGAGTTTGCCGAATTCCAGAACGAATACTACGAAGACCGTGTGAAGTACGAAGGATATACCGGTGAGCTCGACCCGCTGTATGCCAACCCCGAACGCTACGGTAAAGGTACCGACTGGTTCGACGTGATGACGCGCAGTGCTGCCATACAGAAGTACGACCTGTCACTGTTCAACGGCGGCAAAAAATGCTCTACTTCGGCCATGATAGGCTACTCCATGCAGGATGGTGTGGTAGAGAATACCGGAGTAAAACAGATTTCGGCACGTGTCAACCAGATTTTCAAACCGAAAGATTTTATAGAGGTAGGGCTCAACGTAGCGCCCAGTTACAAGCTCGACCACAACTCCCTGATAGCCTTCGACGGTGTGAACAATCTCTTCAATAAGGCTATCCAGGCCAGTCCGTTGGTGGCTCCTGTCGACGAAAACGGCAATATGCCGCTCTACGTCAACACTTCGCCTATGCTGGCCAACATCAATCCCTATAAAATCATTATGGAAACCGTAGACGACTATGCCACAGCCCGTCTGCTGGCCAACGGATACCTCAGCGTCACTCCGCTGAAGGGACTCACGCTGAAAACCAGCCTGGCCACCGACATGACTTGGGAGCGCCGCAAATACTTCAAGCCGGGTAGTGTTGATGCCGAAGGCATTGCCAGCGGGACCAGCAGTTACTACAACGATTATACCTGGATTTCAGAGACCAACGCCACCTATGCCAATACGTTCAGAAACGACCACAAGCTGGAAGTCCTGTTAGGATTCTCGGCACAGAAATACTGCAAGGAGAGCAACAGTGTGTCGGGGAGCCATTTCAGCAGCGACGACATTCCTTACCTGAACAATGCTACGAATATCACTTCGGGCACGAGCAACATTACCGAATATGCCTTGCTTTCGCTGCTGGGGCGTGTGAACTATAATTACAAGAACAAATACCTCATTTCGGCCGCACTGCGCTACGACGGTTCCTCCCGTTTCGGAAGTAACAACCGGTATGGATATTTCCCTTCTATTTCAGGAGGATGGGTAGTGAGTGAAGAGCCTTTTATGCAATCTGTGCCTCACCTTAACATGCTGAAGCTGAGAGCCAGCTACGGTGTCACGGGAAACGACAACATCGGTAACTATACGCATATAGCCAACATCGGTGAATACAATTACGTGCTGAACGGGACGCTGGTCAGTGGCGCTTCCAACAGCAATATTGCCAATGTGAACCTGGGTTGGGAACGTACGGCACAGTTTGATATAGGTTTGGATCTGTCTATGTTCAACAACCGTTTCACTTTCTCGTACGATTATTACAAGAAAGCTACGGACAATATGATTCAGGAACGTCCCATCCCGCAAGCCTCCGGGTTTGCCTCTATTACTTCCAATGTTGGGAAGATTCATTTCTGGGGACATGAATTTAGTTTAGGCTATAATAACACTTTCGGCAAGTTTTCCTGGCAGTCCAACTTCAATATCTCTTTCGACCGGAACAAGATTGTGGAACTGGTAGAACCCGGGTACATAACCCGCAATACCAGTGAGTACTCCGATTATTACCGCAATCAGGAAGGCTATCCCCTGAGCCAGTTCTTCGGCTACATCAAGCTGGGATTGTACAAAGATGAGGAAGACCTGGCCACTTCTCCTAAGAGCAGTACCTCGCAGGTAGGTACCATCAAATTTAAGGATGTAAATAAAGATGGGGTCATTAACGTAAAAGACCGTACATTCATCGGCGATCCTAATCCCGATTTCCTCTTTGGCTTTACCAATAACTTTAAGTACTCGAATTTCGATCTTAGTATTTCCATGACAGGCTCGTATGGCGGGAAAGTAGTAAATGCCCTGAAGCATCAGTATCTGGGTAACTTGGATGGAGCGTTCAATATACTGGCCGCCGCCAAGGACCGCTGGCGTTCTCCCGAGCAGCCTGGCTCAGGAGACTATCCCCGTACCATGACCGGCACGACAGCCGAACACCGGAAAGTAAATACCAGTTGGATCGAAAGCAATTCGCATCTGGCGGTGAAGAACATTACGCTGGGCTATACCTTGCCTTTGCCTCAGAACCGTTATTGCTCGAAGCTGAGGGTATATGCTTCCATACAGAACGTATGCTTTATCAGTAAATACGACGGTGCCAATCCCGAGGTGAGCCTTAACGGGCTGAACGGAACCGGCATCGGGGTGGACGAAAACTCATATCCGGTTCCCCGCGTATATTCATTGGGACTTAATGTGACATTCTAATTTAGCAGTATAAATATTGAAAATATATATAGAAGAAAATGAAACTACAAATCATCTTGTTGGCAGCAATCATGTGCCTGTTCGGAAGTTGCTCGGACTTCCTTGACCTGATACCTGGTGATAAAGAGTCGGGCGGCTCTTTTTACCAGACAGAAGAACAATTACGGCAAGCCGTTGTGGCCGCTTATGTACCTTTGCGCAGCTTGGCCGATAACGACTTCTTTACGGGCGAGGGCCGCTCGGACAATACCCACTACGATTATACTCCCGCCAATCGCGGGTCGGCTTACGTCTATCGTGAAAACATCTACGACTTTACCAACGAGGCCAACAATACCTATGTCAGTGCTGTATATTACCATTGTTACAAGGGAATTTCAAGGGCTAATATCGCTATCGACCATTTGGAGGCGGCAGCCATCGATGAAACAGTGAGGAAAAACCTGATGGGGCAGGCGAAGTTTTTGCGGGCATTTTTCTACTACAAACTGGTACGCTATTTTGGAGGAGTACCCCTCTATCTGCACGAAGTGAAGTCGGCCGAGCAAGCATTCCTGCCCCGTGCTACGGTCGACGCGGTCTATGAGCAAATCATATCTGACGCCAAATATGCCATTACCAATCTGGCCCCTCCCGCCCAGTTCCCGCAAAGCGGCGAAGCAACCAGAGGTTCGGCCACCATACTGCTGGCAGACGTGTACATGACACGCAAAGAATATGCAGAAGCCGAAAAGCTGTTGAAGACATTGCCTGATATGGGCTATGACTTGTTTGACAACTATGCCGATGCATTTGCCACAGAAAACAAAAACGGGAAAGAGTCGCTTTTCGAAATCCAGTACCGGCAGGGACTGCAAGGAGGACAGCAGAGCAATTTTATCTACAAATTCATTCCCCGTTCCAAAAATACGAAGATAGTGACCGGAGTAGCTACGGACAACAGCTCGCTGGGAGGATGGAACATGCCCACACAAGACCTGATAGCCGACTATGAAGCAGGCGATTTGCGTAAGGCGGCTTCCATAGCCATTGCCGAAGGTACTTACGATGCCAGTTATATGTTTACCTATACGGCCAATACAGAAATTGACGACTACGTGCCTACCGAGGGAGTGGAGGGAGTACCCTATATTAAAAAGTACCTGCATCCTCATACCGACAGCAATAATACGGACGATAACTGGCCTATCTACCGTTATGCTGAAGCTTTGCTTTTCTGGGCCGAAGCCATCAACGAACAGCCCGGACGGAGTGCGGATGCCCTGCCTTACCTGAACAAAGTACGCGAGCGGGCAGGACTTGATGAGGTGACCGAAACCGACCAGGCTCGTTTGCGTGAAATCATACTGCACGAACGCCGGGTAGAGTTGGCCTTTGAAAACAAACGCTGGCACGACTTGGTGCGCAGCGGAAAGGCCGTAGAAGTGATGAATGCTTATGGCAACCGGCTTAAGCAGCAATACAGTTATCTTGTTGAGGCTGCTTACCGGGTCGACGGGCACCACTTATTGTATCCTCTGCCTTTCGATGAGGTAGAAATGAACGATTTATTGGAACAGAATCCCGGATATTGACCAATTGCCGAAGAATATGAATATACGTAACTTAATCGGGACATTGGCCTTAACGCTGAACGTATGCCTGGCCCAAGCACAGCAAAAGACATTCACCATAGCTGTATTGCCCGATACTCAGATGTACACTGAAGAAGAAGGAGAAAGAAACCGTACCCTTTTTGAAAGCCAGACCCGGTGGATCGTCGACAATTACCGGAAAGAGAATATTGTCTATGTAGTACATGTCGGTGACATCGTAAACCGTGGAGATGACCGGCCCGAACAATGGAAAAATGCCTTCCGGGCACTCTCTATCTTAGAACAGCCTCTGCCCGGAAAGCCGGAAGGAATTCCCTACGGGTTGGCTGTGGGAAATCATGAGCAGACTCCAAGCCAGTGGGCCGTGACCGGAAAAACCGAATGGTTCAATCATTATTTTGGAGTAGGACATTTTGAAAGACGCAGCTACTATGGCGGACATTACGGCAATGACAATGACAGCCATTACGACCTGTTTTCGGCCGGAGGGATGGACTTTATTGCCATATATATAGAATACGATGCCATGGATGAGAATATAGATGCCCTTAACGATTGGGCTGTAAACCTGTGCAAGCAGTATCCCTCACGCAAAGCTATCATTGTGAGTCATGGCATTATACACTACAATCCGGTAGAAGGTACGAATGCCAATGCTCCGTGGCTGAAACAGGGTGAACGTATCTATGACCGGTTGAAGACTTGCCCCAATGTGTTTATGATGCTTTGCGGGCATGTCGGCGATAATGGTGAAGGCTATCGCGAAGACGGTTATGCGGGGCGAACCATCAAAACTTTCTTGTCCGACTATCAAAGCAGGCCGTTGGGAGGCGGAAGCCTGATGAGGCTGATGACTTTCGACCCGGAAAACGACCTTATCAAAGTACGCACCATAGCTCCTTACCTGGATACGGAAGAAACAGACGCGGACAGTAAGTTTGTAAAGCCCTGGAAATATGAGACTACTGCTGCTCGTATTTATGACTTCGACAATGACGGCAAATCTGAATTCGCCCTGTTCAAAGGAGGAATATGGCAGATAGGAACCGAGAAGCAGAACCGTCTTTTAGGCTATGGCAAAGCGGTTGCCGTCCCTGCCGATTATCATGCTGACGGAAAAGCAGCTTTGGCTGTTTACAGACCTCAAACCAGTGAATTCTGTATCGAGGGGAAGGGAGTTATACAATGGGGGCAAGCAGGAGATATTCCCGTACCAGCCGACTACAACGGTGACGGGTTGATAGAACTTGCTACTTGGAGGCCTGCCGACCAGACATGGCACATACAAGGGCAGAAGCCTTTCCGGCACGGGACTAAGAAGAGCATCCCTGTCCCTGCTGATTATGACGGAGACGGTAGGGTAGAGCCTGCTGTTTATAGGACAGACAATCATACCTTCTATATCTCTGAAATAGCCAATTTGCCTTTAGGACAAGCTGGAGATATTCCCGTACCTGCCGATTACAATGGGGATGGTAAGATTGAAATAGCCGTTTACAGGCCTGTCAGCGGCGAATGGATTATCGACCGGCAAGATACCGTTGTGTTGGGCGGCACGCCCGGAGACATTCCTGTGCCGGGAGCTTACGAAGAAGCCGGCAAGGTTCGTCCTGCCGTATATAATATGCAAACCGGGCTGCTGAGGCTGGAATCGGGGAAAAAACTTCAAATGGGAAAAGGCACAGTTGAACAGGTTGTAAACCTGCCTTTCCCCATCAGGCAGTATATTCTTGACAGCCGTAAATGACGAAAAACTGTATGAAGAATTATTAATACGAATGAACGAAAAAATAAATGTAACCAATGAAATCTGTTGTATTAGCTTTTGTATGGGCATTGGCCGCCTTCCCGCTATATGCGCAACAAGTGGCTGAGGGCCGTGTATATTGTGACACAAACAACAATGGCAGACATGACCGTGGCGAGCAATATCTTGAGGGGATAGGCGTGACCAACGGGGCCGATGTGGTGATGACCGATAAGGCCGGACGCTACCGGCTGCCGGTTGACGGCGAAGCGACTATTGCTGTCATAAAACCTGCACATTACCAATTGCAGCTCGATGTTTACAACAAACCGCAGTTTTATTATCAGCATAAGCCGCAGGGCACTCCTATGCGTGAAGCTTACAAAGGACTGCCGCCTACCGGCAAACTGCCTGAGTCCATTGACTTTGGACTCGTACCCCGGCAAGAACCGGAAAAGTTTTGCGTTGCTGTATTGGGCGACCCGCAGCCGCACTTTATGGATCACATACGTTATTTTGGCAAAGCTATTGTAGATGATCTTCTCCAGAGCAAGAGAAACATCAGTTTTGGAATCAGCTTAGGAGACGTGAACGACGAGAATTTCGAACTTTTCAACCCATATTTGGCGCAAGTGGCGCGGATAGGAATACCTTGGTATCATTTGATGGGAAATCATGACGTCGATTACGAGGCCCATACCGATTGCCAAGCGGACGATGCCTTTGAGACCTTTATAGGCCCCGCAAACTATGCATTTAATTATGCTGGAGCACATTTCCTGGTATTGGACAATGTCCTCTTCCCCGACCCGCGTCCGGGACAGGAAGATAATCAGAAAGCTTATTGGGGAGGTTTCCGGAATGACCAGAAAGATTTTATCAGAAACGACCTCAGATGGGTAGACAAGAACAAACTGGTCGTCGTAGCCTTTCACATACCCATGTTAGATGAAAATGCAGTACGTAAGGAAGATAAGGAATTCCTGTTCGAATGTCTGAAAGACTTCCCGCATGTATTGCTGCTTTCGGCCCATTTGCATCGGCAAAACCAGTATTTACATACAAAGGAAGACGGATGGAAAGGCGAAAGGCCTCTGCACGAATTCAATGCCGGAGCCACTTGCGGTGACTTCTATTCCGGCTATTTGGATAAAGATAGCATACCTTGTTCCATGATGTCCGATGGAACACCTAAAGGATACGCCTTCTTGGAAGTAGACGGAAATACATACCGTATTGATTACAAAGTAGCAGGGCAACCGGATGATTATGCCCTGTCGGTACAATTGCCCAAGCAAGTGGTACATAACCGGTATACTCCTGCCTACATCACTGTGAACTTTTTTATGGGAGCCAAAGGCGATGAAGTGTTGTGCCGCATAGATGGTGGCGAATGGAAGCGTATGAAGTACGAAGAAGTGACAGACCCGGAGCATGATTACATGGTACAATGTTGGAATCGCGATGATGCTCCCAAACTGGCTCGTTGGCCGGCACCTTCATTCCCTTCCACTCACATTTGGCGTATGCGCATTCCCTCGTCACTGCCGGTGGGTACGCACCAAGTAGAGATACAAGCTACAGATATGTTCGGACAAAAACATCGCGGACAAGCCAGTTATGAAATAGTAAATCCTCTTCGTATGTATCCTTGAAAAGAGTCGAGTTTTCATACCGCGCATTGATTGCAGAAATGAACCTTGTTGCAGGAACGCCGAACCGCATAAGACCTTTGAAAGAATTTATATGCAGTTTTGCGTTCCTGCAGTGTTTTTATGAATATGACATCTTGAAATTCAGGTTAGACCGACATATCTCCGATAGCAGTTGCTTTTTATGTTTCGATATATATTCTCCGCATTCCAGAATATGGGTGGGCAGAGTTTCATTTGCCTTATACTGCCGTTTCACAAAAGTTTTACTTATTTGTCCCCATCCACGTCCATTTGTGCCAGATATATTCCAAAGGACCTTGTTTATGCTTAGATAACCACCATTTGCAGAATCTTACTTGCAATAAGAACGTGAAAATACCGATAAGCAGGCTCACCGTATATCCGCAATAAGGAGCAAGATATAAGCCGAATGGGAAATAAATGATGGCTCCGATAATAGACTGGGAGATATAATTGGTAAGGCTCATTTTGCCGTAGAAACGCAAGTTGGAGACCATGTGGCTGAATCTTTTGTTCTGGTAAAGAAGTACAAAAGAAGCCACCAAGACCAGAGTAAAGGCCAGTTTTTGCCACATGTCGAATGCCGTTCCGGCTGTTTGCTGTACGATGGCACTGTTTGTCATAATCAGTTCTTTCAGAGTGTACAGAGGAGCAAATGCGATGGCAGAAACAATCAAGGTCTTTACCCAGAGGCGGAGATTTTTTTCAGAAGAAACAAAAAGTTGCTTCCTGCCGATATAGAAGCCCAGCAAGAACAGCCCTGCCGTCTGGAAAAAACGTCCGGCATTGACGGCCCACAGCAAACTGGCTTTCTGCCCCAACGTGATGTTCCCTAAAATGAAATCCCAAAAATTCCCGGCTTTCGTATATTCCGCTACTTCCGCATACATTTCGCCCACTTTAAGGTCGGGCAACCGGTGCGCCGGATTTACCAGGCTGGCAATATAATGGTACCATTCGACTGGTTGTAACAAGAAAATCACCGCAGTTATAAAGATAGCCTTGTCGCTCCAGTTTCTTGTAAAGAACAGTACGAGCCCGACCACCACGAACAACAACAAGACGTCTCCTGCCGGGAAAAAGGCCGCATTCAATGTCGCAAAACCCACCAGCAGTACCAGACGCCACAAGAACCGGTAACCGAAATCCTTCCCTTGCCTCTTTTGGTTGTTGGTTTGTATATAAAACGTAAATCCGAACAAGAGGGCGAAAATCGCATACGCCTTCCCGGCAAAGAGGGTGAAAGTCCCGTTGAATACTCCTTGGTCTAAAACGTTCAGCCAGGCCGGAGAATCGGTCGGGTAAACCGGGAAAATGAAATGTTCCAGATTATGAACCAATATAATCGCCATTACGGCAAAACCCCGCAAAGCATCTACCACCTCGATACGTGGATTTTTAATAAGTTGTTCCATAAATTATTTGTTTAATAATGATTTGACTCGTTTATTCATCGGCCTCTCGAAATAGCGGTAGGAAAGCAGGCTCAGCAGTACGGTGATGCCGAACAAGACCGGAACGGAAACATACCAGGCTATATCGAAGCCGGCCTCCTTTTGCCATTTGGCGTAAGACAAAAGGATGAAAAGGTGTATCAGATAGAAACCATAGCTTATTTCGCCCCCCACCACTAAAAAGCGGTGCGACAAGATGCGGGAAAGAATACCTTTTTGCAGCGAAAAGCTAATCAGTACCACAGCGACCGGAAGCCAGTAAAAACAGGAATACCGGTATACCTTGGGTATTTCGGAAGCACACATATAGAATGTCAAGAATAAAATCACAGCACCGATTTCCATCAGGCTTCCTTGTCGGAAGGTGATGGGCTTGTCTTTCAACCGCCCGTATAATTGGAAAAGCAACATGCCGGCAATGAAATCGGGAAAGCGGGCAATAGGATTGACATACCAATACCCCTTTATTTCCTCTTCCGGAGTGAAGTGCATCCCTACGACAAGCAATATTGCCGTGACGCAAAAAATATAAAGTAAATGTTTATAATTCCGGGTCAACGGGACAAGAAAAGGAAAGCAGATGTAAAACAGCTGCTCGCAACATAAGCTCCACGAAGGACTGTTGAAAGAAAAATAATAATCAGCTTCAGGTATATAAGCATGGGTCAATGTCAAGGAAGCAAGAAAATGCCTGCACCAGTCCAAGCCCCCCGATGCAACCACATAATCGCCCAAAATTGCGGCAATGAACAACGTCAGCCAGTGCAGAGGATAGACACGGGCTATGCGTGCCACCCAAAACCTCCGTCTGGTTATCTCTTTCTCCTGTAGTTTTTTTTGATAATTATAAGCTATGATAAAACCGCTCAACACGAAAAAAAAGCTGACCCCCACAAACCCTTCCTTGAAAAAATGTGTACTGAAAATATCATCTATCACATAACAATGCGCCCCGAATACCATGAAGGCAAATATCAATCGCAAAGATGTCAATGTGTTTATCATCGTCGTAGGCCCGTATTTGTTTTTTTTCTATTATTTTTTGTTGCAAAACCAAATCCCTGTTATGCCTTTATACATATCCATTCTGTCCATATCCACTCTGATGGACAGGGATTCCGGCCTGAAAACCCTACCCGGGGCATCTACAACCTCAATACGTTGTGTTTTTAGTATTTGATTCATAAGCATAATGTCGCGTGGAAATGTTACAAAGATAGCGAAAGGCGAGCGCAGAGGCAAACGAAAAACACAGTTTTTAAAGTTTGACTATGCCGAGCCGCCTCCTGTACTATTCAAAGATACATAAAATGCGGCTAATATCGTATTGTAAAAGAAGGCAGTATCTCAGAACACCCCTCTCAAGAGGGGAAATTGCCACTATAAATCACTAATTATCAAATAGAAAACAGCATCTCAAAGCTCCCCTCTGGAGAGGGGCAGGGGTGTGTTACGTCCGCGCATAGCTGCTCAAAATCAAAATAGTTACTAAAGCCAAGAAACCGTACCTCAAAACAACAGCTCAGCCCAAACCGCGCCTCTCACCGTCACACACCCCTTTATCCCCTCTCCAGAGGGGAATTCTCCACGCTACAAATCATTCATTTTCAAATAGAAATCTGTATCTTAGAACTCCCCTCTAGAGAGGGGCCGGGGGTGTGTTACGTCCGCGCATAGCTGCTCAAAATCAAAATAGTCACTAAAGCCAAGAAACCGTACCTCAAAATAACACCTCAGCCCAAGCTGCGCCTCACATCGTCACACAGCCACCTAAAACGAAAACAATCACAGCAGCATAACAAACGCGGCTCCGGGAATAATACCCCGGAGCCGCCTATCTCCCCCTCGCACACCCGGAAGTTCAATCTTTCGGAAGTTTATCATATTCCTCGTCGGTGACAGGTTCGAGCCACACATTAGACGTATTCTCTCCGGCCACTTCAAAAGCAAGGTGGGCAAACCAACTGTCGGCAGCAGCACCATGCCAGTGTTTCACGCCTGCCGGAATATGAATCACCGTACCGGGGAGAATCTCTACTGCCGGCTTGCCCTCTTCCTGGTACCAGCCACGTCCCGCCACGCCGATAAGCATCTGTCCGCCGCCCTTAGATGCCTTATGGATATGCCAGTTGTTGCGGCAGCCCGGTTCGAACGTGACATTGGAGATATTCACCTGGTCGCGCGATATGGGAGCAAGATAACTGTTGCCGGTAAAGTATCGGGCATATGCCGTATTAGGCTCACCGATGGGGAAAATCATTTCACGCTGGAAAGCAGCCTTGGCATCCTCGCCGGCCGTATCCTCCGCCCATACGTTTTTGGCAAGGTTAAACGCCGCCCATGCCTTCGGCCAGCCCGCATAAAAGCCGATATGAGTGATGATTTCGGCTATCTCCGTACGGGTGATGCCGTTCTTCTTGGCCGACTGCAAATGGAATACCAGAGAATGGTCCGTAATACCCTGGCTGATGAGCGAAGTAATCGTTACCAGGCTGCGGTCGCGCAAGCCGAGTTGGTCGGTGCGGCTCCATACCTCTCCGAAAAGAACATCGTCGTTAAGTTCCGCAAATTTGGGGGCGAATTCACCCAATTGGTCGCGCCCTGCCGTCTGTACTATCTTTTTCTGTGCCATAACATTGAACGTTAAAATACTGAATACTGAAAATAAAATAAACTTGTTCATAACCGTTTTGTTTATTGTTGTATGAAATTATTGATTCTGTTTGTCGGGTTGAGCGGAGTCTGGTCCGAAAGCGTCAGAGACTTGACCATATGCAAAGTACCCTGTTTGTACTTTTGGAAATGCTCTGATGCGATATGCGACTCGTAAGCCGCCCGGCTCGCATAAGTTTCGAGAATGGTGACCTTGCAAGGATTCTCTTTCTCACCGACCGCATACATGGTCAATACCCCCGGTTCGGTACGTAAAGAAACCTCACCCACCTCCGTTGCATATCGCATATACTCGTCGAGATACTCCGGATAGACCTCTATCTTCGACAGGCGCACGATGCCGTCATCCGTCATCGGCAACTTGGCACACATGCCCGGTTCCCTGTCCAGGTGGAGACATTTGCCGATGACCTCCCCCGTTGCCAGATAAGAATAAGTAGGGAATTCGAACAGTACAGGCTTCAGACGGGTATAGTCCGGTTTGCCGTCACCGTCGAGCACATCAGGAGAAGCATAAGTATTGGCAACCGTGCAGATGAAGTTGTCAAAACCGTCGGTTTCGTAGATATCCACTACATCGCACTCCATGCTCAAAGGAGACGCATCGATTACAGGTGTGCCGTTCTCGCCCGTATGATAATCGAATACATGCGACTTGTCGGTCGATTCGCCGCTCACGCTGCCCACATAATCCGCTTTCGGCAGCATCTCCCGGCTCACAAGATTGATAGAAAGTTTTTTCGACTTCCGGATACCCCGGTTGGTATAATGCTGCTTGCTCATGCTCACCAGTATGCGGTCATGTCCGATAATGCCCGTATGTCCCACGACAAGCCAGTTTACTTTCCCCTCGACCTCTGCCCCGACCACCGTCAACGGTTTTGGATAGAGAGCCGGCAAGTTCCCGATATTTTTCTTCTCCGTTTCCATGATATTGGGCTGAACCCAGCCTGTTTTTTCCGTCCTGCCGCATGACAACAATATCGCGGACAGGAACAAGATACTTGAAATTGATTTTCTCATAAAGTAATCGCTTTGTTCAAAATTATTTGGGAGACTCTCCGTCACTCCGGCTATTGCCTCTCGATTCTCACATGTACATCACCCTCGACGATCAAGACATCGATGCCGTTGCCGTCGATACGGCCTATCTTGACCAAATCATTGCTGTGCGGCCAGCTCTTGCAGAAAATTGCCACGTTGCCCCAAGGCACATAAATCGTGATATCCCCGGGCTCAGGAGCACAGCCGCGTGCCGCCCCGTCCGTTGTCAGAGCCGGAGAAGGGTAGAAGATTTTCTCCGTCATACGGTTATAGTCATTCAGCGTCACTTCCAAAGGCAGGCGGGAGAGAAAATCCCTGCCAGCCGCATTATCCTCCATCGTAGCCGTAATAGTGCGGTCGCCGGTAGAAATATTTACCTTCAAAGAGCTTGCATCGGGAGTATCCGGTTCCTCACGTACGGCTCCGATTTCATCGAGCCAAGCCGAGATGCGGCCCTCCATTTGCGGGAGAGTAGAGGAGGTCAATAGCAATGCCCGTTCGATTACCGTAGCATCAGGGCAGAGGCTGCGGGCTTCACCGGCCGAAGCGGAAATCCCGCTGCTTCCGCTGGTCGCGAACAACGCTATCCGTTTCCCGGCCAGCTTCCCGGCATGTTCATGCAAGAACGATTGCATCGGAGTAGCCATGCTGCCATGCCAAATCGGATAACCGATAAAGATGAGGTCATACCCGTCGAAGTCCTCGACCGAAGTCCGGATAGCCGGATAGTTCCCCCGCCGTATGCCGGCCAGCTCCTCCTGCGCACGAGACAGCATGGAACTGTAATCATTGTCATAAGGCACTTGAGGTTCTACTTCCAATATATCGCAGTCGAGCGTCGTCCGAATCATTTGCGCAGCCCCTTCGGTATGGCCCGTACGCGAACAGTAAAGTACCAGATAACGGCCGTTGCCCCCCGGAGCAGGCGTGTCAGAACCGTCATCGTTGCCATCACCGTCATCCGGTTGCCCGGACATTCCCGGTTGTTCCGGAGAGGACGGCTCCTCGTCAGAACCACCGCAAGCCGCCATGGAGAAGACGGCAAACAATAAAAATGGAATCAATAAGAACTTTTTCATAACTATACATTTATCTGTCAATAAGCAAATGTCTTTCGACAATTCCGCTTGCGTACCGTTTACCGATGGTCTTGCCGGTGATGATATTTTTTGATTGGAAAATTTAGACGACAGGCTCTAATCTGTAAAAATATCAATATCCGATACTATCGGCAATTACCGTGAACCGGCCCTCGCAATATCACCATTTCATTCGTTTATCATTTTATTTAGATATGACAAAGTTACCCTATCACACAGAAACGGATGTAACCATAAGTGGGAAGTTTGTAACGTTTTTACTGAATTTTAGTCATCCGCCTTAAAAAAGGGAAAATAGCATATCAACCTCTCCTCTCGAGAGGGGAGCTTTGAGATGCTGATTTTTATTTGAAAATGAGGAGTTTATGGCGTATTGTGGAATTCCCCTCTTGAGAGGGGACTAAGGGGTGTGTGACGGCAAGAAGTGCGGTTTAGGCAGATATATTTCTCAAAGGTTTTTGCTGCGTTTAGAGGAGCGAGGAAGTATCTGCCAAAGGTTAGTGATTGCTTTTGATTTAGGCAGCCTATGACTTAGGATTTGAATACCCCCAGCATCTCAGCCGGATGTTCAAGAAACATACAGGCCTCACTCCATCGGAATACTGCGAGAGCCTTCAATTTAAATGTGTAAAAAATGTTTCTGGTTAAGGAGGGGATTTTTCCTCTCCTTTTCTCCTGATGCTNGATAGCGAAAGGCGAGCGCAGAGGCAAACGAAAAACACAGTTTTTAAAGTTTGACTGAGCCGAGCCGCCTCCTATCTTATTCAAAGATAGCGAAAGGCGAGCGCAGAGGCAAACGAAAAACACAGTTTTTAAAGTTTGACTATGCCGAGCCGCCTCCTGTACTATTCAAAGATACATAAAATGCGGCTAATATCGTATTGTAAAAGAAGGCAGTATCTCAGAACACCCCTCTCAAGAGGGGAAATTGCCACTATAAATCACTAATTATCAAATAGAAAACAGCATCTCAAAGCTCCCCTCTGGAGAGGGGCAGGGGTGTGTTACGTCCGCGCATAGCTGCTCAAAATCAAAATAGTTACTAAAGCCAAGAAACCGTACCTCAAAACAACAGCTCAGCCCAAACCGCGCCTCTCACCGTCACACACCCCTTTATCCCCTCTCCAGAGGGGAATTCTCCACGCTACAAATCATTCATTTTCAAATAGAAATCTGTATCTTAGAACTCCCCTCTAGAGAGGGGCTGGGGGTGTGTTACGTCCGCGCATAGCTGCTCAAAATCAAAATAGTCGCTGNCAATGGCAAAGCAGCTTTACGATTACTGGTTTGTGCAATTTGACTTTCCAGATGAGGATGGAAGACCATATAAGTCAAGTGGCGGCAAGATGGTTTGGAATGAGAAGTTGAAACGAGAGATACCAAAGGGATGGAATGTTGCAAAGTTGACAGATGAAATTGAACTTCAATATGGTTTTCCATTCTCTACCGACTTGTTTACCGAACAGGTGACATCTGTTCCTGTTGTTCGTATTAGAGATATTCTTGATAATTCTATCTCCGCTTATACTACTGAAGAAGTTGAAGAAAGATATTTGCTTCAAAAACAAGACTTGCTAATTGGTATGGATGGAAATTTTCACATAAATTATTGGACAGATAATGTGTCATATCTTAACCAACGAAGTGTTAGGCTACGAGCAAAGAATAACTCCAACGTGTCAATTGTTCAAGCAAAATATGACATACAACCATACATAAAAGCCAAAGAGACAAGAACAAAAGGCTCAACTGTTGGGCATCTTTCTGACAAGGATATGAAAGAATTATATGTATTGGTTTGTCCTAATGAAAAGGCAAGAGAAAAATTGGATTCAATATTATCAATGATTGTAAAGAATCGAAACGAGGTAACTTTCCTCATTAAGCAACGCAACGAACTTCTACCATTGTTAATGAACGGACAAATAATCATAGAATAAATGGCTCACATTCTCTATAAATATTTAGATATAATTGGTGCAAAGTGCATGATTGGAAACCAGAATCTCCAATTCACTAATGCGTCTCAACTGAACGATCCTTTCGATTGTCATCCAAAACTAATTGACTACTCAAATGTAACTAATACTAAACTTCAAGGATGGATACCTAAGGAATGGTGGATAGACAAAGAAGAAAACGATGCACTCAATTTGCGTAATGATACATGGTTATGTAGTTTATCAAAAATCAATGATTCATTACTCATGTGGAGCCATTATTGTTATAACCATAAAGGTATTTGTATAGGACTTGACATAGACAAAGTGTTGGAATCTGTTCCACCAATGTTTGGTACAATATACCTTGAACCGCTTGTTCTTGATGTTCAATATCAGGATATAATAGAGCGTCCAAACGCATATAATAGCGCAAATGATAGATTAAGCTACCAATGGGGGACAAAAGCAAAGGATTGGTATTGCGAACAGGAAGTAAGGTTGGTAATGCCTAATCCAAGTCCCATGTATGCTGCCTTTGCACCACAACAAGCTGAACAGAATCGAAAACAACCTAATAAGATTTGGGATAATCGTGAAATACACCATTATTTGCCACTGAAAAAAGAATGTTTTGAGTCTATCTATTTTGGTGTCAATATAGAACAAACAGAAAAAGAAAAAATTATTCAATATGTTCAGAAGAAGTTACATCCACAAATCAAGTTATACCAAATGGAAGTAGATGAGAATGCTTTTAGGTTACGACCAGCAATCATATGAACGGTCAGGTGTCGGTAAATTCTGATTTATCTGACGATTAAGTTCAATCTTTTTGTCTAAGGCAGAAAATATTTCGCCAATTTGTTTCTGTTCATGCAATGGGATTATTGGGACAGGAAAAGAATTGAGTGTTTCTACGGATAGCGCATAGCGTTGTCCGCTTCCGGAGGCATTGCAAGCGAAATATTTTTTTGCGTAGTCAGTATGTAGAAGTGCGTTCAGATAACGTCCGTCTAAAATATCTTTGTTTGGAGATATTAAAGCACAATGATAGCCCAATATAACATCCTCAAAATCATCCGCTATATAAGTGGGAATACCAATGTCATTGCGAGTTTCACTGTCCTTTGTTAATGCAACTTGACCCTTTTTCAGTTGGAACTTGGAAATTTCATTGGGACGAGCAGTGGCAAGCATAAAACTATCATGCTGAGCTATGGTAATAGCCCAGTTATAATAAACATCAACAAAATTACAGAGACGGATTTCTTTTTCTCCGTCTGTCATTTTCTTATCAACTCCACTGATTTCAACAGTAGCAATTTCTCCCAATTTATATTTTTTCAATTCCATTTACCGCGTAGCTTTATAAATATAATTTTGAATCAAAGATAGATTTACTTTTATCTCTTTGCGCTTAGCCAATAGCTGGTTAAGATGTGCTTTTTTCTGCGCTTTTTCTTGTGCAGTTATGATATGGTCAATTCTTGCTCCACCAACAAAAGGGCATACAGTATCCACTTCCATTTGCGAATTTTCAATTTGACTGTCTAATTTGACAAGTTGCTGTTGGTATTTTCGCTGTGCTTCCACGATGTCCAAATTGTTTGCAGCCACAAACACATCAAGCAGGTGGTGAATAGCTTTAATTTGTTCCTGGGCATCTTTCGACGAACTGCGTGCAACTCTTACTGCAACAATTATAGCAATCGTACTAATTATAGGGCTTAATAGTGTAGCCCATTGAGTTAAGCCATTAATCATAGTGTTATTAGTTAAATTTGAATTCTTCAACTGTTTCATTATTTTCCAATCGATGGTTCTCTGCTAATTGTTTGCACAGATCTTGAATTTCTTTAACAAGCTCGTTTGTATCAGCCATAGCTGTTAATACTTATTCATCTCCTAACATCCTCCTAATCTGTTTATCAAAGTCTGAATTTATCCGTTGAGTTTTGTTGAAAATATCGTATTCACATTCAGCCTTTACCTTGGCTTGTGCCGCAGAGATGCGCCCTTTATCTGGAAGAATACGGTAGTCGTTAAATGTGAGAAATTTATTTACGCTGGCTGCAAATTGCTCCATCGTGAAAGCATTCTGTCGCTCTATTTGGATTTCGATATAGTCGAAATATGATGTAACAGCACGTTCCAACTGACGAATTTCATTTTCCTGCAAATAGTTTTTGGCTATTGATACATCCGATTTCAATATACGCCCATCAGGTGCATTCTTCCATGTGGTCAGTCCCATGTGTTCTTGGGTATGGTCTGCCTTCGTGTAGATAATTTCAGCAGCCGTTTGCCCTGTAATAGCATAATGGAAACGGTTCTGTATCATGGCATAGAAATCGTGTGTTGTAGGTGAATTTTTATCATAATCGATACTGCACTCTGCATATATATCGGTAATCTGTTGCCAGATACGCCGTTCACTGGCACGGATAGAGCGTACTCTTTCAAGCAATTCACGGAAATAGTCTTTTCCGAATACTGCCATTCCCTGCTTTAAGCGGTCGTCATCAAGCACAAACCCTTTCTTGATATACTCATTGAGAATCTTGGTAGCCCACTGGCGGAACTTGGTGGCTTTAGGCGAAGAAACACGGTAACCAACCGCTATAATCATATCAAGATTATAGAAGTCGACCAGTTCTTCAACTTCTCCTCTTATGCCCCTGTTTACGACAGTTGCAATTTTTGCAACTGTCGTGTCTTGCTGCAATTCATCCTCCTTAAAGATGTTGGCTATATGGCGGCTAATGCCTGATTTGTCAATGCCAAACAACTGCGCCATGGCCTTTTGCGTACACCAAATAGTCTCGTCTTTTATGACTACCTGTACCTTTCCCTCAGAATCGGGAAGGCTATAAAGCAAGAATTGTATTTCGTTACTCATCGTTGCCTACATTTGCGTTGAACTGCAAAGCATCCAACTGTTTCATTATTTCCTCTTCCAACCGATGGCTCTCGGCAAATTGCCGGGTCAATTCGGCTTTATAACTTGCCATTCGAGTATTAAACTCTTCTTCGGTAATATCCACATAATCAATTTTGATGTCGAAATATTGCCCGGCGGAGAGAGAGTATCCCTTTTCCTTTATCTCATCGTATGTAACAGCCACTGAAAAATCGTCCACAGCTTCTTTGTTGCGGAATGTATTGACTATTAAGTCTATCTCATCATCAAGCAAACGTCTTTTCTGGTTATTACCTTCTTTATATTCTTCACCTAATTTGCTTGCATCAATCAAAATTACTTTGTCTGCTGTTGCCGACTTATCAAAGAATATAACGGAAACATTCGTTCCGGTGGTGGCAAATACATTGCTCGGCATTGACACACAGCCATAAACCCAATGTTCATCTACTACACGATGTAAAATTTTATTTTCAACGCCACTTTTGGCTGTAATAAATCCTGTAGGAATGACTATTGCTCCTTTTCCTGTTGCCTTTAGTGAATTTAAGACATGTTGAATGAAACAAGTGTAAATCGCCATTTTAGGTTTCATTGGATCTACTTTTTTAACTGCATTGGGAACTCCTGCCCAAAAACGAATCGTATCAGCAGCCAATGTATCACGATACTCCGGGAAATCAAGTTTAAATGGAGGATTTGAAACGATAAAATCAAACTTCCGTAATGCGCCATTTGACTCAGTATGCGATGGTTCTGTCAATGTATTACCCTGTACAACATTTGGCAGAGAAGCAGACAAACTATTTAAAATAAGGTTCAAACGCAACATTTCACTCGACTTCTCTGATATATCCTGACTGTAAATCGAGCATCTGTCTTCTCCTATCTGATGAGCTAGAGCCATAAGCAAAGTGCCCGTTCCAGCCGATGGATCGTAACAAGTTACACCTCGTAAATCCGCATTGTCCCCTACCAATAATCTCGCCATGACTTGCGCTATGGCACGTGGCGTATAATATTCGGCATATTTGCCACCTCCGGCATTATTAAATCCTTTCAACAAATGCTCGAATATCCTTGAAAAAAAATCATACTTCTCAATAAATACGTGTTCAAAATTGAATGAAGCGACATTACGCATCAGCGATTTTGCAAATTCGTCACGCTTTTGTGTATCAGTTACAAACGTTGTTATAGCACTGAAAATATTAACCCTGCTTTTCCCGGAAGTTGTTACAGAAAAAGTATCGGCATTGATATTGGCTATACCTATTAACGTAGCATCCAATAATGTAGAGAAATCGCCCTTTCCTATGGAATTATATAGGTGTGACAGTGTATGTTCCGGTTTAAGTCTCGGCACAGAAGCCGGCAAATAACTAAAAAGGTCTTCAACCTCTTCCTCAGTAAATGTATCATATTCGGCATCCCACTTTTCTGCTTTACTTAGCCGTTTACCATACATTTTATCTCGTTTGGCTTCATAGCCGAACTTGTCATTAAAGAACTTGTACAAAAACATTTCGGTTACGATTTTGTATTCGCTTCCTGTTCCTGCCAAGCCAAAGGCTCCCGTTGTACTTTTCAAAGAATCAATCAGGGCAATCGTCGATTCAGTTATATTTATATCGCTCATAGTCAGTATGCAAAATTACGCTGTTGGAAATATTCTGTTGTTATAAGATTATTGATATATTTACGGTCTGTCAAATTTGCCTTGATTCCAAGGTCTAGTAATTTATGACCAATAATAGCCAATACATCACGCTTAAAAGCATCTTCATTATTCAAAATATTGATATTTAAGAATAACATATTGTCTATTTGAGACTTCATCTGTGACAGATTTTCAGCTATCTCGTATTCATGAGCAGATATAATCGGCTGTTCACGTTTTTGATTTTCCTCCTCGATCCGTTTGTGAATACGCACAAAACGCTCATCACCCTTATATTTTTTCTTCAAGATATTATTCCGTCTGTTTATCTCCCGAATCTTTTTCATTACATTGTCCATGTAATCAATGCTGTCTTTTGCATCTTGAGTGTTTTGAGGAACAAAACCTTTTTTACGGAAATATGCTCGAAATTCGTCTGCAAGAATGACATATTTTTCTTCATTCCTGTCGAAATTAGCATCAAATTCAGCTTGTACCTTTTCGCAACGTTCTCGAATATCATTAACTACAATTCGTAGTTCCTCAGACATTCCCTTTTTGAACTCAAATTCCAATTCTGACAGAGCTACATTGATTATTCCGGAAACATCTGCCTTATGCTCTGTCCGTTCAAACAGATTCATCCTCTCGATACGATGTGTAACCTCTGTAATCAAGGTAGGAATACCACCAAAAGACAAAGACTCTATTTTTTCTTTCAATTCATCATCGCCAAAGGCACGGACTTGATTAAGAATAGCTTTAGCATCATTCAATACCGACCGTAATTCATAGAGCCTATCTTTATCCTCTATTTCATCGATTTCTTGTCTGAACTCTTCCGGATTATCGCAAGTGAAATTAAAGAGAATACTCTTAATTTCTTTCATTTTAGCTATTATTTCTTCCTTATCTTCGATAATCGCATTCCCTACAGGTTCGCCTTGTTTGACCTCTTTAATATCTACTGTACGGTTTAATTCTCTCAGATAGCGGTCATTTGTCGAATCAAAATTTTCTTTTATATCTACAAAATCAGCCACATAACCATATTTGAAATCTTTATACGGACGGTTTACACGAGTAAGAGCCTGTAGCAAATCATGACCATCGAGACTTCGTCCCAAATATAGTTTCTTCAATCGGGGAGCATCAAATCCGGTAAGCAACATTTGATTGACAATCAGTACATCTACTGTCTGCTGTTTTTTAAACTCTTCAATATATGCTTTTCGTTCTAATTTGTCTCCCTCATCGTGCAATATCAGTGATGCACGCAATGGTTTGGCATGGTCATACGCAACCATTGGCTCTGCAGCCATTCCCAACTGTTCTTCCCATTTGTCTTCAATACGCTGAGCAAATCTGAAACGCTGCTGCCATAAACGGAACATTTTACGTGCCTGTGGATTGGTTTTACACACAATCATTGCCCCGATAGAATCATCTGCTTGCTCTTTTCTGAATCTTCGCAAGTCAGATATGATATAATCGAGCAAAGCGTTCAGGTAACTTTCATCCTCAATTATCTTGTTCTTGTCTATATCGCTTTTCTTGACCTTAACGTTTCCTGCCAATTTATCAAGAATGCTCTCAATACGTTCTTTATAAATGGTTTCTATCGGTTCACGCATCAGTTTCAGCGTATAACCATCCGCTATCGACTTATCATAATAATAGGTATCAATGTAATCGCCAAAAACACGCCAAGATTCTTTCTCTTCCCGCAACAAAGGAGTTCCTGTCAATGCAATTTTTACAGCATCCTTATCCGCTTCTAGAAGATTGGCAAGAAAACTACCCTGTGGACTATATCCTCTGTGCGCTTCGTCTATGAAGAACACACGCTGAAGGTTAGTATTATAGCCTGATTCTATCTGTATTTTAGTGGAATCCTCTTTAAATTTCTGTATGTTTACAACCATTATTTCCGCTTTACCTTCACTGTTCACTACAGGGGTGGTATCACGGATATCTTTCATTAAATCGTCTCTGCTATTAACTGTCCTTACAACCAAGCCACGTGCAACAAACTCATCGCTCGCCTGTTCCATCAGAGCAATACGATCCACTATAAAATAGAACTTAACAGCGGTCTCACGCTTCGCATAATAATCGGTCAAACTACGAACTGAATAATATGCCAATGCAGTCTTGCCACTACCTTGCGTATGCCAAATTATTCCACTCTTAACACCTTTAGATAATTTCTTGCGAATAGCCAATGATGCAAATAATTGCTGATAGCGCATCACATGTTTTTCGAGAGAAGTGATTTTACTGCCATCTTCCAACTCAATAGTTCGATTAACATACGCAAAGCCATATCTTAACAAAAACAAGAACCTCTCTCGGCTAAGCATTGATGTCAAAACACGATTCGTTGGAGTATCTACCTTTTTATTTGTTTCATAATCGGGCAAGTTTTTAATAACGATACAGTTCCTATGTCTGAGAACCTGTTTTTCTACATCTTCCGCCAACGCAACATATGGATATTCGGAAACGAAAGCAGCATCAGCCTCTCTAAAGACATTAAAGAAAGCTTTCTCTTTTGATGCACAACAATAAAATGCGCCTTGTATCGGAACCCTGTTTTCATTATCGTATTCCTGATTATTGGAAAAAATCATCAGTTGGGTAAGATTGATAAAACGGCGAAAACTCTTATTCCTCATTCGCCTATTAATCCTATCCCGTTCAGCTAAAATTCCATCGTGATTATTAGGTTTCTTGACTTCGATAAAAGCTAAGGGCAAACCGTTTATAAAGCATGTTATGTCCGGACGGAAACTATCTCCGGATTCAATATTTTCGCAGGTAAACTCCGTCGTAACGTGCCATTCATTATTATTCGCATCCACGAAATCTATCAACTTCACACCACTGTTGGAAGAAAGCATAGTATAGAATTCCTTGCCCAAATCATCATTATTCAAGATTCCGACAATTTTATCCAGCAACTGGCTGCATTCCAAATCCGTCAAACTGGGATTCAGACGTTTTACAGAGCGGAAGAAAACATCCGTCAAAATATTAGTCTGTGGATTGTATAATATTATATCATCCAAATAAGTATAACCGAGTTTACAAAGATGCAATGCTGCCGGAACTTGTACTCTTGTATTCTCTGTAAAATTTTTCATTGCATCTTACCTTTCCTCTTTATCTGTTATCAAATCCTTTAAATCAACCTGTAAAATCTCGGCAATCCGCTGAAGTGTCTCTAAATTCGGTNACCCAAGCCACGCTTCTCATCATCACACACCCCTTTATCCCCTCTCGAGAGGGGAATTTTGTACACTAAATATCTTATTATCAAATAGAAAATAGCATCTCCAACCTCCCCTCTGGAGAGGGGTCGGGGGGTGTGTTACGCCTGCGCACAGCCACCTAAAACGAAAATAGACACAGAAGCCTGACAGATACTACCTCACAGCATCAAACACCTCATTAAACAGCTTCCCGCAATAGCCTTACCCAAGCCGCGCTTCTCATCATCACACCCCCCTTTATCCTCTTTGGAGAGGGGAACTTTATACACTAAATGTCTTATTATCAAATAGCATCTCCAACCTCCCCTCTGGAGAGGGGTCGGGGGTGTGTTACGCCTGTGCACAGCCACCTAAAACGAAAACAGTCACAGAAGCCTCAAAAACAACGATATCAAAACATTCCAATCTATATAAAAAGATAAGAGAAAATAAATAACGTGCTACAAATATTGGAATAATCTCACTATCTTTATTAAAAACAGATTACACATTCTTCACAGGAGACGATTTTGTAATATCATAGTATTGATAATACGAAAAAATAGGATTACACTATGGAAAATTTTTTATTGAATCCCGTAATTCCCCGATTGCCGGTTTTGCTTGCAAAATTTCGTATCGCTGTCATACCTCAAATCTGTCGTAGCAGATTGAATTTCATTTATTTCAAAAGATATTGAAAGCCTTTAATGGTTATTTATGATTTGGTTTGTCAAAAAAGCGGTACCATTATGAAACATTCTGCCTTTTTGACGGACAGTGTCTAAAATAATGTCGGATGGGGGGGTGTCAAAACTAAAATGTCCACTCCAAAAAGTTACAGATTGTAACTATAACACTAAAGAAAGGAGCGTATCAAACTCTGTATTGAGTAATGATACGCCCCTTTCTTTAGACTTTTAGGATACTCAAATTTCAAATTATAAGTTCATATTTTCAAAAATTGAATTTTGATACATCCTCATCTGCATCAATATGTGGAATCATGATTATCTGACAGCCTTGTCGGATGTGAGCATGATAAGGTTTGCCATCATCACACGGTAATTGACCATAGCTGAGTAGTAATCGGCTTCTGCTTTGGCATATTCAGCTTCCGCATCAAGGACTTCCGACATGGTGTTGAGTCCGGCAGCCTGACGGTCATATTCTATCCCGAGATTTCTTTTGCGGAACTGTACAGATTCAGCGGCTGCATTGATGAGTTCGCCCGATTCTTGCAACTGGCGGTAGGCGTTCTCCACCTCGGCGGCAGTGCTTTTGGATGCATATTCGCGATACTCCACGGCCTGTTCAAGTTGCAGTCGGCGCTGTCTGGCAACACGCCTGTTGCTGAAGATATCCTGAATGTTCCATGAAAAACTTGCCCCGATAAAAGGGTTGGTCTCAGGCAATATCTTGATGCTGTTCTGATAACTGTAACCCGCCATCAGACCCACGTCTGGCAGATAACTGCGTTTGGCAGCGGCTATGCCATGTTCAGCTTTGCGTATCTTCAGGTCGGCCAACTGAAGGTCTGTATTTGACGCTTCCGCTTTGTCAAGATAATATGACAGAGGCTGTACCAGATTTCCCGCTGTGAAATTCCCGGCGAACTGTACCGATGAGAAATCGGTGCCGGTAAGCTTTTTCAAATCGCTGATATAGCCGCTTTCCTCAATCCTGAGCTTTAACAGATCCTGCCGGCGGGC
The DNA here is from genome assembly GCF_001403595.1 of Gabonia massiliensis. Lineage (NCBI taxonomy): Bacteria > Pseudomonadati > Bacteroidota > Bacteroidia > Bacteroidales > Porphyromonadaceae > Gabonia > Gabonia massiliensis. Next base: position 661,570 of record NZ_LN877938.1, on the reverse strand, counting down.
AGCAAGATTGGCTGTCATGCCTAAAGTCACGGCATCCGTTGATTTTCCTGCCTCCATCGCACTTTCGGCATCATAAGCCCTGCGCTCAATAGACTCTATACGCTTGTTGTTCTCTTCTATACGCTTTCTCACGGCGAGAATGCCGTAATAGAGTCTCTCCACGCCATTGACCACCTGCAGTTCCGCCTTGTTATATTCCATGGCGGCAATATCCCGGTCAATTCCGGAGGCCTTGATACCTGAAGATAGTCTCCATTGCTGGGTCAGGNATCACGCCAACGAAAGCGGTAAACCCGAAGTTGTTGCCTGTCACCCACAGTCCCAACATGGCACCGAATACGCTGAGAGGGATAGTCAGCAATATCACAAACGTTTCCTTAAGATCGCGGAACTGTAATAATAAGATGAAAAATATGAGAAGTAATCCGATACCGAGAACCGTTACCAGTTCGGGGAATGTGTCGTTCTGGTTCGCTTCCTCACCACCGTAGGTTATGGAATAGCCTTCAGGCAGTTGCAGGCCGGCAATCTGCGGCTTGACTTCTTTCAGTATTTCAGAGGCAAGCACGTTCCCGTCCGTCTCGCTTTCTATCGTAAGTACACAGATGCCGCTGCGGTGCATTATCCGTCCGTTTTTCCATACCGGCACAATCTCCGCTATCTGGTCGAAAGGAACAGCATTCCCAGTGACGGGTGAGGTGAGGTACATACGCCTGATATCGCTTACTGAACTCCTGTGCAAAGTGTCGAGCCGTGCAAGCACGGTGACATTGTTGTTGCCTTCGCGTATAGTTGTGACAGGAACACCTGAGAACCCGCTGTACATTTGCAGGGCTATTGACTGATTGGTAAATCCGAGGCGCTGAGCTTCCGGTTTCATGCGGAAATCGATAGCATAATAATCCTCATGGAAGTTGCTGCGGACATGGGCAGTACCCGGTGTCTTCCGAAGAATGGAATCTACCTGCAAACCGATGGCTTTCAGCTTTGAGATGTCTTCGCCCCATATCCTGACCTCCACTTGAGCTTTCAGCGGTTTCCCCTGCTGCATCAGGCGGACTTTGGGCCGACCCTCAGGTACGGCTTTCTCCACTTTTCGGGTAAGGTCATCGGCAAGTTCGAGAGTGGTTTCGTTGCTTGTGGTGTTGATGATGATCTGTGCGAAATTGGAGGTTGGAAACTCCGGAGACAGATTATAGTAAAAACGTGGGGCAGATGTGCCGGCAAATGTGGCATGGTTCACAACCCGCTTGTCACCGTCTAAAAGTGCGGTCAGTTTTTTAGCTGCAGCCTCGGTGGCCTCTATCTGTGTACCGGTAGGCATCCAAAGTTCTATGACAAATTGGTTACGTTCGGCTGAGGGCATGAACTGCTGTCGTATGCCAAACTTGTAAAGGAGTCCGGCAAGGACGAGAGGGATGGTGCCCGCAATGATAGTGGCGGTCTTGTGGGCGATGCACCAGTCAAGTGTACGGTTATAGGCGTCCTGTATCTTGTCAAGGAAGCTGTTGCTCTTTTTCTTTTCGCCGGCGGGCTTCGCGTTGAGGTCATGCAACCCATTCTTGACGAACACATAACACAGGAACGGGGTGAAGAACATTGCCACGATAAACGATGAAGCCAAAGCTATCGATACGGTCAGCGGGAGGGTGCGGATAAATTCCCCGATTGCGCCGGTAAGTATCACCATGGGCATGAATGCGAAGATGATGGTAACGGTGGCGACAAGTATCGGAACGACAAGCTCACTCGCGCTTTTCCATGCCGCATTCCAGCGCGGCTCTCCCTCGTCAAGCTGTTCGACATAGTTGTCAGCCACCACAATGGCATCATCGACAACAAGCCCGAGCACGGTGATAAGAGCCGCCAGCGATACCTGTTGCAGCTCGATTCCGCACAAGTTCATGATTGCCAACGTAGTCGCTACTGTCATGGGAATCGCCATTGATGCGACAAGTGCTATTCTGAAAGGCAGCATGAGCATGATTATCAGAATTACAGCGATGATGGCGATGAAAAACTCGCTTACGAAATGGTTGATGTTGGTGTGTACTATCTCAGGCTGGTTGGAAATATAAGTCAGATGTACGGAAGACGGGATTTTTGACTTGAATTTCTCCAATGTCTTGTCAACATCCTTGCCAAAGTCTTCAATGTTCTTTCCTGCCATGGATTCTATGCTGACAATCACGGCATTCTCGTTACCCACCTTGACCAAGCTGCTTGGTTCGGCAAAATCCCTCTCTATACGGGCTATATCCTTTAGCCTGACATCCTGTCCTGTTTTAGATGCCCCTACAATTTGGTTCCCCAGATTGTCTATTGAACTGTAAAATCCATTGGCGTGGAATACAATATCAGTGCCGCCAGTTTTAAGGTTGCCTGCCGGATATATATCGTTCTGCGACTGGAGAACCTTGATGACATCCGAAAGAGCCAGCCCATATTGAGCCAGCCGGGAATCATCGAAGAAGACATTGACCTGCATGTCGCGTTCTCCGTCCCGCTTTATTTTTGATACAGCAGGAATAAGGCGCAAGTCTTCTTCCATCATACGCGCATATTGGCGGAGCTGGTCGTATGGGACATCCTTGCCCGACAGACCGATAATCAAGGCTTCCGTGTCACCGAATTCCGAGTTTACGACAGGGCCGACTACACTTGACGGAAGTTTTTGTTGCTTCATCACAAGCAACTCGTTGCGCAGCTTATTCCAGAAAAGGTCTTTGTCATCGACATTGTCGTTAAGTTCGACGGTGATGACAGCCTTACCATTCTGCGACGATGATGTTGTATTCGCTTTCTTGATTTCCTCGAATTTGAAAAGGAACTCTTCGATGTGTTTTGTCACTTGTTGTTCTACTTCTTCCGAAGAGGCTCCGGGATAATAAGCGACTACCAATGCCTGAGGTATAGAAATCTTGGGGTCTTCACGACGCGGCATCCGGATAAGCGAATACACCCCGAAGACGAACAATACCGCAAGTACCGATAAGGTTACCTGGCGATATTTCAATGATGTTTCGATAATGTTCATAGCCACACCTTATTTTGTAATATTGATACTGCTGCCGTTCGATAACTTGTGAGTACCTCCGACTACCACTGTTTCGCCGGCTTCAAGACCTGAGGAAACCTCGATGCGGTTGTCACGCACTGCCCCTATGGAAATGTTCCTGCGGAATGCCTGTTTCCTTTCCTTGTCAGCGACATAAACGTATGGCTGGCCGTCCGGTGTCCGTAGCAATGCGGCACTGTTCACAGTTGCCGTCATTATACTGTCTGAAGCAGTGAATGTTACCGTTGCAATCATTCCGGGTCTGATATTGTTATCGGGATTGTCAACTATCGCCTTTACAGTAAAAGATCTTGTCGTGGGGTCTGCCATGCCTCCCACCTCGGCAATTTTTCCATGCCTGACTGCATCGATGGCATCAATGCGAATTTCCACCTCCTGACCGATTTTGATGTCTTTCAGCCTGTTTTCAGGAATATACGCGTTTACTTTCACCTTACTTATATCAGAAATGACAAGTACCGGCATTCCTGCGCTTATCATTTCTCCTGCCTCGCCCATTTTTTTAAGGAGAATTCCGCTGATTGGCGCATAAAGTTTGGTATCGGAGAGGTCTTTCGCACGGAGCTTTTGTTGGGCGATTGCACCGTCAAGAGTATATTTGCATTTCATAAAATCGCTCTCGCTCACACTGTTGCGTTCATGCAGGATATTGATGCGGTTGAACTCATCGGTCACCTGTGCCACCTGAACATCCGCCAGTTCCTTGGCAATAGCATAGTTTGTGGGGTCGAGCCATGCAATCTCGGATCCTTTGCGAATCATGCTTCCTTCCTCCCCGTTGATTCCGGCAATGCGTCCGGCAACCTGAAATCCTGTCTTGACCGTCTTCATGCCTTCAATATTTCCGCTCACGACAAATAAATCACCGCTTGCAGCCATTTTTATCTCCTCGGTGGTGACAGAAATTGCTGGCTCTTGTCCAGCCCGATGGTTATCATTCTTATGACATGAGACAGCGACAGTAGCCCAAAGGCCAAGCACTGAGACTTTGATTGTTTTGTTTAGTTCCATATTTAATAAGATGAATCGTTTGTTTAGTATTCAATTATAAATCAGGTGTGAAGTTACATAGGAATACATCAGCAATAATTGGCAAATAAGCGGTATGTATATGCAATTTGTATGGAAATATCTGCTTTAGCCCAATTGTGGGCAATGTATCCGTACTTTTTTATACTTTTACGAGAGTTATTGTTGATATGAAAGAGCTTACTCCCGAAAAGAGACTGTTAAAGATTGACAGTCGCAATATAGAAGAAATAATAAATATTTCGTTTAACGAGCGGAATGGCTTTCTGCTGTGCAAAAGCGGAACAATCATCCTGCAGATGGATGATAACGATTACGAATTGAAGAAAAACGATTTGTATATATATCCGGCTTTTTCAGAAAGCATTATCAAGAAGTATAGTGAAGACTTTACCGCCCTTGCCGGTATTGTAGAATATCAGTATTCTTTTCTTCAAATGAAATCTATATCTGACGACAGTCGAGGATTTGCAGATATAAGATTCTGTCCGAAGGTATCATTACAAGAAAATGTAGTATGCGAAATAGAAAAGTTGTTCAGTCATATTTCGGAACGAAAGAAGGTTCATCGGGAGATGAGTGAGCTGGTGATTTCATCATTGGAACAGGCGTTGTTTTACGAAGTTGTAGGCGCATATATGGCCCACCGTCCAAAAAATACTGGACGGCGAAACCGTATGGACAAGATATTTGAGACTTTCCTTGCAGAACTCCATAGTAATTTCAAAGAACATAAAGATGTGAAATTTTATGCAGATTCTCAATATATTACGCAACGCCATTTTGCAACGCAAATCCAAAGTAAATCCGGCAAGACACCATTACAATGGATTGAATTGTTCGTAATATCAGAAGCCAAACATCTGCTTAGCAATCCGTATAAAAGCATTAAAGAAATTGCCATGACTCTCAATTTCTCCGATTTGAGCGCATTCGGCCGGTATTTCAGACGTTATACAGGAATTTCGCCAAGCGACTACCGTGCTATGGTATCAGCAAAGAAGCATTCATCTGGCAGCTGACCAGATGAAATGTAAGTAAACGATTGGGGTGGACGATTGGTTCGCCCTGATTTATGCAGATACTTTTCAATGCTGCACTTGAACATTTTATACCAAGCGTATTATATATGCGTTTGGAATAAGATAAAACCATCTCTGCCTTAATGCCAAATTGCTGTTACACCTCTACCAGAGAATGCCAAGTACACAACGGAGGCCGTTACGAAACACCCCGGTGTTACGCCTGCGCACAGCCACCTAAAACGAAAATAGACACTGAAGCCTGACAGCTATTACCTCACAGCACCAAACACCTCATTAAACAGCTTCCCGCAATAGCCTTACCCAAGCCACGCTTCTCATCATCACACACCCCTTTATCCCCTCTCGAGAGGGGAACTTTATACACTAAATATCTTATTATCAAATAGCATCTCCAACCTCCCCTCTGGAGAGGGGTCGGGGGTGTGTGACGTCGGTGCATGGTCGCCTAATTTAAAAGCAATCACTAACCTTTGACAGATACTTCTTCGCTCCTCTAAACGCAACAAAAAACTTTGAGAAGTACATCTGCCTAAACCGCGTTTTTTACCGTAACACACCCCTTGATCCCCTCTCAAGAGGGGAAGCCCAATATATCATAAACTACTCATTTTCAAAGAAAANTGAATTCTATTGCACGCATAAGCATTGACCATGCTAAAACTTTTATCAAGTTGCTTAGCTAACCATGTCTGAGAAATGCCTTTATCAGACAATACAGTCTTTATTTTATTTAACTTCATTGTTTAATGCGATTTTATAGTACAAATATAGCGAATTATATTCAATAATTAGGGTTATTTGGTGTTTTTGCATCGTACGAAGTACAGACTTTTGATATAAAAATCAAAAAGAAGATAGGAATATGCATATATTTGATACTCTATCACTCAATACGTTGTATCTGATAGCGGATATATTCTTTTTCTGGTATCAACTGACAAATTCCGGTTTCTAGCATTAACAGGGAAGACGCAAATATGTCTGCACTTTGTTCCACTTTATTTTTATTATATCCCGGGTTGCATTTGTGTGGTATAGGTTTTTCTTCTATAAATAGGTGATATAATTCGTAAGCAATAGTGAAATGTTGTCTTCCTAACGGCTGATTTGAATTAATAAGCATATTCTTTGAAAATAAGTGATTTAGTGTATCGATTTCCCCTCTGGAAAGGGGATCAAGGGGTGTGTAACGGAGAGAAGTGCGGCTTGGGCAGAGATGATTTTGTTGCTGTATAGAGGGGAGGTATCTGTTGGCTTTGGGTAGCTACTTTTGAATTAGGCGACCATGCACCGACGTCACACACCCCCGGCCCCTCTCAAGAGGGGAGGTTGATATGCTGTTTTTTTTCTTTGAAGATGAGCTGTTTATGGTGTATTGGTATTCCCCTCTTGAGAGGGGATTAAGGGGTGTGTGACAGTAAGAAACGCGGTTTAGGCAGATATATTCCTCAAAGTTTTTTGCTGCGTTTAGAGGAGCGAGGAAGTATCTGTCAAAGGTTAGTGATTGCTTTTGATTTAGGCAGCTATGCGCGGACGTCACACACCCCCGGCCCCTCTCAAGAGGGGAGGTTGAAATGCTGTTTTTTTTCTTTGAAAATGAGTATTTTATGGTGTATTGGTATTCCCCTCTTGAGAGGGGATTGAAGGGGTGTGTAACGGAGAGAAGTGCGGCTTGGGCAGAGATGATTCTATTGCTGTTTAGAGAAGAGACCTCTATCCACTAAACCTTTTATTACCAAATAGAAAGAGTAATTCAAGTCTCCTCTTTGGAGGCGGAGAGTGTGACGCCTGCGCATAACAACTTCAAATAAAAGTAAATATCAAAACCTAATAAACGCCACATCAAAAACAAAACATTTTAGCTCAGGCGCACATTATCATATACCCTTTACCTCCACCCTTCAATTCGCCCATATCCCGTTATATTTTTATTAATCATATTATATTTTGTTGAAAAATTATATACTTAAATTTGCACCCATCAAAGATAACCTTTATTAATTTAAATATGGAAAAGAATTTTTTACGTTTATTTTCAATAATAGCATTTTTCCTTTTAGCCGTATCATGTTCAGAAGAAGACGGAGGACCGGGCAGTTCGGAGTCTGCCGAGATGCGGTTGGGCGAAAATACCATATTATTAAATGAGCAACAGCTCGATGCGGTGGTCTCTGTCGATAATGACGTGCTTGTACTCAATAATACAATCAAGGAAGACGACCTCCCTCAGGTGGGACAAATACTGCTGACTTCAGAAGTGAACGAAAATATGCCGTCCGGTTTTTTAGGCAGAGTAACCCGTGTAGAAGAAGAAGGAGCGACATACCGGATAGAAACTGAACCGGCAGCACTGGATGAGGCTTTCGACCGCCTTGTTCTGGAACAAACAATCGATTTGGTTCCCGTCACGCGAGCCAGCATTTCAAAAGACGAAGACGGGTTCTATTGTTTCGAACAATCAGTCTCCGTAAAACAAGGAAAAGCTACCATTACAGGAACGGCAAATTTAGGACTTAAACTCAACATACATATCGATATCAATAACCGCATACACAAGCCCTATGGATACGTCATCTTACAGTCGAAGTTTTCGGGTGATTTGGATTTCAGCCTGTTTGCAGAAGGAAAATTTGAACTTATGAGACATCCTATCGGGAACGAAATACCCCTTTCTGCATCCATAAGTAACATTATCATAACACCCGCACTTCAGTTGTACGGAGTAATCGAAGGCAACGGAAAAGTGTCGGTCAATGCCGGAGTAAACTATTCCAAACAAATGGTCAATGCTGTTTCGTATAAAGACGGCATGTGGGAAGGCAAGGGCCGGGAAATGAATAATAAAGGAAATTGTGATTTAGAAATTTCAAAAGCAAACATGACCCTCGAAGGCAACTTTTTTGCCGGTATCGCCACAGCCATAAAATTGAAAGTGTGCAATAATGAAAACATGAAAATCATGATAGAACCCAAATTCGGGTTGAACGAGTCCGGAAACTTTGTTTTCGATTTGACAGAAAGTGATTTCTTCAACCGTCACAAAGACTCGAAGATAAACGCAGGATTAGGTGTGAAAGTGGACGCAAAGGCCGATGCCTCGATTTTCGGAGAAGGAGCCGAATTGAATGCATCCATTTTCGACGAAACCTTTTTCGAAAAAGAATCATATCTGTTCCCTTCTTTCGAAAATACAACGATAAAAGTGGACAAAAGCAGCCGTTCGGCTTATGTCGACTATTCGGTAAACCGGGATTTACTGTTTGCTTCCCAAGTAGGCCTCGCATTGTATCGGGATGAAAATCTGGTAGCACGGTCTGCCTCCCGGGAATATATGTATAATGAAAAATTTGAAAACCCGCTGTCGCACACATTCGACGGACTCGAAGAAAATACGCAATACACCGTATGCCCCTATGTCATGTGGGGTAATACGATGTATAAAGCCGAGCCTCGCAACCGGTTCGACCTCGACGGAGCAGAAGAACCGGAAGGAGGAGATTCCGGGATACAACTTCCTGACGGGACAGACTTCTCTATTGTCGGCAGTTGGTCCTACATAACCCCTCCTGCACCGGTAGACCAAAAGCCCTATGAATGTTATATTACCAATACAGAAGCCGTGATCACCTTTGCAGAAAATGGAGAGTACTCCTTCACGATATATACCAATCCGGTTGTGAGCGGTTACGGACGTTGGGAGTATGACCACGGTACCATCAAGATGAATTATACCTATTATAATACTCCGCCTTCCCCCTCTATGGGAGGAATGGGAGGAACTGCCAGTGGGTCTGACCGGATATATTTCGACTATGACCATGCGATACAGAGAGATTCGTTTGTAGACGGTGAAGGAGTACGATATACCCGTATTCCCACTGTCGGGCTGCACCATAATTTAGAAGTCTGGTATGAAGACGGAGGGTACTATATTATGAGGCATCGAGGTAACTGGTGTTCCTTCACCGGGTGATTCTAATACATTCATTTTCAGATAAAATTAGCATCTCCAACCTCCCCTCTGGAGAGGGGTCGGGGGGTGTGTTACGCCTGCGCACAGCCACCTAAAACGAAAATAGACACAGAAGCCTGACAGATACTACCTCACAGCATCAAACACCTCATTAAACAGCTTCCCGCAATAGCCTTACCCAAGCCGCGCTTCTCATCATCACACCCCCCTTTATCCTCTTTGGAGAGGGGAACTTTATACACTAAATGTCTTATTATCAAATAGCATCTCCAACCTCCCCTCTGGAGAGGGGTCGGGGGTGTGTTACGCCTGTGCACAGCCACCTAAAACGAAAACAGTCACAGAAGCCTCAAAAACAACGATATCAAAACATTCCAATCTATATAAAAAGATAAGAGAAAATAAATAACGTGCTACAAATATTGGAATAATCTCACTATCTTTATTAAAAACAGATTACACATTCTTCACAGGAGACGATTTTGTAATATCATAGTATTGATAATACGAAAAAATAGGATTACACTATGGAAAATTTTTTATTGAATCCCGTAATTCCCCGATTGCCGGTTTTGCTTGCAAAATTTCGTATCGCTGTCATACCTCAAATCTGTCGTAGCAGATTGAATTTCATTTATTTCAAAAGATATTGAAAGCCTTTAATGGTTATTTATGATTTGGTTTGTCAAAAAAGCGGTACCATTATGAAACATTCTGCCTTTTTGACGGACAGTGTCTAAAATAATGTCGGATGGGGGGGTGTCAAAACTAAAATGTCCACTCCAAAAAGTTACAGATTGTAACTATAACACTAAAGAAAGGAGCGTATCAAACTCTGTATTGAGTAATGATACGCCCCTTTCTTTAGACTTTTAGGATACTCAAATTTCAAATTATAAGTTCATATTTTCAAAAATTGAATTTTGATACATCCTCATCTGCATCAATATGTGGAATCATGATTATCTGACAGCCTTGTCGGATGTGAGCATGATAAGGTTTGCCATCATCACACGGTAATTGACCATAGCTGAGTAGTAATCGGCTTCTGCTTTGGCATATTCAGCTTCCGCATCAAGGACTTCCGACATGGTGTTGAGTCCGGCAGCCTGACGGTCATATTCTATCCCGAGATTTCTTTTGCGGAACTGTACAGATTCAGCGGCTGCATTGATGAGTTCGCCCGATTCTTGCAACTGGCGGTAGGCGTTCTCCACCTCGGCGGCAGTGCTTTTGGATGCATATTCGCGATACTCCACGGCCTGTTCAAGTTGCAGTCGGCGCTGTCTGGCAACACGCCTGTTGCTGAAGATATCCTGAATGTTCCATGAAAAACTTGCCCCGATAAAAGGGTTGGTCTCAGGCAATATCTTGATGCTGTTCTGATAACTGTAACCCGCCATCAGACCCACGTCTGGCAGATAACTGCGTTTGGCAGCGGCTATGCCATGTTCAGCTTTGCGTATCTTCAGGTCGGCCAACTGAAGGTCTGTATTTGACGCTTCCGCTTTGTCAAGATAATATGACAGAGGCTGTACCAGATTTCCCGCTGTGAAATTCCCGGCGAACTGTACCGATGAGAAATCGGTGCCGGTAAGCTTTTTCAAATCGCTGATATAGCCGCTTTCCTCAATCCTGAGCTTTAACAGATCCTGCCGGCGGGCAGCAAGATTGGCTGTCATGCCTAAAGTCACGGCATCCGTTGATTTTCCTGCCTCCATCGCACTTTCGGCATCATAAGCCCTGCGCTCAATAGACTCTATACGCTTGTTGTTCTCTTCTATACGCTTTCTCACGGCGAGAATGCCGTAATAGAGTCTCTCCACGCCATTGACCACCTGCAGTTCCGCCTTGTTATATTCCATGGCGGCAATATCCCGGTCAATTCCGGAGGCCTTGATACCTGAAGATAGTCTCCATTGCTGGGTCAGGGGCTGATACAGTGTCGCTCCCGCCATGAATGTGTTATGTTTGCCGATTTCAATATTTACCGGTGACTGTGGCATCATAAGGTCGGCTCCTGTCGGCATCTGGAAAATTCCGAATGCGCCAGCGGGGAAGGAAAGTCCACCAAGATTGAAACGGTACATATACATCGAGTTTAGATTTAACGACGGATACCGTTTGATTTTCAACTCCTCGGCTTTTTCCTGCATCTCTGTTACCCTGAGTTTGCTTACGTGCAGCAGATTGTTGTGTTCAAGAGCCTGATTGACAACATCATCAAGCGCGACATAACCGGCCTGAACCTGAGCCTTTGCCCCCAACGACGAGCCCATGAGCAGGACGATTACGATGACTGCCTTGGTCGACAAGTTACGTGTCTTGCCCGGAACAACCCAAAGCAGATATATCACGGGCACCACCAATAGAGCTATGAACATGCTCCATACGACACCGAAAGCGATGATACTTGCCAGCGGACTCCACATCGACGAGCCGGAGAGAATCATGGGAATCACGCCGAAAGCCGCAGCCATGGCTGTCAAGAAGATAGGACGGAGGCGTCGCTTGCCGCTCTCGACGGTCGCTGTGCGCCAGTCCATGCCGTGTTTGTTCACAAGCTCATGTATATGGTCGATGAGTATGATGGAATTGCGGACAACGATTCCCGACAGACATATCACGCCAACGAAAGCGGTAA
>NZ_LN877938.1:561770-649757 GCF_001403595.1 Gabonia massiliensis | reverse complement strand
GAGAGGGGAACTTTATACACTAAATATCTTATTATCAAATAGCATCTCCAACCTCCCCTCTGGAGAGGGGTCGGGGGTGTGTGACGTCGGTGCATGGTCGCCTAATTTAAAAGCAATCACTAACCTTTGACAGATACTTCTTCGCTCCTCTAAACGCAACAAAAAACTTTGAGAAGTACATCTGCCTAAACCGCGTTTTTTACCGTAACACACCCCTTGATCCCCTCTCAAGAGGGGAAGCCCAATATATCATAAACTACTCATTTTCAAAGAAAAAAGTAGTATTTCAACCTCCCCTCTGGAGAGGGGTTGGGGGTGTGTTACGTTCGCGCATAGCCACCTAAAACGAAAATAGACACAGAAGCCTGACAGCTACTACCTCGTAGCACCAAACACCTCATTAAACAGCTTCCCGCAATAGCCTTACCCAAGCCGCGCTTCTCATCATCACACACCCCTTAATCCCCTCTCGAGAGGGGAATTTTGTACACTAAATGTCTTATTATCAAATAGAAAATAGTATCTCCAACCTCCCCTCTGGAGAGGGGTCGGGGGTGTGTTACGCCTGCGCACAGTCACCTAAAACGAAAATAGACACTGAAGCCTCGAAAACAATAGTATCAAAACGTTTCAGAGTATGTCGATAATGCTTGTCTTGTTTTTTTCATATAAATTCTTTTTACCGCATTGCCGTTTATACTCTTTCGGGGATATGCCGGCATGCGTCTTGAAATACTTGCGAAAAGTGAACTGTTCGGGAAAATTTAATTCCTGGGCAATTTCCTTGACAGGCTTATCGCTCTCCTCAAGTAAGAATTTAGCATAGGTAACTGTAATCGTCGCAATCCATTCGGATGGGGTTTTGCCTGTGGTATGTCTGATAATCGTGGAAAAATGCCCTGGAGAAAGCTTTGCACGTGCAGCATACCACGCCACGCTCCGTTGAGACCGGTAGTTTTCATGAACTTCGAGGATGAAGCGGTAAGCGGTCAATTCATGTCCGAACGTACAGTTCGCAACCTGTTCGTTCCGGCGGATATTATCAATCAGAATTTCCAGCATGACCTCCTGCTCGATCAGATGAATTTGCCGGCTCAATAAGGTACGCTCGCTGGAATCTTCCGTGTCGTTCAGAGCCTTCCGCTGTTTTTCGATGTGCTTGCACTGTACAGTGACGTAGGCAGCCTCACTTTCCGGCAATTGCCAGCACGGGCGCTTCCGTACTCGAAGTGGAATATCCGCATCGGAGATGAATTTGAAAATCGGATAGAATACCTTCAGGTCGTCCGCGAAAGAGACCGACTCGAAATCGTCCGACGGAATCAAATCCCGAATCTGTATCAGAGGGGACATAACGAAGAGCATCCCTCGTGACAACCCGAAATTTTGCCCATTTATGGACACCTGGGCCGAACCGTTCGTGCATAAGAGTATACCGACCTTATTCCAGTGTCTTGCCAACTTATCTTTTTGTAATTCACTATACATAGTATTGTTATTCTCTACGACACAAATGAAAATGCAAAAATAATAAAATGATATCAAATCGTATATATTGCTCAATTTATCATACATGTTGCCATTGATTGCATTTCGTATACGGGCTACCTTTACTTTCAATAAAAGAGACGATATGTTATTCGGTCAAGAACGGGCGTTGTGTGGACGAGCATATCCTCTTGCAGAAAGAGCCTTCTGCGCACACACAAATGAGCAGGCATAAAACCTTTTATCGGAGAAGCCGGATACTTGGCATACGATGTTCGTCTGATTTTTGGACAGGCAGGCGATGCCTTCATCAAGGCAGGCGCGGAGTACAAGATTCGTGACTGCGCCCCACAGATGAGCGAGGCTCTGAAATCGGGGCTTCATTACCAGGCAATAGACATCGCCGGAACAGGAAAGATTATCGGACACAAGGCAAGAACGAAAGCGGAAATTAAATAAAAAGCAAAATCATGAAAACTACAAACAAAGCAATGCAATGGCTGTATGACCATTGGATGAAGGCGACACCCTTTCTCGCCTTCTACACAACCATCCTTATTTGGCTCTACGTCAAGGAACAGAACTACGCACTTTTTCTCATTTGGATGCAGACACCGATTTATTGGTTGCACGAGTTCGAAGAGTACATTTGCCCTGGAGGCTTTCTCGATTTTTTCAACCGCAAACCGCTTGGGTCGGTTCGGGGAGACTATCCGCTGACGAAGGCGGGTTCTTTCTGGATCAATATTCCGCTGGTTTATATCTTGTTGCCGTTGTCAGGTGTCATTTCACACTTTTACGGTGTCGAATGGGGACTCTGGACAGCCTATTTCTCTGCATTGAACGCATTGGCGCATGTAGTGATGTTCTTCATCTTCGGGTGTAAATACAATCCGGGGCTGTTGGCAAGTGCCGTTGTAAATATTCCGTTCGGCATCTACACCGTGTGGTATTTCCTCGACAACGATCTCGTATCGGCGGGGGTGAATGTGGCCAGCATACTGTTCGGTATCGTAGCACAAGCCTCTATGATGGTTTACGGATTCGCCTACCTTGTACCGAAAATCAAACGGGAAGGTCTGAAAGCGTAGAAGCTACTGCCACGAAACATGAAAAGGTATCCAGCTTTTTTCTGTTGGATACCTTTTTATGTTTAGAATTATTTCCCCGAATGTAGCCCCCGGAAAAAATTTCCCTAAAAATGCCGGGCCGTCTGGATTTCACCCACGTTCTGTTCGGAATTTGTTCCTGTAAAACCGGGCTGCCGGCCGTTACTCCTTGGACAACAAGCCCGTCGCAGCCCTCAACTTAGGCAACTTGACGAAGAACCATACCCCCGAAAAGACAGTAGCAGCAACACCGATACCCCATGCCACAGGGTAGGGCAGGCTCATACCCACCGGGTCATAACAAATATACGTCACCACCACCGATGTCATAAAGAGGGCAGGGACGAGAGTAACCCAGTACTGTTTGCGCTTCTGGGTAAGATATACCGTCACAGCCCATAAAGTAAATACAGCCAGCGTCTGGTTGCACCACGCAAAATATCGCCAAATCATTTCAAAACCATCCTTGTCCGCCAGGCTGTACACCAGAATCGCAATCGCCACGACAAACAGAGGTACGCAGATGGTCAGCCTCTTGGCGATAGACTTCTGCTCATAGTGCATAAAGTCCGCAATGATAAGCCTTGCCGAGCGGAAAGCCGTATCGCCCGAAGTAATAGGAGCAGCCACGACACCCAGTATGGCGAGTACGCCGCCCACGACACCCAGCCAACCTTCCGAAATCTTCTGTACGATAATCGCCGCACTGCCGTTTACCTCGGCCTCATGACCGATGACACCGAATTCCTGTTGCCCTTCCGGACTGAAAAAGTAAGTCGCTGCCGCCGCCCAAATCAGAGCCACGATACCTTCGGTGACCATAGACCCGTAGAAGATAGAACGCCCCTGTTTCTCATTGGTCATGCAACGGGCCATCAATGGCGACTGCGTAGCATGGAAGCCCGATATGGCACCGCATGCGATACTGATAAACAACATCGGGAAAATAGGAGAAGTAGCGGCATTGGGATGCATATTCTGCAAACCGTCGGTAATCTCGGGAATACCCGGAAACTTTATCAGCAGCACACACAGTATGCCGACGGCCATGAACAGCAAAGTTGCCGCGAAGAACGGATATATGCGCCCGATAATCTTGTCTATCGGGAACAAAGTAGCCACGATGTAATAAATAAAAATGACATAAATCCAGAAAGTCGTATCGAGATGCTTTGGCGTCAACATCGCCAACAGCTCGGCAGGCCCTGCAACGAAGACCGCCCCCACGAGAATCATCAATATAACGGTAAAGCCCCGCATAATCTGTTTGGTCGTAAGCCCCAGATAACGGCCGATGGTCTCAGGAAGGCTCTCCCCGTTGTGACGTACCGAAATCATCCCCGACAGATAATCATGCACGGCCCCCGCAAAGATAGTACCGAAGACAATCCATAAAAAAGAAGACGTACCGAAACGCGCCCCCATGATAGCCCCGAAGATAGGGCCCAGTCCGGCGATATTCAGAAACTGAATCATGAAAATTTTCCACCGGGGCAGAGGCACGAAATCCACCCCGTCGGGATTGGCCACCGCCGGAGTTTGGCGGTTAGGGTCCACCCCGAAAATCTTCTCCACAAACTTACCATACGTAAAATAGCCCCCAATCAATACCAGCAGGGCAATGCAAAATGTGATCATAATATATTTAAATATAAAGGTTAATTCTATAAATAAGACTTACGACAGTTCCGCAACCGCATCGGCACAACGCTCGCCATCGATAGCCGCCGACACGATACCGCCCGCATATCCGGCACCCTCGCCACACGGGAACAACCCCGGCAAAGTGACATGTTCGAGCCTTTCCTTATCCCGCGGAATACGCACAGGAGCCGAAGTCCGGCTTTCCACGGCAATCATTAGAGCCTCCCGTGTGAGGAACCCTTTCGAAATCCTCCCGAAATGAAGAAAACCCTCCCGCAACCGTTCGGTTATAAACTCCGGCATCCAAAAATGAAGAGGGGACGAAATTACCCCCGGAGCATAAGACGATACCGGCAAGTCATACGACACCGCCTTGTTCACAAAATCCGTCATACGCTGGGCAGGAGCCGTCTGCCGGCAATTGCCGTTGACATAGCAAGTCCGTTCCAGCTCCTCCTGGAACTTCATCACGGCCAGTACACCATATTTCTCATACTGCGGCAAGTCCTCGGGCCTCACCTCTACCACCATGCCCGAGTTGGCCCATTTCGACCCTCGGTTCGATGGCGACATGCCGTTCACTACCAGCTGTTCGGGACCACTGGCAGCCGGTACCACGAATCCGCCCGGGCACATGCAGAAAGAATAGACCCCCCGTCCCCGCGATTGGGTGACGAAGCTGTACTCCGCTGCCGGCAAATACTCGCCCCGCCCCTTGGTACTATGATACTGTATCTGGTCGATAAGCCTCTGCGGATGCTCGAGCCGTACCCCTACGGCAATACCTTTGGCCTCCAGCAAAATATCGTTGTCAAACAATCCGTTATACACATCACGCGCCGAATGGCCCGTAGCCAAAATGACTTTCCCCCGGAAAAACTTCCCGTTATGAGTCTCCACACCCACGACCCTCTTGTTTTCGATGACAAGCCTCTCCATCCGGGTCTCGAAATGCACCTCTCCGCCCGAAGCGATAATCTGCTTGCGCATATTTTCAATCACTCCCGGCAACTTGTCCGTCCCGATATGAGGATGAGCGTCCGACAAAATAGACGTGCTCGCCCCGTGCTGGCAGAAGATATTCAAGATGCGCTCTACCGACCCCCTTTTCTTGCTCCGCGTATAAAGCTTTCCGTCCGAATAAGCACCCGCGCCGCCCTCGCCGAAGCTATAGTTCGACTCGCTGTCTACCCTGTGCTCACGGCTGATAAGCGCAATATCTTTTTTACGGTCGTGCACATTCTTGCCCCGTTCTATAATCACAGGACGCAGCCCCCGTTCTATCAGCCGCAACGCCGCAAAAAGACCCGCAGGCCCTGCACCCACCACAATCACCCCGGGCCTGTCCGAGACATCCCCGTATTCGATGCGCTGATACCCGTCATCATCAGGCAGCTCGTTTATATACACCCGTACACTCAGATTGACCAGTATCGTTCGCTGGCGGGCATCGATAGAACGCTTCAACACACGTACCGCATGTATCGCCGACACATCTACAGCCAGATTTTTGCCTATATACACTTTCAAATCCTGTTCAGAAGCTGCCTGTTGCGGCAGAACCCTGAGATTCATCTCCTTTATCATAACAATCCCTATCCGAACAATTGCCGGAAAGCCTCCTCCACCTTCCTTACCGGAATGATTTCTATATTCAATTTCTTTGTATCAAAACCCTTCAAATTATTGTACGGAATAAGAATCCGTCCGAAGCCCAGCTTTTCCGCCTCCAGTATCCTCTGTTCGATGCGGTTCACCGGACGTATCTCGCCCGAGAGCCCCACCTCGCCCGTCATGCACGTCAAGTTTTCGATAGCCAAGTCCATGTTTGACGAGAGAATGGCGCTGATGACACCCAAGTCCATCGCCGGGTCGTTCACGCGCAGGCCGCCCGCGATATTGAGAAAAACATCCTTCTGAGCCAGTTTGAAGCCCACCCGTTTTTCAAGAACCGCCAGCAACATGTTCATGCGCCGGATGTCGAACCCCGTAGCCGAACGCTGAGGCGTGCCGTAAGCCGCCGTGCTCACCAGCGACTGTGTCTCTATCAAGAAAGGACGTATCCCCTCTATAGCCGCAGCGATAGCCACGCCGCTCAGTCCCTCATGATTCTGAGATAACAACAGTTCCGACGGGTTGCTCACCTCCCTGAGCCCGTTCTGCCGCATCTCGTAAATGCCCAGCTCCGCCGTGCTCCCGAAACGGTTCTTTATCGAGCGCAATATCCGGTACATATAGTGCTGGTCGCCCTCGAACTGCAACACCGTGTCCACGATATGTTCCAGCACCTTCGGGCCGGCGATGCTGCCCTCCTTGTTGATATGTCCGATGAGGAGCACCGGAGTACCCGTCTCCTTGGCAAACTTCAATATCGAGGCCGAGCACTCCCGCACCTGCGACACGCTCCCCGGCGATGACTCCACAAGCTCCGTCGAAATCGTCTGTATAGAATCTATCACCACGATATCGGGTTGCGTATTCTTTATATGCACAAAAATATTTTCCAGCGAAGTCTCACATACGATATAGCAGTCCGCGTTCACATGCTCCAGCCGGTCGGCCCTGAGCTTTAGCTGCTTGGCGCTCTCTTCGCCCGACACGTACAGCACCCTTTTGCCCTCGATGCCCAGTACCGTCTGCAAGACAAGAGTAGACTTCCCTATCCCCGGCTCACCGCCGATAAGCACCAGCGAGCCCGGGACCAGTCCGCCCCCCAGAACCCGGTTCAGCTCCGTATTGCACAAGTCTATACGAGGGTCCTCCGATGTCGTCACCTCATGTATCCTCACGGGCTTCACCTTCGATTTGTCCTCCGGTATGTAGGCCGACCGCTGGGGAGCCGCCTTGGAAACAATCTCCTCCACATACGTGTTCCATTCCCCGCACACCGGACATTTCCCTATCCATTTCGGAGAATCGGCCCCGCAGTTGCCGCATACATATACCGATTTAGCTTTAGCCATCTTCTATGATTAGTTTTTAAAAAACAAATATATTCACTTTCTGTCAGATTTACAGAAAATCTTCACAATAAATATCGGATTAAAACCAATAAATAGTATTATAGTTTCAATATGCCTTGTAAGCTCCATCCTTGCTGAATGTCCCGTGTACGATGGGAAAAGTCATATTAAAATCTGTCAAAACCTCATTGTCCCTTTTATTGAAGACCTTAATCCTGCAGATTTGCCACCAAAAATGATAGCTACTTGATTTCGTTTCATTTGTCTGATGATGATTTGTAATTCTTTTGCATGGCAAGAACTTCTCCAAATCGTTTTTGTGAGGAAGTTCCTTCTATGCGTTCCTTTCGTGGAAACAATTTGTCAAATTCTTTCGCTTTGTCAGAATCGATATTATAAATTACGTCCTCGTAATATCGCCCGCTCACTCCAGCCAGAGCATCAGGGTATAACGGACACACATGGAGGGCTGCAAAATATTTGTCTTCAGAAGTGCGGATGTTGAAATGCTCTGCCGCTTCGAATCCCACTTTTGAATAATAACGGGGTTCTCCACATAAAAGTATGGCACGATATCCCATTTCTGCAGCTATTTTACGGGTATGTGCTATCAACATCCTGCCGATGCCCATGCGTTGGTATTGTGGAAGTACGGCTATCGGCCCCATGCTCAGTACTTCATACTTGCATCCGTCATCGGTAAGGATGAAGGATTTTAAGAAAACCACGATGCCTACAATCTTCCTGTCTGCGACAGCGACAAAATCAAGCCCTTTTACAAAATTGGGCGAACTTCGCATGATATGCAGCAGATAATGTTCATCACATCCGGGAGCGTAAAAATTCCAAAAAGCCTCTCTCGCCACTTCCTCCACCTCTCTATAATCCTCAGGTTGCTCGAGCCGTAATTTAATATCCATAAATTATGATGTTGAAATAAATGTTTGTAAAAGTACAAAAAATATTCTGCCCGATTGTACTTTTGTACCTTTGTATCCGTAAATCTCAGCCGGGCAGACAAAGCGGAGATAGACTGCGGCAAATGGAAAAGACTTCAAGCCATTCCCCGAAATGAAGTAATTTGTAGTTTTGAAGAAATATATTCCGTATACAAATTTACCGGAAATCTTCGCAATAAATATCCAATTAAAAACAATAAATAACCTTTATACCCCTTTTTAGGATGAAAATACAGGTTCACCATCCCCCATCCGGAGAAAACAGAAGAGGGGAGATAAGTATATTTGAGCAGAAATTCTATCCGATACTAAAACAACAATCAAAACAAGGCTTGACTGTTACAACAAATATATACCCGCAGTTTATAAAATCTAATTTTTTTTCACTATTTTTGTAAATGGAATTGAGCAATAGCTTTTTTCCAAGACATATTAGAAAAGAAAGAAGCGTTATGCTGAATTCTTGTGAGTGAAAACCTGAGAAATGTTACAATATATACACTTTATATTTTGTGTATCAACGAAATAGTATTTCCATTATCTTATTAAGGAAACGAAGAAGGAACAAAATCAATATTCTAAGCGATTTTCAGCTTTTCACATTTCACTTAGTTTCATCCTTTGCATTTGTTCGCATTCAAAGATTTATGAGTTGCAAGCTGTGAATGCACACACAGATATAGAGACATTATTCTTTGGGTTGTCGAACGATCCCGATATAACAATACTTTATGCAGGCTCCCTCTAATCCATAAAAAGTTGCCTGGGTTATGATTTTGGCATTTAATTTGCTATATTTGTGAAAGAATTACAAATTTGGAGGCTAAAATGGTACTTGAAATTCGTTTGAGCAACTTCTTCTCAATTAAAGATGAGGTGGTACTGGATATGCAGGCAGCGAGCATACAGACAAAAAAGGCAAAGGAACTGGAAGAAAATACATTTGTATGCGGTGATGAGCGTTTGCTTAAAACTGTTGCCATTTACGGTGCAAATGCCTCAGGAAAGAGTAGTGTTATCAAGGCTATTCGCGCTTGTGTGGGAATGATATTTTCATCTCATAATTACAACGAGAATACGATATTTGCCTTTACTCCGTTCAAATTCGGGGGCATTGGCAAGCCGAGCACATTCTTCATTCGCTTCCTTCTTGACGGTATCGAATATGAATATTCTTTTGAACTCAATAAAGTTGAGATACTGAAAGAGGCACTTTACTATTATCCGAATGGCCGTCGTTCACTGGTATTTTCTCGTGATGAGACCAAGGGGCCCGATAAAAAGGATATATATGAATTCCGATCGGTGATTCGCCGTCCTATGGATGTTGCTGCCAATACGTCCAAGAAAACGCTTTTTGTGTCGCGTGCCAGTCAGATGGATCGAGATGTCGCAAAAGATGTTTTTCGGTATTTCAATGAGCGTTTTATTCTGAATTATTTCGGATATAATTCGTTCTCTATCGAGCGCTTGTTGAATGAGAACAAAGAGCAGTTTCTTAATGTGCTGCGAATGGCCGACAGCGACATTGTCAAAATCGACAGTAGGCATGAGAATAAAGTATTTTCAACTGCAGTGATTGACCCTGCAGACAATCAAATATTGTCGGTAGAAGATATTCAGAAACCACAGCTGGTCATTACGACCTATCACAGGAATAACCCGGATGTTCCTTTCAACTTTTTTGCAGAAGAGTCTGATGGAACGCAGCGTTTATTCAGTATGATGCTGACGATTCTGGATATCGTCAAGAATAATAAAATCTTGTTGATAGATGAAATCGAAACGCAGCTGCATATAAAACTGGTAGAGTATATTATCGGTTTGTTCAATAAAAGCAAATCAGCGCAGCTGATATATACTACACACAATACATACCTGCTTAATACCAACAAGTTGCGTAAGGATCAGATATATTTTGTCAACAAACGGGATGACGGGTCCTCGGATTTGTATTCGCTGTTTGATTACAAAGATTTCCGCGACGGACTGGATGCAGAGAAGGCATATTTGCAAGGTCGTTTTGATGCCATCCCGTATATTGACGAACAGGTGGATAGTTTTTTTAATAAAAACTGATATGGGACGACAAATAAGAAAATCCAAAGGCAAGACAATGAAGCCAAACTTCTTTGTTTTCTGTGAAGGGGAGTCTGAGGTTGCTTATATCAGTCACCTTCGTTCGCAATACCGTGCGCCTATTCAGATTATCCCAAGAAAGAGCGATTCGAACATATCCGTTCGGTATATAGAGAATTGTAAACGGGAATATGTTGCAACCAAAAATGATAAAACATTTCTGATGTTTGACCTTGATGTGGACGGAATGCTGGAACACACGCTCAGGCTTATCTTTTGAAAATATTCTATAACCTAAATTAATTCCCATCAAGTCAGGAAGTCACTCTTGGGTAAACATATCTTCACAAATAAATGGAATACCGGATAATCTACACCCTCTATAATCAGGAGTCTCTCCCACTAAAATGACATTTATCCATATCACTTCTTTTTTATAACAGGGACCGTAATATAGAAATAATTGTGTTAACAACAAAATAAATGTACACAAACCGTATTCTAAACGGGGCATTATGATATTAAAGAAGGAAAATAGTGTAAAAAGCTACCTTCCTTTATTTTTTAAGAATCTTATTGAGATATTATTTAAGGTCGAATAAGTATAATTCCTTTAAATACTCTAGTACTCTCAATAGAAAATTAGATTCTTCTATATAAACCTCTGAGGGAGTTTCAACCAACTTATATATTTTAGTCTTAAGTATAGTATCAGCTGTATTATACGATATATTAAATTTTTGGATTAAATTAGAGTAGGCTTTCCTATTTGCCGGACTGTTTCGGATGACATGTATTATTTCTGGAATATATTCAGACACTTTTATTAAATCTGTTATTATAGAAAGATCTTCTTGCACTTTTATTATCCATTTGTCGACTTGACCATACATATAATAAAAAATAGAATGATCCAGCTTTAAATTATATATTTTAAAATATGTATCATAATCATCCTCATCTTCATCAAACAGAAGAGAAGGAACACCAAATGATGCTTCCTCTTCTTCTGGCATCTTCCACTCTCCAGCACTATTTTCAAGCTCTTGTATCGCTTTTTGAAATTCGGGATCATTATCCTCAAATCCACTTTCTAGATCTTCTTGTTCCTCTATTGGCTCATCTTCAATGAATATTTCTTCAGCTTTCTCTAAAAACAATCTTTTGTGAGGGTCTTGTGTGTTTTTTATATCATCAGCAAGAAGATCATCATGGAGTAAAAAATATCTCCAAAAGTTTATAATATCTAAATCCGAAATAGTAATCACGCCTGTTTTATTTTTAAGGCTTAAAATATTTTTTGTATCCATAAATCCCTACTACTAAATAATGAATTACCACAAAAAACTTGTGTTATTTATTCAAATACTCTTGTAACTTGCCCTCAATGCAATAATAGGATAACAGTGTATTGAGAAAATCTACTGTCGGTCTTTTTTCCTTAGACAAAGATTTCAGGTAAGATGTAAATAACACAAAAGCACCTTTCAATTTGGAATCTGTTATTTCAGGAGAAATCCTTTCTTTAGAATCTAGCAAGCCCTCTATACGATATAGCTCCCCACAAAAAACATTTCCTATATATTTTAAGTCATACCCCATCCAAATATACCCTAAGTCTGACAATTTTCCCCAATAAGCCGCCGATTCTTTATTCGCTACTACAATTACTTTAGGCGTTATTATCTCCTCAATAACATGTTGAGTGATATTTAATTGTTCTGCAATAAAAGATATTCCACCGTCACGAGAGAGAATTTCCTTATTCAAGAATGACTGTTCCGTTTCTCTGAAACAAAATAAGTCCCAATATGCAGCTTTATTTCTCAAGTCTATAGAATCAGAAAACAGCATGTTTTTTATCGGAGACCAATATGAATCTCCTTTGGCATCTAGCAGTATAGTCTCGAAAGAATATGTATCACTTTGGCATACTGCTCCTTCCCGAAAGGAAGGATTCATACCTGTTATTAAAATATCCTTATTTCCATGATTTTCCGAAACCACATATCCTCTTTCTTTAATTCTTATAGGTAACTGATCCGGAATACTTTGCCAGAGTCTTGTTAATTGTTCTAGATAGTTCATAATAATATGTTTTTAATTTTATTCTGTAAATAGGATGGTTCTTTCAATGTTGTAACATCTTCTGTAAATAGTACCGGAATTTGGGTTCCATTTAAAATATAATATCCGTCTCGTTTATTGAAGCTAACTGGATCAATCCAACGGCCTTTTCCAAATATCAGATGTTTACAGTAATCACTGAAAAAGACAACAATTGAAGGATTTATCTTTATAATCAAATCATAAGTCAGTTCAAGTTGTTCTCTTATAAAATTCGAATCTAATGACAGTAGATGCTTTCTATCATTTTCACGAGCATACAATAAATTTAAATGTGAATAAGATGCATTAGCTGATATTCCCCTTGTAAATTCTTCCAATTCACGAAAATATTCTGGTGGATTAAGTTCTCCACAGACATTCTCATAAAATAAGGATTCACCATTTGCACTATGAAGTAATATATCATCATCCCCTTCATAAAAATTGGGATTTATCCCTATATATAATATGCTATCTTTAATAGCATCAGTTACAAATATAGGTCTTCTCTCTGCCTGATTACCAATTACAGCTACATATTTCTTCCAAATTTCTGCTAGCCGATTTTCTATTAAATTATCCTCGTTCAAGTTTACAATATTTGGCAATATAGCATCCTTATCGGGTAAATTATCAGAATTTACATTCTCAGTAACATCGCTATAAGTGATATCAGGCTCTTTATTTGAAAAGACATTCAAACCTTCCGAGCCTTGATTGTTTGCTTGTAAACTAGCTATTTTCTGCTTTTCTAAAGCATCAATAAGTTGGGTCTGTGGTGAAACTTTTCTTTTTTTGCAGAATTGCAATAAAAGCTTTGAATAAACATCAATATCTACATTTGTTAATACTTGTACAGATTCTCCTAATACTATCTGAAATTTGGATAAATAAATATCATATAGCTGATTCTCCATTTTCTTTCGTTCCTTATCTTTCTTTCTATCATTACTCAATAAAGAATTTAAAAAAGAAAGGTTATTCCAATTTCTGACAGTCAGCTTTGCCGATATATTACTTAAAAAAGACTTTGTATCAGGAAAGTCTGACACATCAAGATTTAAAGCAGATTCAATTTCTCGACTTAACTGATTCAAATTTTCAGTTTCTATTCTGTTTCTTTCCGCTTCCTGTTCCAATTTAAATATTTCGCGTTGATGTTCTTCTTCCAATCGCTGTTTTCGTAGCAATTCTTCATAAGCTACATCTCTTTCCTTTTCGAGCATTAATGCTAAATGTTCGTCCTTAAGTTGCCTTGCTGTTTTTCTTAGTGCATACGTTTCAACTGGTGGACTTGATCTTCTAGAAGAGGTTCGCCTATAAGGGGTTGAATGTGCATCTCCAAATACAAAATTGGAAATAGCTTTACCCGTGTTTTTCCCCAATTCTCTTTTCAGAGCGTTTTCAAAGGTTCCCATGCAGTATTAAATCTTTGTTATTACTTTCTTATTTTTATTAGTAACAACAAAATTAGTAATATATATTATAAATTAAAAACAAAGATTATTCAATAATTATAATAAAAAAATATATTTACTGCATAATGAAATAAATCTTATAACGTATGAAGACTTTCATAAATAAAAAAGAGAATTTAAATAATAAAACATTAGATTGTGATAGAAATGAATTCTCCAATACTGCTGTTTTCTTTATCTGTATCGCCCGTATCAGGGGTGAATTAAAACCAATAAATAACCTTTATACCCCTTTTTAGGATGAAAATACCGGTTCACCATCCCCATCCGGAGAAAACAGAAAAGGGGAGATAAGTATATCCGGGCAGAAATTTTATCCGATACTAAAACAACAGTCAAAACAAGGCCTGACTGTTACAACAAATATATAGCCGCAGTTTATAAAAACTAATTTTTTTCACTATTTTTGTAAATGGAATTGAGCAATAGCTTTTTTCCAAGACATATTAGAAAAGAAAGAAGCGTTATGCTAAATTCTTGTGAGTGAAAACCTGAGAAATTTTCAACGATGACAAGAACGGCATAGTGGTTCTCACGCTATAGCGTGGGCTGCTATTTCCATATCTGTCATCAAAGGTTTTCTCAGGACCTTCACTCAAAGATATAGGCATTGCAGTTCCACGCTTCGTGATTTTAATAACGCCTTGTGGTAGCTGAAGGCAATAATAGAGACGTTATGAAAAGAATACTTTTTTTTATTGTTCTATTGGCAACTTCAATTTCTTTATTTGCACAGAAAGATATTACCAAGTTTATGGGAATACCCATTGATGGGTTCAAACACGAAATGATTCAGAAACTTAAAGGAAAAGGGTTTGTAAGTTCTGCAAGCGATAAAAATATTTTGAAAGGAGAATTTAATGGCACACAGGTTGATGTACATGTTGTGACGAACAACAATAAAGTATATCGAATCATGTTATGTGATGCACATCAAATGGATGAAACAAGTATTAAAATCCGATTCAACAAATTGTGCCAACAATTCAAAAACAACTCTAATTATGTAAGTATTGATGATTATACAATAGCAGATGATGAAGATATTGCTTACGAACTGACAGTACATGATAAAAGATATGAAGCTGTATTTTATCAAAAGCCATTAGCGATAGATTCTACAGAGATAGCTGAAAAATTGAAAGAAACAGTTTTATCAAAGTACACTCAACAGGAACTGGATAATCCAACAGAAGAAATCCAGAAAGACATATATAAAATGTCTTTAGATTATGCTATAGAAATAGTGTTAAAGAAGCCTGTTTGGTTTATGATTTCTGAATTTGCGGGGGGATACTATATCACCATGTTCTATGATAATGAGTATAATAGGGCAAATGGTGAAGATCTATGATAATAACCATTGAAATAATGTTTAGATGATTATTTACGACAATACTCTAAAGTCATATTTTTAAAAACTTTATAGTATTTGCGTTATTTGGGTAAATCTTTCTCACTCATATCAATATCATCCATTAAAAGAGTATACATATTGGATAAGGTTATCAAGATATACATTATCAAATCATAGAATAATATCAAATTTATAGTTGTCAATACAAGTTTTATAATACTATCTTTTGATAATAAGCATTATTTTTGCAACATCCCTTGAGAGAAGACATTTGAAACATAACTAAGAAAGTGCCTTATAATGTTGTATGGCTTACTTGATGGATGCAATTCAGCCAGGCAATGATTTCAAGCGGAAATTAAAGATTCTACTGGCAAACTGTTCCATAGTAGATGTTGTTGCAATGAAATTTCCTAAGTTGTGGTATACACTTATATTGAATTCACGTTAAAATAAGTAAATAACAATAATATATCATCATCTAATAAAAATTAATTTATGAAAAAATCATTGTTTGTATTTTTCTTGTGTCTGATGTCTTTTGCATCAACAAATGCACAGACTTCCACTTCCAACACGAAAACAACAGTTGCCTCGCCTGACAGCAACGTAAATTTTCGTCTGTATCAAACAAATAACCGTTGGACATTCTTGAAATTGGACACACGAACAGGTGTGATAATGCATGTGCAATATAGTACAGATAGTGATGCTATGCAGTATGAATTGAACAGCATGCCATTAGCAGAAGGCGAAGATGCAAAATCTGGTCGTTTCTTTCTTTATCCGACTGAAAACACTTTTAATTTTATTCTTCTCGATCAAGTAGATGGGAGAGTTTGGCAGGTTCAGTGGAATATAGATAAGAACAAGCGTGGTATTTGGCGGATATATTAGACTAATTCATGACACAGCCTCAGCAAAAACCATATTTGACGTATGCACTTGATGCGGATAGTAAGTTGATACACATTGATAGTGTATCAACAGGTTTGGCATGTAAGTGCTTTTGTCCACATTGTAAAAGTGAATTGGTGGCTAAGAATGGAGGAAGCCGTAAGGTTCATCACTTTGCGCACGCTAACGGAAGTGATTGTGTCGGAGCAATAGAGTCGGCTCTTCACAAAATGGCTAAGGATATTTTGCAAGAACATAAACTTATTATGTTGCCTCCTGTTCGACAAGGTGGAACAGAAAAGCGAACTGTATTCGGTAAAGTAGAAATAGAGGTGTTTGACAGAGAATTGTCTTTGCGCCCTGATTGTATTGGGTATACAGAAAATGGTTGTATTATGTGGGTGGAGTTCAAACGCTCACACGAAGTGGATATCAAAAAGGCCGGCAAGATTATTTCAGCAAAAATAGATTGTGTGGAAATAGATTTAAACTCTTGTGAACTTGACCCTGCAAAAGTTAAAAGTTTCATCGAAAACAGTGGAGAAAGGCGTAAGTGGATTTATAACCACGAGAATTTACATCCATTTCAATTTTACGAAAAGAATAACTACGTCCAGTATTACAACTTTGGTAATGGTTACAACTTGGGGCAAAGAATGCTTCGCCATATTGCCATTGACGAGCAAAATACAATAGTGAATTTGTACAATCTTGATGAGATTGATGCAAATAAGCATACTTACTTTTGCATAGCTTGTGGTAAAGAAGTATTTGTAGATGTGGATGATAGGGGAAATTATTCATTTTTACATTTGGATGAAAACATACCATGTGAGGATGACTTTTATTTGCATGAAGCTGCAAAAAAGGTGTTATGTAGAAGATTCAACACTCAACATAAGTTCGATGTATATATACCCCAACGGCACTTATGCGAAAAAGGGCATCAGTGTTTGCTCTTTAATGAAAACTGTTGTTCCGTTGCAATTCCAATACCTTATGACTTGAAAGCGTATGGATATGATTCGTGTGAAATAGAATATAAATTTCCTAATGAGCAATTTTCTTATGACATAGTCTTGAAACGGGGTGAGGATTTGAAAACGGCAATAGTAATAGTCATAGATGCGGAGACATGCCGTATAGAACCGGGGAATCTAAAAAATAGGACAATAGAAGTAGCCGTAAGATGTGAAAATGATGTTTTTGAATTGTATGATAAACCTTTACGTGGAGAATGTGTCAGATTTTTCAATTTTGGACATAAAGATTTGAAGACTACATCATGGAAGAATGTAAATCGTAAAGTATTGAAATTTAGATTGTTTTCCAGTGGTAAATATTATTTGAGTACAGAAAGTTGCATGAGTACAAAGAAAAAAAGTGCAATATATGAGATAATTATATCCAAAGGTACAGAAAACTATAAAGTGATGAGACAATATGCGGTATTGCGTTGTTATAACAAGAAAAAAGTATTGTGCCTTTGTGAAATCTGTTACTATTTAAGGGAGGTGAATGGCATCTGTCACGAAAATATCTGCATAAGGTATAAAAGAAAAGGAACTCCAAGAAATCCACTTGAAACAATGCACACCGGATGTCAGTATTTTAGGTTGGATAGAAACATTGAAACTACATTGGAAAAAGAGTGTTATGGTTTGGAGTTTATAGANAAAAATAATTTTGTAACAGAAAACAGATTAGGTTATGACAACGTCATAGATTTTTCATCTCAATCCGAAATTATTGTACCTTTTTCCTGAGAATTTCTAAATTTGCAATCACGAAAGATATTCGGAAAAATATACGTAAGTGCAGAATTTATAAGTCAAAGAATACAATGAAAACAAAACTTTTTGGGAAAACCTTCTTGCTATTGATATACACACTCAGTTTTATGGGCTGTAATGACGATGATAACGAAGCCACGGAAATACATCATTTGTCATTTGAAAAAGACTATTACGAGCGACCTTTGGTCGGAGCGAAAGACATCATGATACGAGGAGGAAATAGAGACTATGCTGTCGAGATAGAAAATCCCTCCATATTGGAAGTTACCGTAGATTTATCAAGCCCTGCTGATATGGGTAATTTGGAAATACATCCGAAACAAAAAGGAGAAACGACAATCAAAGTTCGGGACAAAGTTGCAAACGAAACTGTCGACTTGAAAATCAAGATTGTAGACAGTTACCTGAATCTGGCTGTTGCCAATCCGATAAAACCACCCTACCGGCAAGAGGATGAGTTTTTCTTAATCAACAATGAAGATAAAGACTTCTATCTGTATGATAAAGAGATGACATTAAGACATACAGGCAGCTATAAGTTCTTTGTAGAGAGCAATATCCCATATATGGAACTGACCTATCATGAAGACTTTGAAGGCAAAAAAACATATAAATACAACTTGTCGGGTACAGACCAAGCCATGTTTTATGCCATAAAAGGATTATTAGGCTGGGATTGGCATGCCCCCGTTGAGAGTCCGGCGACAAAAGAAATATCCCCCGTCGGGATGAATGCCACAGATACCGAAACGAATACAGTATATTACTTTGTTGCAAGGACAAATGACATGCCCGAGCACGTGTTAGACTGACGACCAGCCTCCGATAAGCCTGTACCGGGACTTTCAGTATTTGTATATGATTTATGATTTGGAACATGATTTATGAAGAAGATTATTCTATCCGGTTTCTTATGCCTTACCTTTACAGCATCTGCACAAAAGGAATATTTTTCCATAATAGGAAAAACATTTGTAGAAGAACACATAGTTCCTGACCATACAACAACTTCCCCTTTAGGCGGTGGCACATATATCCGGGTCAAAGAAATACCGACACGAGGTTGGTTGGCAGATGCAGAAGGATATTTTAGAATAGATAGCCTGCGAAGGGGGAAATATCATCTGACCTTTTCATATATCGGTCTTGAGCCTGTAGATACAACACTATTCATTGACAACGATGTAGATTTGAAAATCACATTATCAAATCTCAGTATTTCTACCCCGCAACTGTCCTTGATACTTCCGGAGAAGGAAATATGTGAGGTACTGAAAAGGACATTTTGGACTAAATACGGGATTCGAGGGTCGTTTTACACAAAAGAAAGCTTGCAAGACAAATCGCAACGAATGACGGCCTTAGGCTATTTCCACGAAGTTAGGAAAAACCGGATAATTTTTGACTATCTCGATACGAAATACGGATATAGTTGGAGATATGAAGCCCCCAAAGGGATAATAGGTTTAGACGAAACATTAGATACGTATGAAATTTTTACCAGATGAAAGCCCTGTCAGAAATAATAGCCCGAAAACAAATCTCTTACCGTGGACAATGAAGAGAAACGGCAGCAAGAGGCCAATTCCCTCAATCGTGTTGACGATTCCTATACCAAAATCGTCGTGGTAGGCTACAATTTGTGTATTTTTTTATGTATTTTATGTGATAGACAAAAGAGTATATATGCTGTTTAGCACCATTTTAGTATCATTGTTTGTATTTCAAAAAGAATAAGGTTGAACAACCGTCAATGTTTGTACAAATATTCATAATGCAGTTTTGAAAACAAAGTTATCGAATATTTGGGTACTTAAAAAAGATTTGTTGCCTTTACAACATTAGAACCTGCCAAGCCTCTCAACGATGCTCAAATCGGCGGGTCGTTTTTTTATTATACCTGTATGAAAACGAATTTCATCAAACCGTATTCCTCACCGAAACAGATTATTCAGATATTAAAGACACGTGGTATGCTCATGGAAGATACTTCCTCGCATCCGTTTCTCCGAATAACAACTTCAATGAAAAGGTGGCTGATTTACTGGCTTGTTTTCCTTTAATAGACAGGCCGTAGGTGATGTTCCAATAAGTAGAGCCTACCCGATATTTTTTTATTCAGTAAGAAATGGTGGAGAGTGTCGATGACATTCATGGCTCCGCCACGCCCTGCTACGGCAACTGTTCCGCAAACCTTGTGACGGAACATGCCCGGATTGGAGTCGCTTACCACACTGGCACATTCAATGACAGCTTTTAATGTAGATGGAACATCAGCGGAATAAATGGGAGAACCCAACAGAATGTTGTCGGCTTCGGCGTTTTTTTGAACAAGTCTATAATGAGATGTCCTTCTTTTCCGTCTTGGAGCCTTTGCGGTCTTTTGTGCCTGACAACTGCCGAAGACTGGACAGATGCCGGTAATTGCCGAATGCCTTCCATTGATAGGATATGTTGCAGATTGTCGCTATGCTGTCTGCAATGAAGGCCATCTGTGTGGCGTTGCAACCCTCGTAGGGACGGTATTCGTCATCCGTAACCCCTTCCCGATGCAATGTGTCCGGCAGGACGAGTTTTTTTGCACCTTTTAATGCGTCGGAAAAATTCGGGGGCGGCAGATGAGGTTGAGTCATTATATGACAACAAGAAACGCAGCGTAAGATAAAATAAGCCGATGCATCTACGCTGCGCCTCTGCGTCACAAAAAGTATTTTTAGCCGGACGTAACTATTCGGTCAGGATTCTGACCGGGCCCGTCAATCCCGACTTTTGAAGCGGAGATTTAGGCCGGTAAGTACGGCATACATACGATGTTTTTCGCTTCTCTTCCGGTACTCTGGAATCCCCCACCAGACGATTTACCCAGTTGTTTACCACTGAGATTTCTATCGAGTTCTTGCCCCGTTTCAAGACATCGGTGATATCCAGAGTATAAGGAGCCGTCCATACACCGCCCGCATACTTTCCGTTCACCTTCACTTTAGCCATTTCGTATACCTCTCCCAAGTCGAGAATTACCCTTTTGCCGGCAGGAATCTCCTTTATTTTGAATGAGTTTGTATATACAGCCGTACCCGAGAAATACTTCACATAGTCATCATCCATCGTCGACAAATCTTTCAAAGCCTCCGGCTTCAGTTTCTTCCCGTCGTTGACCATCGATTTCAAAGTCAGGCTCCAGTCGTCGTTTATCACGGACAACACCTTTGTTTCCGGATAGTTGAGAGCCATGTCCAACACTTGGGGCTCACCCGATATATCTTTGTCAAATACGATAAAAGCGCTTTCGTTGGGATGCAGTCTCATCGGGATATGAGTTACATTCCCCACGTTTACAAACGATTTGAGGGTACGTACCGAACCGTCCATCGGGCTCCATAATTCAGGAACTTTCCCTCCGATGCGGAATTGAGCCGTAAATTCAATGTCCTTTTCGGTCTGGTTGCTCACAAAATAAATATCCCGGTCACGCTGTGTCGTATGGGCATATTTCACGTCACTGTCGATAGATATCCGGAAGTCCGGCATATATCCCATCATACCGAATATATCTTCTATGCTGTATCCGGCAAACAACCATCCTTTACCTATGCGGCGTATCGTTTGAGAGTTGCTGTTGCCCCACAATTCGTCGGCAATAGCTTTCACTTCGGCATCCGCCTCCATATAGTCTTGGAGGCTCGGCGACCTTTCCGGTTTGGGGCCCAGAATGATGGCACCCTCTTCGAGAAGCCGTTTTATTTTTCTGATGACCCCCGGGCGCATGGTTTTGCTCGGCGGTAAAACAAGCAATTTATATCGGGTGCCATGAGGCAAAGACAATATATGCTCCTCATTGGCAGAAAGATAATTCTCGATGACCTCGGCATTTATGAAGTCATATTGGAATCCTTTAGGCAGAGCCGGTTCGGTAATACCCGTCATTACAGGGACATCCTCTCCGATGTAATAAGCCACATCGGCCACGTAATTCCCCTGTTGCAGCAAATAATTGCAACGCTTCAGATAGTCGGTAAACAAGTCTATATGGCTGTACCAAGTATTTTTACGGTTAAATTCGTTCCCGAACCAGCAATTCAGTCCCGGAAAAGAGGTCTCATCGGGTTGGGAGACATACAAGTGAAGTAGAGTATTATTGATACCCTCTGTAAAGAACTTGTCGCCCCGCTGTTTCATATGGCGGGGACTGCGGGCAAACTCCGGCCCGCCGCACGTGAACGATTCGGACGATACTTTGCCTTTTCCGTATATGTGAGCCGCCGATGACGCCGCGCGGTTCTCTATGTCGCCCAGCGAGCCTTCGCTCCAGAACTCGCCCGCCACTTCGTCCGACTGGCCGCCGTACTGCAAAAATTCACCGGGAAACCCCCAATGCCCGTATGACTCCAGCCATATACCGAACCCGTCTTTGTGGGCAAGCTCCCGCATACCGCCTATATGGTCATAGGCCAGGCGGTCGGCAATCATGCGGCGCAAGTCCCATAAGAAGCGGTCCGACTTGTCGGTACTGCCTACCACAATGCCGTCAAAGGTGAGAAGGTAAGGAGTGGGGTCATATCCGAAATGCGATTTGAAATAGTCGATAAAGTCGTCTCCATAATTTTGCGTAGCTTTCTCATAACTGTCACATACAATCATTTTCCAGGTCTTCCGGTCATTTTCCGGAACCCGTCTGAGTATCTCGCCTATAAAACTGTCGTAGTGGTGTTTCAAGTTCTCCCGGTTCCAGCGGTCTACCTCAGGGCCTTCCCCGTCGCCTTTTATGGCAGGGGCATTACATATGCCCGTAGGAGCCATGTAAGTACGTACGATTTCCCAATCACCCTCCGGGACATTCCAGACAACCCGGTCGGCATCGATGTGGTCGGTGATGTCGATAATATCCCTTTCCGAAACTACGGCATCCGGTGCATAAGAAACCCGGTTGTCCCATTTATAGTCATGCCACATCGGCTGGGGAGTCTGGTGCATTTTGCTCAGTATCTTGTCTGCATAGCGGTCTACGATAGGAGTTTCGGACAATTTGAATTCCTTTATTTTGCAGTTGGCATTGATATTCATCTCTACCATGAATTCCTCGCCGCGCGTTTCGGGTACAGCCACAGCCGTAGGAGCCAGCCCGTCATATCCCACTTCGTTCTTTAGAACTGTGCGGTCGGCCCCGAAAGAACAAACCTCTTCGAAAGCCCCGTTGCGTTTCACCTTTACGGAAAAGTAAGCCCTGATAGGCGTCGCGCTCTCTATCCGGATAGAGCGGAGTGTAAAATCCTTCTTCGACGGCCTTACCGTAATGCTGGCCTTATCGCGTTCAAATCCGCCTGTAGTATTCAAGTCCCCGTCAAACATCCGGGCGACATCCGTCACGCCCTCTGTCGTAATATGATCTACCGTCGCCCTTATATCAGGAGCGATGTTGTTACGTTTGAAAGCAAGTACTTTTACATTCTGCAGGAAGTTGTCGGGGTGGGGGAATACGATATCCCTTTCGCCTCCGCCCGTTACCAGAGCATGTTGTGAAGCCAAGTAACGCATCGACTGTTTCGGGTCTACCCACGGCCCTCCGGCCTGGCTCCATCCGGGGCCGTTGAAAATGCCGATTTCGATATTCTCTTCAGTAGCCGTTTTCAAAGCAGCGTGTACGATGTCATACCACTCGTCGCTCTGCATATACACAGGGCCGTGCGGCATTTCTGCAATACCCTGGAATCCGATAAAAGCCCGGTTGATACCCGCCTTTTTCATCGATTTCAAATCATTGATGACACCCTCTTTACTTATATTGCCCGATATCCAGTACCAGTAGCAACTGGTTTGTACATCTTGGGGCGAGGCAAACACCTTGCGCATATCCTGGTAACTGTCGGTAGCCGTGGCAGCCGGTACTTGTACCGTAAGCAACAACAAGGCTGCTGCGACCAAAGACGATTTTAAATTCATCGATTTCATGATAATATATCCCTTATATTTCTTTTATGTTGTTTCACCTAACTATCTTTACCCCTTTCGGAGCCTGTATGTCACATACGACTTTTCCCCGGCCGTTTTTCGTGCAACTTACCGTTACGATACCGTAAGGAGTGGGAAAAGTCCCTTTGACCGACTGTAGCGGGCCGAGGTTGGGTTTCACCTGCAGGACACGGCATCCCGGTTCTATCGGGACGATGCCGAGCACATGCCGGGTAAGCCAGGATGTAGGGCCCGATGCCCATCCGTGGCAAAGGCTCAGCCTCAACCCCTTATAACAATAAGCACCCCCGCCTGCATGTATGTCATGCTTGCCCGGCGGCACTATCTCGTCGATGCGTGCCGCATTGGCTACGTCGGCATATTTCAAATCTTCCCAGAAAGTAGTTGCCCCCAAGTCCAGCATCGCTCCCCAATACGTAGAGATGAAGTCGAGAGCCTCATCATATTTGCCCAGCATGGCAAGAGCCTCCAGCATATAATACCCGTAAAACGTTGAGAAACCGTCAAGGCCGTTTTTCAATATCGTTTCACAATCCTTCTCCGGGTCTGTGCTCAACCCCGATATGATATTCAACGCTGCCGCCTGGCTGTTATCATGAGCATCCACGGCCACCCCCTTCATCCGTTCGAGGCAGCTCGATGCCATTCTTATCATATCCCTGTCACCGATATACTCCCCGATTTGTACAGCCGCTTTCATCGCCATGAAAGAGAGCGATTGCAGTCCGCTGTGTATCACATTCCGGTTTTCCGATGTCGGCCAGTCGAGAAAGCGTATTCCGTCGAGCCGTTCCACCCCGTTCTCGTCAATCCTCTCGTCGATCTGCTTGACGAGACGGAGCAAATAGTCGCGCTGGCTTTTTAAGTAATCGAGGTTGCCCTGGTACATATACAAGTCCTTCTGTATGATTATCCACCACAACGAATAGGAGCACATCCCGTTCATCCAGCCCGGAAAAGGCGTATCGTCGCGGGCAAAGTCGAGACTCTTGTACACCACCTCTTGTTCCCCGAATACATTGTTTATTGTCATCACCTCCGGATGCATGTCGCCCACCCATACGAGCCGGTCGCGCTTTATCCCGTCCCAAAGGTACTCCTGCATGTTCAGTTTTACGGTATAAGCACCTGTTTGCCATATTTGGTTTATCCGTTCATTATCAGAGCAGAACGACCCCTTGTCCTCGATGTCCCTTATCAGCGAGACAGCCGATACATGGCGCAAGTTATATTTTATATCCTTATCGAGCAAGTCTATCCTGGCAAACCTGAAGCCGCTGTTCCCGCATTGGAAAGAGCCCAGCCACGGAGCCGAGACCGTAAAATCACGCAACGAATGCTCGTTGGTCGGATTTTGAGGGTTATCCGGCATATTCACGTCGCTCATGGCCTCCGTGACCGACTCGCCCAGGCGTATTCTCAATCTGACGGGAACTTTACATTCCCGGATAGCCGAAAATATTTTTATCCTTCCATACATTTCCTTGCCGAAATCCAGTAAAATGGAGGCCTGATGCGTGTCGGAGCTCATCAGGGTTGCATACGAAGTATCAGATACCGATAACTGTCCGCTGAATGTCCCCAACAGGTGATTGGGATTGGAGACGAATTTCCCGGTATTATCCGACATCCAGACGATTCTGGCCGGAGGTACGGTTGTATGCGTGACTTTCGCTTGGGAGCTGAGCGCAAACAAGCATAAGAGAGAAAACACTATAAATAAATGAGGTTTCACCATTACGTAAAATTATTGTTTGATAAAGTTGATTTTTTTTGATTTACAATGTTACGCAATTTACGGCCGTATCAGTTTTTCATTTATCCCGATTTGTGTGATATTTGTCTTCAAAGTCTCGTGTTTTGTCTCAAAAGTTATTATATAAGTCTCAAAATAGGGAAATCGTACAAATTTGTTTTGAAATATACGATATTTTGAGATAAATTTACACAATGATTTATCACACCTGTTTATTTTTTTTAATATCCATGAAACCTCTATGAGACAACAAATACTGACGATATCGCTATGTTGTGTTTTTATTTTGTCGGCACTCTCTGATGTCCTTTCACAGCCGTTGCATCGCACCGATTTGTCAAACCTTCGGGTCAATGCCTTTGCCCAAGACAGCTTGGGGTATATATGGATAGCTACGGCAAACGGACTTTGTAAGAGCTTCGGCGAAAGCTATGATGTATTCTTCTATGACGAAGCCGACGAACACTCCATACCCTCCAATCTCATTACAGGCCTTTATGTCGACGACGCCTCCAAGCTGTGGATATCTACCGGGAAGGGTATCTGTTCGATGGCACGGGGGAAGTACGAGTTTCACCGATACTCGCAGAGTACCTCGACCGGTATGGAAAGTTTTTTTCTCGGATTTGTGCAGTATGCCGGGAGAATATATACATACGGCTATAACGGGCTGTACGAGATAGATGAAAAAAACAAGACGCTTATACCGCGCATCGAAGTCGATAGGCAGGTCATATATGGAGCCGTTACCGACAGTCACGGCAACTTGTGGCTCACCAATGGGGCAGAGCTGATAAAGCTCGACCGCTCGTTGAGCCTGATTTCCAAAATCGTCGTAGGACGGGACGATGTTGTAAACTGTATGGTCAGTGACCGTGAAAAGATACTTTTGGGTACCGAAAACGGCATCAAGCTCCTCGATTTGCATAGCCTCGAAATCAGCGACGGCGATTTCCCTCATGCGCTCGACGATTTGCGTATCAATCAGATGTTGCCCGTCGACGGAGGCCGTAAGTTGCTGATAAGCACAAGAAACAAAGGTGCGCTTGTGTACGACATGGAAACCCGCGATGTGATAAGCCGGTACAACAACGACGAGTTTGCCGATATACCCTCTGTCGATATCAATACGGCATTTGTCGATAAGGAAAAAAACGTGTGGTTCGGGACTTTCGACCGGGGGCATTTCATGCTTTCGAACAAGAAAAAGATATTTAATGAAAACAAAGCCATAGTAAACCTGTTCAGAAACCGGTTTGTCACCCGTATTACCGCCGACCGGTATGGAAATATGTGGATAGGAACCCGCTATGACGGCCTGGCATATTACAATACCGCCACCGGGAAAGTGGTCTGGTACAACGCCTCCACGACCCCTTGGCTGTCGGTGTTCAACAGCAACTTTGTGCAGGAAATATACTGTGATACCCGCAACCGGTTATGGGTCGGGTATGGAAATTTGCTTATAGTCTGCAACATTGGCCGGGACGGGCAACTCTCTTTGGTAAAAACCTGTTCCGGAACCGGAAATGTGGTTACCATAGCCGAAGACGCTAACCGCAGGATATGGGCGGGCTCGTCCGAAAACGGATTATATATCTACGACGACGACCTTACTCTCAAGCAACATATCACATCGGCCGTTTCCAACAGCAACAACATCACCAAAATCATACCCCTTTCCGATGACAAGATGCTCTTTTCGGCATACATGGACAATATCTACGTCATCGATGCCAATTCGCTGGTAGCCAGTGCTCTCGATGCCAAGTGCCGGAAGCTTTGGAGCAATGCCGTAGAACTCAGGCTCGACGCTAAAGGCAACCTGTGGATCGGCACTTACGGCAACGGCCTTATGAAATACGACTTGAAAAAGAAGACGCTGAAGCAGTACGACCCGCTCCAGCGCAATGACATGGTAGGCATCGAGTGCGACGCGCACGATAATATATGGGCAAGTTCTTCTTACGGCATATACCGCATATCACCGGCCGATACCATCAACGTCTATCTCCAGCAAGACGGTATCGGAGGCAACCAGTACCATGAAAAATGTACGTTCAAGGACAGCCGGGGACATATCTATTTCGGCGGGAACACAGGACTCGAAGAAGTCTTCCCCGATAACGTGGAGCCTGTCCGCCAAGACATTCCCATATATCTTACCGACTTCAAGCTTTTCGGCAACAGCGTGGTACCCGAAGACGGCGGAGTCATCGACAGGGATATATCCTTGATAAGGAACCTCAAACTCGACCATGACGAGAATGTTGTCAGTTTCGAGTTTTCGGGCATTGCTTATGACTGTCTGTCGTTTCTCGAATACGCCTATATGCTCGAAGGTTTCGACCACACATGGAACTATATAGGCAAATACAACCGGGCTACCTACGCCAACCTGCCGGCAGGCAGTTATACCTTCCTGGTCAAGGCAAAAAATCGTAACGGGGCCTGGGGTGAGCCCAGAAAGCTGCTCGACGTCGAAGTCAGTCCCGCACCTTGGTTGCATCCTCTCGCGCTATCCGTATATGCGGTATTGGCGGTATTGCTTGTTTTCCTGTTCAGTAAACTATATGTCCGTCTCAAGCTTGCCAAAGAAAGATATACCCTTATCGAGGCAAAAATTGAGCAGGAACACAAAATGTCCCAGATGAAAGTAAACTTTTTTACCAACATATCGCACGAGTTGAGGACACCCCTGACTCTGATTTATGCCCCTGTAAAGATGTTGAAAGACAAATATCGGACTCTGAGCGAGCAGCAAGTAGAGTCGAATCTCGATTTTATAGCCGGCAACGTAGACCGGTTGCTTGACCTCACCGACCAGTTACTGAAGTTTCGCCATGTCAAGGACGAAACACTTCCGCTGAAAGTCAGTCGGCACGATTGTGTTCACCAATTGGAAAATATTATTAAATTATACAATATATATACGGCAGAGAAAAATCAGATAGTGGAATTCGACTGCCCGTACGACAGTCTTACGGTCATATACGACGCCGATAAGCTGGATAAGATTATGAACAATCTGCTGATGAATGCGACCAAATATACGCTCGACAGCGGTCGTATTATCGTCAAGCTCGACTTGACAAAATACCCGGAAAGAACTACCGGAAACGATTGGACGTATATGGAAATCCGGGTGACCGATAACGGCATAGGCATAGATAAAAATGATTTTACACGGCTCTTCAAGCGTTTCAGCCGGTTGGTGACACCCTCGAAATACGGGCAGATAAAAGGATTCGGCATAGGATTGAACTACGTATATCACTTGGTCGAAAACCACAAGGGAAAAATACGTGCCGAACGGAATGTCTCCCGGGGGATGACCTTTACGGTTGTCATTCCCGTTTGCGAGAGTGCATATAGCGAAGACGAACGGGCATCCGACGATATGGATATGAAGCAGGAAGCAGAACAGGCAGCCGGCAGTGATATCCTCCCTGCAATCCCCGTTACGGACGATGCCGCAGAAGAAGAGGCGGCTGGTGCCGAACGCAGGAAGATACTTATCATCGAAGACAATCCCGATATGAACGCCTTTATAGCCGGCCTGTTCAGCGATAAGTTCGATGTAACCACGGCATTTGACGGCCTCAACGGGTTGCAAAGGGCTGTGGAGACGGTTCCCGACATCATCATTAGCGATGTATTGATGCCGCGTATGGACGGATATGAGCTATGCAGTGAAGTGAAGAAGAACAAGGACATTTGCCATATCCCCGTAATCCTGCTTACGGCCAAAGTCATGGACGAGGAGCAGATAAGAGGATATGACCAGGGAGCCGATATGTACCTCAGCAAACCCTTCAATCCGAGTGTGCTTATTTCCATAGTCAACAGGATGATGGCAAAGCAGGACAAGCTCAAAGCTCTTCTCATTTCGGCATGTGGAGCACAAGACTCTGTCCCGGCGGAGAAAGACGTACGGCTCGAGCTCAGCCCGCTCGACCGGAAATTTCTCGACAAATTGTACAAATACATAGAAGACAACATATCCAACGGTGATATCAACATCAATATCCTTAGCCGCGAGCTGGGTTATTCCCGTGCCAATTTCTACCGGAAAATCAAAGCACTTACAGGAGCCACTCCGAATGATTTGCTTAAGACATACCGTCTCAACCGCGCGGCCGAGCTTATATTGACCCGGGAATATACATTGGGAGAAATCAGTGAGATGACTGGTTTCGGGACCCAGTCGCATTTTTCCAATCTCTTTAAGAAACATTTCGGGATATCGCCGAAAGAGTACCTGACCGAACATTTCGGCAAGTGATGGAAATGCGGTGTCCGCTATCGGAACGAAGTAATTGTACGAATTTATCACACTATATGTAATATGGATATAAAAATGAAACCGTACCTCTTGTTATTTGCGACATACCTTATATGCGTCGCCCAGACATTCGCCCAAAATCAGGAAATACGGCTCTTTTCACACCGGGGAGGGCGCCTGGAATACGACGAGAACACGCTCCGGGCCTTTGAAGCCAGTTATCGGGCAGGATACCGGGGATTCGAGACCGATGTGCGGATGACCCGCGACGGAGCACTCGTCATCACGCACGACAGTTCGCTGGAGCGTACCACCGACGGCAAAGGCGTGGTAGAGCAGCATACTCGGGCAGAAATAGAGCAATTGCATACCCGGCAAGGGAACAAAGTGCTCTTTCTCGATGAACTGCTTCGCTTCCTGCACGACAAGCCGGGGCTCTATGTCGAGTTTGAGATGAAGACCGCTCCGCAACATCTCTATCCCTCCCGTCGTCTTGAGGAGTATTGCGACAAACTCTATGAAGCAGTCATGGCAGAGAAGCCCGCAGATGCCCTTTATGTGTTCACGTCGAGCGATTATCGGGCGTTGCGCTATTTGCAATCGCGCTACCCCGGAGTAGAACTGTTGCTCATCACTTCCAAGCCCTGCAACGATGAGACCATAGACCTCTGTAAGACTGTCGGCATAAAACGCCTCGGGGCGACCATGGACGGTACCAGTCGCGCAAGTGTACGGCGGGCACACGATGAAGGCATTATCGTAAGCCTGTGGCCGGGGAAGTCGGTACAGGACTTTATGCTCGGGGCGTACTTGGGATGTGACTATATGTGCACCGATATCCCGGTTGAGCTCAAAAAGTGGGTTGCAGAAAACGCCCCTTGGATAAAAGTGAAATATTAGCCGGCCCGCTCGTCGGAAAATATTTTGAAATAAACTTTGATAAGAATTTTGAAAATATAAAATGTTGATAATAAGAATGATGATTGGATAAATTGCAAAATGTACCACCCTTGTATAGACAAATTCGCCATTCGATTCTGAAACAAATATTCAAATAAATGAGACATATAGATGGCAGCCCATTGTTTCGATGCAACTACTTTTGTCGGACCATGTAACCATAAAGCCCGGGGACAACACCATAATCCCCCGGCACCCGGCAGAAGCCATTATTTGAAAATAAAGCGAAAACAAGTCTGTAATAAATTTTTTATTGGAATGAAACGAATACATACTATCCTTATTATCCTGTTATTGGCAGTGACGTACGGGGAGGCAAAAAAATCCTCGGACGACAGGCAGATGGATGACTTTATCACATCATTGATGAAGAAGATGACGCTGGAAGAAAAAATCGGGCAGTTGAATTTGGGAGGAGTCGGCAGCCCCAAAGTGGTCGGCAGTGCCATAGGACTCGACGAAGCCATAAGAAAAGGGCTTGTCAGTTCGGTCGGAGGGTTCGATGCCAAAGCAGCCGAAGACGCCCAGAAATTTGCCGTAGAAAATTCGCGCATGAAGATACCTTTGATTACAGGGCTCGATGTCGTTCACGGATATTATACGATTTTCCCCATACCCTTGGCCAGTGCATGCAGCTGGAACATGCCCCTCTTGGAAGAGAGCGCACGGGTCGCAGCCGACGAAGCATCCGCATTCGGTATCAACTGGACATTCGCGCCTATGGTCGACATCTGCCGCGACCCGAGATGGGGGCGTATTGCCGAAGGTGCAGGAGAAGACCCCTGCCTCGGCTCCCGCATAGGCCGGGCAATGGTCAGGGGATTTCAGGGTGACGACCTCTCCAAACCCAATACCCTCCTGGCATGTGTAAAGCACTTTGCCTTGTACGGAGCATCCGAAGCCGGACGCGACTATAATACCGTGAGCATGGATCCCGTAACCATGTACAACTACTATCTGCCGCCCTACAAGGCAGCCTTCGATGAGGGAGCGGGTAGTGGGATGACCTCTTTCAACGTCGTGAACGGAGTACCGGCCACAGGAAACAAGTGGCTCCTGACCGACTTGCTGCGTGACCAATGGAAATTCAAAGGATTCATGGTATCCGATGCCAATTCGCTGGCCGAAATGTCAGAACACGGAATGGGCGGCGCTCAACGAATCACCGAGCTGGCGATGAACGCCGGGCTCGATATGGACATGAGTTCCAGCCTGTATGTACTCTGTCTCAAAAAAGCGGTAGAAGAAAAACGGGTCCCCCTCAGCCGG
Source organism: Gabonia massiliensis (assembly GCF_001403595.1). NCBI lineage: Bacteria > Pseudomonadati > Bacteroidota > Bacteroidia > Bacteroidales > Porphyromonadaceae > Gabonia > Gabonia massiliensis. The sequence continues at coordinate 617,641 of NZ_LN877938.1, read as the reverse complement.
ATAGATGCCGCCTGCCGCAGAGTGCTCGAAGCCAAATACAAATTAGGACTGTTTGAAGACCCTTTCAGGTATCTGAAAAACAAGCAACGGCAATCACAAGTACTATCACCTCAAAACCGCGATGTCGCACGTAGGCTTGCTGCCGAGTCTATTGTCCTGCTCAAGAATTCCGAGCAGCTCCTGCCGATTACCCCTCCCCGTAAAATAGCCGTTGTAGGCCCTATGGGCAATGTACGTGGAGAGCTGCTCGGTACATGGTCATACGGCTACTCTAAAGACAAGATGCACTCGGCATACGAAGCGCTCCGCGAAGCCCTGGCCGGGAAATGCGAAGTCTCCTACTCGCAAGGAGCCAATTATATCGAAGACTATTGCATATACGACGGGGCATTCACCATACCCACCGACTCGCTCATACGCAGGGCCATTGCTGAGACAAGCGATGCCGACCTTATAATTGCAGCCGTAGGCGAACCCTCCTCTTGGAGTGGAGAAGCCAAAAGCCGGGTAAATCCCTCCCTGCCTGACTGCCAGAAAAAGATGCTTCGCGAACTCAAGAAAACAGGAAAACCCGTCGTTGTCGTCATATTCAGCGGCCGGCCTTTGATTCTTACTGAGGAAGATGCCGAGTTTTCCACCCTTGTAGAAGCCTGGCACGGCGGTACTATGGCCGGTGAAGCTCTGTGCGACATATTATTGGGAAAAGTATGTCCCTCAGGAAAGATTACAGCCACATTTCCCCGCCACATAGGGCAGATACCCATATATTACAACCACCTCAGGACGGGACGTCCGTATTCCGGCTTCTGGGCGACGACAAAATATGTCGATTGCGTCAATGAACCCCTCTATCCGTTCGGTTACGGGTTGAGTTATAACCGGTACACGTATGGAAAACCCGTTTTGGACAAGAAAAAGGCCAGAGGAGATGACGATGTCGTAACACTGAGCATCGACATTACCAATACCGGAAAATATACCGGAAAAGAAGTCGTGCAACTCTACATCGGAGACCCCGAAGCATCTGTTTCGAGACCCGTTATAGAATTGAAAGACTTTCAGAAAGTCGATTTTGCACCGGGAGAGACCAAGACAGTAACCTTCCGCATTACGACCGAGCAGCTCAAGTTCTATAATCAGGATTTGAAATACGATTGGGAAGCCGGGAAGTTCAACATCTCGGTGGGCCCCAATTCCCGTGAGCTACAGAAACTCACGATGACATGGGACAAATAAGATAACAATATGACATACCGGTTTACCGATACGAAAATGAAAAAGACGATAACCATATTGGCAATGGCTTGGGCAGCCTTCAGCCGGGCACAAATTCCCGACGAGGCAAAAAATCTGAAAGCGTATATCGACAGAGACATGCCCAAGACCGTACGTGTATGCACGGCCGATACAGTAGGCAACTTCGCCTTGCCCTATCCGTTCAGTGTGCCCTGCATCGTAAACGGCTTTCAAAATATGTTCTATTGGGACACATATTTCACCAATGTCGGGCTCTTGCTCGACGGGAATGCAGGACAAGCAAAAAACAACATAGATAACATACTGGCGATGATTGAGCGGTTCGGATACATGCCCAATGCCACTTGCGAGGGGATGCTCAACAGGTCGCAGCCCCCGTATGCAAGTATGATGGTAAGAGAGGTATACGAAGCGACCCGGGACAAAGCCTGGCTTGCCCGGGCATGCAAGACCCTCGAAAAAGAATACGGCTTCTGGATGACCCGGCGCATGACCCCCAGTGGGCTCAACCGGTATTCCAACAATGCCGACAAAGCATCATTGATGGCATTCTACAACTACATTGTCGGAAGGCTCGGGCTGAATCCCGCTCACTATACCGATGATGAGGAGCGATGTGCCGTAGCCTCCCATTTTCTTGCAGAAGCAGAGTCGGGCTGGGACTTCAACCCTCGGTTCGATTCCAGATGCGAAGACCACAATCCCGTAGACCTCAATGCCAACCTATACGCCTATGAGCGCAACTTCGCATATTTCTATAAAGAACTCGGGCTTCGGGGAGCAAAAAATTGGGAAAAGCTTGCAGCCCGGCGCAAGGCCTTGCTCGACGAGATGTGCCTTGACCCCCGGGACGGGCTGTATTATGATTACGACTATGTCAACCGGCGCCGTTCCCCTGTACTTTCGGCTGCCGTGTTCAGTACACTGTTTGCAAAATTGGCGGGCAAGAAACAAGCCCGCGCCATATATCGCAACCTCTCCCGGCTGGAGTGTGCCAATGGAGTCGCAGCCTGTGAAAAAGGAGATCGCCGGAGAGTATACCAGTGGGACTATCCCAACGGGTGGGCGGCACTCAACTATCTCGCGATAAAAGGACTCGACAGTTACGGTTACAGGAAAGCCGCCCGCAGGATAGCCGGAAAGTACGTGCACAGTATGGCCGATATCTACAAGCGCACCGGCAACCTCTGGGAAAAGTACAATGCCGTCAGCGGAAGTACCGATGTGAAAGACGAATATGCCATGCCCGGAGCCTTCATGGGGTGGACTGCCGGAGTCTACATATTCGCATTCGATTATTACTATAAATGACCGTTCTCCACCCCTTGTTACAGTAAATCACACATAAAACATTAATATTTCAACTATGGTAAAATCATTGAAAAGACTATGTATCCTCGCCCTCTCCCTTTCTGTTTGCACCGCAGGAATCCGAGCAGGAGAGCAGGAGAGCACGTCAGCTCCCAGAATAGTCAACGTAATCAATTTTATACGGCAGACCGAACCCCGTATCGACGCCATTACCGACGAAGTGCTCTACCGCACCGTTGTCGAGCAGGTAAAGCTCCTCAATCGGTACGGTATCAAAGGCACATATTTGTTGCAATACGATGCGCTTATATCGCCCTCATATCAGGAACTGCTGAAAAAAGAAACCCTGCCGGGAACAGAAATAGGAGGCTGGTGGGAAATCACACAGCCGCATGTGGAAGCCGCCGGGCTCAAGTGGCGCGGACGGTATCCGTGGGACTGGCATGCCGATGTAGGCTTTGCCACCGGATATACCCCCGAAGAACGCGAAAAACTCGTAGATGTGTATATGGCGAAATTCAAGGAAATATTCGGAAAATATCCCTCAGCCATAGGCTCATGGTTTATAGACGCCCATACACTGGCATATATGTACGACAAATACCATATCGAGGCTTCCTGCAATTGTAGAGACCAGATAGGAACCGACGGATACACCCTCTGGGGAGGATACTGGCAGGGAGGATATTACCCCAGCCGCAAAAACGCATATATGCCGGCACAGACCCGGAAAGGGCAGATTCCCGTACCCGTATTCCGTATGCTGGGAAGCGACCCCATATACCAGTACGATTTGGGAATCGGCGGCAACTATCAAGGAGTAGTTACCTTGGAGCCGGTATATGGCAGTGCCGGAGGGTCGGAAACTTGGGTAAAATGGTTTTTCGACTCCATGTTCAAAGACCCCGGTATGGGATTGTCGTACGTCCAGGCAGGACAGGAAAATTCCTTTACTTGGGGAGCCATGAAAAAAGGCCTGGAGATACAGATACCCCTCCTCGCACGCCTTCGGGACGATAATACGATACGCATCCAGACCCTGTCCGAGACAGGACGATGGTACAAAGACAACTATTCTACCACTGCACCCTCGGCAATCAGTGCACTGACCGACTATAAAAACACCGGGAAAAAGACCGTATGGTACAACAGCAAATACTACCGGGCCAATCTCTTTTGGGAAGGCAATACATTCCGGTTCAGGGACATACACCTCTTCGATGAAAGATTTGCTTCCGACTATATCGACAAGCCCGGTACGACATCTACTTGCCTGTACACCACTTTGCCCTTTGTCGACGGGAATATCTGGAGCTCCGACAAGAAGTTGGCAGGCCTCCGGCTTTTCTGTGCCCGTCAAGACGGTACGATGATTGAAGCGACAGGCCGGGAACCCGAAATAGCACACAAGGGAAAGCGTCTTTACGTAAGATGGCCGCTGGAAATACCCGGAGCAACTTTTGTCATGACCTTTGACGAAGACAAAGTCCGTATGCAAATCGAATCGGCCGGCAACACCCGCATGGAATGGTACATGGAACTCTCCGTCGTGCCGGGTACCGCATTGCCTTTTACACGAATAGATGACAAGCGTATCGATGCCCGGGAAAAAACATTCGATTATAAAATAACCTGTAAGAAAGGAACATTCGCAGACTGCAAAGACTCCTCGGGACGAATATTTAGAATAAAACCCGAAAACAAAGAAATATCCATATCCTTTAAAAATTGAGCAATGGCAGGAACATTAGAAAAATTACGGGCCGGATGCCGGCCGGACAGACGTGCCCTCTTCTCTCTGGGGGCGATGCTGTTTGTTTTTGGCAATATGGCATGGGGGAAAATAAGCCCCGGTAACCTGAGATGCGAATATATGGAAAATCCCGCAGTGGTAGACACCCGTGCCCCGCGCCTCTCTTGGATAAACCATGCATCTTCCGGGCAGGAGAGAGGACGCTCGCAACAGGCGTACCGCATAGTCGTGTCCACCTCGAAAGAAAAATTGCAAAAAGGAGACTACGACGCGTGGGACAGCGGCCGGCAAAACTCCTCCGTGTCGCGGCTGGTGCACTATGCAGGAGCCCCCTTGAAGTCGGCGGGAGACTACTGGTGGCGCGTTATGGTCTGGGACGATAAAGACCGGGCTTCAGACTGGAGCGAGCCCGCTTATTGGGGCATGGGGCTGTTGGAACCCGCCGACTGGAAAGCCCGGTGGATAGGAGTGCCCTGGCAGGGAGAAGCCCCCCGGAGAGTACTCAGCCCGGTAAAGTACGAGCAGCGACAATACCCGGCACCGCTGTTTCGCAAGACATTCCGGGCCAAAGGAAAAATAACCTCTGCAAAAGCCTTCGTCACCGGGCTGGGCTACTTTGAGCTGTATATCAACGGAGAGAAAGTAGGAGACGACTATTTAGTCCCCAACTTTACCAATTACACCGTACGCGAAGACATAAAGCACTATGGCATATCCATCGACAACAAATTTCGCGGTTACAGGGTCATGTATCTGGCTTATGACATCACGCACATGCTCCGTCGCGGTGACAACGTAGCCGGGGCGATATTGGGCAACGGATTCTACGATTGCACCACCGGTTGGGTATGCTCCTTCGGGTCGCCCCGCCTGCTCTGCCAGATAGAAATCACATACGCCGACAATACCAAAGAAATGATATGCACCGACGAAACCTGGAAAGTAAAAGAGTCTCCGATTGTAGCCGATGACGTCTTCGCAGGAGAAGTCTACGATGCCAATAAAGAAACTGACGGTTGGTGCACGACGAGCTGCGACGATGCAGACTGGAGCCGGGCCGTTTATCGGAATGCCCCTGTCGGCACACTCACGGCAAACACCGCACCTACCGATAAAATCACCGAAGTGCTGGAGCCCGTATCCTTGAAAAAGCTGGACAACGGTACCTACGAAGTAGACTTTGGCAAAGAAATTTCAGGTTGGATACGGTTCAAGGACATAAAAGGGAACAAAGGCGATACACTCGATGTCAAGTACATCTGCGAGTCTCCCCTCGGAGTATACCGGTACATATTCAAGGGCACAGGCAAGGAGAGCTATGCACCCCGTTTTACATGGTACGTCTTCCGCAAAGCCGTCATATCGGGAGTACATGACCTGTCCGAAAAAAATATGACGGCAGAAGCTGTCAATACCGATGTTCCCATTGATGCAGAGTTCAGGACTTCGAACCCGCTGTTCAACAAGATAAACCAAATCTGGCGGCAAAGCCAGCTCGACAATATGCACGGGGGCATAGCCAGCGACTGTCCCCACCGAGAGAGAGCACCTTATACAGGCGATGCGCAAGTCGTGTGCACTACGGTAATGCACAACTTCGACGCTGCCGCTTTTTATCAGAAATGGATACGAGACATGAGAGATGCCCAGAATATAGAGACCGGCTATGTCCCCAACGGAGCCCCCTGGCAACCCGGTTGCGGAGGAGGAGTTCCCTGGGGCGCAGCCATGAATATCATGCCCTGGGAATTCTATCTGCACTATGGAGACAAGAAGATGTTGGAAGACAACTATTTCGCCATGAAAGAGCAAATACGCTACATGCTGACATGGCTTACTCCCGACAGTACCATGCTCGCACAACGTGCCAATCTGAATGCGACCCAACCCAATTATTGGCTCAATCTGGGCGATTGGGCACCCGCATTCGACATACCCTCTGTCGAGCTCGTGCACACGTTCTATCTCTGGCGTTGTGCCGATTTTACCGCAAAAGCCGCCCGGGTGATGGGGTTGCAGGACGATGCCCGTTACTATTCGGTATTGGCCGGCAATGTAAAAAAAGCCTTCAACAAGAAATTTTACAATCCCGAAACCCGCTCTTATGGAGATTTTGGCAGCAATATATTCGCATTGGTATTAGGTGTCCCTGACGACCGTTACGACGATGTCGTGGCGACCTTGAAACACGAGATTTCGGTCAAGTACGACAACCATCTCAATACCGGGATATTCGGTACACAATTCTTTTTCGAGACACTGGCGCTGAACGGGCTCAACGACATCGCCTATAACGCCATGAATCAGGAAGATTTTCCCAGTTTCGGGAACTGGATAAAACAAGGAGCTACCGTCACCTGGGAAAAATGGAACGGAGCCGATTCCCGCAACCATCCGATGTTCGGAGGAGGACTCACTTGGTTTTACAGAATTCTTGCAGGAGTCAATGTCGATGCCGAAAGACCCGCATACGAACATATCATCATAAAGCCCATCTTGGACAAGCGGCTGCCCGAAGTCTATTACTCGCACATGACACCTTACGGCGAAGTCGTGTCCGAAATCAGGCAGACAGGCCGCAATCTGGAAATGAACGTGACCGTTCCCGTAGGGAGTACAGCCACCATATACATACCCGTAGGAGGCAATACCTCGGAAGTGACAGAAAGCGGGATATCGGTACGCGACTCGAAAGACGTCCGGTTCGAAGGTATACAAGACGGGAACTGTATCGTGCGTGTGCCGCAAGGAAAATATAAATTCAAAGTAGACAACCAATAAACTCTTTCCTATGAAAAATAGAATCGTCACGATTATCGGGCTGTTTGCCCTGTTGAGTACGGCATCTGCCGCCGGCCCGAAAGCCGATTTTAATGTAATACCCGTGCCGCGTACCATCTGTGCCGGTACGTCGGCCCCCTTTGTTCTGGATAGCAATACCAAAATATACTACGAAGAAGGGCAGAAGCGCAATGCCGCCTTTCTGCAACAATACATCACCGACATGACAGGCATTGTTCCCGAGCTGACCGATAAACCTCGGAAACGCGGGACGATAAGCCTTCGCGTCGAGGAGAACCGTTCTACCGATTCCGAAGGGTACACCTTGACTGTCGACAAGAAAAACATACACATCGTCGGTAATTCTCCCGCAGGCGTATTTTATGCCGTGCAGACATTGCGCAAGGCTCTCCCTGCAGAGCAGGCCTCCAAAGTGGAGATACCATCATGTATCGTAAAAGATTCGCCCCGCTTCGCATACAGGGGAGTACATCTCGATGTAGTCAGACACTTTTTTCCTGTCGATTCGGTAAAGCGTTATATCGATATCATCGCACTTCACAATGTAAACCGTTTTCATTGGCATCTCACCGACGACCAAGGTTGGAGAGTAGAGATAAAGTCACGTCCCCGGCTCACTTCCGTAGGGGCATACCGTAAACAGACGACGGGAGACGGCACGTCTCACGGCGGATTTTACACACAAGACGAGATACGTGACATCATCAGATATGCACAAGAACGGTATATAACCATTATTCCCGAAATAGATATTCCCGGACATTCTGCGGCGGCATTAGCCTCATATCCCGAAATAGGATGTACCGGTGGCCCTTACCAAGTATGCGAAGTATGGGGAGGGCCGGCAGATGTATTATGCGCCGGAAAGAACGAAACCATGCGCTTTCTGCAAGATGTTTTTACCGAAATAGCCGAGCTATTCCCGTCGCAATACATACACATCGGGGGAGACGAATGCCCTAAGCAACGCTGGAAAGAGTGTCGGGCATGTCAGGCAAAAATAAAAGAATTGGGCATAGTACCGGACAAAAAGCACTCGGCAGAACAGAAACTGCAAAGCTATATTATGGTCTCGGTCGAGAAATTTCTGGCAACAAAAGGACGTAAAGTTATCGGCTGGGATGAAATCCTCGAAGGAGGGTTGGGGCCCGATGCCACGGTACACTCTTGGAGAGGCATGGGCGGGGCCGTCGAAGCCGTCAAGCAAGGGCACGACGCCATACTTTCCCCCACCTCCCATTGCTATTTTGACTACGACCAGGAAAAAGTTACACAGATAGACAAAGTGTACTCGTTAAATCCGGTACCAGAAGGCTTCGATTCCGAAAAGATGACACATATTTTAGGCGTCCAAGCAAACGTCTGGACCGAATATATGCCCACATTCGGCAGAGTGCAGTACATGCTCTTGCCCCGGCTTGCCGCCCTCTCGGAAGTACAATGGTCGCAACCCGACCGAATGGACTATTCGCATTTCCTGCAACGGCTTTGTCATTTGGCACAGATATATGACAAGTACAGATACAATTACGCCAAAGTAATAGACATATTCAAATGAAATCCGAAACACATCTTTACATTTTAGCTCTGGTATTCATGTCTTCCTTATGGCCGGTATGGGCAACCGCATCCGAATTTAAGATGTTGCTACGGCTCTGGCCGCATCACCATACCGACGATTCGTTGAAAAATGAGCTGTTGGCAGCGCTGGAAGATTATCCCGGACTTTGGGATGAAGCCTGGTTTTTCATGGAATATAATACGCTTTTATCTGAGAAACATAACTGTTCGGCTCGGAAGATGGGGGAAGCTGCCCAGCAGCTGAGAGCCATAGGAATAAAGCCGTCTGTGCAGGGACTTACGATAGGACATGGAGACGGCTTTGAATTCAATACCGAGGAGTCCATTCCCGATAAATGGACAACGATAGTAAACAATGCCGGGCAGGCAACCCGAATGTGCAGTTGTCCCCGGCAGGCACAGTTCCTCGAATACGTAGAGCATACCTTTGCCCAATACGCATTACAATGCAAGCCGTCGGTAGTATGGCTCGACGACGATTTGAGAATTACGGAGCATTGGCCTGCAAAAATGCTGTGTTTTTGCAATACTTGCATATCCCTCTTCAATCAAAAATACGGATACAGTTACGAGGCTGCATCTCTCCTTGTTGCCATGAACGGCAATGCAGACAACGGTATTTTGCGCAGTCGATGGATAGAATTCTCCCAAGAAAGCCTGGCTCAAGTAGCCCGTTCTGTTGCCCGTGGCGTACATGCCGTATCACCGGAGACAATTGTCGGCTTGCAGCATCCCAATTTTCATCGCGAGTTGCTCGAAGGATACGATTGGACCCCCGTTTTTGAAGCCATTAAAGACGAGACGGGTAAGGCCCCGGCATCTCGTCCGGGCAGTGGTTTTTACGATGATCATGAACCCAGAGGCATGATACGAAAAGCATTCGACATGGCGCGGCAGATACGGCGGTTGCCCGCGTATGTAACGCAGATTGCAGCCGAAATCGAAGGCCATCCGCACAGACATACCGGAAAATCCCCTGACGGTCTGTGTACTGAGTCATTGCTATACCTCTCCATGGGGGCGACACAACTGTCATATGCCATTATATGCAGTGCATTGGAACCCATGAGCTGGTATGCCGGTAACTATTTTGGCCCTCTGTCCGCTTGCCGGTCCTTTTATGAAGAATACGTAGAGTTCAATCGAGGCACTCAGCCGGGAGGTTTGAATCCCTATATCAGCCCCGATTTCGTATTGCGTCCGCATTATCCCGGAGAACCCGCCTTCGGATGGTTTACCACCGGAGCCAATGATGTGATTTCAGAGTTGGCAACCTTAGGAATACCATTCAGTCCCGACGGAGATTACAGCTCTGCACTCTTTATGGATGCCGAGGCCGTTAAGGGATTGGGACAGAAAGAAGGGGAATCGTTGTTTCGGGAAAGAGGCATACTCATCGACCGGGCAGCTTGGAATATAGCGTGCAGCCGTGGATTTGATAAGAGCCTTGACCCTTGTGGCAAATCGGTAGAAGCCGTAGAGACCCGATATTATACTTCGACGGACGGAGCGCGGGTAGCAGTAGTACCCTTCTTCAGCCTTGCGGTAAATAATGCCTCGAGGATTGCCCTGATACAGGCTGCCGACTGGGTATCGGAGCATCGGTTGCCCGTAATGACTGAGACAGCAGCACAAGTAGTGGTCGTGCCTCGGGTCGATTCCGGTTATCGCCTGCGTTCCGTTACGGTACTCAACAGCAGCATATCCCGGTATACAGGGATAAAACTGAGATTACGAGGATGCGCCTCGAAAAGCAGATACATCTGGAAACGACCCGGACATAAAAATATCCGGCTGAAAGCCGTAGCTGACGGTAGCGATGTTATAGTCACTCTGCCTGCGATGGACGGTTGGAAAATAGGTTACATAAGCATATCTCACCATTGAATTATAGAAAAGACAGTATGATAAAAAATCTTTTATTGACAATGCTTTTGACAGTCGGCATCACCGCTTCAGCCCAAGAAGCATTGGATAGCAGGCACACGATTGTCTCTCCCGAAATACATGACGATAACCGGGTTACTTTTCGGCTGAAGACCCCGGACCATATTGCATCGGTGAGAGTAGGTAGTGATTGCTTTTCTTCAGGAGGTGCCGATTTGAAGAAAAATGCGGAAGGAATCTGGGAATATACGACCCCGGAGCCTTTGCCTTCAGAGTTGTACAGCTATTTCTATGTAGTAGATGGCATGATGATGTTAGACCCCTCTAACGTGTATATAGTCCGGGATGTATCCACGACGATGAATATCTTTATCATAGGTGGAGGCATTGGAGACCTTTATAAAGTCAATGCCGTGCCTCACGGGACGGTCTCGCGGGTATGGTACGACAGTCCGTCGTTGCAGATGAAGAGACGTCTCTCCGTCTATACACCCGCCGGATATGACCCCGGTTCGAAACGGAAATATCCGGTACTTTATCTGTTGCACGGTATGGGAGGGGACGAAGAGGCATGGTTGGCCCTCGGGCGTGTGGCACAGATAATGGACAACCTCATAGCGGATCGCAAGGCACACCCCATGATTGTAGTAATGCCCAATGGCAATGTAGCGCAGGAAGCAGCTCCTGGAGAGTCTGCACTCGGGCTTGTCCCTCCGACGCCCTATCTGCCGAAGACGATGGAAGGGACATTCGAAAGCACATTCCCCGATATCGTGCAGTACGTCGATACGCATTATCGCACGTCCCGTAAAAAGTCGCATCGTGCCATTTGCGGATTGTCGATGGGAGGGTTCCATGCCAAATTTATATCGGCACGATACCCCGACATGTTCGATTATATCGGGTTGTTTTCGGCAGCCGTTGCACCCGGAGAAAAAGTACATAGTGAAGTCTACGAGAATATGGAACTCAAATTGAAAAAACAGTTCGATACCTCTCCCGAATTATATTGGATATCCATCGGTAAAGATGATTTCCTGTACAGTGCAAACCTCGATTACAGGAAATTCCTTTCTCTCAACAACTATCCTTATACTTGGTTCGAGACAGAAGGCGGTCATTCTTGGAGAAATTGGCGTCACTATATTTCTCGGTTTGTTCAGGAAGTATTTAAATGACTGTAGGCAAACCGGTAATTTCCGGTATGAGCAGGTGCGCCAAGACCATTTTGTTGCATCTGTATCGATAATACGGAAATGTATACGTAAAGACAAAACTAACTATTATATGCTGATTATTAATATGTTGTGTATATAATGCAAAAAAGTCTCACATGCATAAAAGAGACAAATATGCAAATTAATTAGACAAAAATCGATAGTACTTATATGAATCGATGCATTACTTTGTATAGTGGAAACCGAACTAAATTTAATATACATGAGTCTTAACAAATTTCAAATTCCAATGAAAAATCTATGCCGGTTTTTTTTACTGATGGGACTTATATTGTTTGCTCCGGTAATGATATATGCCGAGATAAAAAACGTGAAAGGCATTGTTGTAGATGAATCCGGAGAATCCCTGATTGGAGCTACCGTAAAAGAAAAAGGAACAGCCAATGTTACTGTCACAAATTTCGAAGGAGTATTCAATCTGAAACTGACGACTCCCAAACCCGTGTTGGAAATCACCTACATGGGATATGAAACAGCAACATATCCTGTGAAAACCTCACAAGTAAAAGTGGTCATGAAAGTTGCGGAAAAATTGCTCGATGAGACTGTTGTCGTGGCATACGGTACACAGCGGAAAGTCACCGTGACAGGTTCCGTCGCCTCTATCGGGGCCGACGACATCAAGAAAAGTTCTGCCCCGAATATCACGGCAGCTATTGCCGGACGGCTTCCCGGTCTGACGACCATACAGACCAACGGTGCCCCGGGCAAGGACGAAGTGACGATGTTTTTACGCGGGGCAGCTACGTACAACGATAAGAAACCCTTGATTCTGGTCGACGGTATTCCCCGGGAAAGCATTCGCGAAATAGATGCCAACGAAGTACAGTCGATTACCGTGCTCAAAGACGCCAGTTCTACAGCCGTATTCGGAGTGCGGGGAGCCAATGGAGTTATCCTTGTGACCACCCGGAGAGGTGAGAAAGGGAAAGTCTCCGTACGTCCGTCCCTCTCGTATAGTATGCAGACATTTGCCCGCAAATCTACCCGGCGCAATTCGTGGGATTATGTGCGCTTGCTCAACGAAGCACGCAAAAATGAAGGAGCAGCCCCCGAGTTTGACGGAAAAGACATTGCCAAGTTCGATGCTTGGCGCGATGGTTCGGGGCCCTCTGACCCCGTAGACCGTTATTGGTATCCCAATACCGACTGGCAAAGCATTTACTTCAAAGACTATGCCTCCATGGTGAAAGCCAATGTCGACATATCGGGAGGTTCCGACCGGTTGCAATATTTTGTAAATGCGGGGTATGTATATCAAGGAGGTATGTACAATACCGAACCGAAATCACAGTTGGGATATGACCCTCAGGCAAAAATGAACCGGTACAATTTCCGTTCCAATATCGACTATTCTTTCAGTAAATGGATAAAAGCCTCATTTGACCTGTCGAGCTTTATAGAGAAAGTAAACGGGACAAACGGAGTGGAATCGGCAGTCTGGGGCGATGCGATAACAGCCCGTCCTACATCACCCGGTCCGCTTACCGAAGCCGGATTCAAAGTACGTGAGAACGGAACCGATTCGGAGGGCAATGTCCTTGTACACGATGTCAGGCCCGGGCAGGTGGTGCACGACCCGGTACAAACCCTGGAATCAGGGTACGGAAATATGAATCGTAGCGGATACAATTTGCAGACACGTTCCGGAGTGAACGCCATAGCATCTTTAAATGTAGACCTCGGATTTATAACAAAAGGTTTGAGCCTTAAAGGATTGGCATCGTTCGAGTCGAGGAGCAATAACGTAACTACCGCATTGAAAGGTTTCGTAACATATAAGTATGAACGAAAACCCGCCGGATTGGATGAGCCCATTTATACCTTCGACGGAGATAATGAAGAGGACGACCCCTTGAGCCTGCACCGTTCTACGACAAGCAATTACTTCCTCAATATGCAGATGCAACTGAACTACAACCGTACATTTAACAGCAAGCATTATGTAACCGGTATGGTGCTTTTTCAGAGAGACTTGCGCGAGGTGGCCAGCGGAGACATTCCCTACAATATGGTGGGGCTGTCGGCACGTGGTACATATGCCTTCGATAGCCGTTATTTGGCGGAAGTGAATATAGGCTACAACGGTACCGAGCAGTTTGCTCCTTCCAACCGGTTCGGGTTTTTCCCCGCCTTCTCTTTAGGTTGGGTCATATCGAACGAGTCCTTTATGAATAACTTGCGCGACAACGGAATCATCTCCAATTTGAAGTTGAGGGCATCCGTCGGTAAAGTAGGGAATGACGGCTTGGGTAGTACCCGTTTCCTGTATCTGGACAATATCGATTATCATATTGATATAAACCATATTCGTTCTCTTGGAAACGGAGGAAAAATTACCGAACGTATGTTAGGAAACAAGAACATCCATTGGGAAGTAGCTTGGAAGCAAAATTATGCAATCGATTTGTCGCTTTTCGATGACTTGGACCTCACGTTCGATTACTTTATCGAAGACCGTAGCGATATTCTTATCGAGAGAAATACAGTTCCGGCTATCTCAGGACTTACATCGTCGCAATTACCGAGAGTAAACATGGGTGAGATAAAAAACAAAGGATACGAAATTACCTTGGATTATAATAAAAATATCACCCGGGACTTGAACGTCAATTTGGGCGGAAATTTCTCTTATGCGAGAAACAAGGTCATATCGGCCGATGAAGCCATATTGTCTGCCGACTATGCTTACAGATACCGTGAGACAGGATTCTCCTTAGGACAGAATTGGGGATACGTCATCGACCGTACCGTAGACCCCGCACATGGGAAAGACGGCTCCGGATTTTTCAATAGCAAAGAAGATGTCATCAATAGCGGGCTCACCTATGAGACCGGAGGTGGTAGTCCTCAACCGGGTGATTTTATCTATAAAGACCTGAATGGAGACCATATTATCAATGAGAAAGACATGGCCCCTATCAAGTACTCTTCTTTGGTGCCTCGTATAAGCTACGGCTTCCATATAGGAGCCTCTTACAAAGGGTTCGATTTCTCCGTCATGTTCCAAGGCGTAGGACAATACTCCAAATACTATTCGGGACGGGGCATATTTGAAGAAGAAGGCTCCAAATACTATCTGGACATTTGCGACAACCGCTGGAATGAAGAGCGCTATGCCAACGGGGAGAAAATCACGCATCCGCGTTTGGCAAATTCCGGTTCTACAAGCCATATACAGAACGAATACTATATAATGGATGCCGCCTATATGCGTCTCAAGAATGCAGAGATAGGATATACATTCCCTGCACGACTTACCCGGAAAGCGAAAATGAGCCATGTACGCATCTATATCTCCGGAGACAACCTCTGTACCTGGACGGCACTGCCCACAAAAGCTTTCGACCCGGAACAGGCTTCTGTGGTAGACTATCCCTTGATGCGGACATTCAATTGTGGAATCAATATTCATTTTTAACATTCTTAGATATGAGAAAGAAACTATTATATATCTGCGTTACAGTTGCTTTGTTGCTGCCGCTCGGTTCTTGTAGTGATGTGATGGATGTCACTCCTGATGGACGTTTAACCATGGAGGAGGTGTTTTCTAATCCAGATTATGTTCCTGCCTATTTTTCTACGGCATTTGATGCCATACCGTTTAAAATGTCATGGTATTACTGGTTTGACAATTTGCCTTCAGCGTTGAGTGATGAGTCTTGGTCGTGTGATGATGTGGAAGGTACAGGTGCTGTTAATGCTTATAAAGGACAGGGGAGTGCTCGGGAAAATATATTTGAAACAATGTATAATGATCAGTTCGATTATGGATATTGGAATAAATATTGGAAGTCAATACGAATTTTAAATGTCTTTCTTAAAAATCTGCCTACAGCGTCAGTAGATAGTGAAAATAATCGTTCTCGATGGGGAGCAGAGGCTCGAGTATTACGTGCTTTTTATTATTTGCAATTGGTAAAGTGGTATGGTGCTCTTCCGATAATTAAAGAGCCATTTCCTGATGATGCTGATTATTCAACTCTGAAAAAGAATACGGCGGTAGAATGTTTAAAGTTTGTCGTAGAAGATTGTGAAGAGGCTATGAAGTGTGAAGAGCTTCCATGGAGAATTACGAATAGCGAGGAATTTCGTCGGTTATCTCGTGGAATTGCAGCTGCTATATGTTCACAAGCTGCTTTATATGCTGCAAGTCCATTATATAATAATGGTGAGAATCTTTGGGACTGGGCATATGAAAAGAATAAAATATGTTTTCAAAAATTGAAAGAAAATGGTTATGAGTTATATACCCAGCATTTATATCCGGAAGAATATTCTTGTTCCTATGGAGAGTATTTTGTTCAAAATGGTGGTGGTAATGGAGCTAATCCTGTAGATAAAGAAACAATTTGGGGAAGTTTGAAAGATAACCATCCGATGTGGTGGGTATGGGGATTACCTATACAGAGCAATTACCGGGCGGGATGCGTGCCTTCTCAAGAGTTGGTCGATGCTTATGATATGCTGGAGACAGGAAAACCTGTTCTGGACCTGGAGAGACCCTACCTCGACGAGACACATTTGCAGCCTAACTATACCGAAGGTTCAGGGTACAATCCCGCACGTCCTTACGAAGGCAGGGATCCGCGTTTTTATGCTACAGTAATCTATAACGGTGCCTATATATACGTAGGTAATACGAAATCTGTCGTGCAGACTTATAACGGAGGCAATTGTGAGCTTCGAGACAATGACCGCCGATACACCCGTACCGGTTACTATCTGAACAAATATCGTAATTGGCAAGCTTTTTCTGGGATGCCGGGAGCTGATGGTAAATGGAAATTTTATCGTATGGGCGAGGTATATCTCAATTTGGCTGAAGCTGCCATTGAAGCCGGACATATAGACGAAGGGTTGGCGCTTATCAACGATATACGGCATCGGGCAGGATTCGACCCCTCGGTAGACGTGACAGCGACTACTCAAAATGAAGCACGTTTGTTGTTGAGGCACGAACGCCAAGTTGAGTTTGCCTTCGAAGAACACCGCTTCTTCGATACAAGAAGATGGACGAGAAACGAAGAAGATCTGGAGAACGAAAAGTTCTGTACCGGTATGAGGGCCAAACGTTCGGGGCTCAAACTGACATACGAACGTTTTATCGTCGGTTCTGACGGTTCGTCGCCCAGCAAGCTTTCCTATAAAGCCAAATGGCATTTCTTGCCGATACCGATTGATGATGTGTCATCATTGGAAGACCAGACCGGAGACCGCTGGCAGAATTATGGTTGGTAACAAGTCTTAAAAATATAATCATGAAAAAAATAAGAAAAATAGTAATGATTCTTGTGGCGGCTTGCTCTCTGGCAGGAGTTGGCGAGGCTGCTTCTCAAACAAAACATCTGGCCGGAGTCGTTCGCGACGAGGCAGGAAACCCCGTTCCCGGAGTATCCGTCAAAATATTGGATTCATGGCAATACGTCATAACCGATTCTGAAGGCAGATTCTATATAAATACCGATAAAGCCGACGGCAAACTCTCTTTTAGCTGTATCGGTTATAAAAACGAGATATTGCCGATAACCGAGAATTCGGATATGGAAGTGAAAATGCTCCCCGATGCCTCATGCAGCGATGAAATGCTCGACATTGCCTTAGACCGTACCGAACCGCGTTTTTCCTACACCGGGTCTATGAGTACGGTGAAGAGCCGAGAGATAGAACTGTGGCAGTCCAAAGGCCTTACCGAAACCCTTCAAGGAAAGCTCGCGGGATATCATGACGGACATATCAGGGGACTCAGTTCGATGAACGGCGAAGCGATATTGATAGTACTCGACGGAGTGCCGGCGCCAACCCTCGATTTGAATTCGCTCGACCCGAGAAGCATAGAGTCGGTCTCTATACTGAAAGATGCCGCAGCAAAGGCACTCTATGGCCCCCTCGGAGCACAGGGAGTGATATTGGTTACGACCAAGAAAGGCCGTCCCGGGAAAACTCAAGTCAATGTGAATCTGAATTTTGCTCTTGAGATGCCTACTGTAAAGGCCGATATGCTCGACTCTTACCAATACGCCGTTTTACGTAATCAGGCACTGGCCAATGACGGGTTGCAACCCGTTTACAGCCCGGACGACATCACTGCTTTTGCCGATGGTACCGGTATCGACAACGACTGGCGCAAAATCTTCCTGAAAGACATGCGTACCTCGCAACGGTACAATATAGAACTCAGCGGAGGGAACGAGAGAGTACGTTATTATGTCAACGGCGGTTATGCCCGTACGGAAGGAATGTATAAAGTAGACTGGAAAGAAAAGTATAATCCCGCCAACTTCGAGAACCGTTTTACACTGGTATCGAATATCGATATCGACTTGTTCAGCTTTATGACAGCATTCCTCAATACAAATATGAGGATATACCGTAACAATGAAACCCGGGGAGGAGATATTATCAATAAAATTTATACGACCCCCAATACGATAGAAGGGCCTTTGGTCGATGGTAAAATCGTAACCACCGAGAATTTCTCCGATCCTATATATGGTTCTATCAATTATAAAGGAGTAAATCAGGAGACAGCCACGGATGTGAATGCCGATTTCGGGTTGAATCTGGATTTGAGTGCCCTCACCAAAGGACTTTCGCTTAAAGGCATTGTCGGGTACCACTCATATTATACCGGTATCCGGAAAGGGGAGTACGACTATGCCCGTTACGTAAGGAATGAAGAAGGGGAACTCGTACTCTTCGGTACCAACGTGGAGAAAGCCTTGAGTTGGTCCAAGAGCGCTTCGACCGTATATTTTATGAATTTTCAAGGAATGCTCGAATACAACCGTACCTTCGGAGCCCATTCGGTCGATGCCTTTTTGAATTATCTGGCCGAAGACCGTCTCGGTGACAGTACCAGTGCCGGATGGCTGCTGCCTTTCCGCCGAATACAACTGGGAGGACATGCAAAATACGGTTACGATGGCCGCTATTTCCTGCAATTCGACTTTACACATGCCGGTTCCGAACAGATGAGGAAAGGCAATCAGTTTCATTTCTCTCCGACGGTATCCGGAGCCTGGGTCGTATCGAATGAGAAATTTATGAAAAACCAGAGTGTATTGGATTTCTTGAAATTTAGGCTCTCTTTCGGAGCCCTTCAGTACGACAACTTGTGGAATTTTTCGAGCCGCTACCTGTATGCCGATGACATCAGAGATATGGGCGGTAGCGGGCTCATAGGCTCTATATTTACCAATTTTCTCGTCTCAGAAGGAGCCTTGGGAAATCCGGATATCAAATGGGAAAAGTCGTACCAGCAAAACTATGGCGTAGATATGACTCTCTTCAACTCGTTGAGTCTGTCGGTAGACTATTGGCGTACCCAACAGAGAGGAGTACTGTGCCAGAGCGACTTGACCCCTGCCCTGAGTGGTTTCACCGGAGACAAACTGCCCTATACGAATGTCGGCAAAGTACAGAATCAGGGAGTGGATATCGAAGTCGGATATAGTAAAAAATGGAATTCCGGGTTTGAAATCGGGGTGACCGGAGACTTCGCCTGGAACAAGAACGAGATAATCGATGCAAACGACCTCAATTATTCCAGTATCGGGTATTATTACCCCTTCCGCAAGACCGGATACAGCATCGGGCAGAAATTCGGTTATCTAATCGATTATTCCAACGGTAACGGCTTTTTCAACAGCCGGCAGGAAATTGCAGACCGTAAACTCGTTTATCAGGATGTCACACCCCGTGTCGGTGACTTTATCTATCGCGACCTGAACAGTGACGGTCTTATCGACGAGCGAGACAAAGCCCCTCTCGATGGGGTAAAAACCATGCCCAGCTTTATGGCAGGGGCTTCCGTACAGATGAAATATAAAAACTTCGACCTCTATATCCAGTTGCAGGGAGAGACCGGGCGCAATGCCTTTTATGACGGGCTTGGCGTATTCGAAAATCAGGCACAAGGCGTATATCTGGACATACACCGGAATGCCTGGACTCCCGAACGCTATGCCGCCGGGGAAAAAATAGAATATCCGGCATTGACATCGACAACTTCATCGAGCTTGCTGGCCAATGAATTTTTTGTCTCCAAAGCAAATTATCTGCGGCTCAAGAACGTCACTTTAGGGTACTCTTTACCTGATAAAATCGTTAAGAAGATGAAAATGAACCAGTTCCGAATATATATCACAGGGCAAAACCTCCTGTCGATGACCGACCTTAAGTTCAAAGGATTTGATCCTGAGTCCAAGAGCATCGATTCGTTTGTGTACAGGATGTTTAATTTCGGGTTGAATATCAATTTCTAAATAAATATAGGATAAGTAAAATGAAAAGATACAGATTATCATATATTGCACTGGCCGCATGGGCGGTAATCTCATTCGGCTGCACCTCTATCGAAGATTATCCTGACGGAAGACTGGAATTTGACCAGATATTCGAAAATCAGAAACTTCTCGGAGGCTACCTCAACAGTTGTTACGGTGCAATCGGGAATAACATGGGAAACAATTATACAGATAATACGTTTCTGGCTTCGGCAAGCGATGAAGCCCATGACGTAGGCGATGTCACCAATGGAGTGATGTCCCAGTGGTGCAACGGCTTTGTATCGGCATTCTCCAATCCGTTGGGAACTCCGGAAAAGTGGGATTATTATGAACCTATCAGGAAATGCAACATCATAATTGCCCGTATCGCTACCGCTAATATGCACTTGGAAGACCAGCGGGAAAGCTACAAAGGAGAAGCACACGGCCTCAGAGCCTTTTATTATCTCCAGATGATTAAGAATTACGGAGGAGTGCCCATTATCCTCGACGACCCCTCTGCCGAAGGGTACGACTTCTCCAAACTGCGTCGTGCCACGTTCTCCGAGTGTGCCCGGCAGATTATTTCAGACTGTCGTATTTCCATGGAAAATAAGACACTGGGATGGCACTCCGGGTCATCCGATAGTTACCGCTTCCGGTGGAGCAAGGCGATGAGTGCGGCAATAATGTCACAAGCCGCCTTATATGCGGCCAGTCCCCTCAATAACGATGGCACGTTGGATTGGGACGAAGCTGCCCAGATAACGAAAGAAGCGCTGGACCTCTGTCTGGCAAACGGGTATTCCCTGTACAAGGCCGTCCCCTCGGGAGGATTTGCCTCCTTGGCATATACCCCTTACGACATGTATTTCATGACAGCAGCCGATGTAAGGGGAGTAGAAGACCCGGAAACGATAATGACCGGGCGTAACAAACTCACCGTGTGGGAGCATTGCGGATTGCCCGTTACCGAAGGGCAAGTACGGGCAGGCTCATGCCCTTCGCAGGAGCTGGTAGACAGCTATGAGACCATCGACGGAGAGATGCCTATACTCGGATACGAAGACGAAGACCATTTGAGACCCATCATCAATCCGAAAGCCGTGCTGTATGATGAGAATAATCCCTTTGCCAATCGGGACCCGCGCCTGAAAGCGTCGATATACTATAACGGGGCTCCCTTTCAGGTCGGAGGAGACACCTACGTCTGGACATTCGAAGGAGGAAATTGTGCCTTGTCGAGTACGAACCGGAGAAATACACGTACAGGATATTATATGCGTAAGTTCGGAAACCCCACGTCAAACCGTGCCAACGGTAACAATGACGGCTACTTCCGTATATTCCGTCTGGCAGAGTTGTACCTCAATTATGCCGAAGCCTTGAATGAAGCCGAAGCATCTGATATAGCTCCCGATGCCGCTGTAGATGCGGTAAATGCAGTCAGGGACAGAGTAGGGATGCCCGACATTCCGTACGGGCTGGCAAAAGACGAGTTTCGGAAAAGATTACGCAACGAGCGCCGGGTGGAATTTGCCTTTGAAGAACAGCGTTTTTATGACGTGCGTCGTTGGAAAATACTGCATGAGACCGACCGGATTGTCACCGGTATGCGGGTGACGGACGAAGGCAAATACGAACGGTTTGTCGTAAGCCGGCGCAATGCGTATACAGACAAGTTCCTTCGTTTCCCGATACCGGGAGAAGAAGCGATACGCTTGCAGGTACATACCGGGCTCAATTTCCAGAATCCCGGATGGGAATAATCCCTTATAATGTTTCCTTAAAAGTAAAAAAGAACCGGAAAGTAAATATAACAAGATGAGCAAACAAGAAAAAATCATTCTGGCAGGATTGAGCCTGTTGCTGGTGACGTCAACGCTGAAAGCCCAGACATGGGAGACATATCCCGATACATGGGTGGCTGTTGACGAATTGGGGAGAAATGTAGCCCAGTCCGATGAGGGTGTGACACGCGGCAGTATCGACAAGAACTGCACAGTCGGCATGTTTTATTACATCTGGCACGGAATGCATCCGATGGCAGGAAAAGATGTGACGGAACTTCTCAAGGAAAATCCCGATAATCCCGATTGGGGAGCCGAGCAGACCTTCCATTGGGGGAGTAAGCCCTGGTTGGGATACTACACGGCAGGAGACAAATACGTCGTGGCCAAGCACATGCAGATGCTGGTCGATGCAGGAGTAGACTTTCTCTTCCTGGATGCTACCAATAGTTATCATTATCCCACGCGGGTAGAAGTGCTGATGCGCGAGATGGACCGGCGGGAGGCTTTGGGCATGAAAAGCCCGAAACTGGCATTTATGGTACACTCCAACGCTACGGCAACAGCCGAGAATATATACAATACCTTTTATAAAGACAGCAAATATGATAAGTACTGGTTCGAGTATGAGGGTAAACCTCTCTTGCTCGGGAATAAGGCCGAGATATCCCATACCCTGGTGAAAGGATTGGTAGACCGCTTTACCTTCCGTAATTCCTGGGCGTGGATGGGCGGGGCGAATGCCGACGAGTGGGCTTGGCTCGAATATTATCCGCAACGTCCCGGATGGACAAGCGTGTACAACAGTATTTTGGGGACGACGGTGAAGAAGACCGAACAAATCTCGGTCAGCGTAGCCCAGCATGCGACGACCAAAGTGGGGAAGAGCTACCACGGGGGCAAACAGCCGGCATACGACAAATACGGGCTATGCGAAGAAACCCCTTACGGGCTGTATTTCCAAGAACAGTGGAACCACGCCATAGATGTGCATCCGCCCATCGTGATGGTGACCCAGTTCAACGAATGGATAGCCCAGCGGTTTGTGATTCGCAATCAGGGAGAATATGGAAACATCCGTCCGGGAGCCACAGCCAAAATCGGGGAGACATACTTCGTCGATGTCTACAACGCCGAGTTCAGCCGCGATTTGGAACCCGGTACACACCCCCTGATACGGGACAACTACTATTTGCAGTTGGTTTCCAATACACGCAAGTACCGGGGGGTAAATAAGATACCGGTGCCCACTGTAAACCTGTCGATAGATATAAACGGGGATTTTTCCCAGTGGGATGCCGAGCCTGTGGAATATCGGGACGATAAAGGCGATGTAGCATACATATCGAGAGACGTGCAGACGGCAGAGACCCTTGAACGGAAATCCAACGACATTGTCATGGCCAAAGTAACCAAAGACGCCGGCAATATCTATTTCTATGTAGAGACGATGGACGATATAAGCGACTTCGAATCATCGAAATACTGGATGCGCCTGCTACTCAACACCGATACCGACTACACGACCGGATGGGGCGGATACGATTATATGGTGTACAAAGATGCCGCTACCGGCAAATATTCGTTGATGAAGAACCGGCAAGACAAATTCCTCTGGGAAACGGTAACCCCTGTGGAATATAAGGTTGTAGGAAACCGGATGCAAGTATCTGTACCCAGGGCTGCGTTGGGACTCGCCGGAGACCGGGACATAGACTTCAAATGGGCCGATAATATCACCGATAACGACCCCGACATCATGACATTTATATCGGACGGGGATGTCGCACCCAACGGACGTTTCAACTATCGTTACAAAGGGGCTTCCTTGCCCTCTGCGGTAAGCCGTGTCGAGAAAGACGATACAAATTTCACAATAACCTGTACCGACGGGAATGTGGCATTTTCCTACAATGATTCTGCCGAAGTATCCATTCAGGTTTTCGATATTATGGGGCGTATGATGAAGTCGATAGAAGAGCCCGGACACGGTGCACGGATGATGTTGGACGATGGAGTATATATGACCCGGTATTCCCTTGATGGCAGGTCGGGTACGCAGAAATTCGTAGTAAGGTAAACTGGTAGCCCGCATTCCTTGAACCCCTTTTCGGCAAAAAAATGCAGAGCCTTTTGCGAAGCAGGGGGCGGGAGTGTGGTACCGGACAAAGGAAAATAACATGTAAAAAAGAGACATGTAATATTTATTATTCACTTAAATCAAAACAATTATGAAATTGAAGTTATTACATTTAGTTGTATGTTGCTTGTTAGCAACGAGTGCCTATGCGCACAGAGATAATTATTTTGGATTTGCAATGGGGGATAATCCCTCAGCAGATGGTTGGAGCGTAACAGGAGGGACAGGAGAAGCTTTTGATGGACTTTATATAGTGACGGCAGATGGTAATGGTCCTGTAACATGGACTAGGGATTTGTCAAAAGTTGCTGGAGAGAAAAAACAGCCTTATGTAACACGGGCAATTTTAAAATTTATCTCAGGAACAGAAAATGCTGGATCTGCTCATATCGTTCCTAAAGTGGTTCTTCGTAGTTCGGAAAATACAGTATTGACAACTTTTAACTTTGAAGTTGCTCCTGATAATACAGAAACACAAGTATGTGATACAGCAATTAACAAGTTAACAGAACCATTTGCAGAAGAAGTAGGTTTTATTGATGTAATATTTGAGAATCCTAAACAGGGTGAAATGATTTCTTTTAATTATATCCAGCTGTCGAGTGATTGGTTTATGCCCGAATTGAGATTGAATGATACCATCTATATACAGGCAGAAGACTATGATGAATTTTGGATAAATAACCGTAAAGCATATTCGCCGATAGGTGGGGGAGCGAATCAATATCGTGAAGACGATGCCGATTTATATGTTTCATGGCAAGATGACGGAGCTTTCTTCCAGTCGTGGACTTTGGGACATGGGCACAAAGACGACTGGTATGGTCGTGCTGTAAAGAATATGTGTCCCAGCGGAGCCGATTGGATGACTTATAAAGGGGATTACGTAGATGGGACTTCCAATATAATAACAGCCGAAAGCGCAAAGAAAAACTGGGGTGCCTGGTTGGAATATACATTTGACGTACCCGAAGACTGCGTGGCCGATATATCCTTAAAAATAGGAACCCACTGGGCTGTTTACTCTCCTATTGGAGGAACAGGAACCGAAAGTTTTGGCAAACCTCGTGAAGAAGGAGGATATATAGTAGAAGGCATGGCCGAAGACTGGGTAAAGAAATATTGTGCAACGGTAGTGACCTCTCTCGACGGTAACAACCTGACCACCAACTGGAGCTCATACCCGAAACTCAATGGACATTCGCAACTGGAATATGCTGCTTTGGCAAGCGACCCTTACAGCGGATGGACGAGCACGCAAGTACTTAAAGACGGCAATCTGGTAAACAGCGACACCCTGTTTATATATCCGAATCCCCGTGCGGGAGACCCCGACAATGGCAATCCGATGACTGTATGGTCTACCTATTACAAGAGCGAACTGTATAAGGAACTTGCACAGAGAACCGGAGATGAATCACTCAATGCCTATATAAAACCCGACTATGCGGATGTTCCCTTGACCAAAGGACGCCACACCATAAAAGTACAGTCATTGGCACCGATGATGCATTTCGACGAAATAAGGATTACAGCGAAAAAAGGTACCGTAGGGACCGAAAAATCGATTGCTGAAGACACTGAAAAACTCGTCGTATATCCCTCTCCGGCAACGGACGTTTTACATATCAAAGGAATCGAAAGCAATTATGCCATTATCGATTTGAGAAGTGGAGCAACCGTTATCGAAGGCTTTGGAAATACCGTAGATGTATCCGGTCTGAGCGCAGGAGTATATGCTGTCAGAGTAGGAACACAGACCCAAAGTTTTATCAAAAAATAATTGAGTAAAAACACCTTTTAAAAGTCGGAGTTTCCTGTTGCAGTAATGACAGGAGCTCCGGCTTGTATAAATATCCGGAAAACAGATATAAGGACAAACCTATGAAGTTCATCAGAATATTCGCACTCTTGCCGTTCTTAGGAGTTGTGTCGATAATGAATATATCGGCACGCAGTCTCAGCAGCGATTTGAAGACCTTGGCGCAAAACAGCCGGTACAAGATGATGCTCTGTGCCCATCGCGGGAACACTGCCGCCGGATTTGAAAACAACGTACCCGAGAGTTCGTTGGAGGCTCTCGAATGGGTGGTAGCGAAAGGCATCGATATGATAGAGATAGATGCCCGTGTGACAAAAGACAGCGTTATTGTAAACTTTCACGACCCTTATATCGATGCTACTACCAACGGCACAGGTGTGTTGGAAGCTATGACTTACAATGATAGTAGTACCTTTGTGGCGGTTAAAATGTCATATGATTTTAGTTATTAAGAAGTTAGTTAGACTATAGAATAATCGTTAAATAAAAACAAATATTGTAAAGAAGATAAGCAGGATATAAATTATATCTCGCCTGAGGTTCAAATAATTGTAGTTGAGGTTGAAAAAGGATTTGCGCAATCCTCTCGTATAGACGGAATTTTTGAAGATAATGCAGAAAATGATTTCTGGACAATTAAATTAATAACAGACCTCTATATCAATGAAAATAACGAGACATATAACCACGATGTTGTTCAAGGCAACTATTTCTTTGTTAACACTGGCATTTGTAGCTTGTAAAAGCGAAATAGAGACTTCATTAACTGATACTGATACATTAGAATTTGGAGTCAATCTAATAATGTTGCCTGACACGAGAACACACTTAGGTGATAAGACAGATAATCATTACGAGTTGCTTTGGTCAGCAGGAGACAAAATATCCGTAAATGGATATCAATCAGAAGAGGTGCCAAACGAATATGTAAATTCTGTGAATGCTACTTTTACAGTCCCAAATATGCAGCCAGCCTCTTCATATAGCGTGGTTTATCCGTCTTCAGTCGTGGATAGTGAAGATTATACAAGAATACATCTTCCTTTTACCTATTGCCACACAGAAACAGGTATTCCTGCTGGTTCATCAGTTGCAGTTGCTAAAACATCCGATTCTCAGTATATACACCTAAAACATATTTGTGGCTTCCTGAGAGTTACTATCAATGACAATGAGAATTCATCATACCCTAAGGTTATGCTTTCCATACCGGGAGCAGCATTAGCTGGCGAATTTGAGGTAAATTACGAATCTGCAAGCATTACACCAATTGAAGGCCTTAACCAAATCTCCATTTCTGATGTAATTATCAAAGATGGCAAGGCAGAAATTGTATTCCCTTTGCCAGCAGGCGAATATTCTGACCTTGTGGTACATGTATACGATGGGAACAAATGCCTAAGAAAGGTTGTGAAAAAAATGACTATCCAGTCGGGAAGGATTTTAAATGTACCGGCCGTTGACTATAACACCTTAGAACAAGAAACCTACACCGGTCAAGGCAAGGTTCTTGATGCAACTACAGGAAAAGGCATTGCAGGAATTTCTGTATCTGATGGTTACACTGTAACTAAAACTGATGCGAATGGCGTATATCGAATTCCATTGCATTCAGATGCGCGTTTTATTTACTATTCAACCCCATCAGGATATGATATAAACTTAACTCAATCAAAGACTCCTGATTTCTACAGTAAAATTGCAGATCCAACCCAGGTAAATATTGTCGATTTCCATCTTACACCCTCTGATAATGGAGATAACTTTACTTTGATAGGTGTGGGCGACCCCCAATGTTCAAGTAATTCAGAGCTAAACCGTTACACTACCGAAACAATAGCTGATATCGTTTCAACAACAAGAAATGCTGGCTACAAAAATGTGGTTGCTGTCACGTTAGGTGACGTTACGTTCGACTCGAATAATCTATATGAAAGCCTAAAAAACTCTATGTCAAATGTAGCTATATCAGGCAATGATTATATCCCATTCTTTCAGACTATTGGCAATCATGATCATGATGGTTTGAGCCAGACTGACCCGACAGGACTCTTCCAAAGCCATTTCGGTCCGACTGATTATTCCTTTAATGTAGGTAAGGCTCATATAGTCGTTATGGATAATGTGTATGAAACTTCTATATCATCAACCTCAAAGCCGAATGGCAAGAAATGGGACTATCAGGCTGGATACACCGAACAACAATACAATTGGTTGAAAGCAGACTTAAGCAATGTGGAAAATCCACAGGAGAAATTATTAATATTTTGTGGACATATTCCTTTTAGAGCAGGAGGTTCTAATAACGGTTCCAATGTTAACACTGATAAATTTTACTCTGAAGTGCTGTCCTTGATGACTCAGTTTAATGAAGCTCATATCATGATAGGGCATACGCATTACTCACAAAACTGGATTCATGCTAACTATAAATGTCAGAATGGTAAGCCTGTTTATGAACACATCCATGGTGCTGCCTGTGGAGCTTGGTGGTCAACCTATAATACGGACAAGTTCGGAGGTCCATCAGGATATTCAATCTACTCCATTGAAGGAAATTCCATTGTGGATTGGACTGCCAAAGGAACAGGTAGACCTGCTGGCTACCAAATGAGAGTGTTTGATGGCAATAAAACGCTTACAGGAACGAAAGGCTACAGCTTCAACTGGTATACAACCTCTACTCTTTTGTTGATAGACAAATGTAAGATTAAAGGCAATAAAAATCTTCAGAATGCATTTGTAGTTCAGATTTGGGATGATGATTCTGATAACTGGAAAGTAGAGTTGAGACAGAATGACGCAAAGATAGGCGACTTCACAAGGCTTGCTGATAAGTCTTGTTCCAATGTTTGGGCTTCTTCGTTCTTTTATAATGAAGCGAATAAAATGACAGATCCATATTGCAAGACTACTGCCAGTCACTATTGGTATTTTAAGCCAAGCAATAATGTTAAACCGTCTGAGATGGACAACTGGAGTGTAGTGGCCACATTTACTAACCCATATAGTGGGAAGGTAAAACAATACAAGTGTGATGCTTTCACAACGGACTATTCTTCTTTGAAACAACAAATAGGCGAAAATCAACTATTAACATATTAATGCTAAATGAATGAAAATCGACTATTTAAAATGGGTGTAAGGGGTAATAATATCTCCCTATGTATATAAAAACATCAGATACACGATGTATAACCATTATCACAATAATTAAAAAATTGTACAATATGAAAAGAACATTTCTATTCGTAGCATTACTATTGATATTTTCAGGGGCGGCATTAGCCAAAAAAGGCCCTAAAAATATTATTATCATGATAGGCGACGGCATGGGAATAAATCAGGTACAGGCTGCATATACCTCTAATGGAGGCTATCTGAATATGACCGACCGCTGCCCCTACTCAGGATTGAGGCGTACAAATTCGGCAAGCGACTACATTACCGACTCGGCAGCCGGAGGTACAGCCATAGCAACAGGAGTAAAGACCAAGAACAATATGGTAGGCATGTCCCCCGATACAGTACCTTTGAACTCTATCATACGTTTGGCGACACTCAAGGGCCTCTCTACCGGAGTCATTGCCACCCACTCCGTGACAGACGCGACACCGGCATCATTTGTCGCACATCGGCCCCACCGGTTTATGCACGAGGAGATAGCCGCCGATTATCTGGCAAGCGACATTACTCTTTTTATCGGAGGCGGAAAAATGCACTTTGAAAAAAGAAAAGACGGGCGCGACATCTCTGAAGAACTCCGGGCAAAAGGATATGAAATAGTATATTCATTGGAAGAGGCCCGGAAAACAACCGGGGACAAATTAGGGGCTTTAATAGCCGAAGACGCAGTAGAGCCTGCCTCTCGGCGCGACCCTGACCTGCTGGCAGATGCCACACAATTGGCTATCGACAAGTTGAGCAGTAACAAGAAAGGGTTCGTGCTTATGGTAGAAGGGTCGCAGATAGACAAAGGCGGGCACAAGAATGACCAGAACTATATGATTAGCGAAACATTGGACTTTGACAGGGCAGTAGGCAAAGCACTCGACTTTGCCCAAAAAGATAAAAATACGCTTGTCCTGATTACCGCCGACCACGAAACAGGAGGAGTAACCGTTGCCGAAGGACACTATGGCAAGAAAAAAGTGGTCGTAAAATTCAATACCGGATGGCATACCGCATCGCCTGTGCCCTTTTTCGCTTACGGGCCCGGAGCAGAACTCTTCTCCGGATTCAAAGACAATACAGCATCCTTTTACCTGATGAAGGACTTATTGAAGTTAAAATAAATACGCGCGTGCCTCCCTCTCCTGGAAAAGCAGCAGAATGCCGTGCCGGAAAAGAAAAAAAACGAATTATATCATGAACAGGAAAAAGATGAGAACGAAAAAATATATCACCGTTATACCCCATGCGCCATTCATTACTATGGTGGCACTGCTCTTGTTGTGTACAGGAGCTGCAAAAGCAAAAGATTACCATATGGGGACATACAATATCCGTTGCATAAACGCTACCTTGACCGGTCTGCGGGACTGGGACAACCGGAAAGAATACGTTGCCAAAATCATTACAGACAACCGCTTCGACGTCATCGGATTACAGGAAATCGCCAATGACGACCAGGAAAACGACCTCCGGCAATTATTACCTGAATATTCGATGGTTACCTGGGGGCGTGAAAGTGCCGAGAAGAACGAAGGAGAACGGTTGGCAGTTGCTTTTAAAACCTCTGATTTTAACCTTCTGGACTGGGGGTATTATTTCCTGACTCCCGACCCGAAGGTGCCCGGACTGGCTTGGGACGCTGGATGTAAGCGGATATCTGTTTGGGCAAAACTTCAGGATAAGGACACCGGAGAGATATTTTTCTACTGCTCCACCCATTTGGACAATGACGGGGTTATTGCCCGTAAAGAAGGCACACGCATCAATGTAGAGATGATGAATAAGCTGGCAGGAGACTACCCCGTGTTTATCGTGGGTGACCTCAATGCCAAAGCTTCTGAAAAAGGCGTACATGCCGTGATGGGAGCCTACTATGACGACAGCCGGCTCACGAGTGGCCTTGACCTCTCGGCTTCGGGGCCCGAAGGAACATATTCGGGGTGGAACCCCGGGCGGTCAGATAACAAACGCATCGACTATGTGTACAGTCGGCATGCCGATGTAAAAAGCTATAAAGTTATTACAGAAGATTATGGAAGAGGGGAGACACCGTCCGACCACTTTTGCGTAATAGTCTCCTTGGCACTGAGGCAACCCGCTCTGCCGCAAAACATATATGTCTGCGGAGAAGAAGGAGACGATAATGGAGACGGTACTCTTCAGTCTCCCTTTAAGACTATCGGCAAAGCGATAAGTATGGCAAGCTCCTGTGACACGTTGAGAATTACCGAAGGCCGTTACCTGACGGAAAACCGGGAAAATATCGACCGGACAAAATACCTCAAAGTCAAGAGAACACTATGTATTATCGGAGGGTACGATAAGAAATTTGAGAAAATTACCGGATATACGACGATAGACGGAGACTTCAACGGAAATGACCGGTACGACGATGAAGGGAAAGTCATCGGGGGGAATGAAGACAATTGCAAACTGCTTGTGTACGTATACAGTCCCGCGCTTCTGCATATCGAAAATGTCAAGATATGCAATGCCTTCCTCGATGATAATACCGTGACAAGAGGAGCCGGAATTTATAGCATCGGAGCCGGAATCAAAATGAAAAACGTGATTTTTATGAATAACATCTCAAAGGCATCCGGCGGAGCTGTCAAGGCGACGACCGACATAGATGCGGAAAACTGCACGTTCTTCAACAACCGGGCAGCATCGGGAGGAGCAGTTTATGTATCGGCTAAAAACTGGTCGGCGACATTGCGGAATTGTCATTTTGAAGCAAATGTCGCAGAGTCGGGGAGTGCCTTGCATATAGACAAGAATACGACCCTTTATGCCCGGGGGAACAGTTTTATCGGCAATCATTCATCCCGGTACGGTTGCATATCCGTAATCGGAGAAGCGATAAGCAGTAAGTTTACATTCGTCAACAATACATTCGCCGGCAATGCCCTTGCATTTGAAGGTGAAGTCGGGGACGATATTCCGGGAGGAAGTGCCATATACTTCCGTGCCGGAACGGATGGGAAAATTTCGTTGGTGAACAATACCATTGCCGGAAATTTCTGTGAAAGTACAGGAAACGCCTCCGGCTTCAAAGGTGCGGCAGTACAATTGGTTTCGGGCTGGGTCTTTATGTATAACAATATAGTAGCCGGAAATCACTCGACAGGCGGTATCGGTGATATATGCTACGAAAGTGCCGGTATAAAGAACTGTATGGGGAAGCACAACCTGTACACATCGGCCGACAATATCGTGATGAAACAATCCGGTACGGATATAATGGCAGCAGACTATGGCACGGGACTTTCTTGGTTGGCGCAGACCCTGGATGGGACGGTATCGGGCGACCGGTTCGAAGCCAGTCCCAAAAATGAAGGAAACGGAACCTATACGGTCGGGGTATTGAATCCGCAATACGGGACTACACCGATAAATAACCTGGCAAAAAGAGATTTGAACGAATACTATATGACCATGACCGATTTAGATGGCGGTCTCAGAGACGAAGCCCCCTTCACGCTTTTGGAGCAAGACCAGACAGGGCGTCCGCGAGACATGGAAGGGCACGCCACAATAGGAGCATACGAATATATCGGGACAATCGGTATCTGCGACCGGGCAGTTTCGGAAGCAAGAGCATACTACTTCGACGGACAAGTACGGTTTGCCGAGAAAATTGCCGGAGATTACAAAATATATGATGCAGAAGGCAAGTTAATACAAGCAGGACGGGTCGAAGACGATAAAATACCGGTTGTTGTGGGAAAATCACGAGGCATTTGCCTTTGTATCGTGAAAACAGAAGCCGGATATCGGTTTTGTAAATTTTTAAGACAAGAGTAGATAGGTTAGATAGGTGTATAAAGTTGTGTTTCTTTAAGAGCCGGTCTGGGTTTTCCAATTAAGGAAATATTATCAGGTCATTTTCTTCCGCTTTTTTCCCAGTTTTCTCTCGTCAGATAGCCCGCTATCATCCCCTTGACAACGGAAAAATATCCGCGAAAGAAATTCCCGACCCTGACTCGGGCAAAATCCAGGCAGGCACTTAAAGTTTTTTAGGAATAAACTCATTTCGGATTTTATTATAAATAGTGTGTGTGTCAATTAGATATCGTCCTCGCAAATGTATGAACCATACCGGAGCGAGGACGGTTTTTTTTACATGCCACTTACCATCACTTGCCTGTTCTTTGCACTATTTATTATAAAGACATCTCCGATAATTTATCGCTTAGTAGATAATTTTAGTAATTGAAGGGTCCAATCCGCAAGGAATATGGGGATATTAAGAATCGTACTATCCTGTTTCAGATTATTCATGGAAAAACGCAGAGCCAATTCAGGAACGAAGCGGTCAATGTATATCCCGAGACTTTTACCACTCAAACGAGTACCCGATTTGACCTCCACAGGAAATAATGACGCATTGTTCTGCAACAGGAAATCCACCTCTGCAGTAGCTTCGGAGGTCCGATATCTCGGCATTACATCGAAATGTGTTACGAAAGACTGTAGTACCATATTTTCTGCCATTGCTTCTTTGAATTCGCTATAAAGCGGATTTTCTGTCCAGAGCACGTCCGCCGGGAGTTGTGCCATGACACGGAGCAAGCCTCCATCACACAAATAGATTTTGAATGCCGAGAGATCATCGTATGCACTCAACGGCAAGCCGGGTTTGGAAGAGCAGAAGATACGATATATCATCCCTGCATGCTCTAACCACAACAGTCCATTCTCATATTCCCGCGCCCGTGCTCCCGTTTTGACAAGTTTATAGATGAACTTTCGGTTTTCTTTTGCCAACTGGGATGGTATGGATTTCCAGATAGACGCAATGCGCGGAATATCCTTGCTTGGAGCGTGTTTGGCAAAGTCCAGAGAGTAGGCCGTCAAAATCGATTTCTGAACCTCCTCAATCTCTTGTATACCTCGCTTTTCAAGCATAGCAGTAGCTGCTGCCGGCATACCTCCGCAAATTTGATAGCGTCGATATGCCTCTCCGACACGCCCCATAACAATTTCTGGCAACGGTACAATCTCCGTTAAATTCTCCAGATATTCGTACATTTGTGGCGTATCAACACATAAAAATTCTCGGAATGTCACTGGATACATTTGTAGAAATTCTACTTTACCCACCGGAAATGAATCGCCTTGCGAAAGAGATATACCTAATAGTGAACCTGCCGCAAGAATATGATACTCGGGAGTCTCTTCACAAAAATATTTTAAACTGTTGAGAGCCTTGTTGCTCTGTTGTATTTCATCGAAAATAATCAATGTTCGTCCTGCTTCGATAGGATATTCCGTATAAAGACGGAGGATACCAAGCAACCGTTCGGGACTTTTCGTATTCTCAAACTCTCGGCACAATTCCTCCGATGCGTCGAAGTTAAAATAGGCAACATAATCAAAATGCTCCTCTCCAAACTTTCGCATAATCCACGTTTTACCTATCTGTCGCGCTCCTTGAATAATGAGTGGTTTACGCTCTGACCGTTGTTTCCATTGGAGTAGGGCGGACATTATATCTCTTTTTATTTCCATTTTATATTGGTATTTTTGTCTATATATCACATTTTACCAATGTAATTTGTGCAAATATACACATTTTTGTAACATATAGTGCAGAACAATTCCCTTTTCTATCTCTAAGAGCCGGTCTGCATTTTGCCCGAGTCAGGTTTGGGAATTTCTTTCGCGGATATTTTTCTGTTGTTAAGGGGAAGATAGCGGGCTATCTGACGAAAGAAAACGGGAAGAGAGATCTGAAGAAACCGTAAAGATGACTCGATAATATTTCCTTAATTGGAAAATCCGGACCGTCTCATCTATGTTGCAGGAGGTAGCCTTTATCAAAGATAAACCGGGACGACGTGTTTTTTATAAAATGAAAGTCTGTTTGGCGATAGCTGAATTTTTACTTATATAATTTTTTTTATCACAAATAAATTTGTTTAATTTGCCTTTCTGTTATGCCAGAAACAGATATTTTTAATCTTTTGTTAATCTAAATTCATCATTATTATGAAAAAGTATGTTGCAGAGATGCTGGGAACTATGGTTCTCGTACTGATGGGGTGCGGCAGTGCAGTATTTGCCGGTAGCGTTACAGGTACGGTAGGTGCCGGAGTCGGGACTATCGGGGTCGCTTTGGCTTTTGGCTTGTCTGTTGTAGCCATGGCTTACACGATTGGCGGAGTTTCGGGATGCCATATAAACCCGGCAATAACATTGGGAGTATACTTGTCGAAAAGGATGAGCGGTAAAGATGCCGGATTCTATATGTTGTTTCAGGTAATTGGAGCCTTGGTCGGGTCGGCGATTATTTATACCTTGGTATCGGCAGGGGGAAATAGCGGGCCTACAATGACCGGTGCGAATAGTTATGCAGAAGGGACCTTGTGGCAGGCATTTATTGCTGAACTTATATTTACATTCATTTTTGTTTTAGTCGTATTGGGAGTTACCAGCAGTAAAAAAGGAAATTCATCTTTAGCAGGATTGGTTATCGGGTTGACCCTGGTATTGGTTCATATAGTTTGTATTCCTATTACGGGAACATCCGTCAATCCGGCGCGTAGCATAGCTCCTGCTCTGTTTGAAGGAGGAGTTGCATTATCCCAGTTATGGCTGTTTATTGTGGCCCCTATGATAGGCGCTGCATTGTCTGCTTTAGTCTGGAAATATTTAGATGCCGAAAAGTGAAATATAGGATAAACAGAATCTGGCAAATTGTTTCTATATGATTTGAGAGATGGGTACTTCCTGTTTTTTTAACAACATCTCCAGAGCCTGCCTGCATTTTGCTGAGCTGGGTTTGAGAGCTTCTTTCAGGACGTTTTTCTTTTTCTATGAAAATGATAGCTGGCTGTCTGACGAGAGAAAACGGAAGACCGAAAGAAGAACTCAACAATGTCCCGGGCAAAATGCAGGCAGGCTCTGAAGATGGGAAGATTCTCATGTCTGATGATATGGGCAAAGTAGAGTAATATGGATATGAAACAAATAATTTATAATTTAATTTAGTAATGGAATCACCAATAAACATGAACCAAGCATTGGAAAAGCTAATCGATTTCAGTATAGATGCCGGTAAGGATATCTTGGTTGCTGTGTTGATTTATGTAATCGGGCGCTTTATCATTAAGTACATCAACAAGTTGATAGCTAAAATTATGGAAAAGCGCAAGCTGGAAACGAGTGTCCAGACTTTCTTGAGAAGTCTGTTGAACATTTTGTTGAACCTTATTTTGGCTTTTGCCATCATCGGTAAGCTGGGAGTCGAGACGACAAGTTTCGCCGCGTTATTGGCTTCGGCCGGTGTGGCTGTCGGTATGGCTTTGTCGGGCAACTTGTCCAATTTTGCAGGCGGGTTGATTATTCTCGTATTCAAACCCTTCAAAGTAGGAGATTATATCGAGGGGGCAGGTGTGAGTGGAACCGTGCAGGAGATACAGATATTCCATACCATTCTGGTAACACCTGACAATCGGGTGATATTCGCTCCTAACGGTTCGTTGAGCA
This sequence comes from Gabonia massiliensis, assembly GCF_001403595.1. Lineage (NCBI taxonomy): Bacteria > Pseudomonadati > Bacteroidota > Bacteroidia > Bacteroidales > Porphyromonadaceae > Gabonia > Gabonia massiliensis. The sequence continues at coordinate 581,122 of NZ_LN877938.1, read as the reverse complement.
GCAATGCTGTTATCAATTACAGTAAAAAAGATATTCGTCGGGTCGATTTCACTTTTGGAGTAGAATATAATGAAGACTTCGAGAAGGTAAAAGCGGTCGTGCAACAAGTCATCGATTCGGATTCGCGTATTTTGAAAAATCCGTCTTTTGTCATAGAGATAGGTGCTTTGAGTGCGAGTAGTGTGGATATTACGGTACGTGTCTGGGTAAAAAGCTCTGATTATTGGGATGTATTCTTTTGGATGAATCGTACTGTATATGCCACCTTTAACAAGGAAGGCATTGGCTTTCCTTTCCCGCAACTTACTATCCACGGGACAGAGAAATAAGAAATATGGCTTATGGATAAAGCCGATTGTAAAATTTCCATTCGATACAGATAGAGCCTGTCTGCATTTTGCTTGAGCGGGGTTTGAGATTTCCTTTTGAGGATGTTTTCCCCTTTTTGAGAGGATGATAGCTGGCTATCTGGCGAGAGAAAACAGGGAAAGAGACCGGATAATATTTTTATTGAAAAATTTAGACAACCGGCTCTTAGGAGATATTAGGAAATAGCAAAGTCCGGAAAGAACTGCGGTAACGATTTTATAACGCAGTCTCTTCCGGACTTTGCTTTTGAGAAGACATACAATATTGTCAAGACGTATTGTTTACTTGGGCAACTATATAGTTGCCTTACTCTATGGAGTCCTTGTCACAAAGTACATCCGAAGAGGTAGCCCATAGTATTTTTAACTTATAGGCTGTAAGTCTATAAAGGACAAACTTGAGATTATTTCTTTTTCTGTCGGGGAGTAAGGCCGGTTTCATGTCTTTCACATTCAGACTGCAAGTAACAGCAAGGGCTGCCTCAAAAAGTTTTGGGCAGCCCTTGCTGTTATATATAAGCCACATCTATTTTTTTATAAAGCGTTCGCTCATTGAAATATTTCCGGAAACGACTTTTACAAAATAGACTCCGGCATTGAAGCCGCTGCAATCGACTGTTATCTGTTTATTGCCATATACTTCTTTTATATAAAGTACCTCACCATTGGAATTAAAGATATAAATCTTAGTAGGACTGTCCGTTTGGGGAATCCCCTTGATATTTACTTCATAGTCGACAAAAGACGGATATACCGATAATCGGTGCTCTTTGTCGTTACTTACGGGCTCTATCCGTGTTATATTTCCCGTTACGGTGACATTTATTTCACCGTATACCCCTGAGCCGTCTATCGCATAAGCGCGTACGGTCACCGTACCGCTTTTCCCTTCCTTTGCTGTAAGCAATCCGTTCCTGTCTATTGTCGCAATATCTTCACCGGTTACAATAAGCCAGTTCAGCCGTTGGAATGTTGCCGTATTAGGATATACAAAAGCCGTCAGCTTGAGGGTTTCCTTGTCTTCGAAGAAAATTTCGTTCTCTTCATTTTCCCCTTTGATGACTATGTCCGTAATAAAATCGGTATGTGCAGCATTGATGATAGAGACTATGTTAGAGCGAGATTTTGCAGAAGTATCGGCTGCTTTCAAATATGATTTTCCCGATATGGCCGTTGCTGGCACGGTCTCTACTGCATAATATAATGCGTTGCCGGTCATTGGTGCCATATCGCTATAAGAGCACATATGGCCCGAAACTTCCGAGACGATTGTCATATTTTCAGGAGACGTCCCGCGGAGGATGCGATAACTTTCTATATCTCGGCCTTCATATTTACTCCACATCAGATTCCAGGAATCTCCTATACCTCGATTTATCAATACATGAATGGATTGATGGGCCTTGCTGAGTTCTGATTCGCCGAAGCTCAGTACCCAGGATAAGCGGTAACGTGAAGCAGACATTTCTGGGACAGAAGATGGGTCCACATAATATCCCGTACCGAGAGGCACATTGGCTATCAGTTTGTATTCATTGAGACGCGAAGTCTCTTTATATACATTTACACTTTCTACACCTGTAGGCAGATGGGTAGGTTCATCCCAGGAAATCAAGTGTTTTCCTGTATTTGCATCGACTGTTATGACAGAAATTTCCTGAGTGGTCGGCTCGTCAGTAATCGTAATATTGTCATCATAGGCCACCGTACAGAATTCGTCGCTGACGGTATGGCGTATATGATATTTTCCGACTTTTGTAAAAAGTATTGTCAGACTGTCATCATCTATAACATTTATATGGACAACTGGGTTTTCCCCGATGGTTTCATAATTGGTACCGTCGGTGGATACTTCCCAGAGAGAGCCGGATGCATTTGCGGCAGTCAGCCGTATAGTTGAATTGGCTATCGCGCTTTCAGGGAGGGAAAATGCACCTTCGGGTTTCTCATGTACGTAAATCTGTTGCGTGAAATTCCTGAAAACTACCGTTTTCATGCCCGGAGTATTCCACGCAATGGTATAACTGTCTTTGTCTTGCGATTTCACTATTGCCCCGTCCCAGTTGATGTCTGCTGCGATATTGCCCGATACGATTACTTTCGTATCTGTGTCTACAGACGTTGAGGCAGGCATTTCCATAGACAACGTTTCTGTGACAGCCAGATTATAGACCTCCGAAAAGTCCGATTGCATATACCATCCGTCTATACCTTGTACCTGTATTTCGTATTCTCCGGGCGCAATATTAGCTATGGGTATGAAGTACCGGTTATTGGGAATCAGAGGTTTGTCTGAAGGAATATGCACGTTGTTTTTTGCACTGTTGCAAGGAGAGATTAGATAAGCGTTGTCCCCCTCCATGCCTTTGCGCTTGATGCTGATATTATATCGCATAAGTTTGGCAGGAGTCTCTTGGTCTGCAGAATGGTCCCATTCTATCATTACGCCTTTTTTTGTCTGGGAAGCCCGTAAGTTTCCAGGAGCCTGAGGTATCGAGTTGTTACCTTTAAGAATATTGACATTCAGGCTCAAAGTCCCGTCAGAACGATAAAAAACCGGAGTACCTGTATAGAAGTTGTAATAATTGTCTATTTCAAAATCAGACTCGGTACCTGATACGTTATCTATTTTGTATTGATGGTTGGGATACATATAGATGGCATACGCCTCATGGACTCCCTGAGAACCTTTTATTTCACAAATTCTTAAATCGCGACAGCCGTTATTATCCAAATCGAATGCCGATATATACGATATTTCTTTGGGAAAATCGATATTGGTAACATCCTTGTCTCCCCATTCTATAGAATAAGAAATAACGTTGTTTTGCTCTTTTTGGATAAAGAAGTCTGTTTTGCCGTCACCGTCGAAGTCATCGATCAGGAGGATGCTCTTGAACTCATCCGAATTTTTATCGATAGTTGTTATCGAATGTAAGGTAGATGCCGGAGTGAATGTCCAGTCTCCGTTGTTCTGGTAGACAACATAATCGGTAACTCCCGTTTGCGTATTGTCATCCCACTTGTATACGGGGATAAGCAAGTCTGTCAATCCATGATTGTTATAGTCGTTACAACCGGCTATTGAAGATGCTCCATAATTGACCGTTTCAAAGTTGATATAATCTCCGGTATTTTTATAGATAAGATCCGTCCGATTATAATATTGTTTTATGTCATATAATCCGTCATTGTCAAAATCGTACATACTTTCCCAACCGGGAGTAGAAAGAGTAGTCGGAGTTTCCACGGACAAGTCCTTGTCACCTTCATTGATGACTTTCACCAGTGTCTTTGTGTTGCTGGTCCCGAATATGTCGCATAAGCCGTCATTGTTCAAGTCTATCGTGGCGGCCTTCTCTATGTATAGATTTGAGTTGCTGTTGAAGATTTTCTTTATCTTCGTGTACACCCCATTGTCGTTGCCTTGCATAAAACGATGTTCATCGTTGTAATATATTTCGGAAATGCCGTCTTCATCCATATCGAGTGCAAATCCGACATCCGTCAATGCTGTGTTGTCATCCAAAAGTATATTCCCCGGTTTTATATTTCCGGAAGTAACGTTGATAAATTGCTCGACGATGTTTGACAAATTGCCTTTTGAGTCCGAGACTTGCAGAGCTATGCGTTTTTCTCCACTATCTTTGAATCGGAGTTCGTAAGAAGATTTATCCTCGCTTTGGTTTAAGATTTCTGCTCCGTCGAAATCCCAATTGTAGATATTCGATGATAAAGCCTTGTTGGTCAACGTCACTTTGCAGACATCCCCTACGGCAAAAGGTTGCTTGTATGAAATTACAAATCCGTTATCGGGTTCTTTCTTTTCGAATATGGCATATTCGCTGAATTCGGAACCACGATGGTTCGGATCGATGCTCTGGACGGAAATATAATATTTTCCTGCCGGCCAGGATGTCGTATTGAGTGTGCGCACAGTATTGTAACCGTTGTTCCCATCGAGCAAATTACGGCGGGCACCATTCGGCAGCGCATGTGCATAAAGGATGTCTCCTTGGTCGGGAGCTGTTCCTATACGGAGGGCATAAGTCAAGTCTGAACTTGATGATTCGGTATCCGTACCCGCTTCCCACGATATCTTCAGCATACCAGAAGCGGCTTCATATACAAAATTAGGCTTCGACATCTTTTGAGGGACGGAATTTACCTTGTCGGATATTTGGAATATATGATTGGCATATTCTGTCATATACAAGCATTTCAAAAGGCCGCTGTTGTCGATGTCTGCAATCAAAAACGGATATTGGTCATCCCAATATCTCCCTTTTTGGTCAGAATAAATAGTCCCGGCGCGTTTCAATAGAATAGGCTCGGCCGATACGTCCATTCCCGAAATTTTGTAAGCCACATAATCTATCCCGTACAAATCGGTGTTGTATCGGTCATCTTTTCCCACGACCTCATCGGTTGACTTTTTAGAAACGACTTCATAACAACCGTCCCCGTCGATATCCATACAGTAATAAGAATATACTTCACCCTCAAGATAAGTCTCGTGCTTCTTGAATGAACCGTTACCTTTGTTCTCTATCATGACAAGATAAGAAGCCCCATTTTTAAATGAACCTTGATTTGTGGTAAAGTCGAATGGGACAAGAATGTCAATGTCTCCGTCTTTGTCAAAATCATAACACCATATTTTATCGCTGCAATATAATCCCGAAAATAGTTGCACTTCGTTGGCTTTTCCTTCTTTTTGTGCTAAACACAAGGTCATTGTTTTAGTATTCTCGTCGTAAGTCAGTCGATCTGTCAAGCCATCGTTGTTGAAATCCCGGAAAGTAACTTGCCCGCCGAATTTGCCTTCTACAAAGCTGTTTTCTCCCGTATTGAGAAAATAGCACCCCAGCGAAGTATCTACAAAATCCGTAAGTCCGTCACTGTTTATGTCTATTGCATTATAATTTCCGAAACTCGATGGCGCTGCCGAGATAATAGGAGCATACATATCTTGCATCCCGGGGATCACCATACCGCCTGTTGATTCCACTTTTTTCTTTATCCCGTTATATTCATCGAATGTCATCACTCGTATTTTTTCATTTTGCCAGTTCCCTTCGTTGTCCAAGACCAGTGTATTATGAGACTTTGTATCAGCGTCGTTTCCATTCTTCTCCAAAAATTCTGTCTTGCCGTCGTTATTGTAGTCTATAGGATTGAGAAGATATTTATTATCGGTTCTTGAATAAACCTGGGTGAAGTTGAATGCATCTCCACCTTTTGCGATATAAGCAGGGACCCCCTCATTGTAATAATAATCTATGTGGTCATCGTTATTGTAATTGATCCACCCTGTAAAGCCTGCAAAATCAGAAGCGACACTGATGTTGTTCAGAAAACCTTTTTGGAAATCATAAAGTGCGGAGTTGTGCTGATATTCCATGATTCCGTCACCGTCTATATCATAATATGATGTATGGATGGCCGAAATATCATTCGTAAATATGCCTGTATCCCAACTTCCATCGGTATTGTAACTGTTATCATATACAGAGACTTTGGAAGGAGCGTAAAATTGAGATACATCAGAATGATAGAGCCTGATTTCACTTGTATGGGCGGGAATTAAATAATGGTAAGAACCGTTTTTTGAAAATTTATAAGAATCGTTGTTCCCTTTGATGTATTCCTCTCCTACTTTGTAAAAGAAGTCAAATGTGTATCCGCTGCAATATACACGGGAACTTTTAAGTGCCAATAGAGTATTGCTTGTGATGGAGACGTCCCGTATATACAACCCCGATGCTTCGTCGAGCACAGCATATCCCCGGTCATCACCGGATAAGATGGTTTGAGTTATATCTTTTAATTCTTCCCTTGAAGACGATTCGTCAAGGTTGAGTATCTGGATACAGGAAATTCCTATATTTGTTCCGGTACAACTTTCTATTTTGATGCGTTTGGTATCTTTCGGCAATCGGGATTTGGTATTTAAAGTTGTGGCTATAGATTTGTAATGAATACCATCATTGCTGACAAAGACAGTAAATGATTTATTTTGTGGGCCGTAGATAATCAATGAAGGGCACTCTGCAGCCAGCAAGTCCAATTCTGGAGAGATGAATTCCGAACCTTCGATACCTGGGTACCTTCCCGATATGGCAGTAGGGCTGAATGTAAAGTTGCCACTCCATCCCGAATTGCCGATAAGATTCTCCGCATGGAATGAGGAATTGAGATATACATGGGGGTAATCGGCTTGAGTTGCATCTCTCCAGCTGAATGCATGACTTACACTCATGATACACCAAAATGTAACTAATAATACATAGTTGCGTTTGTGGAAATAATGATTTTTCATAAATACAAGAAACCCTGCCGATTTCCTTTCAGGAGATAAGTTATACATGTACTGTAAAGCGCGGAAATCGATTTGTTTTCTGATTTCAAGATACGGTTGAATGCCGGATGGATAAAAAAAGAAACTCAGGCTGGATGTTGATATTTATTTGATATATGAATTTTTGTACAATGTGAATTTCTCGTTTTATATTTCAGACGTGTCTTTCAAAATCAAATAAGACAAATGCACTCTACATAATTTTATATATTACAAATATAACAAAAATGAAAATATTATATCCTTTTTTAAATTTTTTTTTGTTGAAAATTGTTATAAAAAAATATCATCGGCTTCCTATAAAAAGCAACCGATGATATTTCTGGAAATAAGATAGGGTAGAGCCGCTACGACCGCCTATTGTCGGGTCAGCTCATATCCGATAAGGACATCCTTGTAGTTCGACAAAATCGAATTTACCGTTTTCAGCGTCGTGCTCGAAGTCTTGGCCGACAAGGTAGACAATATCTTCACCAGTTTCTGGGCATCGAAGAGCAAGACAAGATTGTCACCGTTTTTCTCTATCTTGGCCGATGATTCGCCCAGGCGGATAAGCCCGGCCACTTGGTAAGTCATATCTATTTGCTTGTCGGTCCCGTTGAGAGAATATGTCCCTTTTAAGTTGATTTTTTTGTATTGGTTGGTAAACGTACTGTCGGCAAAGCTGTATCCGAAAGTCGAAGCCGTAATCCCCGCTTTGGTATATATATTGGTGAGCTGGCTCTCCACTTCGGCGGCAATCAGTTTTCCGCCTGCATCTTTCAGTACTTCCCCGCTTTCGAATTCGCAGGCCGGAGCAGAATACTTCCATGTGCCCGCAATATCTTCGGGAGTCAACGTCGTGATTTTGTTCGTAACTGAGTTTACAGCATCCTCTACGACGTTATTTAACAAATTTTTTAAACTTGTTTTTGTCTGTGAAAACACATTTGACATAATCCCGTTGACGACAAGGATTACTATCAAAACTGCACTTTTTTTCATAATGATGTAATGATAAATGGGAGAACAAGAAATCTCCCGGTTAAATAATTATATATATCCCGAAGGCCGGCTACTCCCGGCATCTTATGAGTTGCCTTTCTGTACTTTTTGGATAAATTCGTAGATATACAGAGCCGTAGCCTCACAGCCCAGCTTCGAAGAGTCTATCGACAAGTCGTATGATGAGGCAGCCCCCCATTCCTTATCCGTATAATAATTATAATAGTTGGCGCGGCATTTGTTCTTTTTAGAAGCCAGTTCCATAGCTTCCGCCTTCGAGATGTGCTCACGTTTCATGATACGCTCTATCCTGTCCTTCAACGGAGCATGGATAAATACGTTGAAGCACATCGGGTTTTCGCGGAGTATATAATCGGCACATCGTCCTACGAATACGCTCGGATGGTCTTCTGCCAGATGGATAATCACGTCCGACTGGTACTTGAAAATATTCTCGTTGCTCAATGTACCGTCGTTGCCGAAAGAGTTGCCCAGAGTTGCCCAACTCATGGTGAGGATGTTGCGCAGAGACCCCGGAGCCGTCTCGTCGGCCCTCTCGAAGTATTCCGAGCTCAAGCCGCTTTCTTTGGCCGCTTCCTGTATAAGTTCCTTATCGTAGTATGCAATATCGAATAATTTGGCGAGGCGCTGGCCTATCTCGCGGCCACCGCTTCCGAACTGACGTCCGATGGTGATGATAAGATTGTTTTTCATATAAATATCGTCATACAGTATCTTGCCGATACACATTTACAAAGCAAACTTACGAAGTTTATTCGAAAAAAGAAATTTTATTTTTATCAATTATGAGAATAAATCGTTCGATAGCCCCGTTTCATCGTTCGATGACCTTTTTTTTGAGACATAAGTGATAGAAATACCGATGCAGCCTCCGCCAAGCAATATGCTCGATATGCCGTATGATACTTTGTAAAGCCTCTTTCCCCGGGCAAAGAATATAAAAAATGTCCCGTCCGTAATGTCGGAGGCAAGCCGGTATACTCACTATAACAAATGTAGATGTGAAATGCAATAACTGTAAATACACCGCTTGGACAAAGGTAAAATGCTACATTCGTCGTATTTTTTGAAATATTTGTGTCGGTAGAATCTTTATATTTTTTGTCATTTTGTAGCATAAAATATTGTGCACTGGAGAATCGGCTTTGTTCAAGACTTTCCGTATTGGAATAAAAAGGAAATATTTATAATGTTAAAATGTGATTTCTTTTTGGAGGTAAACTTTATGTATCATCTCTTATTATTTAGGTCTGATATAAATTTTTAATATAAAACACACGATATGAAATTTTTTTCGGTACTTATGACAATGTTGTCATTTCCGTTATTGGCAAATGCAACATCACAAGAAACTATTGTTATCCAGACGGACAATACAAGTTTGGTGTATAAGGTAAATGACAAGAACAAATTATGCCAGTCCTATCTGGGCAATCGGTTGAGGGAGAAGGATTGCGAACTCGTACCGGTTTCCAACGACGAAATACTGCTTACATTCGGAACCGGATATGTGCACCAGCCGGCGCTTCGAGCCGTACACGGTGACGGGAACACTTCTACCGAATTGGTGTTTGACAGGGTCGAGCAGCGTCGTCTGAACGATAATCAAGTGCAGACCGACATCTTTTTGAAAGACACGTATTTTGCATTCGGAGCAAAAGTTTCCTTCAAGACATACGAGAAAGAAGACATCATAGAACAATGGGTAGAATATACCAGTAACGAGAAAAAGCCTGTTGTACTTTACGATTACGCCTCGTCCTGCATCAGCCTGTATGCAAGAAATTATTATATGACTCAGTTTTGGGGAAATTGGGCAAATGAGATGCACATGACCGAGAGTGCTCTCACCCGTGGGGTAAAGACCGTCGAGTCGCGCCTGGGTGTTCGCTCCAACGAGTACGGGCATGCCTGTTTCTACCTCTCTTTGGACAAGCCTGCGGCCGAAGAGTGCGGCAAGGTCATCGGGGCTACGCTGGCATGGCCGGGAAGTTTTGCCTTCCATTTCAGTGTCGACAACCAAGATAAGCTGCGCATCATATCAGGTATCAACTCGTATGCCGGGCAATATACCCTGAAAAAAGGCGAAACCTTGACTACGCCACCGTTGCTGTACACATACAGCAATCAGGGTAAAGGTACGGTATCGCGCCGCTTTCACCGCTGGGCCCGCCAATATGGAGTATACAACGGGACGAAGCCCCATATGACGTTGATGAACAATTGGGAAGCCACTTATTTCGACTTTAACAATGAAATACTGACCGGTATCATCGACGATGCCGCCGATATGGGATTCGACCTTTTCCTTCTCGACGATGGCTGGTTCGGCAAGAAGCACCCCAGAAACAGCGACAATGCCGGTTTGGGCGATTGGACGATAAACCGGGAGAAACTTCCCGACGGCTTGGGCTATCTGGTAAAAGAGTGTCAGAAGAGAAATATCAAGTTCGGTATCTGGTTAGAACCCGAGATGGTAAATCCCAAAAGCGAACTCTATGAAAAACACCCCGATTGGGTGATAACACAACCCAACCGCCCGTTGGATTTGAGCCGTAATCAGCTTGTTCTCGACCTTTGTAACCCGGAAGTACAGGACTTCGTTTTCAGCGTAGTAGACAAGACCATGAGCGAGACCGAAGACATATCTTACATCAAATGGGACTGCAACCGGTTTATGACAAATGCAGCATCCGGCTATCTCCCTGCCGACAAGCAGTCTCACTTGTGGATAGAGTATGTCAGAGGTCTATATTCGGTACTCAAGCGTGTACGGGAGAAGTATCCCGACGTCACCATCATGGCATGTTCCGGTGGTGGGGGACGCATCGATTACGGTACATTGCCCTATTTCGACGAGTTCTGGATTAGCGACAATACCGATGCACTCGACCGCATCAAGATACAGTGGGGAGCCAGCCAGTTCTTCCCCGCCATTTGTATGGCAAGCCATGTTTCGGTATGTCCCAACCACATCACCGGCAGGACGGTACCTTTGAAGTTCCGTTTCGACGTAGCCACATCGGCCAAACTCGGTATGGACTTGCAACCCCGGCAGATGACCGACGACGAAAAGGCCTATTGCCGTCTGGCCATGAGCGATTACAACCGGGTCAAAGACGTAGTGCAGTTCGGTGACATGTACCGCCTCCTGTCGCCCTATGAGAGCAACCGCGTGTCCCTTATGTATGCTTTGGAAGACAAGAGCCATGCCGTTGTTTATTCCTATCTCATGGCTAAGGCACTGAACGGAGACCATCAAGTACTGTACCTCAAAGGACTAGACCCCGACAAGCAATATCGCCTGCACGAGCTCAACAAGATACCCAATCGCTGGTCACGATTCGACTCCTTGGAAGGAAAAGTATTCTCCGGCGATTTCCTGATGAACCACGGTGTCGCGTTCTATATGAGCGACGAGTACGAGAGCCTTGTTTTCGAGGCAGTAGCATTGTAAATCATAGAAAGACATTATCATGAAAACCGGAACAATATTATTTTTAAGCATATTTATTCTGTCCGCATTTTCCCTGCGGGCCGGAGCCGTAACCATAAAAAACAGAGGGTGGCGCATCACCTATGACGAGCAGGCAAAAAGTTTCGATTACGACTATAAAGGGCTTCGCATATTTGCGAATGCCCGTCCTGAAGCGACTTGCGATATTCCCGGTATAGGGACCAAGACCCTGACACCCGCTTCATTCGCCACGATGCAATATACCCGGAACAAGGTCGATGACAATTTCGGGAAAGGAACATGCCATACCTTTCGTTTCAGCGGTACTTCGGCGTCGGTTGCATTGGTGCAAAAGATATATACCTACGATAAGCGCCCCTATATTCTTACCGAAGTCGAATTGACCGGTGATGCCGGTATATCGTCCAACTACCTGGCCCCGGTTGTTACAGAAACACCGGTCGCATGGTTTCCCCGAAGCGAACAGAACAGGATGCTGTTCGTGCCCTGGGACAACGACGGGTTTATCCGTTACGAGTGTCACAAGCTGACCGGCGAACTCACCTCTTACGAAGTCACTTCGCTCTATCATGGCGACAGTCGCAAGGGAGTAGTGCTGGGCTCGGTCGAGCACGACACCTGGAAGAGCGCCGTCCGTGTCAAGTCGGCCGACAACGGTACTGTCGAGCAGCTTTGTTGCTATTCCGGAGCATCCTCCGATATTACCCGCGACAAGTTACCTCATGGTAAGGTAAAGGGCAATAGTGTAAAATCGGCCAAGATGATGCTGGGCGTTTTCGATGACTGGCGCGAAGGAATGAATGCCTACGGTGAAGCGAATACCTGTGTTATCCCGATACGTTCTACTTGGACACAAGGAGCCCCTGTCGGTTGGAATAGTTGGGCGGTACTTGCCAATCATCTCAACTATAAAGCAGCTGCCGATGCCTCCGATTTCTTCCGTAATACATTATACCCCAAAGGATTCCACAATAGACAAGGTAAAGTTGTCCTCGACTTGGACTCCTTTTGGGACAACATGAGCGAAGACCAGTTGAAACAATACGTTCGCAAATGTGAAGAAAACGGGCAGATTCCCGGAATTTACTGGTGTCCCTTCTCATACTGGGGCGACAATGGCGACTCCTATGTAGAAGGAACTCAGAACAAATACAAGTACAAAGATTGCTTTTTGTATGTAAACGGGAAGCCCCACAAACAAGGCGGGTACTGTGTCGACCCCACCCATCCGGCCATAAAAGAACGCATGGCATATCAGTTCAAGAAGTTCAAAGAATGGGGATTCAAATATGTAAAACTCGACTTTGTGACCAACGGAGCCGTACAAGGCGATTCTTACTACGACAAGAATGTTACCACCGGGACACAAGCCTACAATCAGGGATTCAGCTATCTGCTCGGTTTGGCAGGCGACGACATGTTCCTTTCCCTCTCGATAGCCCCGCTTTTCCCTTACCAGTATGGCAATTCCCGGCGCATCTCTTGCGACGCTTGGGGCACGATAGGACACTCTGAATACGTGATGAACGCTCTTTCTTATGGATGGTGGACCGATAAGCTTTTCCAGTACAACGACCCCGACCATATTGTATTGCAGAAAGACGGAGAGACAGAGGGCGAAAACCGGGCACGTATTACCACCGGAGTAGTTACCGGAATGATATTGTTGGGCGACAACTTCAGTACCGACGAGCCGTCAAAAACCGGAAATCCGAAACTCTCCATCGAACGGGCGGTTCAGCTGTTAGACAATAAAGATATACTCGCATTGGCATCTTTAGAACGTTCGTTTATGCCCGTCTACGGTTACAAATCGTTTCGCGATACCCATTACGGAGCCGAGTCTGTATTTATGCTGCGTGACGGACATCATCTCTACGTTGCCTGTTTCAACTACGATGCCGAAGGCGACCTTTCCGGTTCGGTATCTATGGAAGCTCTGGATATAAACCCTCGTAAGGTAGTATCGGTCAAAGAATTGTGGACGGGCCGGTCCGCTGCCGTAGAAAACGGGGAACTTCACTATGATATACCTGGGAAAGATGCACGCATCTATCGTATCACATTGAAGTAGCTGTCCCGTTTCCCTTTTTGAAAGAGAAGATAAAAAGGGAGTATCATCATGGCAAGCCGGTCTTTAGGATAAATGAAAAAGACGCGGCAGCAAATGGTACATCCCTTTTTATCCGTACAAAACCCTTGACAAGAAAGAGAAAAACAATTTCGACAACAAAAAACAAAGCGTAAAATATGAAAAAAATATGTACAGCCTTCATATCTGCATGTCTGGGCTGCATTCCGTTACAGGCCGAAAATATCTACCTCCACAGCGGAACCCCGTCGATTACATGGAAAGTAAAACCTCAGGCCGAAGTCGGCAATGACGTCAGCCGCCTGTCCGACCCCCGTTACGATATGTCTTCGTGGGTCGATGCCGTAGTTCCGGGGACTGTGTTCAACTCGTATGTAGTAGCCGGCTACGAGGAAGACCCCAATTTCGGAGACAATATACACCGGGTCGATAGAAGCAAGTACGACAGGAGCTTTTGGTACAGGGCCGAATTTACAGTCCCTGCCGACTATAAAAAAGAACTGGTCTGGTTACATTTCAACGGAGTCAACCGCAAAGCCGACATATACCTCAATGGGGCTCTGTTAGGGACGTTAGACGGATTTATGCATCGGGGACGCTTCAACGTCACCGACATTATAGACCGAGATGGCAAGAATATATTGGCCGTTCTGGTGCACATACCTCGCACCCCGTTGGCCAATCAGGGGAGCCCCAACTACCTGTCGAGCGGAGGGTGGGACTGGATGCCCTATGTGCCGGGTCTCAATAGCGGTATTACCGACAAAGTCTATTTGAGCAATACCGGTACGGCAACCCTTATCGACCCCTGGATTCGTACCGACTTGCCCACCAATGCAAGAGCCGACCTCTCGCTGGAGCTTGATGTAGAAAACAATCGTTCCCGAGCAGAAAAATACATCGTCAAAGGCACGATTACACCCGGGGACATCACCTTCGAAGAAGAGATACAAATCGAGGCAGGAGCTACCCGGAAAATAAAATTCGACAAACGTTATTACCCTCAGTTAAGTATCAACAGTCCCAAACTCTGGTGGCCCAACGGGTATGGAGACCCCAACTTGTACAACTGCAAAATAGAAGTTCTGGCGGGTAACGAAATATCCGACACCCGGGACATTACGTTCGGTATCCGTAAATATACCTATGACAAGGAAGGCGATATCTTCCACATCCACATCAACGGAGTCCCCGTATTCGTCAAAGGAGCCAATTGGGGCATGTCGGAATATATGCTGCGCTGCCGCGGGCAGGAATACGAGACTCGGATACGGCTTCATAAAGACATGAATTTCAATATGATTCGTAATTGGCTCGGTTCGGTTACCGATGACGAGTTTTACGAGTACTGCGACAAATACGGCATCATGGTCTGGGACGATTTCTGGATCAATTCCAACCCGACTCTGCCGTATGACCTGAACGCTTTCAACAACAACATGCTCGAAAAAATCAAGCGCGTACGCAACCATCCCTGTATAGCCGTATGGTGTGGTGACAATGAAGCGACACCCGAACCCCCGCTTACCGGTTGGATGGCCGAGAACATTCGTACTTTCGACGGAGGCGACCGCTATTTCCAGCCCTGTTCCAACTCCGGAGGATTGAGTGGAAGCGGTTACTGGGGAGCCTTCGACCCCCGTTATTATTTCAGCAAATATCCCGACCCCTCTTCCGGAGGAGACGGTAAACGGGGCTGGGGATTCCGTACCGAGATAGGAACAGCCGTAGTTCCCACCTTCGAGAGCTTCCGTAAATTCATGCCCCGCGAGAACTGGTGGCCGCGCGATGATATGTGGAACAAGCACTATTTCGGTTCGGGAGCAGGCAATGCCTTGCCCGACCGTTATGCCGAGTCCATCGACCGGGAATTCGGAACTGCCCGCGACGCACAAGACTTTTGCCGCAAAGCCCAGCTTGTCAATATAGAATCCAATAAAGCCCTCTTCGAAGGCTGGTTAGACCACATGTGGGAAGATGCCTCAGGCATCATGCTTTGGATGGGGCAGTCGGCATATCCCTCTATGGTATGGCAGACGTACGATTACTATTACGACCTTACAGGAGCTTATTGGGGGTGCAAGTCCGCATGTGAGCCCCTCCATATATACTGGAATCCCGTTACCGAAGAAATCAAAGTTGCCAATACCACAGCACGAAATTACGAAGCACTCACAGCCGAAGCCGTAATCTATAATATGGATGGCAAGCCGGTAAAGCACCTTCAGAAAAAAGCCCTTGTCGATGCCCTCTCCAATACGGCAACCACATGTTTTACCCTCGATGTAAATCGTGAGCGAGAAATCTTGTCGCTGGGCAAGCCCGCAGTAGCCTCGTCTACTGCACAAGGTGACCCCTCCTATGTATCGGACGGCAAGGACGATACCCGTTGGGCAGCGCATAGGAGCGACAATGAATGGATATATGTCGACTTGGGCAGCATACAATCGGTCGGGGGCGTACGCCTCAATTGGGAAGCAGCCTATGGAAAAGCCTATAAAATACAAATCTCGGACGACGCCAAAAACTGGAAAGAAATATACAAGACGAACGAAGGGCGCGAAGGCGTGGAAGAAATCACCTTCCCCGAAGTAAAAGCCCGTTACGTGCGTATGTTCGGCATCGAATTGGGATGGTGGTTCGGTTATTCTCTCTGGAGTTTCGACGTCCTCAGCGGGACCCGTCCCACCGAAGGCCTCACCGATGTGCATTTTATACGCCTTACGCTGAAAGACAAATCCGGAAAAGTACTCTCCGAGAACAACTACTGGAGAGGAAACGGCCGTCGAGATTTTACGGCATTGAATACCCTGCCCGAAGCCCGGCTGAAAGTTTCCTCCAAATTGGTCGATGGTGACGAAGAAGGCAAAGCATGCATCAATGCAACCGTCACTAATCCGCGTTCGGCGCAAGGAGTAGCATTTGCCGTACACGTTCAGGCCGTACGTACCACCGACGGAGAACGCATACTTCCCGCCATGATGAACGACAACTACTTTACCCTCATGCCCGGTGAGAGCAAAGACCTCGCCATCACTTTCGACAAGTC
This sequence comes from Gabonia massiliensis, assembly GCF_001403595.1. Lineage (NCBI taxonomy): Bacteria > Pseudomonadati > Bacteroidota > Bacteroidia > Bacteroidales > Porphyromonadaceae > Gabonia > Gabonia massiliensis. Next base: position 564,769 of record NZ_LN877938.1, on the reverse strand, counting down.
TCTCCTGCAAGGAGGCTCATACCGCCTGCAAGTAACACCTTACAACAACAAATAATCATGAAAAAGTACCTCATAACCATTTCCATTGCCCTTGCTGCAACATCGCTGTCTGCAACAGGGGCAATGCCCTTGTATAAAGACGCTTCGGCACCCGTACAGCAGCGGGTCGACGACCTGCTCTCGCGGATGACGTTGCAAGAAAAAATAGACCAGTTGCAAAACCGGGCATCAGGCAAGCTCGAAGATATAGACAAAATCTTTGCCGGAAGAAGTTTTGGCACTACGCATGAGATGAGTATGCCCGCTTTCGACTGTGCCGTAATGTACCGCGCATTACAGACATACATGAAGACCAATACCCGCCTCGGCATTCCCGTACTCACTTCAGCCGAAGGCATAGAAGGCATATTGCAGAATGGCTGTACCATCTTTCCCCACGCATTGGCACAAGGCAGCACTTTCAATCCCTCGCTGGTTCGGCAGATGACCCGGGCAGCCGGAGAAGAAGCCCGGGCAATAGGTATACACCAAATCCTCTCGCCTGTGCTCGACATTGCCCGGGAATTACGGTGGGGAAGGGTAGAAGAAACCTATGGCGAAGACCCCTATCTCATAGCCCGCATGGGCGAAGCCTTTATCGAAGGATACCAAGAATACGACATAACCTGTATGCCCAAGCACTTTGTAGCACACGGTACGCCTGCCGGCGGGCTGAACTGTGCCGGAGTAAGCGGGGGAGAAAGAGAATTGAGAAGCCTGTACCTGTACCCCTTTGAAAAAGTGATACGGAGCACCGCCCCGATGGCCGTCATGACATGTTACAGTGCCTATGACGGTGTACCCGTAACCGGTTCTTATTACTACATGACCGAGCTGTTGCGCGAGGAGCTGGGATTCGACGGATACGTATATTCCGACTGGGGCTCGGTAGAGCGGTTGCACACATTCCACCGGGCAGCAGCTACTCGGGAAGAAGCCGCAAAAATGGCACTCGAAGCAGGGGTAGACCTGAATATAGACTCTTCTTACGAAACCCTTGAAAAGATGGTGGCCGACGGGAGGTTAGACGAGAAATACATCGACCGGGCAGTAAGAAGGATACTGACAGTAAAATTTCGCCTCGGGCTCTTCGATGCACCTTATGGCGACCCCGAACAAGTGAAAAAAGTAGTACGCAGCAAAGAGAAGATAGCACTGTCGAAAGCCATAGCCGACGAGAGTGCGATTTTGCTGGAGAACAAAAACGGCATACTTCCGTTGGACATCACACGCTACAAATCCATAGCCGTCATCGGGCCCAATGCCGACCAGACAGTCATGGGCGACTATTCGTGGACGACAAGCGACACCGACGAAGGAATAACCTTGTTACAGGGACTTAAAAACGTTGTGGAAGACCGAGTTGCCATCAATTATGCCCAAGGTTGTGACTGGTGGAGCCGTGACAAAAGCAAGATAGCAGAAGCCGTTGAAGTAGCCCGCCGGAGCGACATAGCCATAGTCGCCATAGGTACGCGGAGCACCTATCTGGGACGTTCGCCCAGATACTCTACAAGCGGTGAAGGATTCGACCTCTCCTCTCTGGAGCTGCCCGGGGAGCAACTGACCCTCTTAAAGGAAATAAAAAAGACCGGCAAACCGCTCATTGTCGTTTTCATTGCCGGTAAGCCTTTGGCAATGCCGTGGGTAAAAGAAAATGCCGATGCCCTTCTGGTGCAGTGGTATGCTGGAGAGCAGCAGGGCAATACCTTGGCAGACATTCTTACAGGCAAGGTAAACCCTTCGGGAAAAGTAAACGTTTCCTTCCCCCGAAGTACGGGCAATACTCCTTGTTTCTACAATCACTATGTTACCGACCGCGAAGAACCCTTCGACCAGCCCGGGACTCCCGACGAACCCAAGGGTCACTATATATTCGATAAGCCCGACCCCCTATGGAATTTTGGTTACGGGCTCAGCTATACGACATTCCGGTACACCGGCTGTGTCCTGAGCGATACTCTCCTGACGGCAGATGGCATACTCAAAGTCAAGGTTACAGTAGAGAATACAGGAAAAAGAGACGGCAAGGAAGTAGTGCAACTCTACGTAAGAGACAAAATAAGCACTGTGGCGACACCGGTTCAGCAGTTGAAAGCTTTCGACAAAATCTCTGTCGAAGCCGGTGGGACAAAGACCGTCGAACTTACGTTGCCTCTCTCGGAACTCGCCCTGTACAATACCCGTATGCAGAAAGTGGTAGAGCCCGGAGAATTTGAGATACAAGTAGGAAGCGCATCAGACCAAATACATTTTGTACGGACAATAATAGTCCGCTGAAAAATACGACACATAGAAAAACAACCACCAGCAGTAAAAAAAATATGAAAAAGCTATTTATCCTGTTATGCCTTTGCCTGGTCGTCGGAAGTGCCCGGGCAAAAGTCACATTGCCCGCCATATTCACCGACAATATGGTCTTGCAGCAAAAAACACAAGTTACCCTCTACGGAAAAGCTGCCGCCGGTAAGAAAATGACCGTAACTACCGAGTGGGACCATGAGCAATACCGTTTTCACTCCGATGCCGAAGGGAACTGGAGCGTGCGCATACCCACCCCCGAAGCTGGAGGGCCCTTTGACATAACCATCTCGGACGGGAAAAAAATCACCTTGCGCAATATCCTGATAGGAGAAGTCTGGTTCTGTTCCGGACAGTCCAATATGGAAATGCCCGTAGCAGGCTGGGGCAAAGTCTTGAACTACGAACAGGAAGTGGCCGCTGCCGATTATCCCTGTATACGCCTGTTTCAGGTAAAAAAAGCAACATCGCTTGCCCCCGCAGCCGACGTCGCTTCGACAATGGGAGGCTGGCAAGAATGCTCTCCCGCATCCGTACCCGAATTTTCCGCACTGGGGTACTTCTTTGCCCGTCGTCTGTGGCAGGAACTCGGTATTCCGGTCGGAGTTATCGACTGTACCTGGGGCGGCACTCCTGCAGAAGCATGGACGAGCTACAAT